>JAFXHJ010000004.1 GCA_017536445.1 Clostridia bacterium
GTGCTAAAAATGGCTTAAAATAGCACCTTGTAAGAAAATATAAAAAACGAAGTGAAGATATAAAAAACGCTAAAAAAGCCTTGGTTGCTCTTAGGAACCAGTGTCAACGACGTGGGGGTTCAAGTCCCTTCATCCGCACCAGAGTAAGAAAAGAGAGATTTTAAAAACTCTCTTTTTTCTTGTTTTTAATGCAATTTTAATGCAACCCGATTTTATTTTCTTCAAAATACTTAAGAAGTTTATCATCCTCTTGACCTTCAAACTTATCGAAAACACTAGCATAAGTATCTAATGTGGTCTGAATATTTTTGTGTCCTAGTTTCTTTTGTAAAACTTTTATATTTATACCAGCTTCTATACATCTTGTAGCATAAGTATGTCTAAACATATGTGGGTGAATATGATTTTTAATGCAATTGGTTGCATTAAATTTATTAGTAAAATCTTGTACGTTTCTAGGAGTTATGTTAGGGAAAAGAAATTCATCAGAACAAGGAATTTCTGATATAATTTTTTTTAGAATATTATTAATAGGTATTTGTCTTAACGAAGTTTCTGTTTTGGTATCTTCACCTAAAACAACTTTTCCATCTTCATCTCTAGTTAAACTTTGTTGAATATCTATAAAATCATCAGTTATACAATCCCATTTTAAAGCAAGAACTTCTCCAAGTCTCATTCCAGTAAAAAGCATTAATAGGATTATATGTTTATATAATGTTTTTTCGTGCAACAATGCCGAAATAAGCTTTTTTTCTTCATCAACAGTTAAAGCTTCGACCTTGATGCTTTTTTTACTAGATTTTGGTTTTCGAGCTTCCTCAAAGGTGATAGGATTCTTTATTATATAATTTCTTTCAATAGCTCTTTTGAATGTTTGTCCTAATAATTGATAAATTTTTTTTAAAGTCGATTCAGAATAATCTGTATTATCATTTAAAAAGTTTTTAATATCTTTTGCTGAAATTTTTTGAATAGGGGTTGAGCCTAATGTGCTATCTTCTATAATCTTTAATGTATATTTAGCTCTATTATATGTACTAGATCCAATCTGATTAGAGTTCTTTTTATCTTCTATGATTTCTTTTGATATATCATATACAGTTATATCTGTTTTATCTATAAAAGTATTTGTTTGAACTTCTGATAATGCTTTGGTTACTTTTTCTTTTACTTCTTTTCTAGTATTGCCATAAACAGACTTTCTATCTAATCTGCCATCCGCTTTTCTTCCAGCAGTAAATTGTCCAACCCATTTATTAAGTTTTTCGCTAAAGTATATAGTTCCTTCTCCGTTGCCACGTTTAGCCATAGTTACCTCCTATAAAATAAGATAAGTATTTCTACTTATCTTTAGAATAAAAGATTTAGATTTATCGATTGTTTTGAATAAATAGCATATATATTTATTCATATTTTTTTATTTTGGATTTGAATTTGTTTATTTATTAACTTTTGCAAGTATTGTTTTTCAAACTCATCGTAATCTAGATAATGTATTTTAAAACATTGTCTTTTTAAATCTTCGCTAACATATAAATTATATATTTTTTCCCAATCAAATAAATCCGCAGAAAATTCATTAATATATTCTAATAGTCCAAAGTCGTCATATTTAGAGAACAAAAAGACAATATCTATAATATAAATACAAAAAAATATAATAAATAAATAGATATTAATGTTATATGTTAACTTCATAAAGAACAATATAAGTCCTACTGAAAATAAGATATAAGGATATCTACCTCTGATATCGTTGGATAGGTCAGGAGCCATAATTTTATAACAAGAAGCCATAGGTCTTATAAAAAATAAGCTTTTCATTATATAGTTTAAACAAACAAGACATATATATCCATAAAAAAGATACATACAAACTCCAATTAAATTTTCCAACATAAAATTATCTCCTATTTATTAATCTCCATTTTTCCTACGTATTTTCCTAATATCTTAATAGGTGTAGTTTTATCATATACTTGTGTTTTAAAGTTATCATCAGTTGATTCTGGTTCTAATATAATCATTTCACCTTGTCTAGTAAATTTCTTTAATGTTGCATCATATCCATTAACTAATACAACTGCAATTTCTCCGTCGTTTACCATATCTTGTTTATGAATAAGGGCATAAGCTCCATTTCTAACAATTTTATTCATACTTTCTCCGTTTACACGTAAGAAGAAGTGTTCTTCAGGATTAACAATACCCATTAAATCTGGGTCCAACATTAATCTTCCTTCAATACATTCTTCAGCCCAGTTAGGTTGTCCAGCAGATATGTTTCCATATACAGGGCACATATAATACTGTTTTTCATTATCATCTATATTATTAACATTATTTCTTATATCAGTTCTACCTAATAAATAATCGGTAGACACGTTAAAGTAATTGGCTAATATTATAATAGTTTCAGGAGACATATCTCTTTTTCCAGTCTCATAGTTTCCTACAGCTCTATCTGATACACCTAATATTTTACCAATATCACTTTGCAATTTATTTTTTTCTAGCCTAAGCTCTTTTAATCTATTCATAAGTACACCTCACAAATATTATAGAACAAAAAGTTCATTTTGTAAAGTTTTTTAAAACTTTTTTTCTTACAGCCACAAGAGAAAGAACGAAATGTTCAAAAAACTTTTTAAAAAGTATTGACATAGAACAAAATGAAGTATATAATGACCACAACAACGAACGAAATGTTCTGAAAGAAGGTGAAAAAATGACAATGCAACAAATAAGAAAAAAAGCTAAAATGACACAACAAGATACAGCAAAAATAACTGGATTAACTATAAAATTCATATCTGAGATAGAAAATGGAAGAAGAAACCCAAGTGACAAATCAAAAAGAAAATTAGCAAGAGCATATAAAGTTCCGGTTGTCGAAATTTTTTTAGCTTGTCAGCGAACGAAATGTTCGAAAGAAAAACGAAAGGAGGCGAGATGATGGAGATATTAAAAAATGTTCAAACAATACTGGGAATATTATTTGAACATATAGAAGGTGTAATGTTAGTTATCGCTATTTGTTTGACCGCTTTTAACGTAATCTTTAACATTGTTATAAGAAACCAATATCGTTCTCAAATTAACAAAGGTACAAATCAAAAAGAAGAGGTTTAGAAGGTTGTCAATAGAGTAAAAGTTATGGAATAGCACTTTATAATCAAATCCTATGCAAGAAAAGATTAAAGAAAAAACGCCTAGATAAAAGCTGAAATTAAAGCAAAATAGTATATTGTCTTCTTTGTATTTTTTTCGCATGAATTTATAAGTAAAAGATGCTGCAGCTACGGTAATGGAACAAACTAACCCAGCTATTACAGAATTTAGTATTTCATTAAAATCCAACAGAATCACCTCATTTTCTATAAATTAAAATATTTTTCTCTTAAGTGTGAGGACATTATACAAAGTTTTTATTAAAAAGTAAAGGAGGAATAAAATGCAAGAGAAGAAAGCAAGTAAAAATTATAGAGATTTGCCAGACACAATAACACCGCTAGACTATGCAGAATGGAGAGGCGTAGGAGGAAATACAGCAAGAAATATATTTAACTCAAAGGGATTCCCAAGAATACAAGAAACAGGAGTAAAACAAATTGCAGATAAAAGAGCGGTTTTACTTTATGACTTAGGACTATCAGAAGAAGATAGAAAAGAAGTATTAAAAGAATTAGCACGACAAATTATATAAGGAGGAAAAACAAATGAAAAGAAAACAAAAGAAACTAAACAAATTATTTAACCTAGTAGGACAAGCAGTAATGTACATATTATTCTGCAGCAGTTGTTCAGCAATACTAGTTGTGGGATTTTTATTAAACACAATTTATTAATGAAAGGAGTGAATAAAATGAGTGATTTAGAACATGTAACAGAAGTATTTGAAATGGAAGATTATGCAAAAGACTTATTATTTAATTCAACAACAGAAAGACAAATAGAAAGTGCAAGAAGTTTTTTAAATAGAGCACAACAAGAAATAAAAATGCTATACATCCCAACGCCAATTGAAAATGTATAGCTAACCATAAACTTTGATAAACATATGATTTTTCTAGATTATAACAAATAATTGCAGATAAATCAAGAGGGAGAAATTATGAAAATTGATTATTATAGACACATGAAAACAGATGAAATAGTCTACAAGGAAGAAGCAGAAAGTTATGCGCTAGATAAATTAGGAATAACAATAACACCAAAAGGAAAACACGGAGAAATGACACAAGAGCAAATAGCAAATATACAAGAAACAGTAGAATGGTACTTCAGTGGAAATTGGATAGCAGAAGAGATAGAGGAAGCGAGAACAGACAGAGAAGATATAGAGGATATAAAGTATCAATACGATTTAGAAGTAAAGTGGGGGATAGCCTAATGGATTATTCAGAAAAGATAAAAAAATACACTTATGAGCAACTCGTATATGAAAGAGCAATAATTGATAAAGAAAAAGATAATTTATACATAAGGGATAAAGAATTAAAAGAAGAGTTTAAAAGAAGATTAGCAGAGGAGAAATAATATGGATTATTTAGATAATTTAATCAATAGTACAGGAGATTATTTTGAAGATTATTTTATAAACAAAGAAAATATCAAGGAGGAAAATTAATTATGAGTATGATAGCAAAAAGCGAAGGAAATTCAAATATAAAAAGATTAGAAGATGGAGTATATACAGCAATATCAAGTATGTTGATAGATTTAGGAATACAAAAGAGTGAAAAATATGGAAAGAGTTCAAGAAAATTTATAATCGTTTGGAATATAGAAAATGAATTTATAGAAGTAAACGGAGAACAATTACCAAGAGTTATGAGCAAGGAATACACAATGTCTCTAGGAGAAAAAAGTAACTTAAGAAAAGACTTACAAGCATGGAGAGGAAAACAATTTACTCCTGAAGAACTAGAAGGATTCAATTTAATAAACATTCTTAATAAAGGATGCCAATTACAGATATTAAATACAGAGAACAACGGAAAAACATATACTAACATAGTTTCAATAATGGCACTACCAAAAGGCATGGAAATTAATCAATTAGACCATACAGTAGTATTTGACACATACGATGAAAGCACATGGAATAATTACATACAAATACCTAAGTGGATGCAAGAAAGAATAAAACAATGCGAGAATATTGCTGCACAAGGATTAGATATATTTATAAAAGAATACGAAGCATCACTACCAAATGAGGAACCAAATAAAGAAATGGATGTTCCAGAAGATGACTTGCCATTCTAATGGAGGTACATTATGTGGGATGATATAGAAGAAGCAATCAATGAGTTAAACAAAACATTGTCAGAATATAAGAAAATACAAAAGGATTATGCATTAAAAGAATACAAGTATAGAACAGCATTAAGTAAAAAGTTAGTACAACTACGAGCAGAGGGACAAGCAGTAACACATCTAGCAGATATAGCAAGAGGGATGGAAGAGATAGCACAATTAAGATTTGACAGAGATATAGCTGAAGGATTAGTAAAGAGTGCTGAAGAAGGGATAAACTTTTACAAGTTAAAAATAAGAGAACTAGAAGCACAACATTCACGAGAGTGGGGTGCAACCAAGTTTCAATGAAAGTAGTAACAGATTTATCAAACAGTTTCAATCCAGTACCAAAGAATACACAGAAAACTACACAGAAGTGCACAGAAAAGGACAGTAAAAGCGGACAGATAAAACAGAAGAGTAACAAACTAGCAAAATTAGAAAAAGACAGATTTAGTATTCTTCAGAAGAATGACAAGAAATGCTTCCTATGTAAAAGACAATTAAAATTAGACAAGCACGAAGCACTAGGAGGCTCAAATAGACAAAAAAGTATGCAATGGGGATTAGTTTATTACCTATGCAGAGAATGTCACTCTAAAGCTGATTTAGACAAGAATACAAAGCAATACTTACACGATTTTGCAAGAGAATTATTTATAAAAAATTATAGTGAAGAACTATTTTTAAAAGAATTTAAAAAGATGTATAGGAGGAAATAGAAATGGAAAGTGAAAAAGTATGTTGTGCTGAAATAAAAGAAAAAACAGTTAATAATTATATGAAAGAAAATCATGAATTAATTTCTAAGATTAGATACATAGCTAAAGGAATAGAAAGTGAAATTTTTTGTTCAAAAGAAAACGAATGTGACAATCCAAGTCCATCATGTTTAATGCATGCATTAGAAATTCAAAATTATAATTTAAGAGAAACAATTGACACTTTAGAAAAAATAAAAAATACGATAACAGCAAATTAAATAAAGATTAACAACTAGGGCAGACAATATGTGGTTTGCCCTTTATTATACGAAAGGAGAAAACAATGGCAAGAGACAGTTTTATATTTTATAGAAGTTTTTATGACGCCTTAAACGAATTGCCAAAAGAGAATCAAGCAGATACATATAGAGCTATTGCAAGATATGCTTTAGACCAAGAAGAAACAGAACTCACAGGAATATCAAAAGCAATTTTCTCTTTAGTAAAACCACAGCTAGATGCAAATTATAAAAAATATGAAAATGGAAAGCAAAAGAAAAGCAAAACAGAAGCAAACGATAAGCAAAAAGTAAGCAAAACAGGAACTAATGTAAATGATAATGTAAATGTAAATGGTAATGTAAATGTAAATGTAAATGCAAATGATAATGTGGGCGACAGTTGTGTTGACGGTCTACAAAAAATCATTGACTTTTATCAAAATAACATTGGATTAATCACGCCTTATGCAGTAGACGTTTTTGCAGATTATGCTAAAGAAATGCCTTACGATGTCATTATATATGCAATGCAAAGAGCGGTAGAAGCGAATATAAGGACAATTAAGTACATAAAGGGCACATTAAATAATTGGCAAAATGCAGGTGTTAAGACATTAATTCAAGCAAAAGAAGAGAGTGAAAATTATAGAAAAAGCAAGCAAGTGATTAATACATGCGAGACAGAAGAGGAGAAAAAACAGAGAAAATTAAAAGCTTTAGAGGAGGCATTAGGAAGTGACTAGAAGTGAGTTTATAGAAGCTACAAGTAGGTTAGAACAATACTACGACAAAGAATACAATACGCAGCAGTTACAAATTATGTATGAAGAATTAAGTAACTTTGATGTAAACAGGTACAGACAATTAATATCAGCGGTAATAAGAAAGAGTAAGTTTCTTCCTAAAGTTGCAGACATAATAGGTGCAAATGCAGAAGAGCCTTATACAAATAGCAACGCTGACAAAGAAGTAGTTGATTGTAATAAATGCAAAGGTACAGGATATGTACTATACACAAAGCTAATTGATAATGGTGTGGGAAAATTTAAAAACATCTATGGAGCAGTATGCAGTTGTGGAAATGCAAAACAATACAAAGGATGGGAAGTAAACGATAGTGAACATAGAACTAATTTCTATACACCGCTAGCTCAAGAATTAGGAATTTAAGGAGTGTGAAACAAATGAATACAATATGTGAAGAAACAAGAAGAGAAGCAAATGAAAAAATAGATAAAAAAGCGAGAGAGAATCAAGTATTAGAGATATTAAGTGACGGAATAGAGAGAACAGCTAGACAAGTAGCTTATGAAATGCAAGAAAAAGGATTTACAAATAATGCTGAAAGGAATAATGCAAGTCCGAGACTTACAAGCCTATTAGAGCAAAGAAAGGTAATAGTAGTAGGAAAAACATTAGACAAGATAACAGGAAAGAAAGAAGCAATTTATAAAAAATCATAGGAGGACAAAATTATGGAAGCAGATAAAATGTCAAGAAAAGAATTAAGAGAGTTAGATTATTTTAGACCAGATATGGATTTTAACTCTGTAGTTATTGTGCCAAACGGAGATACACATGATAGTGGCTATGAATGTATGGATTTTATATTGTGTGATGGAGTTGAAATAGTTGGTAAAGTTGGAGGGGCTAGTGATGTTGTACATATAAATGGAATAGGCGGATATGGAGATTGGAGAAATGGATTTAAGGCTTTAATAGAACCAGTAGCTTGGAGTATAGATTGTTTTCCTAAAAATCATTTATTAAGGCTATTTGGACCTCATAAATTAAGTTTACCAGATTTTATTGGTAGTAGTTTTGAAATCTATAAAAAAGATTAAACGAGGAGATAAACCATGAGTAGTAACAAAGGAGCAAAGAACAAACTAATAGAGATATACGGAAAACATTGTATGTTTGAAAGAGCAAAAGTAGCAGAGAGAATAGAAAGAATGGGCGGAATAAGAACATATAAAAGTTATTTAGTAGATAAGAAGTTCAAAGGTAAAAGAATAGTAAAGCAGCTTACATATCATCATTTAGTACATAAAGCAGATGGCGGAAGAGCAACAGTAGAAAACGGAGTAGTTGTTGATTCAACGGCACATGCATATATGCACAGCTTACCAAGACATCAAGAAGAAATAATAAACAATATGCTAAGAGCCTATAAGATAAACGCATTAGAGTTAAGAGATGGACAAGTAATAAGAGCAGACAGTGTTCAAGTAGAAGATGATATAGAGTTTATATCAATACCAATAGAAACAGATGAAGCTGAAATAAGAAGAGCAAGAGCTATTTATGAGAAAAAGAAACAAGAGCAATTTAGTAGAGCTAAAGTAAAAGAAGATACGAGAAGAAAGATAGAAGAATATTGGGAGAAGCAATATGAAACAGATAGATAAACAATACAAGTGCTATAGCTGTTATGGATGTAGTCGATTAGAACTAGAAGAATTTAATCGGCGTATATAGGTGTAATAATTACATTGAAAAGGAGAGAACAAAGGAAGAATGCCAGCAGAAGAACTGTTAAGATACATATTAAACTTTTTTCAAGACATAGATAAAAGATTATCAGAATTAAGCAGTAAGCAAAGTGAGTGGGATAAAAAGCAGGATGAATTATTGCATTATATAGAAAATCACAACTTAGATGCGATTAAATCTTGCAAAATAATAAAACAAATAAAGTATGTAAGGGCAGAACGAAGACAAGTAAAAAATGAAATAGACGTCATACGTTCTCTCAAAGATACTTTTGTAGATAAATATAAGAACAAGTTCATTGAAAGAGATTTAATGCTTGCATTAAAGAATCTGAAAGAGCTAGAGCAGAAGAAAACAAATCCCAAATACTCATATCAGTATTTGACAGAAGAATTAGAAATAAGAGAGGAATGAGAACAAATGAATTGTAAACATGTTAGGTTAAAAGGAACAACAACTAAATACTATTATTGTCCACTAAAAAGAAAATCAGTAGATGATTATATTTGCAGAGATTGTATGTTGAGATTACCTGATTTACCTGAAGGATTCGAAGAAGTATTTGGAAAGGGATTTAGAAGATGAATATAGGCCGAGACAAAAGGCATCCTCGCTATATATGCGATAAGTGCAGAAATGAAATAGCTTACATAGGGCAAAAAGGGTTTGTTGGAATTAATAGATATTGCAAGAATACTCATAGAGATCAAGTTTATAAAAAAGACTTTGACTTATGTCGTGCGTG
This sequence comes from Clostridia bacterium, assembly GCA_017536445.1. Lineage (GTDB taxonomy): Bacteria > Bacillota > Clostridia > TANB77 > CAG-465 > UMGS1649. The sequence goes on from JAFXHJ010000004.1 coordinate 9,534, forward strand.
TGAAAAGAAGTTCAGAAAATGGTTATCAGAAAAAGAGATTCTAAGAATAGAAGACATAAAAGATAATTTTCCGAGATGGGAGGAGTAGGTTATGGAGGAAATTAAAACACCTATCTTAATAGACGGTGATATATTAAATAAAAGTAAATATACTGATGTGAGCATACTTAAGTATACTCCGGCAGAAAAGCATCCAGAAAATAAATGTGTTGCAATAGTTAATTTCATTGCAACAAAATATATTGTTGGCAATACAAAACAAGAAATAAGTAATTTAATAAACGAGGAACTAAAAAAGGAGAAGTAAAAATGGAAGAAAAGTTCATAGAACAAATGTTAAAAAAGAGCATAGAGTCAATAGTGATAAACAAAATAGAAGAAGAATTAGAACAAGAGGTTAAGAAATTTGCTTATAAATTAGAAAGTAGGAAAGATGAATACATAGCAGAAGTGATGAAAGGAATTAGAATATATCACGAGCGAGACGCTGGTACATTAGGAATGAATTATAGAATAATTTTTGAAAATACAACTAGGCTTGAAAAATAGGAGGACTAAATGCAAATAGAAAGAAAATGTATTAATTGCACTAGCTTTCCTTGTATGAAAGCAGAGTGTAACAAGGATAATGTATGTAGTGAGCATACTTTGGGAAGTGAAAAGATAATTAAGGAGTTAGAGGAGCAATGGAAGAATACATAGAGCTATTAGAAGAATTTAAGGATAAGGGTTATTCTATGTTGTATATGAAGTTTGATGGAGATAGAAATACAACAAATTTAAGAATAAAAACAGCAATAGAAAACCTAATAAAAGGATATAGAAAATTAGAGGAAAGAAATAAAGAACTTTTTGAAACTTGTTGCAGATATGAAGATACTTTAGAACATTATGAATACAAAATTTTTGATGAATTAGATGATTATATTAAATTAGATGAAATTAGAAAATTAGACAAAATAAGTATTAAAGGTAAAAAATATATTAGCGAAATGAAAGTAAAAGAAAAGATAGAAGAATTAAATAAAAAAGAAAAAGAAGAATTAAAAGGACTAAAAGGGCAAGATAGATATTTTGTAAAGCAAATGTATATGTATAAAAGAAATATTTTACAAGAACTTATGAAAGGATAAATAAAATGATAACATTAGAGGATTATGTTTTAACAAATTTAAGTTTAAGAGAGAGTTGTTTTACTATAAGGCTAAAAGACAACAATGAATATATTGTATATCATAGAAAACAAAAAGGACAAAAAACAATATATTACATAAAAAAAGATGGAAAAGAAATATTATTAGATGATGAAGTAAAAAAGTGTTATTTATCAGAAGTAAGACTATATAACCGTGTGGGAATTTAGGAGGAATAAATGAAAGCTAGTTTTGATAAAACATATTGCACAAGTGAAATATGCAAAAATAAATGTGATAGACACAAAGACAAATGGGAATTTGAAGAAAATGAATTATATTGGTTTATGGAAAGGTGCGAGAAAGAAAATGGGGAGATATAGAAAAATACCAGTAGAAATAGAAGCATTAAAAAAGAAAGTGGAAAAGATAGATGTAAATACAAATAAAAACACAATAACAATAGATATAGAAGAATACAAGGAATTATTAGACTATAAATATAAATGGTTAAATCATCAATGTAAAACTATAACAATAACTGAACCTCAAAAGATAGAAAACCCGTTTATAAATCCTTATACACCATATTATCCAAGTTATCCTATTTGGATGAATACACAGTCAAAGGAGGTATAAAACAAAATGAACAGAGGAGAGAGGCGAAGAAAAGCAAAAGAATATAACACGCCCCATAAATTGCAAATGTTAGAAGGGAAATTAGAAAGTGCTATAAGAAAAGAATATGATGATCTAACAAATAGAAGAATGGAAGCGTTTATAAGGGGTTATACGACACTTGTTATATATGTACTATGGTATAGCTTCGGATTAGGCGAAAAGAGGCTTAAAAGGTTTACAGATGAGTTAAACAAGCATTTAGACATATTAGGAGATGAAAAGCGATACGAATTAACATTAAAAGATATGACAGAAATATTAAAAAATGAAGCAAAGGTTGATTTGCATTTTTTAGATGATGGAAAAAAGATTGATGGGAAAGGAGAAATAAAATGACAGATAAAGAAGATAAAGCAATTTTGAGATTATGGCAAATAAGTTGTGTATTAGAAAACAGTATTGAAAAAGCTAGACATGATAAAGAATATGCAGAAGATGTACCTATAGAAGAATATATAGAAGAAAAAAATGCAATAGATACAGTATTAAACCTATTAGAAAAGAAAGATAAAATAATAAATGAAATCATAAGTTTTATTGAAGTGTTCGAATTAGATAGTGAAATAGCAAAAACATATTGTGGAGAAACGATAAAAAAATGTAAACATATAGATGAAGATGGCTGTTCAAGTTGCATAAAAGAATACTTTATAAACAAAGTAGAAAAGGAGAATAAAGATGAGTAAAGCAGATGAGATGTTTAAAGAATTAGGGTATATAAAAGACATTAATGTTGGTTATGGGCTTATTAGATATAACAAAGACGATAAATGTTTTATAAGATTTATGATGGATACGGAAGAAATAGAAACTAACAAAATATCATCAGATGGTAGTGTATGGATATTAGACATAAATATGAGCTTACTACAAGCAATAAATGAAAAAGTAAAAGAACTAGGCTGGTTATAAAAGAATATAAGAACAACTAATAACAAATACTATGCCAAAGAGGTGTAGTATGACAGACAGAGAGATAATAAAACTATGGAGAAGTGGATTAACTAAAAATAAATTAGCAGAGATATACAGAAGACAATACAATCAGCAAATAAGAATAATAAGAAGCAGTGTAAGACATAGACATGATGGACGATTTATAACGAATTATGAAGCTTTAGGACACGTAGAGCGTGTAATATATAAATATTTAAAGGAGAGATGAAGATGGGACAAAGATTGAATATAGAAATAGTAAAAAATGGAGGCGTATTAGCAAATAGTTATTATCATTGGAGTGGATATTCAAATAGTGCAGTAGATTTGACTATAAAGATAATAGAAGCTTTTGACTATGTGAAAAGATGCAAAGTAGAAGAATATATAAAGAATCAAGATTTATTGTTTGCAATTAGATTATTAGAGACAACTGGAGCAGGGCTTAATGACATAGAAGGGACGAGAAAAGTATTAGAAGACCAAACAATGAACTTAAAATTACAACCTTGCAAAGATAGAAATGAAGGTATTATACGGAATAACAGAAGAAGATATTAAAGAAACAAGAGATTGGGAAGAAGGAAGAGTAACAATTGATATCGAAAAGAAAACAATAGATTTTGAGGTAATGCATAAATACACATTCGAAAAAATCAAAGAATATTATGATGAAGATGAAAGAAAAGAACTTGATTTCAAAGAAATAGATAGAAATTTTGAGAACATACCTTTTGAAGATGTTTTTGAATTAAAAGCATTTATAGATAAAGCTAATTTCAATGAACAATACTATTTTTATAATAAAAATGATGACACATACATATTTTTAATTCAATAATATAGATATAAAAGGAGCTGATTACTAATGATAATATACAAATGTGATATATGTAAAAAGCAAGTAGATAATATAGAAAGCATAGTATTATACAAAACAACATTAGACTATTGTGAAAAGTGCAAAACAAAAGCTGAGAAGATAAAAAAAGCAATGGCTAATAGCATTACATATTACAAAAATGAAGCAGATAAGCAGATAATAGAAGCAGAAAATAATATATTAAGGAGAAACAAATGAGAATACCTAAAATAATACATAATAGAAACAGGGAATATATTTTTGTAAAAGAATACAAAGACTATATCAGATACAAAGATATGATAACAGGATCAATGACATGTTTTGATAAGCAAGAGCTAGGTTTAGTAAAAGAAATAATAAAACCCAATATAGCAGAGGGAAGAATAGGGAGAAGAAAATTATGAGATTACCAAAAGAAGAATATAAACGAGCAAACAATTGCTTAAAAAGATACAACTATAATTGTATTATGATATTAAATATAAGGGCGGATATAATGAGCATAAGCGGAAACGGAATAGATGGTATGCCAAAAGCTCCATATAGTATATCAGATAGCGTATTTAATAGTGTAATACAGCTACAAGAGAATCAAGAATTGCAAATAGCATTAAAAGAATACAAAGCAGTAGTACAAGCATTACAGTTGGTTAGCAAAGATAGTAAATACATATTTGAACAATTATATGTAAAAAGTAAAAGTAAATGGGAAATAATCAATTCAGGGATGTCAGAAAGCACATATTTTAGAAGAAAAAGAGAATTAATTTGTGCTGTAAATAAAGAATTAAAAAAATTGACAGTAAATTGACAGTTTTTTGATAAAAAACCGTGGTAAAATAGTATCAGTGAAATAGTCGCAGGTAGAAATACCTCTAATGTCCGAGCGACAATATAAGGTCTATATTTTCTATGAGCTGATGTAAGTCGGCTCTTTATTATTGGTATTAATCAGAGCTAGGCTGTTAATATAAAGTGATTTAGTTTAATGATATATGATTTTTCCTTTTATAAGAACTTTTGTAAGTGAGCTTTCCTAGCAGGTTCATATATCTAGGTCAAGTCTTGATGGTAAGATGCGGGTCTTGGATACCTGAGATTGAAGGTTCAACTCCTTCGACCTAGACCAGGGGCAGTTGATAGGTCTGTCAGGTACCGCAAAACCTTGGAGTGTCTTTACGGGTGGACTATAAAGTATCCGTACAATTAAAATATTAATTAAATTCCATTAAGTTGGGGGCCAAACCTGAGGGAATAGTATTCTATAGAAAAAGATATCTTTTGCGGAGCTACGTACTAAGTGCGTGGCTCTATTTTTCTAATTGTAGATAGCAGGTAGGACACATATTAAGGTTGAGAATTAATAGGCTATAGCAAGTCACAATAGGCTATACCGCTCAAGCAGTAGTTGTGTTATAGATTGGAATAGCTATCCGAGAAAAATGATGTGTCTTACCTAGTGTTTATACGTACAAATGAAGTTATTAATTATATTGATATATAGTTTAATAAAGATAGAGAGGTGTTTATTATGACGACACAAGAACTAATGTTAGAACATTACAATGACAAATGTAAATATTGTGATGGAAAAAACTGCGATGGTATCCGTATAACTGAGAAGAACACTACGAGGTGCAATAGAGATGAGAAGAAAAGGTAGTTACATTGCAGGAGAGATAATGAGAGAATACAAGCAGAGAAAAGCATTTGAGAAAAAGCAGCGTGCAAACTGCAAAGAGAAAGAGTGCAGCAGTTGTGAGTATTCAGTGATATGTTCAGAAAAGAACGATGGAAAAGATAAAAATGAATTATAAAAAAGTGGAACAAAACACTATAAAGTAGGGAGAGGATAACATGAGTGAGAAACATGCAGGTGGAAGACCACCAAAATATAAAACAAAAGAAGAAATACAAGAAAAAATAGATGAATATTTTAAAATGTGCAAATTAAACAACAAACCATATACAATAACAGGTCTAGGATTAGCATTAGATATGAGCAGGCAGGATCTTATAAACTACTCTAAAAAAGATGAGTTTTTTGACACAATAAAAAGAGCAAAAATGAGAGTGGAAAATTATTTAGAGGAAAGACTAATAAATGATTCTAGTGCAACTGGAATCATTTTTAATTTAAAAAACAATTATGGGTGGAAAGACAAACAAGAAAATGTCAATGTTGGGGTTAGTTATGAAGATTATATAAAAAGAGTAGAAGATGAAGAAGAATATTAATACAAGAAAATATATAGAAGAATATGTAAAGATAAGAAACAAAAATAGCAAAATAATTCCATTAAAGCTTAACGAACCACAACTAAAGTATTACAACATTATTAAAGAACTAAAAGCAAAAGGGAAACCCGTAAGAATAATAATACTTAAAGCGAGACAAATGGGATTTAGCACAGTTACAGAAGGGATATTTTTTAAGGAAACAGTAACTAAACCTAATATAAATACTGCAATAGTAGCTCACAAAGAAGATTCAACTACAAACTTGTTTAATATGAGCAAATTAATGTATGATGAATTACCTGAACCAATGAAACCCGAGAAAAAGAAAAGTAACGCTAAAGAATTAGTATTTGACAAAGAAGATGGAAGTGGCTTAAAAAGTAAAATAAAATGTTTTACAGCAGGCGGAAAAGGAGTTGGAAGGTCAGACACTATAAATAATTTACATTTATCAGAATTAGCCTTTTGGCAAGGAGACAAGAAAACAACATTGACAGGTTTGTTACAAGCAGTTCCAAATACTCCTGATACAATGATAGTAATAGAATCTACAGCGAATGGATATGAATATTACAAAGAGTTATGGGATGATGCAGTAGCAGGGAAAAACGACTTTATTCCAATTTTCATAGGTTGGAATGAATTACAAGAATATAAGATGACATACACAGGTTTTGAATTGACAAAAGAAGAAAATGAACTACAGAAGACATATGGATTAACTTTGGAACAATTGACTTGGAGAAGATGGTGCATAGCAAATAACTGCGGTAACGATATAGAACAGTTTAAACAAGAATATCCAATAAATCCAGAAGAAGCATTTATCAGTACAGGTAAATGTTATTTTGATAAACAAAACATAATAAATAGAATACAAGAAGTCAAAGATATAAAACCTATTCAACAAGGATATTTTATCTATGATTATAATGGGATAAAAATATCTAAAATACAATGGGTTGAAGACAAAGAAGGTCCAATAAAAATATATAAGAAACCAAAGCAAACGCATCCATATGTATTGTCAGGAGATACTGCTGGAGAAGGTTCGGATTATTTTACAGGACATGTATTAGATAACACAACAGGAAAGCAAGTAGCAGTATTAAAACAAGAATTTGATGAAATAGAATATACAAGGCAAATGTATTGCTTAGGAAAACATTATAACAACGCATTAATAGGAATAGAAGCAAATTACACTACTTATCCAATACAAAAGCTAGAGGAATTGCAGTATTCAAAACAATATATAAGAGAAAAAGAAGACACTTACACAGGCAAGACAGAAAAAAGATTTGGATTTAAGACAAATTTAATAACAAGACCATTAATATTAGCACAATTACAAACAATTGTAAAAGAGATGATTGAGCTAATAGTAGATGTGGATACATTAAAAGAAATGCTGACATTTATAAAAAACGAAAAAGGACGAGCAGAAGCACAGCAAGGATATCACGATGACTTAGTAATGGCACTAGCAATAGCATATTACATAAGACCACAGCAAAGTATGCATGCTATAAAGAAAGAAAAGATAATTAAAGATAACATGTATAAAGACTTTGGAATTAAAGAAACATCAGATGAGGATTACGGAAGTAGAATAGAAATTATTTAAAGGAGAAATAAGATGCAAATTTTATATTCAATTTTAACAGCTCTATGCTTATGCATAGGGTTTTATTTTGGTTTTAAATTGGGAAGAACGAATGAATTACCTCGATTTAAAACTATAAAAGAGCGCAAACAACAATACGAAGAAAAAGAGGAAGAGAAAAAGAAAATCGATAAGTTAAACAAAATATTAGGAAACTTGGACAGATATGATGGGAGCTCAGAAGGACAGGAGGATATAGTATGATAGAAAATGAAGAACAACATTTTGAAACAGAAGAGTGGAAACTATATGAAAAAGGTAAAAGCTACAATATGTCTATTGGTTTGTACGAAGATACAGAAAGAAACCATAAATTTTATCATGGAAACCAATGGGGAAATGCAAAATTGGGAAGCATACAACCAATAACTCTTAATGTTATAAGACCTACAGTAAAATATAAAGTAGGAGTACTGAACAATAACCTATATCAAATCGTATTTAATCCTAATACATATGCTAACTATGAGGAACAGAGAAAATTAGATGAAGTATGCAAAAGTTTAAACAGATATAGTAACAAAATGTGGGAATTGTCTCAAGTGAACAAAAAAGTAAGAGAAATACTAAAAGACTCTTGCGTTGATTCAGAAGGAATTGCTCATACATACGAAGAAGATGGAGAAATAAAAACAGAAGTAATCGATAAAACAAATATTTACTATGGGAATGAAAACGATGATGATATTCAAGCACAACCATATATAATAATTAGTTATAGAAGAACCGTGGATAGTGTAAGAGAAGAGGCAATAAAATACGGAATGTCTGAAGACGAAGCAGTGGCAACAATAACTGCTGATTCTGATTACGAAGAACAACCAGGAAGAGATAAAAGAGTCGATGAAATATCTCCAATGTGTTTAGTACTGCTAAAATATTATAAAAAAGATGGCACAGTATGGCTTAAAAAGAGCACAAAGACAGCAGTAATAAGAGAAGATTCTAATACCAAGCTTGCATTATATCCTATAGCGCATATGGTATGGGAAGATGTGAAAGGATATGCTAGAGGATGTGGAGAAGTTAAGTATCTAATACCAAACCAAATAGAAATAAACAAAACAGCAACAAGAAGAGCAATAGCAGTGCAATTATGTGCATATCCAAAATTAGTTGTTAATACTGCTTATGTATCTGATACAAGTAGTTTAGACAAAGTAGGAACAACAATAAAAGTAAATGGAACAGGTGCAGATGATGTTAATAAAATAGTTAATTATTTAAGACCTGTTACTATGTCCGCAGATGCACTAAATTTACAACAAGAGTTGATGAAAGATACACAAGAATTGGCAGGAGCAGGAGACACTGTAACTGGAAATGTAGATCCAACTCAAGCTAGTGGAAAAGCTATATTAGCAGTACAGCAAGCTGGTCAGCAGCCATTAAATGAACAAGCAGAGAAATTCAAAACATTCTTAGAGGATTTGGCAAGGATATGGTATGAAATGCTTCAGACATATTCTACGGATGGAATCATGGTAACTAGAGAAGAAAAGGACAGAAAGACAGGTGAGACAATAGAAATTCCATATACAATAGATTATGAAGAACTACAAAAGCTGAAATTCAATGTAAAAATAGATATTACACCACGTTCAGCGTATGATAAGTACGCGCAAGAACAAAGTTTAGAAAACTTGATGTTACAAAAGTTAATAACCTTTGAGGAATATACAAGCGCTCTTCCAGAAGATAGCGTAATGCCAAAAACAAAACTAGAAAAAATATTAAACGACAGAAAAGAAAAAGAAGCCAAATTAATGCAAATGCAGAAAGAAGCAAATCAATTAAATAGTGCAATGAAACAAGCAATGGCAATGCAAGAACAAAATAGTAACGAAGTAGAAAACATTGCAATGCAAGGAGCAAGTGTAAACGCTAATGCTATCAATATGATGGGAGGTAATCCTAATGAAATGTCCGCAATGTAGATTAGTAGAAATGTCAGTAAGAGAAGTAAAAGACAATATAGTAACACATGAATGTAAGAAATGTGGCAAAACAATTAAAGAAGAACAATTAAAAAGTAATTAATATTATGCCTATACGGCAATTTATAAAGATTTATAAGAGCATCTATAAAGGTGCTCTTTTATTATGCCCAAAACATGTGCATGGCACTAAACTGCTAATCAAGGAATTAATAGTCGACGGACTCAAAACGGGAGGTTTTTATGGAAAACGAAGAATTAGACAACGAATTAGTTGTTAGTGATGATGTACCTGAAACATCAGAACAAACACTTGAAGATGTTCAAGTTAGTGCTAGCGAAAACGAGGAACAAATTCAAGATACTACTCAAGAAGTAGTAACACCTAATCAAGAAGATATTGATGCAAAAATAGAAGCAAGAGCTAATGAACTTATGGAAGAAAAAATAAAAGACAGGTTAGCAAGAGACAGAGCAAGTCAAGAAAGAAAGTTTAGTAAAGAACTTTCTAAATATAAGCATTTAGAAAGCATCATGAAAGCAGGGTTAGGAGTAGAAACATTAGATGAAACAATAAATAAATCATCTGAGTTTTATAAAGGACAAGGGGTTAGCATTCCCGAATACAAAGACAGTTATGACGAAAGACGTGAAGAAAGATTAGCTAAGATAGAAGCTCAAGACATTATAGAGTTAGGCAAAGAAGCAATGGAAGAAGAAGCTACAAAGCTTTCTACAATTCCATATGAAAAAAGAACAACTTATGAAAAGGCTATGTTTAATGAACTATGCAAGGAATTATACAACTTAAGAGATATTGAAACATTGAAGGCTAAAGGATACGGAACAGAGCTTTTAAATGAAAAGAAGTTTATAGACTTCAGAAAACAATTCAATGTAAATACACCTATTGAATCAATAGTAGGTATGTATAAGCAAATAAACAAGGTTAATGTTGAAAAACCTGCATCAGCTGGAAGTGCAAAAAGCGAAAGCAGACCAACTGACGAAACTTTTTCAGCAGAAAGAATCAACAACATGAAACCACAAGAAATGATGAAATATTGGAACAATCCTGCATTTAGAAAAGCTGCAGGACTTAATTAATTTTAAAGGAGGAATAGCAGATGGCTATAACAGTAAGTATTGATAAATTAATATCAACAAAAGTATTAAAGGAATTAGAAAACAATCTAATCGCAAAAAGAATATGTACATTAGATACAGGTTCTCAAATCAAAAAGAAAGGTGACCAAGTAACATTTGCTGGTTTAGGAGACCCAAGTGTTCAAAAATATACAGGAACTATCAACTATGAAGAATTAGAAGACACAGGTGTTACTTTAAAAATTGACCAAGCTGAATATACAGCTTTCAAAATTGATGATATAGAAGCTTTTAGAAGTTCTATAGATGTTAAAGGAACACAAGTTGAAAGAAGTGGATACAAATTAAAAGATAGTGCTGATAAATATGTTCTAGCTTTAGCAGAAGACGCATCTATCACAAACAGAGTTGATGGAACAGGAATAAATGAAGATAACGCTCTTCAATTACTTGCAAAAGTAAGAAGAAAATTAGACGAAGCTAATGTACCACATGGACAAGCTTTCTTAGTAATAGATCCAATGGTTAAAGAAAAATTAGAATTAGCTGGTATTAAATTCGGAATCAACGAAGGAATGAAAGGATTCGAAGGTGGCTTAGAGTGGGCTGACTACTTAGGAATGAAATTATTCGTTTCTAACAATGTAAAAGTAACAGATGGTGGAAAACACTTATGCATGGCAGGTTCTTTCAATGCTATCGTATATGCTGACCAAATATTAAAATCAAGATTTATAGCTGATGCAGAAAACGCATTTGAAGGACTATATAGTGCTTTACATGTATATGATGCAAAAGTAATCAAACCAGCAGAAGTAGTTGTATTAGAAGCTACAGAAGCTTAATCAAAGAGGGAGAAATCCCTCTTAATATCACTTAAAGAGAATAATCAGGTGCAACTCCTGAATAAGTGGAAAGGAGATAAAAATGAGTTTGATTAAAAATTTAAAAAGAAAAGAAGTAGAAATATTTGGAGCAAAAAGAATTGTAAGAAATGATACTTCAAAAAATAAAACAGAAGAAGTTAAAGTTACTAAAAAGTCTAAAAAGAAAAAGACGGAGGTACAATAGTATGACATTAGGAGAAAATAAAAAAATAGCTTTAGGATTAATAGAAGAGTATTCAAAGACTAATAAAGCATTAACAGATGATGAAGATATAGCAATGAGATTAAACTTTGCCTATGCTACTAATTATCAAGAATTAAGCCAAGTTAAGAAAATACTAAAAACAAGAGTATTAAGAGAAATTAGTGGAGAAACTTCAGAGGGTTATACAGAATATTCATTGCCATCAAATATGTATCAATTAAAAAGAATAATAGCTTTAGATGACAACAATAACATTAAGGAAGCTAATTATTATACATTAGGTAAAAAAATATATATAAGCAATAAAAATGATTATCAATACACATTAGAATACTATCAATATCCAACAATTATTAAAGAAGATACTCAAGACAGTTTTACTTTAGAGTTAGACCAAGATGTATTAATGATACTACCATATGCTGTAGCAAATGATATTTTAAAGGTAGACCCAAGCGCAGACTACACAGCTTTCTTATCAGAATATCAAAGAAGAAAGGAAAACCTAGATACAAGAAGAGAGATTCCTTCAATCGTAGTAGAGGAAGGAGTGATATAGATGGCAACATTAATTAAAAGAGCGTATACAGGTTTTAGAGGTGTAGACTTTGCAAACGATGCAAGTTTGGTAAATTTATCAAGAAGCCCAGACGCTTTAAATGTATGGAAAAACTACGCAGATACACAAGGCAGTTGCATTGAAACGAGACCAGGATATGTCAAAATAGGAGATTTTGGAGATAATATCAATGGTATATATTTTTATAATAATCAAGCATTTATTCATTCAGGAACAAATTTATATCTATGGACAAACTTTCCAACATATCCGGAAGAAAAAACACTATTAAAAAGTGATATGAACAATAAAAGAAGTAGTTTTGCAATATTTGATGACAAATTATATATACTAGACGGAAAAAATTATCTTGTATATTATGATAAAACATTAAAAAAAGTATCAGAAGATAATCCGATAATTCCAACAACAGCAATAAGTAGAGCTCCATTAGGTGGAGGAGAGCAGTATCAAGATATCAATGTTTTACAACCGTTGAGGAAAAACACTTTTGTAGGAGATGGAACTTCAGTAGATTATTATTTAGATGCTCAAAATATATCAGAAGTTACAGAAGTAAAAGTAAATGATGATGTAGTTACTGAGTATGAAGTAGATGTAGTAACGGGTAAAGTAACATTTACGATAGCTCCTATAAAACCAGATTTAGCTGGAATAGACAATGTAGAGATAACCTTTAAAAAAGAGATAGAAGGCTACACAGACAGAATAGATAAATGTACCAAGGTAGTGTCTTTTGATAGAAGATTGTTCTTTACAGGCAATCCTGATTATCCAAACGCAGTATTCCATTCAATGATTAATACACCATCATATATAAGTGACTTATCTTACTATCAAGACGGAACAGATGAAAGCGAAATAAAGGCAATGGTAGTAGGGAATAATATGCTATGGGTATTTAAAGAACCAAATCAGCAAAACGAAACTATTTTCTATCATACATCAACGCTAGATGCAGAAGGAAAAGTATATCCAAGCTATCAAGGAAATGTAAGCACAGGTTGTTATTCAGATGCTATAAACTACAAAGATGACATAGTTTTCTTAAGCAGAAATGGATTAGAAGGAATATCAAGCAATGATATTAATTCAAAACAATTATTAAGTCATAGAAGTAGTTTGGTAGACAATAAACTAACAAACGAGAACAATTTTAATCATGCAATGATGGCAGAATGGAATGGATATTTATTAGTATTGGCTAATCATAGAATATATTTAGCAGATATGAGGCAAATGTTTGCTGGAACATTAGGATATGAATATGAATGGTATCTGTGGGACTTATCAGATGACGAAATAAGCTACATAAAAGAATATAAAGGTAATTTATATATAGGCTCAGAAAAAGGGCTTATTTTTTGTTTTCAAGGCACTAACGATGATGGGAAAGTAATCAACAGCTATTGGACAACTCCAATGGACAATTTCGGATATGGTAATACATATAAAACAACAAACAAAAGAGGCGGAATAGCAAAAATAAAAACTATTCCAAACGGAATAATTAAAGTATCAGAAAAAACGAACAAAAAAGAAACAACAAAGGAGATAGCAAAGCACAGTGCAACAGGTTTTGACTTTGAAAACATAGATTTTGAGAACTTCTCTTTTGAAACACAAAACAACTCATACATAGTTTACAAGATAAAAGAAAAGAAGTTTGTCGAGATTTCATTGAAATTTTATAGTGATGAAATAGACAAACCATTTGGACTATATAGTGCAATATTGGAATCTTTTATTGGCGGCTATGTAAAGAAATAGGAGGATAAAATGTCTTTAACAAAATTAAATGAAAACTTAAATAGAGTTCAGAGTTTGCCAAACAAACCAACTTTAGAGGCAGAGGAATTAAAAGCAATATTTGACGAATCTGCAAACATAATAAAAGAGTACATAAATGAAGTATTAACACCAGAAATTGATACATTAGTGGAAAATGCTATAGCTTCTGCAAAAATACCAATAGAAGATAATTTAACAAGCACAAGTGTATCTAGTGCATTAAGTGCATTACAAGGGAAAGTACTTAAAGATTTAATAGATGTTATACAAACCAAGGTAGATGGAATTGAAGAAGGTGCAAACAAAACAATAATAGAAGATGTATTGACAAGCACAAGTACAACCAATGCTTTAAGTGCAAACCAAGGAAAAGAACTAAAAACACTAATAGATGGAAAACAGAACACTATTACAATAGGAACTGCTACACCAAGTGAAGGAAATAGTGGGGATATATACATTCAATACTTTAGTTAAGGAGGTCGAATAAATGGCAACAATATTTACATCTGAGTATAGTGGTGATTATGGTTACTTGTATGAATTTAAAGTTGATGCAACAGAGAGTAATGTGTCTAGTTCGGCTAACACAAGCAAAGTAACAGCAAAAGCATATGTAAGAAGAACAAATAGTAGTGCCAACGGAGCTTATAATTTAAATGGAACTGCATGGAGTATAACTATTGACGGAACTACTACAAGCGGTACAAGTACTTGGGATACTAGAAATACAGATGAATGGCAACTTTTAGGAACAGCAAGTAAAACAATAACACACGATGATGATGGATCAAAAACAATCACAATAAAAGGTAGTCACACAGGTAACAGTGCATCTGGTGCTTCTAAGATGGGAAATGCTTCAGGAAGTGGAACATTTGAATTAACAGAAATTCCTAGATATGCTACAGCATCTCAAAGTTTAAATAGTAAAACCGTCGACACAATCAAAATGAACTGGTCTAGCGACAGTACAATAGACTATATCTGGTATAGTAAAGATAATGGTAGTACTTGGACAGGTATTAATGTATCAGACGGTAAAAGTGGAACATATTCAATTACAGGATTGTCTCCAAATACAACTTACAAAATAAAAACGAGAGTAAGAAGAAAAGATAGCCAATTAAAAACAGATAGTTCGGCATTAAGTGTAACTACTTATGATATAGCAAGAATAAGTACTTTGTCAAACTTTGAACATGGTGATAATCAAGTTGTGGGTATAACAAACCCAGCAAGTATTAGTTCATTGAGTTTAGTGATGAAAATAGGAGATACTCAAATATTAAGTAGAACGGTAAAGGCAGGAAACAACACAATAACTTTTAGCGATACAGAGCTAGATAATATATATAAGAAATACAGTAGCAGTAGTAGTTTAACTGCTACTTTTATTTTATCAGGAAGCGGATATACAAATTCTAAAACTTGCACGATCACATTAAAAGGAAATCAAAAAACAATAAGAACAAACGTAAGTGCCAATTGGAAACGTGGCAAAGTTTGGACAAATGTTGGCGGGACATGGAAAAAGGCAGTGATTTGGACAAATGTAGCCGGAACATGGAAAAGAAGTATTTAAAATAGGAGGGAAAAATGGCCACAGGATATGAAGATATTGAAAAATTAACTAATGACCAAAGCGAAATGCTAGATAACGCTCTAGCACAGCAACAAGATATTATAAATAAACAAACAGAACAAAATGTAGCGGAATTAGAAAAACAAAAAGCGGAAGTAGACAAAGAAGCAACTAAAACAAACAAAGGATTGTATACAGAATATAAAAAAGCTTCTAATCCTTATGGAGCTAATGCTGAACAACTGTATTCACGAGGATTAGGAAATTCAGGATATGCAGAAACATCACAAACAAACCTTTACAATACATATCAAAAAAATGTAACAGAAACAATAAATAGTGCTCAAAAATTAAAAGCTGATTTTGATTCTGAAATAAGCAGGGCTAGACAAAATGGAGATATAGCGCTTGCTCAAAATGCATTAGAAATTTATAAGCAAAAGATGGAATTATTAACTCAAGAATATGAACTAAGAAACAATAGAGAACAATATTTATATCAAAAAGAACAAGATGCCTTAGCACAATCTAATTGGGAAAAAGAATGGGCATATCAACAAGAAAGAGATGCTGTATCAGATAATCAGTGGCAACAATCATTTGATTACAATAAATCTCGTGATGAAGTATCAGACAATCAATGGCAACAAAGTTTTGATTATCAAAAGAACAGAGATGCCGTTTCAGATAACCAATGGCAACAATCAATGGATTATCAAAAGCAAAGAGATGCTGTTTCAGATAGTCAATGGGCTAAGGAGTATGCTTTATCAAAATCTAATTATGAAAATCAGCTAAAAGCAAAAGAGGAAGATGAAGCAGAAGAACCAAAAGTAAATAAAAATCTAGAAAAAGTATATAAAGGAGTAAATTTACTTGTAGGAGGGGGAGCTGCTCCAGCGGAAATGGATTCTGCTAGAGAACTAATATATGGCGAAGTACAAAACGGACGTATAACAGAGGAAGAAGCAGCATATTTATTTGAAAAATTTGGGCTATAGGAGGTAAACATGTCTTGGGAAGAATTTAAAAAGAAAAAACAGCAAAAATCATCATGGCAAGAGTTTAAAAACAAAAAAGAAAACAATGTACAGCAAACAACAAAAAAACAAGAAGTTTCCTTATGGCAAAACATACAAAATTTAGCTGCAGATACAGGAAGGTCAATTCAAAATCTATTTCTAGGTGCATCAAGTGGAGTAAAACAATCATTTAATTATGGTTTAAAAACTGCAGAGTCAAAATATAAAACAGAACAACGTGCAAAAAATGAAAGAGTATTAGGCTCAAAGGAATTAAGCGCTAGCGATAAAGCAATTTATATAGCCGGAACTCGTCAAAACTATAAAAAGAATACTATTCAAGATGTCAACTTACCAGTAAAGAGCTTTGCATGGCATGATAAAGAAAAATATGATTATGATAAAGAAAAAGTAGAAGAAATTGCTAATAAAAATGTTTTAGACAAAGCTATAGAAAAAGACCAACAAAAAATACAAAATAATATAGATGAACAAACTAACAAAGCAACAAAGAAATTAGCAGAACTAGCGCCATCAATAGGTAATATGGGAGTAGGTGCAGCATTAAGTGCTGTTAATCCAGCACTAGGAACTGCATATTTTACTACTAGTGCGGGTGGAAGCTATATACAAGATGCTGAAGAACGAGGAATGACAAGAGAAGAAGCGGTAACATATGGTTCAATTATGGGATTAATGGAAGGTGCAACTGAAGCAATTGGTTGGGAAAACTTATCAAAGGCAGGAAAAGGAGTAAAAGCATTAATCAAAGGAACAAGTAAAGAAATAGTCGAAGAGGGAGTAGAACAAGTTGCTAAAAATAGTCTAAAAACAGTTTTAAAAGATTATGGAATAGGTATAGCAGATAATGTCTTACAAGAGTCTCTTATAGAACCAATTCAAGAAATAACAGCAGGAGCGGTAGCAGGAAATGATAAAGCTGATTGGTCTGATATGGGACAAAGAATGTTAAAAGCTGGTATAGATGGAGGATTGACAAGTGCTATAGTTGGAGGAGCAAATCTAGGAATAGAATCTTGCATAGGTATTGTAGAAAAAACGCAAAATGGGCAAAATGTAACACAGCAAGAATTGCAATCAGCAGTTAAAGATGCATCAAAACAATTAGATGTAGAAAAAATGATTAAAGATTCTACACAACAGCAAGTACAGAAGTACAACACCTCTCAAGAAAACGTTCAAAATAAAATTATAGAGGAAATAAATCCATATAGAAATATTGCTAAAGCAAATAAACTTGTAAAAGAAAAGAATAACAAAATAAGAGAATTAGAAGAACAAATTAAACAGACTAATTCAGCAACTATAAAAAATAATTTGCAAGAAGAAATTAATCAAATTGAAGGTGAATATAACAGCCAAATACAAGAATTGTATGACAGCACAAATGAATATAGCGATTCGAATCAAGAAAATGCTCAAAATGGAGTTTTAGAGCAAACAAGAAAAAGAAATAAAATTAATGAAAAAGTTAATGAATACATAAAACAAACTCGAGACAGTTTTAGTACTGATATAAATATAAGTACAGATGTAGTAAACAAAAATAATGAATCATATATAAATTATAAATCTCAAAATCAAAGAACGATATATACTAAAGCTAAAGAATTGTTCTCTGGCTTACATAAAAGGGTATTTAAAAATAACAACCAAAATATTTATGTAACAAATGCCGATATTAGTGAAAGTATAAACAAAACAATAAAAAATATACAACAAAAAGAATTAATACATGAAAATTTAGCTGTTTTTTCACAACTTGACAAAATAATAGAAAATGCAGAAATAATTAGCACAGATAATTATGATAACAAAGGTAGAACACAATATAGTGATTATGAATATTATGTATCAAAAGCTAATATAGACGGACAACCTTATATTGTAGAATTTGATACAAGATTACAAGAAGGAACTTCAGGGAAACCAGAAAGACATTTTAGGCTTGAAAGAGTATATAAAATTAATGAAGCAGTTCCAGTGACTGGTACCGCAAATGCGATGAGCCAGTTTGTTCCTGGAACTGCTTCTGTTAATAATATTATACCACAAAATACACAAAATATGCAAGTCAAACAAGAAAATATGCCTGTAAGTGAGAGTAATGCTGCGAAATATAACAGATATAAAAAGAATATTTTGAAAGCTCAATCAACTGAAGTTAATAATTTAATAAAAAATAAAAATAACACAATAAATGAAATAGAACAAAAAATAGCAGAGAAAAAACAATTGTTAAATAATAAGAAAAATAAAAATACACAAACCGCTAGTAACTTAAAAATGCAAATAGAAAATTTAAAAAAACAAAAAGCTAAAATCGAAAATGAATATAATAGCAGAATTGATAGAAAGTTCGGCAAAGCAACAAAAGATATTATAAACTATGCAACAAAGAAAAAAATGGGGACAACAAGAAAAGAAATTCATCAAAATCTTTTAGCAGATACAAATATATTGAATGAAAGTTTAGATAATGCACAAAATTTGACTATGTTAAATATAAACAGAACTGACCCTATCAGATTACAAGAAAAAGTATTTGGAAAAGAATTAGGAACAAAAATCAATGAAATGTTCTTTAGAAAAGTAAAACACAATACTGCCGAAAAAACAAGATTTCTAAATAAAGAACGAACAGATATAAAAAACTGGGGAATAAAAGCAAGAAGTTTTGAATCTGAGGTATTACAAAAATATACAGAAAAGTCTTATGTAAATGACAAAGGAGTAGAAATAGCATATACTAATACAGATTTAGAAGCAGATATACCTAATCAAGAAATAAGAAATAAAATAAAAAAGGCATCAAAAGAATTAAGGGAAAAATATGATTATTATATTGATACAGCAAACGAAGTTTTAATTGGTCTAGGATACGATGCGATACCCAAAAGAAAAGACTATGTAAGACACTTTACAGAACTAAATGACATATTCACTCAATTTGGAATACCTGGAAAGTTCGAGGACTCTATACCTACAGATATAAATGGTATAACCGAACAATTTAGACCCGGCAAGAACTTTTTTGCTAATGCACAAAGAAGATATGGGAACAAAACAACATATGATGCTATAACTGGTATTGATGGCTATATTGATGGTATAAGTAATCTTATATATCACACCGAAGACATACAAAGATTAAGAGCATTTGACAAATATATTAGAGATATTTATGGGCAACATGGATTTGAGAATTTAGACAACTTATCAGAAGAAGAAAAAAATACAAGAATAGAAAAAATATCTCAAAATCACTTGTCGAACTATGTATCTTGGCTAACTGAATATACAAATAATCTTGCTGGAAAGAATGCTGGAATTGATAGAAGTATAGAAAAGCTTGCGGGAAGAAATATTTATTCTACATTAAATACAATAAAAAAACAAACTGGAAGTAATATGACAGGATTTAATATAGGGAGTGCATTAACTAATTTTATATCTGTTATGCAAGGTGCAAGCAAAACGGAAAAACTAGCATTGCTGAAAGGAACTGCAAGCACAATTCAAAACATTTTTGCAAATGATGGTTTTGTAGAAAGAAGTGATTTTTTAACTAATAGGTTTGGCAGTGATAGAATATCAAAAAAAATGTGGCAAAAAATCAGTGATACAGGACAAGTATTTATGGGAGCTACAGATTATTTTACTTCTAATTTAATAGTGAGAAGTAAATATTATGAAAATCTTTCTAAAGGAATGAACGAAACAGAAGCTTTGAAAAGTGCAGATGATTTTGGAGAACGAATTTTAGGAGATAGATCACAGGGAGCCACAGCAAATGTATTTAACTCGAAAATGTTAGGAATAGTAACACAATTTCAATTAGAAGTAAATAATCAATTCGACACTATGATACATGATACTATACAAGACTTTAAAACTACCGCTGAAGAACGAGGAACTCCAAAAGCTTCATTAGGCGCTGTTTGGACATTGGGTCAAATGGCTGTATATCAGTATATATTCAACAATATATTTGAAGCAATTGCTGGAAGAAGACCGGCATTTGATATTATAGATATTATTAAAACTGCATTTGGATTAGATGATGATGAAAATGATGAAGATACAATTCTAGATAATTTGCAACAAGCATCAAGAAAATTAATAGAATCATTACCATTTATAAATTTATTAAGCGAAGATGCTCGTATTCCAATTGCAAGTGCTACACCTAATCTTATTAGTGTTGCAACTGGAGATAGTACATTAAAAGATGAAATATCTAAACTAGTATATTTATTACCACCAACCGCAGGGTCTCAAGCGAAAAAAAGCATCGAAGGAATAAAAACAGTCATAGATGGCGGAAGTTATGTAACAAATTCTGAAGGAGAAAAAGAACTGAGATTTCCAGTAGAAAATACTAGCGCTTTAGATTATATAAAAGCTGGAGTATTTGGTAAATATGCGTTACCTTTAGCGCAAGAATATATAGATAGAGATTATAAAAGATTATCTGCAAAGCAAACAAAGACTTACGAAGAAAGTAACTTACCTTTTAAAGAATATCTAAAATATATAGATGCAGGATTAAAGACAAACGAAGATAAAATCAATTATTTAGAGTCTAAAGAAATGAATACAGAACAAAAGTGGGGAATATATACAAATGATTTGTTTAGTTCTACTGAAAGAAAAGAAGATGGTGGTTCTCAATTATCTGATGCAAAATACATAACGTCTAACGGTATAAGTAAAAATGAATATATTGAACTATATAATAAAGCTCAAAAAAACAATATTGATATGCCAACAGAGGATGAATACAAAGAAATGAAATCTAATAACATATCTTTAAGTAATTATATTGATTACAAAATAAAAGTGAAAGATTTAACAGAAAGCAAAAGAAAGAGTAAAGAACTATCAGATACCGAAAATTTAAAAAATGCAGACAAAATTCAAATATTGTTAGATTCAAATTATTCTAATAAAGAGATTTCTGGAATATATGCTAATTATATAAAAAGCGAAAAAGATACTGAATATGACATAATGAAAGTAACAGGAATTGATATTGAAGAGTATTTAAAATATAAACAGCAAGAATTTACTTCTGACACTACAGATGATGGTACTTTATCTGGAAAAACAGTAAGCAAAAGCAAACAGAAGAAGGTTGTATCATACTTAAATTCTATGAATATAAAAGGAAATCAAAGACTTTTACTATATGCGATGCAAGGATATGCTCTAACAGCATCTCAAAAGACACAGCTTGCAAATTATGTATATAGACTTGATTTGGACAGAGATACTAAATTAAAACTTTATAACAAATTTAGTGGATTTACTGCGTATAAAGATGGAAAAGTAACTTGGCAGTAAGTATGACAAATGTCATACTTACTTTTCATTTTTTGACAAATATAATTGTCATACGAGGTGACTGTTCCAATGAATAGATATGATAAAAAAGAAATTTTAACATCAGGAGAGAGATTAACAAACAATGATTATACTATTATCTCCTATATCTATGGCACATTCTGGTAGAACTGATGCAAATGGTGGTCATTATGATAGGTCAACAGGAATATATCATTATCACAATGGTGGGTCTAACTATGAGAACGAGTTAATTGCAGAAGATGATGATGACAGTAATAGCAACTCTAGTTTTTATGAATATCGAATAAACAAATTAAATAGTACCATAGAAACCAAACAAGAAACTATCGATGAGTTGAATGCTGAAATAGAAGAACTTAATAAAAAGTTGGAAGATGACGAATTATGGACATTTATATATATTTTAGTCATCACAGGATTAAGCATATACATATATTATATTAAAAAGAAATAGTAACAAAGCACTTACAAAATGTAGGTGCTTTTTATGTTGGAGGAAAAAATGATAGAAAGACCAAAAAGACCAATGAAAATACACAATCAAGACAACAAGCAACCGCAAACAATAGAGCAGTTAATTAGAAGATATGACTTAGATAATACAAAAATCTACGACTTTTTAGATGAACTGATTATGGGGTTAACTAATATGAAAGGAAGCTTAGAAAGCGAAATACAAGAGGGAAAAAACAAAAACGAAGAAAACTTTACGAAGATTAATGAAGAAATATCCAACTTAAAAACCAAAACATATCCCATAGGCTCAGTGCACATCACAAATGTTAATAATAATCCTAGTGAAACATTGGGTGGTACTTGGGAATTGATAGATAAAGAATTTATCCCAAAAATGGGAGCAGTTGCAGTTACATTAAATGAAGCAAATTCTTGTACAGTTCATTGTTCTAGAGCTAATCACACTATATATATGAGAATACAGTTTGTTAACACAAACGAATTAAATGACACACAAACGACAATAGGTACACTTGATTTATCTGCTTTGGGAGTAACGGACTTGTCATACCAAAAATATGCGGTTGGTTATAGTGATGGAGGACAAGGCGTAATTATGGCATCTATTTTAAGTGATGGAGTATTAGTAGTATATGATGTTATAGGGAAATCTGAAACTACAATATCAGCTGGAAATAATTGCGCTGTTGATTTTGTTCATGTAGTTAGCACAGACAGTATGTTAGACGAAGCATGCAATAAATTTTATTGGAAAAGAATTGCTTAAAAAGAAAGGAGATAAAAATGACTAATGAGCAACTAACTCAAACAGTTATAGATCTAGTAGCATATAAAGCAAAAGCAGAAGAAGAACACAAAACATACGATGCTATATTAAATGAAATTCAGGCAGATGTAAAAGCTACCAAATCATTAGCGGAAGATGTGCACATAATGGCTATCAATATGCAGAATATGCAGAAAGCACAAGAGAGTATGCAAAAAGCGCAGGAAGAAACAAACAAAAAAGTTGACGCACTAAGCTCGAAAGAGTTTGTGGAGTATAAAGAAAATAAGAAACTAATTAAACAAAATTTAATAAATAAAGTCAGTGGTGGACTGATAGGAGCGGTATTAACAGGCATAGCTTGGTTAGTATCGCTCTATTTTAAAGGAGGGAATTAGAATGAAACAAGCATGGAGTGATTTAAAAAGTTTTATAACAGTATCAATGATAGTTCTACTATTTGTCATTGTCATTGCCAATCTAATGGGATTAAAAATAGAAGAAAATTTACTTATATTAATAACCAATCTAATTACTGCAGTATTTACTTACTATTTTACAAGAAAAAAAGAAGAAACAATAAGTATAAACAGCAATGAAAGTGAGGTAAACGATGACCAAAACAAAAATAATTGATTATGAATTTAAAAGAGGAGATACAGCATTTTTAGAAAAATTCAGACCAAATGATTTAAATGGGATTCCGCTAACACTTTCAGCAGATGACAACATTTACTTTACAATGAAGCAAGAAGCAGACGGACAAGCAATATTGAAAAAGAAAATTAACAATGGAATTACATATGAAGAAGATGGATATTTTCATATAACTTTAGAACCACAAGACACAGCCAATTTATCTGCCGAAACATACAAATATGATATAGAACTTGTGTTGCAAAGTTTTGAACCTACATATGTAAAGACATTAATTGAAGGAGAAATAACTCTATTGCAAGATATTACAAAGGAAGGTGATAGGGTATGAGTAATAAAATAGTAGGTTCAGTAGAGACTAAAATAGATGTAATTAATATATATCCTGAATTAGAAGATGTAGTAATAACACCAACGAAAAAAGAACAAAATTTATTATCAAATAAATATGGATATAAGAACATAAAAGTAAAAGAAATACAAGGAGAAAATATAACTATTACTCCTTCAACAAAAGAACAAGTTTTTGAAGGAATATATGACAAAGTAAAAGTAGCACCAATAGATTCAGAAGAAATAAATATAACACCATCTCAACAAACGCAAACCTATGAAGGTATGTATAAGAAAATAAATGTTGCTGCAATAGAGGGAGAAAACCTAATAGTAACTCCTACAACGAAAGAACAGGTATTAGAAGGGGTATATACCAACGTAAGTATAAACCCAATAGAAGGCGAAACATTAGAAGTAGCACCAACAACAGAGGCACAAAAGTTTGAAGGAGTATACACTAACGTAAATGTAGACCCAATAACAGGTGAAACCTTAAATGTAACACCAACTAGTGAAAAACAAAATTACAAAGGTGTATATACTGATGTAAATGTAGATGAAATAACAGGCGAACAATTAAATGTAACACCAACTACTAATTCACAATTACACGAAGGTGTTTATACGACAGTATATGTAGAACCAATAGAACCACAAGAATTAGTTGTAACACCATCAAATGAGGCACAAACTCAAGAAGGTGTTTTCACAAGTGTAACAATAGCAGGAGATGAAAATTTAGTATCTGAAAATATTAAAAGTGGAACATCTATATTTGGAGTAGAAGGAAACTTTGAAGGTAGTAGCGACTATAACATTTCAGCTACCAACATGACTTCAACTTTTTCTTGGACTACTTGGATAACAAAAATTGGTTCATTAAATTTTAAAAATCTTACAAGTCTTAGTAATACTTTTAAAGGAATGTACAATCTAAGAGAAATAACAGGAGATTTAAATACTATAAAAGCAACAAATGCAAACAGCATGTTCAATGGTTGTACTTCATTAATAGCAGTTCCTACAATGGATTTATCAAAAGTACAAAGTGCATACCAAATGTTTTATAATTGTAGTAAATTAGTAGAAATACCAGAATATAATATGCCTGCTTGTACAAATATGCAAGAAATGTTTTACAATTGTAGTGCTTTGAAAAAGGCTGTAATAAAAAACACTTCAAAAGTTACAACTATGCGTTCATTGTTTGAAAAATGTAATGCACTAGAAGAAGTAGAATTAGATATGACTTCTTGTACTGATGTAGCTAATATGTTTGCTAATAGTTATGGTACTGCACGCAACATAGACATAACCTTACATAATACATCAGGATTAACAAGTGTAAATGCCATGTTTTATTATAATTCGTGGATACAAAACGGACCAGAAATGGACACTTCAAATGTTACTAACATGAATGCGTTTTATTTGGGTGCTGGTAATGTTAGCACTGTTCCTGCGTATAATGCAGGCAAAGTAACAAATATTTCAAACGCGTTTGTACAGGCATACGATATAGAAGATTTTGGAGGACTTATAGATTTAGGAAAAGCATATACAGCGACAACAGCAAACAATTCTTCATATACATTAAATTTAAGTGATTGTACTAAATTAACACACGATAGCTTAATGAATGTAATAAATAATCTATACGACTTAAATTTAACATACGATGTGGCAAACGGCGGAACATTATATAGACAAAGTGTGATATTAGGGGCAACAAATCTAGCCAAACTACAAGCAACAGAAGAGGGGCTACAAGCATTAGCAGACGCAGACGCTAAAGGCTGGGACGTAAGCTAGGAAAGAAAGTGAGGAAACTAAGATGAATGATAAAGAATTAGAAGTAATGCAAGAAATTGTAGACGAAAATTTTGAAGAAAGATTCGAGGAAGAGGTGTAGAATATGGGATGTAGAGTATTTAAAAATAATGCCTGTAAGATAACTTTCAAATATAAAGGAAACGACCATACAGGGATAGATCTAGTAGGACCTAATTCTACATTTGATTACATTGTAGCACATAGTGCCGGAACCGTGGTAGCTGTAGTAAGTAATTGCAATAAAAATACAAGCAAAACGGGAGAGAGAATCTACGGAAACTATGTAAAACTTAAACATGATAATGGAATGTATACACTATACGCTCATATGAAATATGGAAGTATAAAAGTTAAAAAAGGCGACAAAGTATTAAAAGGACAAGTACTAGGATATATGGGAAATACAGGATACTCATTTGGAGCACACGTACATTTTGAAGTAAGAAACGAAAAGGATAAGTACATAGACCCAACGAAATATGTAGATGCAGATTTACCTAAAGAAGAAACAAGTACTAGTTCATCAGCCTTAACTCACAAAGTAGGAGAAAAAGTAACAATAAATGGAGTATATACAAGCTCAACTTCTACAATGAGATTAACTCCTGCAGTGAATACAGGTAAAATCACCAAAATAGTTGAGGGTGCTAGAAATCCATATTTATTAAACGACGGTGGACTTGGTTGGGTAAATGATGATTGTATAGTATCTGCAGCAAAGAAAACAACAAACAATTCTATTAAAGTAGGAGATAAAGTAAAAGTAAAAAAAGGAGCAAAGAGTTATAAAGGAACTTCTCTTGCATCGTTTGTTTATAATACTACATATGAAGTTATGGAATTAAAAGGGGATAGAGCAGTAATTGGAAAAAATGGAGCCGTAACAACGGACATACATATAGATAATTTATATAAATAAGATTATAGGGGTAGGTTAGAGTAATTTCTAGTCTACCTCTTTTTTTGTGCCCAAATGCAGCAAAATCAAGGCATATAACTTGTTGCCTTGAAAATAAAAAAGCCTTAAAATCGATTTTCATGCGTCGTTTTTTGGCTATTTTTCAATAAAATTTTATCGTTCGACAAGTTTCGACATAAGGATAACATAAAGTGTGCTATAATAATTTTAGAGGTGATGTATATGAAAAAAGCATATGAAAAATCTCTACAAATGATAAAAGAATTAAATATTAAAAGCGAAAAAGAGTATAACAAAATTATGAAAGACTACCTAATACTATCTGCAGAGAGTCTAAAGTATATAAGTAGGACCAGAAGATTCAGAAAAATAATTAAACTAGCAAAAGGGGCATAGAGCCTCTTTTTATATTTTATAAAAGAAAATATTGTTTTTCCACCATAGTGGACAGAAAGTATGTTATAAGGAAAAAGGTGCATACTAAAAACAAAGGTGGAATATATGAAAATAGAAATATTGTTATATGATATAAGAACAAAAAGGCGGATTGAGTTTAAGACAACTTGCTCAAATGACAGGCATTTCAAAAACTCATCTTAATTATATAGAAAAAAATGAGAGAGAGCCATCTTTTCCTATGGCAATAAGGATTGCCTATGCGCTTAATATAAAATTAGAAGATTTATATAGAATAGTACCATAAAAGTACTATTCTTTTTTTGCATATAAAAGAATACATTTTATAAAACTTCCACCATGGTGGACACGAATAATTATATCCTCCAATCAGAATATAAAACGTAGGAGGAAATGAAATGAAAGATGTAGTATTAGATGAAAAAGAATATCAAAGACTAAAAAAAGAGATGAACAAAGCTAATGATTATTATAATATAGGAGAGATAAATTTAATGCAATTTTTAATGCAACGCGAAAGAAAAGTTATAAAAAACGAAGTGAAGTTATAAAAAGCACACAAAAAACGAGGTGCTAAAAATGGCTTAAAATAGCACCTTGTAAGAAAATATAAAAAACGAAGTGAAGATATAAAAAACGCTAAAAAAGCCTTGGTTGCTCTTAGGAACCAGTGTCAACGACGTGGGGGTTCAAGTCCCTTCATCCGCACCA
>JAFXHJ010000005.1 GCA_017536445.1 Clostridia bacterium
AATAGGGGGTCGCCAATTTTTATATATTCCTCAATAGCTCAGTCGGTAGAGCGCTCGGCTGTTAACCGATAGGTCGTTGGTTCGAGTCCAACTTGAGGAGCCAAATTAGCAGGTAGAGATACCTGCTTTTTGTTGTGTTTAATATATCGTTTGAAAATTTATGTTAAGTGTGATATAATATATGCAGTGTGTTATAGAGGTTCTTTGAGATTTTAGAGACACAAAAATTTTAATAAACATAGGAGAAAAACATGGATATTCAAAACGATTACTTGAAAAACAGATTTACGGCTCGGTACAACAAAGCAGTTAATGGAGTCCGGCTTTTCAAAGCATGTATAGATATGCTAGAAGGCATTACGGAAGATGAAAATGCGGAGAGTATAGTAGAGGAATTTCTTAAGAATGTGCCTTCTTATGAGGTTGGTGAAGAAGAAAAAGAAGAAACAAAACAAATTCTTAATGAATTCACATCAAAGCAAATGTCTAAAAATGAAACTGTTGCATATTTCAATTATCTTCATGACACTGAATATTCCAAGGCACACAATATGTTGGTGATTCAAGATATATTCAAATGCTATTTTTAATTACAACATAATTAAACCACATTAGTTTTTACTAATGTGGTTGTGCTTTTAAGGGTACATAATTATTTCTTTACTTTTACATCAAAAGGAATAGCTTGTTCGCTAATTACTTTTTTCACAAAGATGTTTAACGCGTCAGATGCAGAAAGTCCCATCGCTTCACAAGTTTTTTCAAACTGCTTCTTAACATCTTCATTGATGCGAAAACTAAGAGTAGTAGTTTTGTTGCTCATTTTTTTCTCCTTATTAATTATATTGTGGCATACCGTGTTAAATTACGCTAATATTATACCATATGTTTACATAAAACACAAGTTGGATTCTGTCTGACTTTTTTTGACATTGCAAATAGTAGATGTTTGGTATATAATGATGAAAAAGATAGGATAGCCAAAATAAATTTATGTAAGGAGAGAGCACTATGAAAAAACTTGTTATCATGTGCGTAAAAGATGCTAGGATTAGCATAGAACTTGTACGGGGGTTACTTTCAAATCTAAAGGAGGCAACGCATCTTAAACAATATACTACAGACAAAGATGCAAGCGAAATTTTCGAAATTGTACCAAGCAGCACCTTTTTTGATATGGTCGAAGAATGTAGGTTCTTAGAGTATCACGATGAAGTCGGAGTATTCTATGGAACTCCATATGATCGTTCTAAAAATGATGAAGGCATTACACTTATGCTTAACAGCGTTGATGTTGCTTTGAAAATCAAAAAGTATAATACCAAAGCTATGACGTTTTATGTTTTGCCGAGTGCGGAAAGAGATGAGTTTCTTAACACGAAACTTAAATGGAATGATCCTAGAACCAAAAACAAGCTTTTAGATTTTCTTGTAACGTATGACACAGTAGACGAGGCGGTAGAAAAAATTACAAATATCGTTGAGTTTATGATTGAGAATGCAATTTTCGCTAACATGACTTAATTTGCGAGCACGGAACAATTTGTTCCGTGCTTTTGCTTGTCATTTTTTAATAGATATAATATACTGAATATATATAATTTTAAGAGGGAAATATGTTTGATACAAGTATAAAATTTAAATACTCATGGAGACCTTACCAAGCAAAAGTTCTAGAAAAAGCAGATAGGTTTCTAAAAGATGGAAGAATAAATATAGTTGCAGCACCTGGTTCTGGTAAAACAGTACTAGGGCTTGAACTTGCGCGCAGATTAAATAATCCAGTGTTAATATTGTCACCAACAGTAACTATAAAGAATCAATGGATAGATAGATTTGTAACATTATTTATGAAAGAAGGAAGTACAACTCCAGAATGGATAAGTGATAATATCTATTCACTAAACAAGTTTACATCTGTAACTTACCAAGGACTCCATTATGCGTATAAACGTACTAAAATGACTAACAGAAGGGACCTTGAAGAAACAGATGATGATATAGAATTTGAAAAACAAGAAACTACAATAGATATTAAGGCTTATGATATAGTAGCAGAAATAAAGAAAAATAACATTAAAACAATAGTACTTGATGAAGCTCACCACTTAAAAACAGAATGGTGGCAAAGTTTAACTAACATATTATCTGAACTTAAAGATGTAAAAATTGTATCACTAACTGCAACTCCGCCTTATGACACAGATTATGTAGAATGGCAAAGATATGTTAAGCTTTGTGGAGATATAGACATGGAGATATCTGTACCAGAACTTGTACAAGCTAAGAATCTATGTCCTCATCAAGACTTTGTATACTTTAGTTATCCAACAAAAGACGAAAGAGATAAGATACAAGCACATAAAGATAATATTAACAAAGTAGTAGAAGAAATTAAGCTTAATAAAGCATTTGCACAAATGTTACTAGAACATCCATACATAGATGTAACTGCTAGATATTTATCCGATGTTTTAGACAATGCAGAATTTTATAGCAGTATGCTAGTTTTCTTAAATTCCGTTAATGCCCCAATAAAGAAAGAAAAAGTAGAAATATTAGGGCATAACAAACAAATACCAACGCTTGACCTTAAATGGATGGAAAGACTGTTACAATATATTTTGTTTGGAGAAATGCCATATTTTGCACAGGATAAATGCATAGAGATAGTAAAAGAAATAGAAGCTAAATTAAACAAAATAGGTGTTATAGAAAAGAAAAAGGTAATCCTTACCAATAGTGAAAGTATTAAGAAATACTTTACCACAAGTGTTAGTAAATTAGATAGTATAAACCAAATCGTAAAAGGTGAATATGCAAACTTAGGACATAATCTAAGAATGGTAATACTTACAGACTTCTTAAGAAAAGAGTATCTTTTTGAAGATAATATTGAGCAAAAGAAGATTGGTGTTTTCCCAATTTTATTAAATCTAATAGAGCAAAATGCAACTATGAGTATGGCTGTTTTAACAGGAAGTATATTTATGATACCTAGAAGCAAAATTGAATTGCTTGTTAAAGATTTAGAACAAAGAGGAATAACTAAAGAAGATGTTTCTTTTGTAGATGTTAATAAAACACCAGACTATGTTATAGTAAAGCCAGCTGGTAAATTTAGAAGTGTTACAATGAAAGGTATTTCTAAGTTATTTGCAGATGGTGAAATTAATATAATAATTGGTACTAAATCTTTACTTGGCGAAGGTTGGGATGAACCTAGTATAAATAGCTTAATACTTGCAAGCTTTGTTGGCTCATTTGTATTATCTAACCAAATGAGAGGTAGAGCAATTAGAACAAATGATAACCCAAGAAAAACAGCTAATATATGGCATTTAGTATCTGTTTTAGATGCACCAATACTTACAACGGAAGGTATAGATGATACAGACAATCCGGATTTCAAAATGCTACAAAGAAGATTTGATTCTTTTGTAGGAATAGGACAAACATTAAATATTATAGAAAGTGGAATAGATAGATTAGATATTCTTCCAAAGAGATTTTCTAAACCGGATATAGATAGGCATAATAAAGAGGCGTTAAGAATAAGTAACGATAGAGAAAGAATGTATGATAGATGGTTTGAATTGGGAGATAGATTTGGTGGCTCTAATATGCGTATGGTAACAAAGGTTACTACAAAGCGTAAATTTATGGTACGCAAATTTAGTTCAATAGATTATGTAGCTATAGCAAAAATGTTAGCTGTATTTTTAGTTCTTATGATGGCTGCAGTTGTAGTAGACTTCTTCTTTGATACCGAAAAATTAGTATATAATCTAACAGGACTTAAACTAACAGAATCATTTATACGTTATACAGTAGTAATATTACTTACAGCAATATTGCAATTTAGAACAATTAGGAGTTTATTTAGAGCATTATATATGCATATGCCTAGAAACCAATTAAAAATTGCAGCGGTAGTTGTTGTAAATTCATTGTGTGAAGCAAATATAGTTAAAACGCCAAGAAATAAAATAGTAATAAAAACAGAAGAAGATGATGAAGAAGAAACAATTACATTAACAATAAAAGGTGTTACTCTTCAAGAAAACAACGAGATAATAAAAGCAGTTACCGAAATATTTGATGATGTGCGCAATCAAAAATATATAATTGAATGTAAAAATAGCGTGTTCCCAGTATATTATTCAGCGCCAGAAATTCTTTCTGTAAATAAAACATTATGTTCTAACTTTTTTAAGCATTGGAAGATGTATGTTGGAAATAGTAAGTTAATATCTACTAGATCTGAAGCTGGACGAAGAAAGTTACTAGAAGCAAGGAAACAAACATTTAATTATGAGAGCCCAAGTAAATTCAAAACTAAAAAGAAACCAATTTCAGATTGGCAGTAATAAAGGAGAAAGCAAATGAAAAAGAATGGAATCTCTTTAATAGTATTAGTAATCACAATAATAGTAATGATAATTTTAGCAGCAAGTGTAGTAATAACATTAAGTAATACAGGCGTAATAGATAAGGCGAATGATGCAGTAAATTCAACGAATGATCAACAAATTCAGGAGTTAGCTGCTATGGTATGGGCTGAGTCATATATGGAAGGCTTAAGAGGGCAAGAATTAATAGATGATGTTACAGAAAAATTGAATACTCAAAAGATAACAACAACTGATTGGTATATAAAAGTAACAGATAAAGGTGTAACTGTAAAGGAGAAAAACAACTTAACATTAGGTGATTTAATAATAAGCGCATTAGATTATGGGAAAACAATAAATTATGTGTCAGATAATGGCGTGACTGATTGGAAAGTATTTTACCACACAGATGATTATGTATATTTAATAGCGAGTGAAAAGATAGCTAAAGATAAGATACCAACCAACATCCCTGGTACTGTAGTAGCAGAGGATGGTATATTAAAAGAAACCGGTAATATAGGCTGGAACGGGAAAGAAGAAAACGGAAAAGGAACAATACAAAATCCTTCAATGTGGATGGCGGAGTGGAGTGATTACACAAAAAATAAAAATGCCATATGGGCGTCATTCTTAATAGACGAAAAGTATTGGGAAATATTTAAAAATACAACTGCAGAATATAGTAGATACATAGAAGGAGCGATAGGCACACCAACGTTGGAATTGTTTGTAGCAAGCTGGAATGCAAAAAGATTACAAGAAACAAATACAAATAAAATAGAATTAACATTCTCAGCGAATGGAACCAATGGATATTATTTAAATAGTTCAACAAGTGTAAAGCTAGCTACATCAGATGATTTGTATACATGGAAAGCGGTGTTAAATGGAACTTCTATATGGTTGGCAGCTCCTTTTGGTCTTGGAACAGAGTGTGTGTTTGTAATATACGGGAATGGGACAGTCGGTAATAGAGGATATAGTCATGCATCTGATGGACTTCGACCAGTTGTATGTTTAAAATCAGATATACCAGCAAAATTAGGAACCGCAGAAACCACCGACTATGTAATATAACGATTACTTTACATAATATTGAAATTAGTTCTAATGTGTAGTATAATATATACACATTGGAACTTTTTCTATTAATAATTATTAAAAGGAGATAGCACTATGAATGGTATGATGGTAATTTTATCTGGTCCTAGTGGAGCAGGAAAAGGCAGAATTGGAGACGAACTTGTTAAGCGGATGAACATGCGTAAGGTGTTGTCTGTTACAACAAGACCAAAGAGAGAAGAGGATAAGATAAAAAACAATTACACATTCCTTACAGAAGAAGCTTTTCTCGAGCTCAAGGAACATGGCAAGTTTTTTGAAACAAACAACTATGACGGACATTGGTATGGGACGCTTAGAATTCCTCAAGAGGAGCTTTTTATTCGTGATCTTCTCTTTGATAAGGATGTAAATGGAGCTCTTGCAATCAAAGCAGTATATCCTTTTGCACTTACTTTTTATATTATGCCAAAGGATAAGGAAACACTCCTTGAGCGTAGAGGTAATCGTGGTGAGGGGAGAAAAGCTATAGCACTTGAAGAAGTGCCTAAAGCCAAGGAACTTGACTTTCTCATCGTAAACGATGACCTTGAAGAAGCGGTTGGAGAAATCATGGACATTATTGAATGTATGAGGAAGTGTTCTATGAGAAATCCAAAAGCTCAAGAGTTCATGGATGAGTTTTATAGGGAAGGTAGAGAATAACCTTTTAACAAAGGACGCGTAAGATTAAAATCTTGCGCGTTTTTGTGCTTTTATTGTTCTTTTTGTATTGCACTATTTTTTACTATTTGATATACTTAAACTGTATAATTGTAGGAGTAGATGAAGAATAATGGAGAAATTTGAACTAACATATCCAGAAAGAAATATTTGGCTTGTTGAAACGTTTTATGACAAGCAATTAATTAATATTATATCTGGCTCTTTTGTAATTAAAAGAGACTTTAATCTGGATTTAGCAGAAAAAATGGTAAACAAATACGTAGAACTAAATGATGCTATGAGACTTAGAATAAATTTAGAAGGCGGCATACCAAAACAGTATGTTAGTTCTTATGCGCCTTTTGTATCAGATAAAGTAAATGCACAGGGAAAATCTGAAGAAGAAATAGAAGATATAAAAGACGAATACATTAAAAAACAAATATATGTATTAGAAGATCCATTGGCATCGTTTTTATTAATAGATAGAGGAAACGGTTTAGGTGAAGTGTTTGTTAAAGTACACCATTTAGTAGGCGATGCTTGGACAATATCTAAAATGGGAACTATATTCTCTGAAATATATGAAGCATTACTAAGAGGTGAAGAATACACTAAGGAATTCCCAAGCTACGTGGATTTTATTAAAGCTGAACAAGAATATTTACTAGACGATAGATACGCGTCAGATAGTGAGTTCTGGAAAGAATATTTAACTGGTTTAGAAGAACCGGTTGGACTTAAAGATAGCGGAATAATTAAAGATACTAGAGCTAAGAGATATACAGTAGTTCTAGATGATAATTATCAAGCAATGTTAGATAATTATTGTAAAACAAATAGAATGTCTCCATATACAGTATTTTTAACAGCACTTGCTGTGTATATGGAAAGAACAACTGGCAAACAAGATTTTGTAATTGGAACACCAGTACTTAATAGATCGAACTTCAAAGAGAAGAATATGGCAGGTATGTTTATATCTACTATGCCAGTAAGATTTAACATAGATGAATCAAAAACGTTCTTAGATATGTGTAAAGAAGCTGGAAGTGATTCTTTAACACTATTTAGACATCAAAAACATCCATATGTAAAAATATCTGAAATATACAAAAAGTTATCAGGTGTTACAGATAATATGTACAAAGTGATGTTGTCTTACCAAAATGCAAGAGCATCTGTTGCGGTAGAAGACAAATATGAACTAAAATGGAGATTTAGTGGTCATATACAAGATGAACTTGAAATACATATTTCAGACCTTAATGCCACAGGAAATTTAGAAGTACATTTAGATTATCTAACAACTCTATTTGAAGATATAGAAATCAAATACTTAGCTACTAGATTACTAGAAATAATTAAAGATGGAATAGAAAATAATAGTACAGTAGAAACTATTAAAATAATGACAGATGATGAAAGAAACAAAATACTAGGAGAGTTCAATAATACTACAAGGTCCTATCCAAAGGATAAAACAGTTATAGAACTATTTGATGAACAAGTAAACGCTTATCCAAATAATATAGCACTCAAGTTAGAAGATAAGTCTATGACATATAAAGAATTAGATATAGCTTCTAATAAGTTAGCAAATATGCTAAAAGCTAAAGGCGTAGTAATAGGTGATGCTATAGGTATAGATATAGATAAGTCATTTGAACTTATAATAGCTATACTTGCAGTTCTTAAGACAGGAGCATATTACTTACCAGTAGAAATAAACATCGCTCATGATAAAAAAGAGTATATGTTTAAGGATGCAAACGTAAAATTTGTTTTAGAAGATCACATAGAAAATTATGAAGATATACAAGAAATATTCATAGAAGAATTAGATTATAGTAAATTACAAGATGCTAAAGTGACTTTAGATAAAGATTATACATCTTTAAGTCCAGCGTGTATATTATATACATCTGGAACTACAGGAAATCCTAAAGGTGCATTAATTACAAATATGAATATTGTAAAACTAGTTAAAAATCCAGACTATATGGAGCTTAAAGCTAGCGACACAATAATTCAAGCAGCATCAACAAGCTTTGATGTATCGTTATTTGAGTTCTTCGGAACGCTTCTAAATGGAGGTACTTGCGCATTAATAACCAAAGAAAATCTTTTAGATTTCGAGTATCTAAATAAATATATAAAAGAAGCAGGTGTTACAATTGCTTGGATTACATCAGCGTTATTTAACCAAATAATAGACGCTAAGATAGAAGTTTTTGAAACTTTACATACCGTTTTAAGTGGTGGAGATGTAATGTCTCTAAAACATGTAAACAAGTTAAGAGAAACATATAAAGACTTAACAATAATAAACTGCTATGGACCAACAGAATGTGTAACATTTACTAATACATTTAGAGTAGATGAAACTCGTACTGTTAAAGTTCCACTTGGAAGAGCAATATCTAATACATATGGTTATGTAATAGATAAAAAGTTTAGATTACTTCCGTTATATGTAGAAGGCGAATATATAATAGGTGGAGATAGTGTAGGACTTAAATATATAAACAATGAAACATTAACAAAAGAAAGATTTGTTGAAGATAAAATAACAAACAAAGGCAGAATGTACAAAACAGGTGATGTTGTACGTATGCTTGAAGGTGGTTATATAGACTTTGTAGGAAGAAGAGATAACCAAGTTAAAGTTAGAGGGTATAGAATTGAGCTTGATGAAATAAAACATGCTATATACTCTTCTAAGAAGGTAGAAGACCTATCAGTGTTTATATATGAGGATCATAATAAAACTAAGAAGATAGCAGCTATCTATACAACAAACGAAGATTTCTTGCCACAAGATATGAAGATATTCTTAAAAGATAAACTAACTTCATACAAGATACCTTCATATATAGAAAGAATGGACAAGTTACCATTAAATCAAAATGGTAAAGTTAATGTTAAAGAGTTAATTAAACATATTCTAGAAGAATCTAAAGACATAGATGAAGAATTTGTTCCAGAATATGAAGGAATTACAAAAACAATTTATGATATGTTTAGAGATGTTTTGGGCCGTGAGGATATACATCCAGAAGACAGCTTCTTTGAAATAGGAGGAGATTCACTTCTTGCTATTAGACTTACAACAGAAGCGTTGGAGCATAATATAAAGATTACATTTGCGGATTTATATAAATATCCTTCTATTAAGGAACTTACAGAGTTACTTACATTAGACAATAAAAAAGCATCAATATCTGAACCATTAAAGACAAGAAGTTTTGATGAAATACACAAGCTTTTAGAAACAAATAAAATAACAGATGACATTGTTAAAGAGGATGTTAAAGAAGGTTCTATACTTCTTGCAGGAGCAACAGGATTTTTAGGATCACATATTTTAGAAGAATTATTAGTTAATACAGATAGTACAATATATTGTTTAATTAGAAAAATTAAGAATAGTGATAAAACTCCTAAAGATAGACTTAAAGAAAAAGTTAATTTCTTCTTTGAAAATAAATATGATGATATTTTAGATACTAGAGTTAAATGCATAGAAGGCGATATCATACTAGATAATTTAATAGTAAATGATTTAGATAGAGAAGAAGTAATTAAAAATGTTTCTATGATAATCAACTCAGCAGCGCATGTAAAACATTATGGAGATATCAATCTATTTACTAAGATTAATGCAAAAGGCGTAGAAAATCTAGCTAAGTTTGCATTAGAAAATAATATGAGATTAATCCATATTTCTACACTAAGTGTATCTGGAAACATATTAGAAGTTGGACAGCTTGATCAAGTAGACATAGAAAAAGGAACTATATATAACGAAACAAATTTATATATAGGTCAAAACTTAGACAATGTATATGCGTACACTAAATTCTTAGGGGAAGAGGTTGTATATAATTATATATTAAAAGGACTTGATGCTAAGGTTATGAGAATGGGTAATTTAACAAGCAGAATGTCTGATGGTAAATTCCAACCAAATGTAGAAGAAAACGCATTTGCAAATAGACTTAAAACGTTTGTGGATATTGGAATAATGCCTAGTAATTTAATGGACTTTAATGTTGAGTTTACACCAATAGATTTAGCAGCTAAAGCAATTAGAATATTAGCAAATACAGATAAAAAATATAATACTTATCACATATTTAATGATAATCATATTGTAATGCATAGGTTAGATGAGATATTATATAAATTAGGATATGAATTAAAACATATTACAAAAGAACAAATGACAGAACTTATTGAATTTTATTCTAAACAAGACAATGGTTATGAAAGAATACAAGGAATAGTACAAGATGTAAATAGGAATAAAGAAATAGATTATAATCCTAACACGGTTATTAAATCAGATTTTACTAAAGACACTTTATCTAAATTTGGATTTGATTGGCCTGAAATTGATGAAGAATATATAACTAAATATATAGAATATTTAGAGAAAATAGGTTTCTTAAAAGGAGATAACAAATGACATCAACATATACAGTATTTTTAGTCTTACTCGGAGCATTCGTAATGCTAATGGCACTTATGGATTCTTTAGTTAAGATAAAAAATAAAACAAATTTACATAAACACTTTGTAACATTAGTATCTTTATTTAGTATACATATATTAGGATTGCTATTACAAATACTAATGTCGGGTACAAGTATCAAACCAATATATTTTGAGTATATAACATATATTGGCGCAATGTACTTTGGAGTAGAGATATTCTTAATAAGTGTTTTATATAAAGATAAGAACAAAGATATAACTAAACTTAAATGGTTGTATATAATACCAACAATATTGCTTGGCATTTTATGGACAAATGATTGGCATAGTCTGTTCTATGTGAAATATTCTACAGAATTTGCAGATACAGTATTTGGTCCAGCACTATATGTATTTATGGTATATTCTTATGGATTAATAATTACATCATTTATATCAATGGTAAGAGTATCAATAAAGCAATCAGGATTCTTCTCGCCACAATCAGCATTAATTATACTTGGAGCCTTAGTTCCGCTTATATCTAATGCAATGGGAGCTTTAAGAATAGTAGAGAGCAATGTTTATGTTATGCCAATCACATTCTCGGTAACAGCAATGTTATATTACATAGCAATATTCCATCTTAAAGCTTTGAATATGATACCTGTATCATTTAAGACAATAGTGGACAGTATGTCAGATTCGTTCGTTGTTGTTAGCGATGATGGTACTATAGTAGACTTAAACAAAACATTTATAGATAACTTTAAGAAGTTTGGTGAAGTTCATGATAAAGATAATCTTTATGAATGGATGAAACAAAAAGGATTTGTAGATTTGAAATCTGTAAAAAAAGATATAGCTGAAGCAAGAAAAACTAGAGATGTAATTACAAAGGAATATCATATAAAGCAAGATGAATACGATAAATACTTTGAAGTAGAATATCAACCGATAAAAGCAAAACACAGTAATGAATTTGTTGCCACACTTATACTTTTAAGAGATGTAACAACTCTTAAAAAAGATACAGAGATAATGCTTAAAAATGAGTCTTTAGTAATGCTAGGAGAACTAGCAGGAGGAGTTGCGCATGATATAAATACTCCAATATCTGCCATAAAGAGTGGCCTTTTAATGTTAAAAGAAACTGTTAAGAGTGAAGATGAAAAAATGCTTGTAGAAAGAATGGATAGTTGTGCTACAAAGATAGTTACTCTTACAAATAGCTTAAGAAACCAAATTAGAAATATTGGTAGTGATGAAGTTATGGATGTAAATGTGACAACAGTTATAAATGATATGGCTACAATTATTCACAATGATTTAACTAAACATAGAGTTAAATTAAATTTAGATATTAAAGAGGATATAATAGTAAAAGGAAATCCAGCCAAATTATCTCAAGTAGTTACAAACATAGTTGTAAATGCTATACAAGCATATGAAGATAAAGGCGGAGAAATAAACCTTAAGGTATATAAAAATGCTAAAGAGGTTGTTATATCAGTAGAAGATTTTGCTGGAGGTATTCCAGAACATATACGTGAAAGTATAGGAAAGAACATCCTTACTACAAAAGGAGTTTCTGGAACTGGTTTTGGACTTTATCTTGCATATTCAGTAATTAAAGGTGCTTTTGGCGGCGAAATTAGATTTGATACGGAAGTTGGAAAAGGAACAACATTCTATATTACAATACCAAATGGAAAATAAAAAGAAATTGTATAAAATAGAAGAGAGATAAGCTTATGCTTATCTCTCTTAAGTTTTGATAGATTGTTTAATTTTCGTTAAAATCTGGTTCCATGGAATACTCAACATTGTGAGCTTTTTTAAGAACCTCGTTATAAGACATCTCAATGACATATCTTTTATTGCGAAGTTTGAACTTTCCTGGACCTACAAAGACGACTTCAAAATCATGAATATACATCTTGTTTCCACGAATAACCAGCTGTACGGGATTATAGCCGCCAAGCATTCCACGATGAGTAAGATATAAATCGTGAATTTCGTCTACAGAGTGTACCATCCAAGATTTGTCTTCCATTTTCTTCTTACGAAGCTCTTCGTCAAAAATGAGAGAGTAGATGGGCTCGTTGTGTGCATTTGCTTTTGCAACGATAGAAGCATCATCAAGTGGCAAGAAGTTTTCTCTTGTAAGGCAGATAGCTTCTTTGCTATGACGAACATATTTCATACCACTTTGCCAATCCAAAATACACTTTGCATCTGCTTCGGAAATGGTCAGGTCATAAAGGAACCGTTCAAGGTCTTCTTTGGACATAATTTCTTCGATTTCGTCATCACTCTTGAAATCTGAGTACCTAAATTCTGCACAGAGTGCTTCGCCGTTTTCTGTTCTAACGAAGTAGAGGAAGGTTAAGGTGTGGCAGTCTTCCATAGAGTAACCTCTACCCATATTGCGGTAGCTGGTAAATTTTGCGTACAGTTTGTCGTACTCGAAAAGATGAGTAGCGTGGTCTTTAGATGACGGCATATTTTTATACGGCATCTTTTTTCTGATAGGATCAGCAAGGTAGCGGTGGATGGTAGTGTCTCCATCGCGCAGATAGATGAAACCGTCAGAAGACAGAATCACTTGCGAAGGCGCGTTAGAGAACATTATTTGGACTTTACCGTCTACACAGTACTTTTTCCGGATTCTTGTAATTTCCATATTATATATCTCCTTTAAATTATTATTTAGATTTATGAAAAAACTGTATGTATTATATCATAAATGTAGTTAGATTTCAATTTTTATGTCAAACTCTATTAACCACATATTTACTTGTATTAGGTACGCTAAAGTTTGTGGGTATGTCATAAGTTGGCCGAACCAATTTTCTTTAATGTTAGTACCATGAGATTCTAATAAATTGTATAGAAATTCTACATTAATTATTTTTAGTAATGGAGAAGTAGAATTATCAAGGATATTTTTAATTTCTTTTTCTAATAATTCTAAATACTTAGGGTCATAGGTTTTAGGGAATGGAGATTTCTTTCTATATACAATACTTTCTGGCAAATCTTTTTCAAAAGCCTTACGAAGAATATATTTTTCTACAGGTGTATTATTTGATTCTAATCCAAGTTTTCTTTTAGCAGATATATTATATATATATTCAAAAAGCTTATAATCCGCAAAAGGCGTTCTTACATCTATTCCAACATAATTCGCCATACGTTCAGTCCTTTCTATAAGACACATCATAAACCATTTAATAGTGTTAGAACAGTTATATGAAAAGACATTTTCAAAATCTAAATCATCATTAGAAGTAACCTTGTTTTTAATATATTCTTCTAAATATTCTTTAGAAACAATATTTGTATTTAATATATTTTCTCTAAGTTCTAAAGATTTAGCCCAAGGAAACGGGTAAGAATGCATTAGATTTTCTTTATAATACCAAGGGTAACCACCAAATATTTCATCAGAGCATTCACCAGATAGAATTGTATTTATTCCGTCTTGCTTAATACTTTTTAAAAAGAGAAGAATAGACGAATCTACATCGGCCATACCGGGCATTTCTCTTGCAAGCATTGCATCTTTAAGGGAATTAAATAAATCTTTAGCAGAAAATGTAAAAGTAGTATGTATTGTATTTAGCTTATCTGCCATAATTTTAACAAAGTCTTTATCTTGCGTGGGTTGGTAACTAGAGCCTGTAAAGTTTATGTTGTTATTTTCATAATCTATAGAGTAGGTTTTAAGGCTGTTTGTTTCTTTGGCAGCAAGCATAGTTAGAATACTTGAGTCTAAACCACCAGATAACATTGAAGCACAACCTAAAGAAAAGTCCCTTTTAAAGGCTGAAATTACTAATTCTTTAGACGTATTTATATTTTCTTCTATTGTTTCTAGATTTTTATGTTCTTTTAAATCCCAATAACAGAATTCTTTAAATCTGTCTTTGTTAAGTATGGCGTAGTGACCAGGCTGGATTTTAAATATGTCTTTGAAATATGTTTTACCAGGTGTATGAGCAGGGCCGAACCCAAATATTTCGCATATCTCATCTTTAGATATACATGCCTTAATAGATGAATTAGAAAGAAGTTCTTGGATGGTATTAGAAAATATAAATTCATCTGGTGTAGAAGAATAATATAATGGCTTTGTACTGAATTTATCCGCTGCAAGAAATACTTCTTTGTTCTTAAAATCTATTATACCTATAGAGAAACTACCATCAATATGGTTTAAGAAGTCTTCACCGAAGGTGGTGTATAAATTTAATATGGTTTTAGCAGTCTCAGACTCAATTAGATGCATTTTTTTATTACAAACGCTAAATAATCTCCCGGAAAAGAAAACTATATAGTTTTCTGTTTTAACCGCTTGACCTGCAAAGTTAATATTACTAGGTGTAATATTATATTCTAAAATATGACCAAAATATTTCATATGTACCTCCATAAATATATAATAATATATATTTAACAAATGGAGTTAATATTCATAAATGGTTAATATATGTACAAGTTTGCATTTTACATAATATTGTGGTATAATAAATGCGTGCATAGCACAAAAGTCCTAATTTTAATAAAACAAGGAGAATTAGCATATGAGTACAACTTTTAAGCTCAAGCCACACCCTATGACAAGCGAAAAGGAAGTTGCTTTCCTTAGACGCTTTGAAGATATGCGGGAAAAGAATGTTCTCGCAATGGCGTTTACTGATGGCGGTGTAACCGTAGAAGAAATGGAAGCGCTCGGCATTGGAAAAAACGGCGAACTTTCGCGTAAAGACGAAGCGGCGCTGTTTGCTAGATATCAGTACAAGTGTTCTCACGAAATCGCAAAGCGAATTATGGAACAAAATTTTGATGACAACCAGCTGGACACCGTTATGAGCGTCTTGCTTCTTCCGACATTCTGTATCCCTGAAGAAAAACTCTTGGATGAGATTCTCTACGATACGAATAGTATGGAAGAAATGGTAGAGT
This sequence comes from Clostridia bacterium, assembly GCA_017536445.1. Lineage (GTDB taxonomy): Bacteria > Bacillota > Clostridia > TANB77 > CAG-465 > UMGS1649. The sequence continues at coordinate 15,615 of JAFXHJ010000005.1, forward strand.
GGCTTAACAAGAACAGAATTATTTAACTTATAGCACCCTGCAAATTGCAGGGTGCTTTTGCGTATTTGTTTTTTATACTTGCAAAAAAATATTTCTTGATGTAGTATATACGTATATTAGGAGGAAGAAAATATGGGACTAACAACAAGTAAAGAAATGTTTAAGAAAGCTTATGAAGGTGGATATGCCGTAGGAGCTTTTAATGTAAACAATATGGAAATAATACAAGGTATAATGGATGCTGCTGTTGAAGCAAATTCGCCAGTTATATTACAAGTATCTAGTGGAGCTAGAAAATATGCAAATGCAATATACTTAAGAAAATTAGTAGAAGCAGCAATCGAAGATGCTAAAGCTAAAGGAAAAGATATAGATGTAGTACTTCATTTAGATCATGGAGATACTTTTGAACTATGTAAAGATTGTATAGATAGTGGATTTACATCAGTTATGATAGATGGTTCCAAATACTCTTTTGAAGAGAATGTAGAACTAACTAAAAAGGTAGTAGAATATGCGCATCCAAGAGGTGTGGTTGTAGAAGCAGAACTTGGTAAACTTGCTGGAATAGAAGATGATGTAAATGTTAAAGAAGAAGATGCTAAATTTACATCGCCAGATGAAGCAGTAAAATTTGTTGAACTTACAGGTTGCGATTCTTTAGCAATAGCTATTGGTACAAGCCATGGAGCATATAAATTTAAAGGTGAACCAAAACTTAGAATAGATATATTAAAAGAAATAACGGATAGATTACCAGGTTATCCATTAGTATTACACGGAGCGTCATCCGTACCACAAGAATTTGTAGAGATGTGTAACAAATATGGTGGCAATATTCCAGGAGCTAAAGGTGTTCCGGAAGAATTATTAAGAGAAGCAGCTAAATACGGCGTGTGCAAAATTAACATAGATTCAGACATACGTTTAGCAATGACAGCAAACATTAGAGAATGTTTCACTGAATCACCAGAAGTATTTGATCCTAGAACTTATCTTGGAAAAGCAAGAACAGCTGTAAAAGATATGGTAAAACATAAAATAGTAAATGTTTTAGGTAGTGAAAACAAAATGTAATTAAAAGAGCGTAATTTACGCTCTTTTTTCTAGTCACATATATTTTACTTTTTTCTTGAAAAATACTAAATATATGTGATATAATATGCTCGTAAAATTTATATAATTGAAGGGAGAATAATAAATGAAAATATTAGTATTAAACTGTGGAAGCTCATCATTTAAATACCAATTAATAAACATGGATAATGATGAAGTTATATGTAAAGGAAATTATGAAAGAATAGGTATGGAAGGTTCATTCTTAACTCACAAATTTGGTGATGAAAAGAAAGTATATGAACAACCTGCTAAAAACCATGAAGAAGCTATTAAATTTACAATGTCTAAATTTGTAGAACCAGGTATAGCGGTTATATCATCTTTAGATGAAATAGATGCTATGGGACATAGAATAGTTCATGGTGGTGAAAGATTTACATCATCAGTAATAATAGATGATAGTGTAATTGAAGGAATAAAGGATGCAGTTAAATTTGCACCACTTCATAACCCAGCACACTTACAAGGTATAGATGCTTGTATGAAAGCACTTCCTGGTAAACCAAACGTTGCTGTGTTCGATACAGCATTCCATCAAACAATGCCAAAAGAATCATATATGTATCCAATACCATATGAATATTATGAAAAATATGGTGTAAGAAAATATGGTGCTCATGGTACATCACACAAATATGTAACTGGAAGAATAGCAGAAATAATGGGACGTGACGATCTTAAAGTAATAAGCTGTCACATAGGTCAAGGAGCTAGTATTTCAGCAGTTAAAGATGGTAAATGTGTAGACACAAGTATGGGTCTTACACCACTTGCAGGAATACCAATGGGATCTCGTTCTGGAGATTTAGACCCATCAGTAGTTACATATATTATGGATAAAGAAAATCTTTCTCCTAAGGAAATGGAAACTATATTAAATAAAAAATCTGGTCTTTTAGGAATGTCTTGTATATCTGCAGATAATAGAGATATTGAAGCAGCAATACATAATGGAGACGAAAAAGCTGAACTTGCTATGAAACATTATACATACAAAATAGCAGGATATATAGCTAATATGGCAACTGCAATGAATGGTGCAGATGTAATCGTATTTACAGCTGGTGTTGGTGAAAGAGGCGAAAAAGAAAGATGGTTAATCTGTGAAAGATTAGGATTTATGGGAGTAGAACTAGATAAAGAATTAAATAAAACAAGAGCAGAAGAAAAAGAAATATCTAGTGCAAATTCTAAAGTAAAAGTTTGGATAGTTCCAACTGAAGAAGAATTAATGATAGCTCGTGAAACAATGGCTTTAATTAAATAATTAGGAGGAAATATATATATGAAGATATTAGTGTTAAATTGTGGTAGTTCATCTTTGAAATACCAATTAATAGATATGGAAACAGTAAATGTTTTAGCAAAAGGTAATTATGAAAGGATAGGCGAAGACGAAGCCTTTCTTACACATAAAGTAGGAGGAGAAAAGCTCGTAATAAATAAAGGAGTAAAAACTCATGAACAAGCGCTAAACGAGATTATTTCATGTTTATTAAGTCCACAGTTTAGCACTATTTCTAGTTTAGATGAGATTTCTGGTGTAGGACACAGAATAGTTCATGGTGGTGAAATATTTAAAGGTTCTGTATTAATAGATGATAAAGTAATAGAAGATATTAAAGCATGTGCAGTATTTGCACCTTTACACAACCCTGCGGCAGTTCAAGGAATTCTTGCTTGTAAAGAATTAATGCCTAACACTCCAATGGTTGCGACTTTTGATACAGCATTCCACCAAACTATGCCAAAAGAATCGTATATGTATCCAATACCTAAAGAATATTATGAAAAATATGGTATAAGAAAATATGGTGCTCACGGAACATCGCATAAGTATGTAGCAAATAGACTTGCAGAATTAATAGCTAAACCTATAGAAGAATTAAAAATTGTAACTTGTCATTTAGGTCAAGGTGCAAGTATATCTGCAGTAGATGGTGGAAAATGTATAGATACAAGTATGGGCCTTACTCCGCTAGGTGGTATAGCAATGGTAACTCGTTCTGGAGATTTAGATCCATCAGTAGTTACATATATTATGGATAAAGAAAACATATCCCCTAAAGATATGGAAAGCATATTAAATAAAAAATCTGGCCTTTCTGGAATGACTGGCCTTGCACCAGACTTTAGATATATAGAATCTGTATCTAATGAAAATACAGAAGCAGCTTTAGCAGTAGATGTATTCACATCTAAAGTTGCAGAATATGTAGCAAGATATGCAGCTAAAATGTCTGGAATAGATGGCATAGTATTTACAGGTGGAATTGGTGAAAACCAAATAAATGTACGTACTAAAGTATGTGAAAGATTAGGTTTTATGGGACTTACAATAGACAAAGAATTAAACAATGTTAAGTCTGAAGAAAGAAAAATATCTACAGAAGAATCTAAAGTATTAGCATATATTATTCCAACAGAAGAAGAGTATATGATAGCTAAAGACACATTAGAATGTATAAATATTAAATAAGGAGATGAGCCATGACTTACGAACAAGCACATAAATTACTAAAAAAATATAATCAACTACATTTGTTAGTATCATACAACGATTTGACAGATGAAGAAAAAAGAGAATTGTTACAAAGTATAGCCGAAATAGATTTTGAACAGGCAATGAGTCTTACAAAGATTTCTAAAGAACAAATAAATCTTGGAGAGATAACACCAGTTACAAGTGTTACAGATATAGATTTTTCAAGTGAAGAAAAAGAAGAAATAAAAGCTTTAGGTAGAAGTATTATTTGTAATAAAGAATACGCAGTAATAACAATGGCAGGAGGACAAGGAACAAGACTTGGACATTCTGGTCCTAAAGGGACATTTATGTTAAAACTAAATACAGGAGACAAATACATATTTGAACTTTTTGTGGAAAACTTACAAAAGGCGTATGAAAAGTATGGTGTATATATTAACTGGTATGTTATGACAAGTGTTGCAAATCATGAAGAAACAGTAGAATTCTTTGAGAATCATAATTATTTTGGTTATCCAAAAGATAAAATAACATTCTTTAGTCAAGGCGAACTCCCAATAACAGATACAGAAGGAAATCTTGTGCTAGAGTCTAAGGAAAAAGTATTCAAGGCGGCAGATGGTAACGGTGGAATATTTAATGCTATGTCTAGACATGGTATAACAGATAAATTAAAAGCAGATGGTGTTAAATGGGTACTAATTACAGGTGTGGATAATATTCTTGTAAATATGGCAGACGAAATGTATATAGGATTAACTGCTAGAAGCAATACATTTAACGGAGTTAAAGCTATAGAAAAAACAATACCTGGTGAGAAGGTTGGCGTATTCTGCAAAAGAGGGGGCAAACCTAGCATAGTAGAATACTCTGAAATGGACGATGATATGACAAACGCTAGAGCGGATGATGGTAGTTTGTTATATAAAGATGCTAACATAGTTAACCATTTATTAAGCATTGAACTTTTAGAAAAAATCCAAAATGAAAGATTACCAATACATAGAGCGCATAAAAGCTTAAATTACATAGATAGAGATGGCAACTTTGTAATAGCAAAAGATCCAAATCTTTTCAAATATGAATGCTTCATATTTGATTATTTTAGCATGGTAGATGATGTAATGATATATAGAGTGGATAGAAATAAAGAATTTGCTCCTGTAAAAAATAAGGAAGGAGCAGATAGCCCTGCTACTGCAACAGCTTTATATAACGCATTACATTAATACATAAATATACAAAAAAGAAAGAGGTAAAATATGAGTAAATTAGAAGAAATTAAAACAAAACTTGCTGCTTATGGTCAAGACCACCTAATAGCTTTTGTAGGTGAATTAAGTGATTCTGAAAGAGAAAGTCTTTTAACAAGACTAGAAACTTTAGATCTTGAACTTGCAAAGAAACTTTATGAAGGTAGAAATGATATATCTACAGGAGATGACAAAATAGAACCAATGGCATATGTAGATAGATTAAAACTATCTGATGAAGAAAATGCTAAATACATAGCTATAGGTGAAGAGATTCTTAAGGCAGGTAAATTTGCAAGTGTTACTATGGCAGGTGGACAAGGAACAAGACTTGGACATTCTGGCCCTAAAGGAACATATATGGTAGAGGTTGGAGAAACGAAATCTTTATTTGAAATTACTTGCGAGACATTAAAAAGAGCATACGTTAAATATAACGCATATATTCCTTGGTATATTATGACTAGCCGTGAAAATAACGATGATACAGTTAAATTCTTTGAGACTAACAACTATTTTGGCTATCCAAAAGAGTATGTAGCATTCTTTAAACAAGGCGAACTTCCAATGATAGGCGAGACAGGAAAAATCCTTCTTGAAACTAAATCTATGGTAAGAGAGGCTGCTGATGGCCATGGTGGAATATTTGAAGCCATGAATAAAAACGACATAGTTAAAGATATGAAGAGCCGTGGAATAGAATGGATATTTATTGGTGGAATAGATAACATATTATTAAATATAGTGGATCCATTGTTTATTGGTATGGCTAAGGATGCGGGTGTTAAAGCCGCTTCTAAAACAATAGTTAAAGCAAACCCAGCAGAAAAGGTTGGTGTGTTCTGTAAGAGAAATGGTAGACCAAGCGTTATAGAATATTCTGAAATATCCGAAGAAATGGCCAACTTAAGAGATGAAAATGGAGAACTTTTATATGGAGAATCTCATATACTATGCAACCTATTTAACATAGATGCACTAGAGCTTATAGGACATGAAAAACTTCCTTATCATGCGGCACATAAAAAGAGTAACTATATAGCAGAAGACGGTTCAGAATTTGTTCCAGAAGCTCCTAACGCATATAAATTTGAAGCGTTCATATTTGATGCATTTAGCAAAGTAGAAGATATGCTACTTCTAAGAAGCCTAAGAGAACATGAATTTGCTCCAATTAAGAATAAAGAGGGAGTAGACAGCCCAGAAACAGCAGTTGCTTTATATAAAGCACATTGGAATGTATAACATAAAATAATAAAATATTAATTAAGTAACAGCATAACATTAATTTGTTATGCTGTTTAATGTTATTGTAAGGGTATGAGTACAACAATTACAGTTAGGGATACAAAGTTTAATAGGTAGGCCTATATATATCCTTCTTATAATATATATAGTTCCATTGTTAACACTGATTACAACGGAATTCGTCTCGACATTTAATATGGTTAAATAATATCCATTTTGAAGAGAGATAAATGAATTATTAGCATTTAATATATCAGTTATCATTTTATTACAAGTTTTACATTTGCAACAAAGACAATCGTTCGCTGAGATGTTTACATTTGAATTTTCCATATTCCCTCCTAGGTTAAAGCACAACATCTAGCAGATGCGTAAAGTATAACTTTTAATGTTCCGCCATCTAAAGGTAAATCTATAAGAATAGTTTCGCCATTGTTAATGGTAAAGTTTAAAGAAAAATTTAAGGTTTGATTGTTAATTAGAATAGCTAATGAGTCGTTGGAAGCACGTGCGACATTAATAGTGTAACCGTAATATAGATCTATTACGGTAGAAGATGAAAGGTTTGTATACACCTTTTCAGATACGATAGGAACGCCGCTTTGGCAAACTCTAAATTTAACTGCTAAGAAATAACATACATTATCCATAATACCACCTGTTACATTTATATTACATTGTATGTAAAATAGCTTATTTAAGTTCAAATTGTTTTAAGAATTGTTGCGAAATTACACACTTTATGATACTATGACATTAAATTAAAGAGGTGTAAAATGACTAGAGAATATGTAAATTCAAAGGGAAAGAAATTTATAGGTCATTTGGTGTTAAAGCCTAATAGTAAAAATGCATTGCCATATATATTGGTTGTGCCGAAAGAATTAGATGATGGTAAAAATGTTGTTCTAGAAAGCGTTAATTATGAGGGAACTAATGATCCTATGAGAATTGCAGATAGAGTAATTGAAGGCTTAAGAGGAACGGTAGAGATAGTAGACGATGCACCGATTGTAATACCTTTTGTTCCGGATGTAAAAGGTGGAAGACCATATTATCAACAGCTATCAAGAGAGTGCTTTGAAGGAGAATATCCTATAGATTTTGAACGCGTGGACTTAAAAGTGTTAGAAACACTTAAAGAAGCACGTGAACTAATAGAAGAAGACTACAAAAAAACTACTGCGGAAAAAGTTTTCTTAAATGGTTATTCTTCATCTGGAGTATTTGCTCAAAGGTTTGCAATGTTACATCCAGAAGTAGTAGATAGAGCTTTAATAGGCGGTGCGGCAGGTTCTATACCAATTCCAAATGATACATTGGAATATCCTTTTGGAACTAAAGACTTTGAAGAGTTATTTGGAAAAGAATTTAATCTAGAAGCATATAAAAAAATAGAATTTGCGTATTATGTGGCGGAATTAGAAGCAAATAAAGAGGCTTGGGAGTTTGATATAGAAGGAAATGTTGTAAAAAGAGATGAAAAAGGAAATCAAAAAGATAAATCGCAAGCAATAGCACCAATGCATGATATGTCATATCTAGTTAGAAGTACTGGAGTAAAACAAGGAAGAGCACAAAGAGAAATTTGGGGGAGAGAACTAGCAGAAAGATATGAGAATTGTATAAAATATTACGAAGATAATGGATATAGAATAAGTAGCAAGATATATAGAGGTTCTACACATGGCGGGATATATAGTTCATCTAATCCTTCTAGATTGGGTGTGTTAAGAGATATTATAGGGTTTTATAAACATCATAAGCCGTTAGAACAAGATGAGTATAGCGCAGAAAGAATTTCTATGGAAAAACAAAGAGAAAGGGAACACTTAGCAAGAATTAATAGGGAAATATAAGGAGCAGTAATGAGAAAGAAAATAAGAAAAAGGAACATAAAAAAAATAGCCTTTTTATTTACAACCATATTATTTTTAATAGTACTAGGAGTTACATTAAATAATAATTTAAATAAAACTGTAAAAAGCGAATACGATATAAAGTTAGAAAGTGAAACAAAACAATTAAAAACAAAAGTAATAGAAATGGGCCAGTTAGCATTTAAAAGTGGGAAAAAGACAGATGAAGAGATACAAGGGTTTATACTAGAAAGGCTTAAAAGCGAGAATGTATATACAGACAATCATTATATTACTGTAATAGATGGAAAAACAAACGTAGTTTTAAAACATAAAGCGTTTATAGTAGGTGCAGGATATTATAAAGCAGGAAGTAATTTTAACGAGTTGATTGAATCATGGAAAACATTAAACAATACAAGGCTTGCAAATGTAGTAGATGGAAAACTTGGATATTTAAAGTATAGTGGCAAAGAAAAACTAGACGTCATAATAGATAATAGTATAGTTGAAATTAAAGATAAGGTCTTTAATGAAAATGTAAAAATAGATACATTATATATCCCTGAAAGTGTAAAGATTATTTCAAATAAGGCATTTAATAATATTAATTTTGATGAAGTTATATTTAATGCTAACGTAGATACGCTTTATGATATATTTAAAAATAATGCTACATTAAATAAATTTACATTTACTAAAAAAATAAAATTTATAAAAGACGAAGCATTTAAAAATACAAATATTAAAGAAATTAACTTTCTAGGAACAATAGAAGATTTAATATCTACTGTATATTTTTCATATTACGATGCCCCAAATAATAATAGTGAATGTAAATTGTATATTTATGGGTCTCTAATAGATGAAATAAAAATACCAGATGATACAAAAAAGATAAATGAATATATTTTTATGAATTATACAAATATAACAAAGGTAAAACTACCAGATACTATAGAAGAAATTGGCAGAGCTGCTTTTATGGGTGGAAGTATAAGAACGATAGAATATGAAGGCACGAAAGAAATGTGGGAGAAAATCAAAAAAGCAGAAGAATGGTATACTGGCGAAATTGAATGTACTATTTATTGTAAAGATGGAGAAATAATATATAAAAAGGAGAATAGGTAATATGACAGGGTTAATAATAGCTTTGACAACTACAGGAGTTATAGTTTTTTTAATATATAATAAATTAGTAACTTTAAGAAATATGGTAGAAGAAGCTTTTTCTACTATGGACGTCTATCTAAAAAAAAGATGGGATTTAATACCTAATTTAGTTGCAATAGTTAAGAATTATGCAAACTTTGAGCAAGAAGCGCTAGAAAGAGTAGTTAGAGCAAGAGCGCTAACATATTCATCGATGTCAATGAATGATAAGTTAGAAGCAGATAAGAATATGGCCGATGGAGTTTTAAAACTAGTAGCTCTAGGCGAATCGTATCCTAATCTTACTGCAAACGAGAATTTCATAGAATTAGCAAAAGAATTAGTTAAAGTAGAAGATGAAATAGCGAAAAGTAGAAAATATTATAATGGATGCGTTAGGGTATATAATACTAAATTGCAGCAATTTCCAAATACATTATTTGCAGAAGCAATGGGATTTAAAACATGGGATATGTTTGCTGCAGAGCAAAACGAAAGAAAAAGTATAAAGGTGGAAATTTAATGTTAAAAAGAATAAATAAAATATGCTATATATTAATATTATTAATACTTTATATTTGTAATGTTTTTGCATATGGAGCGGCAGCTAGTACGTCATATAAAGATATTAAAGATACGTCATATATATATTACGGGGATATTTCGCTTACAAACATTACTTATAAAGAAATATATGCAGATAAAGCATATATAAGAGGAATTATAAGTAATTCTGGTAAAAATGATGCGACATATACAATTAAAGTAGTTTATTATACTGATTTAAATGAAATTATTGCTACATCTTCGATAAATGGGTTTATTGAAAATGGGGAATATTTAGATTTTTATATTTATACTCCAGTAAGTGAAATAGATAGAGAATATACACTAAAAGACATTTCAAAATATAAAGTAACCGTTGAACCAAAATTTCAAGGTGAAACAATAGGAGAAATTAATAGTAATGAAGAGTATACATCAGACGATAGTTTAAAAGGTTATGATTTTATAATAGATAATTATAAAATAGATATGACTATAAATGAGAATAATACTTATGAAATAACAGAAGTATTAAATGTTACATTTAATGAGTCAAAGCATGGGATATATAGGGATATACCTTTGACTAATAATGTTACAAGATTAGATGGCACAATAAATTCAAATAGAGCGCAGATAAAAGATATTTATGTTTCGGACAAGTATAGTAAACAAATAGTGGGGACTAATTATAGATTAAAAATCGGAGATGCGAGTAAGTATGTTTATGGTAAGAAACAATATGTTATAAAATACACATACAATATTGGTAAAGATCCTTTAGAAGGCCTTGATGAAGTGTATTTTAACTTAATAGGCACAGAATGGGAAGTACCTATAAAGGAAGTTAAGTTTAACATATCTATGCCTAAAGTGTTTGATAAAACAAAAATTGGTTTTTCTAGCGGGAAACGAGGTAGCGTAGATAATACATTTGTAGATTATATAGTAGAGAATAATACTATTAGAGGAGCGTATAATAACATATTAATGCCAGAAGAAGCTTTAACATTTAGAGTTGAACTAGATGAAGGATATTTTGTTGGAGCAAAGTTAGAAACTAGTGTTTTTGTATTTATTTCAGCAGGTGGGGCAATACTTTGCCTTTTGGTTGCAATAGCATTATGGTTAAAGTATGGAAAAGATGAACAAGTAATAGAAACTGTAGAATTATATCCACCAGACAAAGCAAGTCCATTGGATATTGCTTTTATGTACAAAGGATATATTGAAGACGACGATGTAGTTTCATTGCTTTTAACATTAGCAAATAAAGGATATATATCAATAGAAGAAAATAATAAAGGAGGCTCTATTTTTTCAAGTAGCGACTTTGTAATAAGAAAATTAAAAGAGTATAATGGTTCAAATGACGCTGAAAAAATATTTATGCAAGGATTGTTTGAAAAACGTTCTAAAATAAATAGTATAAAAACTATAATGAAAGCACTTAAAAGTGGTGAAGAAGTAGAAATTGTAGGAAATACAGATGGTGAAACTGTTACATCGGAAGATTTAAGATATAGTTTTTACAAAACAGTAGAAAGAATTAAATCTATGATGAATAATAAGAAAAATAAGAGAAAAATATTTGAGACAGTTGCATCAGGAATAAGTAAATGGCTAATAATTATGGTAATTGGTATTTACTTATTAATAACAGTACCACCTATATTAATGTATAGCGAAATGGGTGCATTTGCATTGCCGTTTGCAATATTATTTCCACTTATTGGAGAAACGATATTCATAGTAATGGTATTTACTCCTGGCAAAAAAGTTATTTATGTAAACGGAATTCCTACTACGTCGAAAATTGTTTCAATATTATTTGGAGGTTTGTTCGGGGGAATGTTTGGTGGTATGTCGTGGTGTATGATTGTATTACCTTGTTTATTAATAGAAAAGACTTGGCTAACAGCGTATGCAATAGGTATTATTAGTATGATGCTAATACTTATAATAAATAAATATATGCCAAAACGTACGAAATTTGGAACGGAAATGTTAGGAAGAATAAGAGGATTTAAGAGATTTTTAGAAAATGCAGAAAAACAAGAACTTGAATCTATGGTATATAAAAATCCGGAATATTTTTATGATATACTTCCATATGCGTATGTCTTAGGAGTATCGGATAAATGGATAAAACAATTTGAAAGTATTACATTAATGCCGCCTAATTGGTATATAGGGTACAATTCGTTTAGCGTACATACTTTCGGAGGATTTATGGATTCAACAATGCGCTCCGCTTCTAGTGCTATGACATCTTCACCACCTTCAAGTAGTGGTTCGTCTAGTGGCTTTAGTAGTTCGTCTGCTGGCGGCTCAAGCGGTGGTGGCTCTGGTGGCGGCGGAGGAGGTTCGTGGTAATCTCTGAAAACTTGTTGACAAAATAAAATTAAAGTATATAATTAATATAGAATTAAATAAAACCTTATTAAGAGTGACTGAGGGACAGGCCCTGTGAAGTCCAGCAACCTATTAGGTTAGGTGCTAAATCCTGCGGTTTAACCGGAAGATGAGGAAATAAAACACTCTGGGTTAAACTAGAGTGTTTTATTTAGTTATAAATATAAAATAAAGGGAGGAAATATTATGAAATTATTTACATCAGAATCAGTAACAGAAGGGCATCCAGATAAGGTATGTGATCAGATAAGTGACGCGGTATTAGACGCATATTTTAGTATTGATCCAAATTCCAGAGTCGCTTGCGAGTGTTCGGTGTCTAATAGAAGGTTATTAATAATGGGTGAAATAACAAGTAAGGCAACTGTGGATATAGAGAAAATAGCAAGAGAAAAAATATTAGAAATAGGATATGATAAAGATGAATATCTATTTAATGGAAATAACGTAGATATTCTAATAGATGTTCATAATCAAAGCGCAGACATAGCGTTAGGAGTAGACAATTCTAAAGAAAGTAAAGAAAACATAATGGAGGATACGTTGGGTGCTGGAGATCAAGGAATGATGTTTGGTTATGCAACCAATGAAATAGAAGATGTACTTATGCCGGCTGCGATATATTACGCTCATAAGCTTGCTAAAAGATTAACAGAGGTTAGAAAAGAAGGAATAATAAATTATTTAAGGCCGGATGGAAAAACTCAAATTACAGCTAAATATGACGATAATAATAAGTTTGTAGGGATAGATACCATAGTTGTATCGTCACAGCATGATGATAATATTTTACATGAAAAAATAGAAAAAGATATTATAGAGCATGTAATAAAAGTTGTTATACCTCAAGAATTGATGGATAACAATACTAAAATCTATGTAAACCCAACAGGCAATTTTGTAATAGGAGGTCCGGCAGGGGATAGTGGACTTACTGGTAGAAAAATAATAGTAGATACATATGGAGGATATGCGCCTCACGGCGGAGGTGCCTTTTCCGGTAAAGACCCAACTAAAGTAGACAGAAGTGCTGCATATTATGCAAGATATGTTGCAAAGCATATAGTCGCATTAGGTTTAGCAGATAAATGCGAAATACAAGTTGCTTATGCGATAGGCGTTGCAAAACCAGTATCTATAAATGTAAATACATTTGGAACAAATAAAATAGACGAATCTAAAATACTTGAATTAATATATAACGTTTTTGATTTTAGACCCGCAAACATAATTAAAGAATTAAATTTAAGAACACCAGTATACGGTAAAACAGCTGCCTATGGTCATTTTGGACATAACGAATATAGCTGGGAAAGATTAAATAAATTAGAAGAATGTGAAAATTATATAAAAGGCATATAAATGTTTACATAATGTTGAAAAATAAACTACTCATATGGTATAATATAAGAGTAGTTTATTTTTAGCACTAAAAATAATTTGGAGGTAGAATATGAAAAAAAGACGCAAATATATAAAAAGAGACTACACCAGAATGCGTCCGATGGACGTGTATGATTTGGTACGGACAGGAGAACTTAAAAAGTTTCCCAACAATTACTTGGATAAAGAGACAATAAAAGACATTGTGCGGCATGTGCTACTTAAGGAGCTCAAACTCAAAAGAGCAGATATTCTTCTTCTCGATCACAATTTCTTCATGGAATATAGTATGGGTGGATTCAGAAAGTTTTTCGATATGAAGGACTACTATGTAATAAAATACTGTTTCCCTGAATGGGATATAAGAGCTTGGGAGATGAGAAAAGTAGAACCTAAATTTTGGGAAGACAAAGAAAACCAAAAAGAATTTCTGCTTTGGGTTATGAAAAAAGAAAATATTAACCCTTACTCAAAAGAATCTTTAAGAAAACTTACAGCTAGAACACTCATTAACTATGGCGGTTCAAGAATCTTGAAATCGGAAGATGAGATCTATACTTTCTTAGGACCTGTTATTGAATACAGATTTAAAGAATGGGAAATAATGAAAGTAAGAGCATGGAAAGAAGAAAAGATTGTTGCAGCAGTAAAGTGGCTTGTGGAAGAAAAGATGCACTATACGATGGAACAGGCTTGCACTCTTAAGGTTAGTGACTTCAAGAAATATAATCTTGATGGTATGCTTCAAAAGGGCTGCAACCATAGTATACTGTATGCGCTAAATCTTACTTACGGCAACGTTTTTGCTCGTGATGGTATCAGAGGAATGCGACTTGTAAAAAGCTAAAACAAAAACACCTTTGTATAAATATACAAGGGTGTTTTTGTTTAGAATGATTGACAATTATTAATGAATATTATAATATGATAAATATGATAAATATGATAAATATAATAAATATAATAATAATAAAAAGGGGAAGAAAAAATGAAAAGGAACAAAGGAATATCATTAATAGTTTTAGTTATTACAATAATTGTTATGATAATATTAGCAACAAGTGTTGTGCTAATATTGTCTAATGCAAATACGATAGACAAAGCAGGAATTGCAGTTGATTTAACTAATGAAAAACAAGTGCAAAATCTATCAGCTATAATATGGTCACGAAACTATGTTGATGGATTAAGAGAAAACGAATTAGTAGAGAAAGTGGAACAGGATTTAGCAAATAATGGAATACACAGAAAAGATTGGTTAATGGATATTTCTAATAGAGGAATAGCTGTCAGTTTGAAAGATGAGGAGGTTACGCTGGGAGAATTAGTAACTAGCGCAAAAGATTATGGGAAAACTATAAATTATAGTGCTAACGGTGTTAGTGAGTGGAAGGTTTTTTATAAAAATGAAGAGTGTATTTATCTTATAGCGAGTGAAAAATTAGAGGCTAAATTTATACCAAGCCTGCCAGGAGCAACCGTTAAGGAAGTTACTGTAAACATTGATGGTGAAGATAAAGTGCTAGGCGATGTATATTGGGAAAACGAAACCAAAGTACCATCTAAAGCAGCGAATATATTGAATGCTACAAGATGGATGGCGGAGTGGGGAGAGTATGATTCATACGAAACAAATATAAATGGAAGATGTGTATCATATTTTCTAGATGAAACATATTGGACAAATTTTAAAAACAATAAAGATTATGGAGAATATGTAATCGGAGCTATAGGAACGCCAACTCTTGAAATGTATGCAAAAAGTTGGAATGAAAAAAGAGATGCTTATGCAGACGAAATATCATACGAGCCGAAACTTATTTTAACAAATAATGCTGATGTTGGTTATAGTATAAATGGAGAAGATTCACTAAAATTGAGCCCAAATGACGAGTTGTACATATGGAGTACTCTTAGTGGCACATCTACAGCATTTGCATCACCTTCTGGGTGTGGAAAGAAACATTTGTTAGGAATTTCTGCGTCTGGAAATATTAGTTTGGGTATATATTATTATATATCATATGGTTTAAGACCGGTAATTTGTCTGGATTCAAGAATTCCTGCTGCTAAGGGAATTACAACAGATTTTATTATATAAATTATAAGTTCTTGTGCAAAAACACAAGAACTTATTTGTATATTAAAAATATAAACAAATAATATTATTTAAAATGTTAATATTTGTTGAAAAAGATATTTTTGAGATGTATAATATAGGAAGTTAGGAGGGGAGAGTATGGAATATTCAGATAAGAATGCAATGTCTAGAAAAGAATATTTAAAAAGTAAAAACAAGAATAAATTTGGGATAAGAACTGTCAAATATGTATTAATTGTTGTTGTAATAGTACTTTTATCTATTTATCTTTGGAAACAGTTAAATATATATAATAATGTCACAAAGATTGCAAACCAAGTCATAGAAGAAACTGCATTGGCTAGAACCCTTAAAATGTACTATATATCTGAAGGTTATACCAAAGACGCTCCTGACGCTGTAATGTTATACAAAGCAACCGATGAATCTAGGACTAAAATAGAAGGTACGGAAAATTTCAGCAATATTAAACTTATTGAAGATAAACTGTTTGGGTTAGTTAAATATAAATTGTATTCTATAAATACACAGACTTTAGAAAAGTTAGATTATTCATTAAGTGATGTTTATGAATACATAGTTAGAGGAAATAAAATATACTATTATTCTGTAAATAAAAAAACAGAAAAAACAGGCATATATGTCTATGATATAGATACTAAAAAATCATCTCAGTTAATTAATGCTGAAGTAACTCAATTTGTTATGGATGATATGTACATATTTGTTGTAACAAAAGGAAAAACAGCTAAAAGTATTGTAAGATACAATATAAATGGAAGCGGTAGAACTGTTTTAACAAATAAAGAAATAGTTTCTCACATGATGATAAATGGTTCGAATATATATTTTGTTGCAGATGAATTGTTATACAGAATGAACAAGAACGGCAAGGACATAACTAAGCTTACAAATAACAAAGTATACTTAGATGCCGATGTTAAAGCTGGATATTCATTAGAGAATATGATAGCTGTTAAAAATCATCTAGTATATTATATAAACAAGAACGAAAAGAATATATTATACGTAATAGATATGAATAAAAAAGAAGAACAAGCTCTTACTAAAAAGCCTGTAGAAAGTGTAAAAATAGTTGATCACATATTATACTTTAAATTGAATTCAGACTTGGCTTTTTATAAAGTAAATTTAGAAACAGGTAAGATGGAACAAATAACAAGTATTCGTGGAAGCGAATATATCTGTATTAATTAAATAAAGAAACTAGTGAAAATCATAAAAATCACTAGTTTCTTTATTTGTATGTTAATATTAATTTATTCACAATATTAGTTTTAGTTTACGTTAATCATCAAGATTTAATCTATCACGTTTGGTATATTGTTCAGGCTTTAACCCTATACGTGTTTGCATATAGTTTAGTACTGCAATTAATGCTACGCTAAATACAAATCCAGACATAGTATAGATAAGTCCAATTGGAAATATATCTAACGGCTTGCTTATTATAAATAATATAATTGCTGAACCGAAGTTTTCGGCTAGATAGTATATAGACATTAATTTGCTTCTTATTGCTGAAGTAGTGAAGTTACTTACGTAGTTTTTAACAATTATTCTATATGCACCTCTTATGAACATTTGGAACAAATAAACTACAATGCCAGTAACTAGTAGAACGTTGTAATTTGTTGTAAGTATTGATATTACACCAATAAACACAAAACTTGCAACGTATGTTAGAGACATAAATGTAAGCGTTTGATTTCTAAATTTCTTACTGATCTTTTCCTGTACTAATGAGCCGATTGAAGCAGTTATTGACGCAGCTGCAAATATATATCCAAAGGTAGTAGAATCTACCTCTATTACTGTTAAGAATGTTTTAAAGTATGTTGCTGCGACTGCTAATATTCCATAGAAAAGACAAGCAAAAACTAATAATGCATGTAATCTTTTAGATTTAAATATAAACTTAAATCCAGAAATTAGTTCGTCTTTCCTTTCTTTAGGGGTTATGTTAGCTGCCTTCAGATTCTTAATAGGAGTAGTAAAGTAAGCTAGTACAATCGCGATTAGTGCGCATATGCATGAGAAAATAAGTGGTAAATATACATTTACTTTATATAAATAGCCGGCTGCTACACACGCTAGTGCTTCAACTATAAAATATAGTGAAGAACCTTTACCTTCAACTTTGGAAAATTCCGAAAGATTATTTAACTTCTTAAGTGAAGAATATAGGAATGGTGATTCGGATGTGCCTTTTAGCGCAAAACCTAATGCTAATAGTAAATCGCCAATTGCTAGCGTTGCAAATGATGGGGCTATTAAATAATCTATACCCCATAGCAAACAGAATATATTTCCTAGTATCATCGAATTTCTAAGCCCTATTTTATCGGTAATAAGCGCTGCTGGTATTTGGAAAATAATAGCACAAGTTGCGTATACACCATTAAGCACCGCTATTTCAGATAAACTTAATCCTTTAACGCCATTTAAGAATAGTATGGATATTGCGTAATAAAACAGAATATCATACGAAAATAGTTTATAAAATGGAAATATTTTTTTGTTTTTTTCCATGATTTTTCTCCTTTGTATACATTATAATTTCATATTATATTATACAACTAACAAAAATAAAAGCAATAACATTATGGTTATTTTTAGATTAAAAATATGTTACAAAATTAAATTATAAAAAAGCCCTAAAAAGCTTTACTTTGAGCTAGTTTTAAGGTAAAATATATTAGATAAAGAAGGTGTAAAAATGTCTAAAAAAATCGTAGCAATAGTAGGAAGACCAAACGTTGGGAAATCAACGTTTTTTAATGTGTTAGCGGGCGAAGCATTATCTATAGTGTCAGATATGCCTGGAGTAACACGTGATAGAATATATGCAGACTGTGAATGGAGAGGAACTTCATTCCAAATTATAGATACAGGTGGAATAGAACCTAAGACGGATGATGTTATATATAAAGGTATGAGAAGACAAGCAGAACTTGCAATGGATATGGCAGATGTAATAGTGTTTGTTGTAGATATAAGAGCAGGACTTGTAAATCAAGATTTAGAAGTAGCAGAAATGTTAAGAAGAACTAAAAAGCCAGTTATACTTGTATGTAATAAAGTAGATAATGTTGGCGCACCACCAGAAGATATATACGACTTCTATAATTTAGGTCTAGGTGAACCAATGGCAATATCTGCAAAAGCAAAATTAGGTATAGGAGATGTTTTAGATGCAATATATGATGCATTTGGAACAATAGGCGAAGTAGAAGAAGATGACGATAGCATTAAAGTTGCAATAATAGGAAAACCTAATGCTGGAAAATCATCGCTTGTAAATAAAATCCTAAACGAAGAAAGATCTATAGTGAGCGATGTTGCTGGAACAACTCGTGATGCAGTAGATAGTAAATTTAGTAATAAATATGGCAATTATGTATTTATAGATACTGCAGGTATAAGAAAGAAAAATAAAGTTTATGATGAAATAGAAAAGTACAGTATAGTTAAAGCAATGGCAGCTATAGATAGAGCAGATGTTGCAATAATTATGATTGACGCCAAAGAAGGTGTTACAGATCAAGATGAGAAAATAGCAGGATATGCCCATGAAAAAGGTAAGGCTATGATAATAGCAGTAAACAAGTGGGATTTAATAGACCACGACGAAATGACACCGGCTAAATATGTAAAAGAAGTTAGAAAGAGTTTCAAATTTATGGGATATGCCCCTGTAATAACTATTTCTGCTTTGACAGGCCAAAGAGTAACAGGACTTTTCGAGATGATAAATAAGGTTAATGCAGCAAACAACTTAAGAGTTTCTACTAGTGTCCTTAATGAAGTAATTATGGAAGCGGTTGCAATGACACCACCTCCAACGGATAAAGGTAGAAGACTTAAAATATTCTATGGTACAGAAGTAAAGGCGAAACCACCTACATTTGTACTTTTTGTAAATGATAAGGAATTAGCACATTTCTCATATTTAAGACATTTAGAGAATGTGTTTAGAAAATATTTTGATTTAGAGGGAACACCAATAAATATTGTTGTAAGAGAGAGAGGGGAAAAAGAGTAATATGTTTAGTATATTTAATATATTTGTATTTGTAATTTGTTACTTAGTAGCGGCGATAAGTCCATCAATAATTTTGTGTAAGAAAATTAAAAATGTAGATATACGTACAGTAGGAAGCGGAAATGCAGGAACAACAAATTCTATAAGAGCTATGGGTAAAGGCTGGGGAGCAATTGTGTTTATATTAGATCTTTTAAAGGTAGTCCTTTCTTACGGAATAGTATTTTTAGTAGCAAAAATATTTAAACAAGAATTTGGAGATGTTTCAAAATCTTTATATATGTTAGCATCAATAGTAGGACACTCATATCCTATATATTATGGATTTAAAGGTGGAAAAGGAGTTGCGGTCTTTTTAATGTCCGCGTTAATGGTAGACTATAAAGCGGCATTAGTTTGTATAACTGTTGGTGTAATTACAATAGCTATATCAAGAATGGTTTCTTTAGGTAGTATGGTAGGTGCAGCGTTACTTGTAATTGTTGTGTTATTTATGGAAACAAATTTTAATATATGGTTAACTATACT
This sequence comes from Clostridia bacterium, assembly GCA_017536445.1. Lineage (GTDB taxonomy): Bacteria > Bacillota > Clostridia > TANB77 > CAG-465 > UMGS1649. The sequence goes on from JAFXHJ010000005.1 coordinate 35,776, forward strand.
TCTTGCAGCAATTATAATATTTAACCATAGAGCAAATATCAAAAGAATTATAGATGGAAACGAGAACAAATTATTTTAATAAGAATTAATAATATACAGTATTAATTTTAGTGTAATCAAAAGAAATTAGGAGAATAAACAATGGTAAAAATAATAGATGAAATTAAAAGAAGAGCTAAAAGTGATGTAAAAAAGATAGTTCTTCCAGAAGCGCTCGATGTAAGAGTTTTAATAGCAGCGTCGGAAGCACAAAAAGAAGGAATAGCGAATATAGTTTTGCTTGGAGATATAGATAGAATAGAAGAAATGGCTGCTGAACACGGTTTGGATATAACAGGAATAGAATTAATAAATCCAGTCAAATCTGTTAGATATAATGAATATGTAAATGGGCTTTACGAATTAAGAAAAGAAAAAGGTATGACAATAGAAAAAGCAACAGAACTTGTAAAAGATGAAATACATTTTGGTGTTTTAATGGTTAAATTTGGACATGCTGACGGATTAGTATGCGGAGCAATTCATTCTACAGCAGATACCTTAAGACCTGCGCTTCAAATCGTAAAAACAAGACCTGGTGCAAAATGTGTATCGTCATGTGTACTTCTTGAAGTGCCAGATTCAAGATATGAAAAAGAATATATCTTTGCAGATTGTGGCTTAATACAAAAACCAACAGCAGAAGAACTTTCAGAAATAGCGATGGCGTCAAATGATACATATAAACAATTGGTAGGTGAGACGCCTAAGCTTGCAATGTTATCTTATTCTACACATGGAAGTGCTAAAGCAGAAGAAATAGATACAGTAACTGCAGCACTAAATTTAGTAAAAGAGAAAAGAAATGATATAATAATAGATGGCGAACTGCAATTAGATGCAGCACTAGACAAAAATGTTGCAAGTCTGAAAGCACCTACGTCTAAAGTAGCGGGAGAAGCAAACGTATTAATATTCCCTAATTTGGAAGCGGGAAATATTGGATATAAATTAGTTGAAAGATTAGGTAATGGTACAGCTTACGGGCCAATAACACAAGGGTTAGCAAAACCAATTAATGATTTATCAAGAGGATGCAAGGCTAAAGATATAGTTGGAGCAATTGCAATTACAGCTGTACAAGCAAGCGGAAAATAAAGAGATAATAAGTTGAAAAAGCATATAGGATATGATACAATTATTAGAGTAAATTTTAACAAAGGAGCAAGATAAATGGAATTAATGAATTATGAAAGAGGTTCTAGAAAAAAATCTAAAGCAGGATTATTTGGCTTTGTTGTTTTTTCTTGTATAGGAACCGCTTCTGTGTTTTATTTAATGAAAAACGAACCAGAACCTACAGTATTAGCAGAGAATTTATATATACCGGTTGGTTCTGTAAATATATATGAAGAACGAGAAGAAAATCCAAATGTGGATATATATTCAGAAGAGTATTTGGATGACATCGAATATAAAGTGGAAAAACATACAGATAAAACAACTAAAGGAAATTTTAAAAAAAATATATCTGTTCCAAAAATTAAAATAAACGATGTATCACTAGATGATGTGAATAAGTTTATACTTAACAAGTTTGCAGAAAGATATGAAGCAGTTAAAGAACAATCAGCGAGCCTAGAAAATAAGTTTACCTATAAAGTTACATATAACACTTATGAGAGCAAGATAGAAGGTAAACGTTTATTATCTTTCACTTTTTACGAAAGAATAGTTGATGATATGGCTGGAAAAGATATGACATATAAACTATATGGTATAACGATAGATCTTGCTAATGGTAAAATTATTACTCAAGAAGATGTAGCACCAATTATTTTGGGAAACACATATAAAACTATAATTAAAGATACAGTTAAGGCGTATGCGGTATCTAAAAAATTATTTACAGAAGAAAATTATACGTATGCAATGACGGGCTTAGAAGAATTTTATGTAAAAGAAGGTACGATGCATATAATGTTCAATCTTAAAGAACTTGGTTCAAATAAAGATTATATAGATATTGAAATAAAGAAATAGAGATAGAGTTAGTAATATATATATTTAAGTAGAAAAGAGGTTGTAAAATGAATAGAAATAGTTTATGGGTGAAAATACTTGTATGGATTTTAATAGGTGGAAGTATACTTGGAGTATTTTCAGCATTATTAGCAGCAATGTTGTAGGAGGTAGAAATGGAAAGTATATCAACTAATTTCATGGAACTCATACGTAAGCTTGAACAAGCTTTTGACATATCTAGCCCAGAAAGAGTAATACTTTTAATATTAGATGTAGCAATAGTTGCAGTTATAGCATATTACATATATAGGCTTGTAGTTCAAACAAGAGCGGGGCAGATATTTAAAGGTTTTTTAATAATACTACTTATACAAGGGTTAGCTAGAATGTTAGATTTACCAATATTAACATTCATATCTGAAACTTTTGTAATCCATGGAATAACTTTAATTATAGTAGTGTTCCAACCAGAGCTTAGAAGCGCACTTGAGAAGATAGGTAGAAAAAACATATCTCTGCTTTTTGATTTTGATGATAAATTACGAGATAAACAAGTGGTATCTGAAATAGTTAAAGCGGTAGAAATAATGTCGCTTAAAAAGATAGGGGCTTTAATTGTAATAGAACAAAGTACAAAAATTAATGATATTATTCGTGAAGGAGTAGATCTTTCAGCAAAAGTATCATCTGAGTTAATACAAACAATATTCAATCCAAGAACACCGCTTCACGATGGAGCAATAATAATTAAAAATAATGAAATAAAAGCAGCAAAATGTGTACTTCCATTAGCTTCTGAAAACATGGTACCCTCAGATGTAGGTACAAGACATAGAGCTGCAATAGGGATGAGTGAAGTTTCAGATGCAATAGTAATAGTTGTATCTGAAGAAACAGGAATTATATCTTTTGTTGAGGACGGAAAAATGAAACGCAATTTAACAGGAGATAAATTAACAAGTATACTTGTTAGAACTTTAGATAATAATAGGGAAAGAGTAAGTGTAGCTAAAGCAAAAGAAAAACTTAAACTTTCAAGAAAAGATAAACACCAAGAATAGTAATATAAAATGTAATATTAAAATTAATTATTCATATATATTATTTAGGTGATATATATGAAATTTATTTTGTTTGAAGTAGAAGATGAGAAGAAACTTATAACAACAAACGAATATGAAGTTTTAAAAGAAAAGAAAATAAAAGAAGTTATACTATCAAAAAACAAATTAAATAAGTTGTCTGAGATTAATTCTAAGCAAAAACAAAATGTGTTTGATAGAATTAAATTGAAGCTTTTTATGTCGAGGTTAAATAAAATAGTTAGAGAAAAAGACAATGAAGAAACTAGATACATATTATCAAAAGAGTTAAATATGTCAGAAAAGAGAATAAGGTATTTAATAAGTACATTAGAAACGTTAGGACTTAAAAAAATAGGCTGTTTAAACGAGATGGATAGAAATATCTTTAAATATGTAGACGAGTATAGTGTAAAAAACAAAATTAACATACAAGATATAAGAATGTTATTTGTATATAAGGAGCAGAATAACATTAGTTTAAATGTAATTAGAGAAGCTGTAAGAAATTATAAAAAAGTTAACATATACCTGAAAGGTAATGTTAATAAAGAACTATTAGAAAAAGTGGATAAAATTAACGACAGCGATGGATGTGTGATAGAGATAATTAAATATAATAAGAAAGCATTTATAGATTACGATGTAATATATTATGCAGACGATTATAGATTAAATTATCCAAGAATGAGATTAAATAAGAAAACATGTATAATAGATTTAGAAGATTCTATTATAGATAAATATAATTCAAATATAATATTTTTTAACAAAATAGAAAACAAAAAAGATATAATAGGTTATATAGTGAATAGGTATGGATTATTACCATTGGCATATGCATTAAGACAAATGTAAACTACTACTTGACAAAACGCCCTATTTAAGGTAAACTATACCAGACATTTAGGAGGAAAAATAAAATGGAAGAAAACAAGGTACTTCTTACAGAAGAAGGATATAATAAATTACAAGAAGAGCTAGCATATCTAAAAGGACCAAAGAAGATGGAAGTAGCTGCTAAAATAAAAGAAGCAAAAGAGTTTGGAGACTTATCTGAAAATTCAGAATACGATGAAGCTAAAAATGAGCAAGCATTGTTAGAAGCAAAAATTGCTGAACTAGAAGTAATGGTAAGAAACGCTGAAATCGTAGACAATATTTCAACTAAAGAAGTTGGTATTGGTACATTAGTTAAACTTTATGATTATGAATTTGAAGAAGAAATAGAATATCATATAGTTGGATCTACTGAAATAGATTTAGCAAGTGGAAAAATATCTGTAGAATCACCAGTTGGTAAAGCGTTATTTGGTCATAAAAAAGGTGAGGAAGTAGAAGTGGCAGTTCCAGATGGAGTTGCTAAATATAAAATATTAGAAATAAGTAAAAGTATGTAGCTTGCTACATACTGCTTAGTATATTAAGGAGGGTAAAAAGATGCAAGAAGAAAATGTAAATGAGTCTTTGCAAACAGAAGAAGACATCGACAAGTTAGTTCAAGTGAGAATGGACAAGTTAAAGGAGTTGCAAGAAAAAGGTAAAAATCCTTTCGAAGTAACAAAATATGATAGAACACATACAAGCAAAGATGTTAAAGAAAATTTTGATGAATTAAACGAAAAAGATGTAGTTGTTGCTGGTAGAATAATGGGAAAGAGAATAATGGGAAAAGCTTCTTTTTGCCATATTCAAGATATGTATGGAAGACTACAATGCTATATTAGCATAAATGATTTAGGTGAAGAAGCTTATACAGAATTTAAGACGTATGATATAGGAGATATTATAGGTGTTAAAGGTTTTGTATTTAAAACAAGAACAGAGGAAATCTCTATTCATGCTAAAGAAGTTAAGCTTTTAACAAAATCTTTAAGACCACTTCCTGAGAAATATCACGGATTAAAAGATGTAGATTTAAGATATAGACAAAGATACGTGGATATGATAATGAATCCGGAAGTCAAGGATACATTCATAACTAGAAGTGCTATAATTAAAGAATTAAGAAGAATATTAGATGAAAAGGGGTATCTTGAAGTTGAAACTCCAATACTTACTACAGTAGCTACTGGAGATGCTGCAAGACCATTTATCACTCATCACAACACATTAAATCTAGATATGTACTTAAGAATAGCTCCAGAATTAAACTTAAAGAGAATAATTGCTGGTGGTATTGAAAAGGTATATGAAATTGGTAGAAACTTTAGAAATGAAGGAATGGATATCAAACACAATCCAGAGTTTACTAATATAGAATTATATGCTGCATATGAAGACTATAACGATATGATGGATATTGCAGAAGAAATAATCTCTACAATAGCTAGAAACGTATTAGGAACAATGCAAATTAACTACCAAGGTGTAGACATAGATTTAACACCAGGTTGGAAGAGACTTCCTATGATAGAAGCTATCAAAAACGAAACAGGAATAGACTTTAATACTATTAAAACAGATGATGAAGCTAGGGCTCTAGCTAAAGAAAAAGGACTTGAAGTTGATCCTATAAAGAATACAAGAGGGCACATTATAAACATGTTCTTTGAAGAATTTGTAGAAGATACATTAATTCAACCAACATTTATAATAGACTATCCGGTAGAAGTTTCTCCTTTAACAAAGAGAAAACCATCAGATCCTACACTTGTTGAAAGATTTGAATTATTTATTGGTGGACGTGAATACGGTAACGCATATTCAGAATTAAACGACCCAATAGACCAATATGAAAGATTTGTAAAACAAGCAGAAGCAAAAGCTTTAGGTGATGAAGAAGCTGGTGGAATGGATGAAGATTTCGTAAATTGTTTAGAAATAGGGTTACCACCTACAGGTGGTCTAGGAATAGGATTAGATAGACTTATTATGCTACTTACAAACAGCTACTCAATAAGAGATATCTTATTCTTCCCAACAATGAAACCATTAAGTAAAGATTAATAATAAAAAAATGTACAAAGAGATCTAATAGAAATATTAGGTCTCTTTGTACATATAATCTTTAAATTACATTATTATATAAAACACAAATTTTCTTGACAAATTAGCAAAAAACATAATAGAATGTATGTGTATAAAAGACGAAACAATATATTAACAAATTTAATATAAAAGAGGGGGAAAACATATGAAAGCAAAAAAGGAACGAGAAAATAAAAAAATGAACCCGATATGGGTAATATTGGTATTTGTTATACTGGCAATTGTAGTAGTGTATAAATTAGGTATAAATAATGAAAACAACAAGTATAAATTAGAAGCAATATACCAAGAATACAACAACGAAGTGGATTCTGGAACAACTACACTTTTAAATCATCCGGGCTTTGAGAGGTTAAGTAAAATAGAGCAGGTTTCAGAGATGGGAAAGCTGCTTGCAATGTATGAACAAAAAGGAGTTATAGTAAATCTATATTATTCGGAGGATAGTTATATGTATACATTCCAATATAACACGGGTAGCATATCTGGAGCATTAGGTGGTGTTTCCTTAAAAGCTTGGGATCCATATATGAATTAGTATAAAATAAACACGAGGAAAGACGAATGATAAATTGGATTGTATTAACGGCATTGTATGCAATAATAAATGGTATATTTCAATGCGCAAAGAAAAAGTCCATAGAGAAAAATACAATATTTGAAGTGTTAGCGGTTTTTTCGTTAATAGCATTTGTTATTTCAGCTATGATGCAACGAGACAGCATAATTATAGACTTTAGATATTTGCTAGTCATTTTATTTAAATCTGTAATAATAGTAATTGCATGGGTACTAGCGTTAAACGCACTAAAACGAATGGAAATAAGTCTGTATGGAGTAATAAATTTATCTAGAATAATTTTTTCTGTGCTACTTAGCATAGTTGTTTTAGGTGAAAGATTAACATTATGGGTAACGGCAGGAATTATACTAGTAATATCAGGGCTGATATTAATAAATAAAATAGGTGGTAAGAAAGGCGAAAGTAAAGTAGACACAAAAGCTATATTAATGCTTTTGACTTCCTGTTTTCTAAATGCCACTTCGGCTATTATAGACAAGGGAATAACTACCAAGGTAACAAGTTCACAACTTCAATTTTACTTTTTATTATTTTTAACGGTAATTTATTGGGTTATATTGTTATTTAAGCAAAAAAAGATAAACCTTAAATCCATGAACAAAAATTATTGGATTTTAATAGCAGCTTTAAGTTTAGTGTTTGGTGACAGGTTTTTGTTTATAGCTAATGAAATGCCAGAAAGTAAAGTTGCAGTGATGACGGTTATAAAACAACTTAGTGTAATAGAAGTAATAATTTTAGGTAAGATATTATTTAATGAAAAAAATGTAATAAAGAAACTACTATGTTCACTCCTTGTTATACTAGGAATTGTTTTAACATTAATTTAAAAAGCAAACAGCACCCCAAATATGGGGTGCTGTTATTTGCAAATTTGTTTAGATTGTAATATGTGACTTATGTCATATAATCCAAAATGTTAGGAACAATAAAATTATTGTTTTCGTCCAAATAGCCTAAAACATAGGCTTTAAAGCTCTTTGAGGGATACAAACCTTGATAAATTTCCAATGCATCTTTAGGGCACACAGCTTGAATAAAATCAAGGACATAAAAACTATAGTCTGTGATTTCGGTTGGAGGGTCAAGCAGTCTGCTCACAAGATGATTGCGCGTACCAGGCTGTGGGGGACGAAGATGTTTTCCAGATTCATACTTCAAGTGATAATCCGGAATTATAAGTTGTTCTTTTTCGTCCATAAATCCGATGCACTTGGCCAAAGTTGGACCTAACGTGCGAGAAGATATGGAAGATTCTGTGTGCGAGTTGTAGATGTCTACAGCCTCTTTTTCAGAATCAGCTTCAATACACTTTGCGTTGGAATAACGGATTTTAAAAGGACCGCCCAACATATTGCCAATACGTCCTACTACATACTTCATATGTCTTTCCTTTCTCGTAATTACGATTAAATTTTTGGATATAACGCATCAAGATTATATCACGAAAAAGTACTAAATGCAAATTTTAACCAAAACGGTAGACATAAAACATATATATTAAGCGCAATATATTGCTAAAAGATATGCAGTTTGGTATAATTAATGAAGGAGATTTTTATGAAAAATGTAAAGATTTTAACTTTCCATAATGCGGAAAATTATGGAGCGAATCTTCAAGCATATGCATTAAAAGAATTACTAAAAGATATGGACACTACTCCTTCTTTTATAAACTACCAAGATAAGCATATTCTTAAAGATTACAAATTAATAAAGACCAACTCTCTTAAATCTTTTTTCTCTAGTTTATGGTATATGCCACGTAACTTAAAAAGAAAGAAAAGTTTTAAGAGCTTTTGTGATGCACATTTAGACGGTAATACTAAGAAGTATTACAGGATAGAAAATATAGAAAAAGATATAACTAATGAGGATATACTTGTAGCAGGGAGTGATCAGATATTCAATCCAGAGCTTACGGGAGGACTTTCAGAGATATATACATTAAATTTTAAAAAAGAAAATACAAAGAAAATAATATATGGCGCAAGCGTTGGAAACGATGAACTTTTAGAAATAAATAAAGATGATTTTAAAGAAAAACTTAAAGAACTAGAATTTATATCTGTAAGAGAAGAAAATGTTGCGAAAAGTTTAGAAAGAATTCTTAACAAAAAAGTAGAGAAGGTGTTAGATCCTACATTACTTCTTGAAAAAGAAAAATGGGAAGAGATACTAACTAAAGAAAAAACTTTAAATTTAGATAATACAAAGTACATACTTGTTTATACATTATTTGAAGATCCGGAAATAACTAAAATAACGGATTATTTGTCTTGTAAAACAGGACTTAAAGTGATTCATTTTAGAAAATATAATGCATATAAGAATCAATTGATGTCTATGTATACAAAAGGACCTGCAGACTTTATAAATGCTTTTAAGAACGCAGAATACATTGTAACAAATTCGTTTCATGGCTTAGTATTTAGTATAATTTTTGAAAGGAAGCAATATGTTATAATGCCTAAATCTAGAGGAGGAAGATTAAAAGACTTAATTAGTCTAACTGGGCTAGAGAAAAGGGCTGTAAATTCATTAGAAGATGTCGTAGGCAAAGAGTTAGATGAAGAAATAGATTACGTATCTGTAAAGAATAAATTGAACTATGAAAAAGAAAAATCTATAGAATATTTAAGAGGTGGAATATGCAAAACTTAAAAGGATTATCCGAAAAAGAACTAGAAGAATTAGTAATTAAGGGTGAAGTTAAAATGCCAGATTTAGTAGATAACGGAATTTGTCCCACTTGTTTTAATAGAGAACACAATGATTGTTTATATGGTGATAATACAGATAAAATTTTATATGAAGATGAAGACATAGAATGCTTCTTAGTGGGGAATCCAAGGGCTAAGGGACATACAGTAATATCTTCTAAGAAACATTATAAAGATATGATGGATATATCTGATGATTTGTGTAATAAAGTATTTGTATTTGCAAAGAAAATGATGAATATACTAAAAGAAGTATATGGTTCTGAAAGTGTATATTTATGTACTATGTGTGATGGACCAATGAATCATTTTCATATACAATTAATACCAAGATATGATTTTGAAAAACGTGGTTCTAAAAACTTTGTTAAGGAAAGACAAGAATACGTATATGATGAAAATAAAGTAAAAAGAATAAAAGAAATGATATAACAAATAACGAAAGGAAAATGTAATAAATGTCGAAAGAAAAACAACTTATGAAAAACACAGCTATTATTACAATAGGTAAAGTATGTACGCAGTTTATTAGCTTTCTATTATTGCCTCTTTATACCGCAATATTTTCAACGGATGAATATGGCATAGTAGATCTATTTAATACAATAGTAGCATGTGTATTACCAATACTCACATTGCAAATAGAACAAGGGTTATTTAGATTTTTAATAGATACTCGCGATGATGAAAATGGTAAAACAAAATTAATAACAAGTACGTTTGTATTATTCTTATTTCAAACATTAATATATGTGGGATTATATAGCGTAATACAAAACTATATACATAATGAATATAAGATATATCTGCTTTTAAATGTAATAGCAAATATGGTATCTGGATTGATGTTGCAATTGTCCAGAGGTTTAGGCAAGAACAAAGAATACTCAATAGGTAGCTTTATAGTAGCATCATTTACTGTAATATTAAATGTGCTATTTATAGTAGTACTTAAATTTAGGGTAGAAGGAATGTTCCTTGCAACATTTATATCTAATATGTTAGCGGGTGTATATTTATTCTTTGCTTGTAAAACATACAAATATATTAAATATGCATCATTTAGATTATCAGCATTAAAAACAATGTTAAAATACTCGCTTGCATTAATACCAAACGCTATATCTTGGTGGGTAATAAATGTATCAGATAGAGCGATAATATCAAGTGCATTGAGTATAGGTGCAAATGGTATATATGCGGCAGCAAATAAATTTTCGGGAGTATATATAAATGCATATAATATATTTAATATAGCATGGACAGAATCGGCAGCTGTAAATATAGATTCAGAAGATAGGGATGAATATTTTACTAACATTATAAATACAGGATTTAAAGTATTTGCATCGATAGCGTTAATTGTAATAGCAATAACACCATTTCTATTTCCATTAATAATAAATGCTAAATTCAAAGATGCATATAACCAAATTCCACTTCTAATGTTAGCATCATTATTCAATGTAGGGGTAGGTTTAGTTAGTGTTATATATGTGGCTAAAAAACGCTCTTTAGACATATCTAAAACATCGTTTTTGGCTGCGGTTATTAATATAGTAGTAAATTTATTTTTGATTAAGAAACTGGGATTATATGCGGCGTCAATATCTACAATAATTGCGTATCTTACTATGTTTATATATAGAGCAGTAGATTGCAAAAAGTATGTAGATTTTAAAATTGATGTAAAGATGTTGGCTACATTAGGAATAATGTTTACATTAACATTTGTCGCATTCTATATAAACAATATAATTACTAACATTTTAATGTTAATGGGTGTAATATTGTTTGCGGTTATATATAATAAGAATGGATTTAAAAAGATAATAGCTATAGTAAAAAATAGAAAGAAAAAATAATATATATTGTAATAATATGATGTTTGTAATAAAATAAATATATAGGAGGGGAATACAAAAGAATATGGTAAGAAACAAAAAGGGTGTATCTTTAATAGTTTTAAGTATAACAATACTTGTAATGGCAATACTTGCTGCAACGGCAATAATTGCTTTAGAGGATAGTGGAATAATAGGAAGATCAAAGAATACGGTAAACAAAGAAAACTATAATAATGAATATCAAAGATTAGTAGTAGTTAAAAATGGAATACTTACAGATAATTTAGGAAGCATAACTGTAGATGAATATATTACTGAACTTCAAAATAAAGGGCTAATAGAATCTGGAGTAACGACAAACTCAGATGGAAGTAAAACAGTAACAACAAAGACAGGCTTTGTAGCTAACGTTATGCAAGATGGAGAATCAAATTTAATAATATCTTTAGGAACATCAAAT
>JAFXHJ010000006.1 GCA_017536445.1 Clostridia bacterium
CAAACTTTGCAAATACAGAGGCATATGGAACAAATGTAGTAGGAGCAATAGGAGGACCAACACTAGAGTTATTAGCAGCAGGATGGAATGCAAAGGGCTATACACCAACAATGGCATTAACAACAGACACATATGGATACAAGATAAATAATGCTAATTATATAATTGTAACAAGTGATGGATTATATGTACCATCAAATAATTACTATTGGTTGGCGTCTCCGTCTGCTAACTCCTATAGCGATGTTGTGCTTGCGGGCTATGTCCTTGTGAGCTATGACGCCTGCAACCGTACTAGTGGCGTGCGTCCCGTAGTTTGTCTAAAATCTAGCATCCCAGCAATAGCAGGAACAGGAGAGTATGATTTTAGCTTAACAAAATAACGGAGGCACTAAAGGAGGATGTGCAAGTGGTGTATAGAACCACCTGTGTAAGCGCACACAATTTTTGATGTATATAGGATACGTAAAAAACAACGAACTCTAATAAATTTAGAATTCGTTGTTTTTGCTCTATTTTGTATATTAAAATCTATATATCACATTTCTAAGTAGCATTAGTATATAAATTACTACTCCAATTGCAACTAGTATTGACATACCCTTAAGCTTGAATTTAGGCACTTTAAACTTGTATATGAAAAAGAATGCAATTGCAAGGAAAAGTACTGTAAAAAGTATGCTAGCGAGCGTTTCAAAGCGAGATATAATTGGAAATAGTAATGGGAGAATTAAAGCTACTGAAGTAACTGGTAATCCTTCATAACTTTTTCTAGCTTCTGTTGTTTGTTCTTGACGTTCATCTTCCATAACATTAAAGTATGCTAATCTAATTAAAGCTGCTAGTGAGAATATTCCGTAAGCAATTAATGCATACCATTGTTTAACACCGGTTGTATATACTATTACCACTGGAAGTATTCCGTAACATACGAAATCTGCTAAAGAATCTAGTTGTATTCCAAATTTCTTTTCTTTATCTGTTCTATCTTTTTTTGTTCTTGCTACTAGTCCGTCAAACATATCGCAAAAGCCTGCAAACATCAATGCGCCAAGGGCAAATATTGGATGTCCTTCTATTGAAGCAAATATTCCAAGTAGGCCAGATATTAGCCCAATATATGTTAAAATTACAGTGTAATTATAATATCCTATCACTTAAGTTTCCTCCGTTTAAATAACATTACTATTTTACACTTTAAGGGTGCTTATGTCAAGAAATATAATAAGTGAGAATATGTGAATAAAATTAAGTTAACATAACTATTGACAAAAGGTGGAAAATGAGTTATAATATTAAATGTAGACGCGAGTTTACAAAATATTATAATTAAGAAATTGGAGGACAGGTATGTACATAATTGTTACTGCCAAAACAGAACTGGCCGATGCGGCAAAAGAAAACGGAGCAAAAGTTTATGAGGATGCTCAAGTGATGGAACCTGCATCAAGATTTGAAGTCATCTCGTATGATGAAGCAGAGGTACCCGAAATGTATTTCCAGATTTTCAGCAGACAGCTGAAAGAGGAGCCGACAAACAGCGAATTCATCAGTATGATGAGTCAGCATATTCGTTATCCGGTAGCGGCTGTATAAACGGCAAAAACAAACGCTAAACTACTACGCTAAAAAAGGCACCCAGTCTTGGGTGCCTTTTGATGTACAAATTACAAGAAGAGGAAACACTGGAGGAAAAATGTACATAATCTTAACAAACAATGGGAATCTTGAAAACTATGTAGGAAAGCTTGGTACAACAGCTTTTACGATTCCAAATAGCATTAATGTCTCGAGGTATAACAATGAAGGACTTGTTACAACTACAAATCGAGGGATTGCAGTAATTGCACTCGTAGACGGAGCAAAGGTGTATGAAACCATTACTATGCAAGGATTGTTTCCAGAGTATGAAAGTAGAGAAGAACTCATAAATAAAGTCATTGACGAGTTCTTTGAGGCTTTGGGAATACGCAAAAACGCAAGAGGATATGATCTTCTAAAATATATGCTTATCAAGTATGTAAAAGATGATAGCTATTGCATGAACCAGGTTTGTGATGTGGTTTATCCGGAATGCGCAAAAGAGTTTGCTGTTAGCCCTGCAACAGTTGCAAAAAACGCGAAAGATCTTATTAAGTACAGCTATGAAAGAAATGCTATGAAGTATGAAGTGTTGTTTGCTCATACGGGTATCGCACCACTTACAGAAGCACCTAAACCTAGTGCGTTTTTACCTGTTATAGGTGGAAAGATTCGTGCACTCATAATTTAACAGCATAATTAAAAGGCAACGTTTATGTAACGTTGCCTTTTGCTTTATATTGACAAATTCAGTAAAAAGAGTATAATACTTATGCGTACTTTATATAACAAAATTTTAATAAATTGGAGGGAAAGATGAAATCGTACGTTATTGTTACACGGAATATGAATCTTATCAGATGTACTGTTCCGCCAGAAGAAATGTTGCCCGTAGATGAGGAATGCAGGAAAAAAATGAAGCTTGATGCTGATGTGATCATTTTAGATCACGATCAAGATTTTGCTTTTTTGGCATTTATGGAAGGTTCTAAGGTTTACGAAGCTCGTACAAACAAGAAGCTTGTTCCGGAATACGAAACAGAAGAAGAGCTTGTAGAAAAGATGGTAGAGCTTCTTCTTAAGGTTCTGGAAATTGACCAGAATGAAAAGGGTTATGCATATCTTAAATATATGCTTAAGCTTCACGTGGAAGACCTTGATTATAATTCCGAAACTATGGGAGATGTGGTCTATCCGGACTGTGCTAAACATTTCGGTGTAAGCCCTAGAACTGTATCCAAACATGCAAATCGTGTTCTCAAGGATAGCATTGCAAAGAATAAGTATAGACATATCGCTCTTTGGGACAGTATGGTTGTAGTGGAAGCGGTTGAAAAGCTGAACGTTGCTGGCTTCCTTGTTATTGCAGGCGAGAAAATCAGAACCGTTATTCGTAACAATTTAAACTAAAACAAAAACAGACAACATTTATATAATGTTGTCTGTTTATTTCTATTTAAATAATAAATTTGTTATATTATTCTGCTCTAACAGTAATTCCAAATCTGTTGTTTAAAGATTTAACAATAGAATCTACTTTGCTGTTAATTTGTTCAGAAGTAAGCATTCCATCATCATTAGAAAGTCTAAGTCTTAATACTATAGATTTCTTTCCTTCAGGAATTTGGTTTCCTCTGTATTCTTCAATGAATTCTACTTCTTTAACTTTAGCTTTAATTGTAGAGTGGATGTCTGCCCAAGTAGTAGATTCGTCTACAAGTAAAGATAAGTCTTTTTCTACTAGTGGCAATACTGGTAAATGTTCAAATTCGTTTGTTCTAGAAGCAAATGGAACAAGTAATCCAAAGTCTAATTCAAACACTGCTACGTTAGTACGTTTAATTTTGCTGTCCATCATTGTTTGAACTGATACTAAAGATAATGTACCAACTTTAGTTTCACCACGCATAATATCTAAATATGCATTAACATCTGCCCATGTAGGTCTTTCACCTTTAACAAAGTGTAATCCTTCCATATGAGTATATTCTGCCATGTTTTCTATTATACCTTTAGCTTCGTAGAATATAGCCTTGGCATCTTTACCAACAACAGAACCTGTTAAGTATTTCTTGTGTACTGGTAATGTTTCTTCTTCTGAAGATGGGTGGTATTCACCTTTTTCGAATACTTGAGCCATTTCAAACATTTTGAAGTTTGTCATATATCTAAGGTTTTTAGATATTGCTTCTAACATACCAGGAACAAGTGAACTTCTTAAAATTGCACTTTCTGGAGAAGGTGGAGTAGCTAGTTTTATAGATTTTGTTACATCTATTTTAGCTGCGTAGATATATTTATCTTCTATCCAAGGATATGTAAATATTTCATTCATTCCACATCTATATGCTAGATATTCTCTTAATCTTCTTTCAAGTAATGCTGTATTTTGATGAACTGCATGTTCAAAGTTTACTGGTAATGGTTTGGCTTCAAAAGATTCAAAGCTTAATAGTCTTGCTATATCTCCCATAACGTCATCTTTAAGTGAAACGTCACCAGTAGATCTCCATACAGGAACTGTTACGTGGTATACACCATCTTGGAAGCTTACATCATAGCCAACACTTGTTAGTACTTTTTCTATGGTTTCTTTAGGAATAACTTTACCAAGTCTAACATCTAAGAATTCTTGCTCTACATCAATTTTTTCTCTTTCAGTTTTAACTGGGTAAACATCATTGTATTTAACAACTTTAGATTCAGGGAATAGTTCCTTAAATAACATAAGAGCCATATCACGACCTAAATCTACACGTTCAGTATCTATGTTCTTTTCATATCTAATAGATGAATCTGTTTTTTCATCAAATCTTTTACCAGTTTTTCTAATTGTTTTAGCTGTGAAGTTTGCAACTTCTAAAAGCACACCAGTAGTTTCAGGAAGAATTGAATCTTTCTTACCACCACGGATACCAGCAAGAGCTAGTGCAGATTCTGTATCACTAATTACTAAATCATCTTCTGTTAGGGCGATACAGTTATCGTCTAGAAGAAGTAGTTGTTCACCTTGTTTCGCATTTCTTACAACTATTTTTTCACCTTTAACATGTGTTCTATCGAAAGCATGAGTAGGTTGACCTACTGCAAGCATAACATAGTTTGTTATATCTACAATTGCATTAATTGGTCTCATTCCACCATTTATTAATGCTGCTTTCATCCACATAGGAGATTCTTTTTCATATACATTTTCTATTTCTACACCAACGTATCTTTGACACTTAGTAGGTTCTAATATTTCAACATTATATTTAGGTAATGTGCTATCTATTTCCACTTTATCTAATTCTTTTAATGGTACATTATATATACAAGATAATTCTCTTGCTATACCATAATGTCCCCAAAGGTCAGGTCTATTTGTTAAAGATTTGTTATCTATTTCAATAACTGTATCGTTCATTTCTATAACGTCTGCTATGTTATCTCCTGGCTTACAATCTACACCTTTAAGGTCAACTATTGCGTGATCGTTTTCAGGTGGAAATAGTTTGTCTAAGAAAACTTCTTCAGCGCCACATATCATACCATAAGAGTATTCACCACGCATTTTAGTTTCTTTAATTACAACTGGTTCACCTTCACCATGCCAAACAACTTCAGCACCTGGTTTAGAAACTACAACCATTTCACCTTCATATAGGTTTGAACCACCACAGACGATTTGAACGGGTTCATTAAGACCAATATCTACTATACATATTCTTAATGCATCTGCATTAGGATGTGCTTTTATTTCTAAGATTTTACCTACAACAATATCATGAAATTTTTCAGCTGTGTTTTCTACAGATTCAACTTCAACTGTTCTTAAAGTTAAATCATAAGCTATTTGTTTAGAAGTAATGTAATCAGGTAAATCTATATATTTTTTAATCCAATTTAAAGATAATTTCATTGTAATCTCCTTTCTACTTGAACTGATTTAAGAATCTTAAATCTCCGCTGTGGAATAGTCTTACATCATCTACGCCATAACGCATCATAACTAATCTATCTAGTCCAATGTTGATATAGAAACCAGTCCATTTATTTGGATCAAGGTTGGCAGATTTAAGTACGTTTGGATGTATAACACCACCTGGCATAACTTCTATCCAGCCATTGTGGTTACAAACCTTACAACCTTTACCACCACAAACTAGACATTCCATATCTATTTCGTATCCTGGTTCTGTGAATGGGAAGAAACCTTCACGCATTCTAACATTAATTTTTCTACCGAATACTTTTTCAAGTATTGTTTGTATCATAACCATACCAGATGAGAAGGATATATTCTTATCTACTATTAATGCTTCGTATTGGAAGAACGCTCTTTCGTGTCTAGCATCAGTTGTTTCATTTCTATATACTCTACCTGGATATACAAATCTAGCTGGAGCACCATGTTTTAATAAATATCTTACTGAACCGCCAGTTAGGTGTGGTCTTAAACATAATCTTTCAGTACCAGCTTTGTCTTCAGTTCCTTCAATCCAATATGTATCCATAGATTGACGAGCCGGATGGTCTGCAGCAAAGTTTAAGTTATCAAATGCATATTTTTCACTTGAGATATCATCTTCGCTGTATACTTCAAATCCTAATGATGCGAAAGCATCGTTTAAGTCATAACACATTTGAGTAATAGGGTGTAGAGCACCACCGTTTATTTTAGTTCCGGGTAATGTTAAATCTAGTGGTTCGTCTAATACACTTTTAGAAGCAATTAATGCTGCTTCTTTTTCATTAAGTTTAGTTTCAAATGTAGTTTTTATCTCACTAATTTTCATACCAACTTGTTTACGTGCCTCAGCATCTAAACTACCCATAGATTTAGATACTTCAGAAAGTGGACTTTTCTTACCAGTTAATTCTCTACGAACATCTTGAAGTTCTTCTACTGTTTTTGTAGCTTCGATTTGTTCTAAACCGGCTTTAAGAATATTATCCATGTTTTGTAATATTTCCATTAAAATTTCCTCCTTGTTTATACATAATAAAAAAGTCATTTCATCCTAGATTAGGACGAAATGACTTTGCTTCCGTGGTACCACCTAAATTCGTTGATTATTCAACGCACTTAACAAGCTATAACGGGCCTTAGCCGACTCAATCTACCGTTAGTTCAAAAGAGCACCTCGAAAGTGAAATTTCGGTTTAAGTATATTAGCAGGCTTACAGCCGGTGACCCGCATTCTCTAGAATATATTCTCTTAAACTTACTTTGCTTTGTCTTAGGTTTTATATATTCAAAACTAGTTATTATTATATCACAAAAGAAAATAAATGCAAGTAGTATAAATAAAATACAGGCCTAGATATTTCTAGACCTGCATTCTGTTAGATAACATGAACAATATAACAACTGTTAAGGGTATAGATTTTATATCCTTTGTTGTTTATTTGCTCGACGCTTCTAACCCGGGAAGTGAGTACGGTAGTACGAGAGTATTTGTTACCGTCGGGTAGTTGTTCATAGCATAAAAACCGTTCGCCTACTTTAGGTGGTTTAGTAGCAATTACAAGCCCGACTTTAACATTATCAAACCAAACGGAGTTAAAATAGCCATCCACTCCTTTTAATGTATAATTGGTTTGACATTCTCCAACGTCTTTAGATACCACTTCGTAAAACTCTCCTTCTTTAAGGAGTGTAGGAGAACTGCAAGACTCATATGTAGCAGTACTTCCGTTGTATTTTACTAATCTAGTAGCCATTTTAACCTCCTTCTAGCTAATTAGTACGATACAACCACATAGTTAGTGGTTAGTTTAATTTAACAACGCAAATATTATATCATAGATTATACAAAAAAGCTATTAAAATATGATGGCCTGTATAAATGATATAAATTAAACCAAAATATTTTTGGTGAGAAAAAAATGCAAATAACACATAATATCCAAAAGATAGGAAGTAAAGAAAACATATACATCTATGTGACTATAGAAGATGTATATGAATTTGGAGATGAAAATTTTAGTGATGGTAAATATACTAATTTCTTGAGTAGACTTAGAAAATATGTAAAGAAAAACTTTAATGAATTAGGAAAAGCATCTGTAGTTCTAGTAATAAATGGAGTTGTTATAGGTACGGTTGCAATGTCGGCTATTCTGCCTAAAACAGAGGGAAACATAGATAATAATACTAATGCTGGAAAAGTATCGATATATAAAGAAGAGAGTAAAGTAGAAGATAAAGAAGAGATGGCTAGTCAAAAAGAAGAAAAAACAGCAGCTGAAGAAGAGAGCAAAAAGGAAGTAATTGCTAATACTTCATCTAGTAATACTAAAAAAACAAATAATACAAAAACTACAAATTCATCTACTAAGAAACCAACTACAAGTACTAATAAAAAAACAAACGCAACTGCAACAAATAAAACCAATACAAGTACTACTAATAAAGATACGAATAAAAATTCTAGTACAACAAGTAGCACTTCTACTAAAGAACAAAAAGTTGAAACAATAAAAAGCGGAATATATATTAACTTAAATAACAATGGAGTTATATCTAAGATAGATATAGAAGAATATATAATAGGAGTTGTGGCAGCAGAAATGCCAGCATCATTTCATACGGAGGCATTAAAAGCACAAGCTATACTTGCTAGAACATATGCAATAAAGAAAGCTAAAGCGGGGGTGACGTTATTAAACTCTACTTATCATCAAGTATATAATACAGTTGATCAAATGAAGAAAAAGTGGGGCACATCTTTTAATGCATATTATAACAAAGTGAAAAACGCGGTAGAAAGTACAGAAGGTAAAGTACTAACATATAACGGTGGATATATAGAGGCAGTGTATTACGCAATAAGTAATGGTAGTTCAGAACTTCCTAAGTATGTATGGAATAGTACTTATCCATATTTACAAGCGGTAAGTAGTAAATGGGACCAAGATTTATCTGTTGGTAAATATACGGTTAAATTATCATATGAAAAAGTTTCAAAAAAGCTAGGAATAGATGTAAACAAAGAAACTGAATTTAATGTTTTATCAAAGACGGAAGGAAACAGAATTGCTGAGATAAAGGTGGGAGATATGACATTTGAAGGAAATAAATTTAGAAGTAAGTTAGGACTTAGGTCTACGGATTTTGAAATAACTAAAACAGATGTTGGTCTTACAATTACTACACATGGTTATGGACACGGAATAGGGATGAGCCAATATGGAGCAAATGGTGCAGCTAAAGCGGGCTATACATATAAGCAAATATTAAATCATTATTATCCAGGAACTACACTTGGAAACATATAACATAAATATGAATAAAAATACACCTAGTACATATTAATGTATTAGGTGATTTTATGAATTTTGAACAAGCAAATTTAATAGATTTTAATAAAAACTTTAAGGTAAATAAACCATATCCAGAAATAACATTAACTAGTTTACCATTTGAAGTAATATCCAAAATCAAGAGACTTTATGCGGATAGAAGAAGTGAAATGACTAGTGTTATGCAGTACATTTACCAACATTTTATATTAGGATCTGCAGAAGGATTAGAGAATGTTTCTCATACAATGGAAGAAATATCTGTTGCCGAAATGGAACATTATGAAATACTTGCAAAAATAATGGTTAAGTGTGGGGTTGATCCAAAGAATTGTGTATTTATAGATAACAATATAGATATTTGCGATTATTGGAAAGCAAACTATGTAAATTATACAAGAGATTTTATAGATATGTTTGAAAAAAATATTGCATTGGAGCAGTCTGGAATAAATGGATATCTTGATCTTATAAATAGTACAGATAATGAGAATTTAAAAGATATAATTGAGAGAATTATTGAAGATGAAAAAGCACATATTGCATACTTTAAAGCTGTATTAGAAGTAGTTAAAAAATAATTATATCTTGTATTGAAAAATGTCGAAATCTTTGATATAATAACTCCGTCGTAGTATGGAGGGAGTATTAAATGGAGAATGATAAGAAGTTCACTTCTGAAATGTTTGGATATGCTAAAAAGGAAGTTGAAGAATATATAAAGGAACTTAAGTCAGATTATGAGGGCAGATTACAAGTTGAGAAGGCAGAAGTAAACAGACTTTCTAACGAAATAACTATCATAAGAAAGAAACTTGAAAGATATGATAGTGAATATCTACAAAAACAAGAAAAAGTTGCTAATGCACTAATTACTGCAGAAGATCAATCTAAAGCAATTGTTGAAAGTGCAAGACAAGAAGCAATTAGTGAAAAAAATAGAATTGAAGCTTTAATTGAAGCAGAAAAGGAAAAACTATTAGATATTAAAAAAGAGGTAATCGGGTTAAAAGAAAGAACAATAAGTGTATTAGAAAAATATAATACTTCAATGTCAGATCTTTTAGATTAATTTAATCATAATATTTAACTAATCGTAATAACATAGAATAAGGTGATAGTCTATGGAATATACGGTTAGTTTTTTAAATGCCGTTTTAAATAAAATAAAAAATATAAAAACGATTATAAAAGAAAAAATATCTAAATACTTACATATTAGTGCATCTTTAACATTTGGCGCAAGTTTGTTAACTATTTTAGGAATATCTTTATTAAGAATGCCAAAGCTATATAATGGACTTTTTATGTTTGCAACAAATGTAAGAGAAAAAATGGATATGAATCTAGATATGACTGCATTTCTTAAAGCTTATCCTGTTCTTAATGTGGACAATTATATTTTAGCAGAAAAAGAAATTGCGGAAAAAGTGGATAATAAAGAAACTCCTGCTATTAAAGAGGAGGTTGTTCAATCACAAGATACAAGCCTGTTTGATGCGTCTGCAGTAGATGTAAATGGGAATAACATTGTGTTAGAAGAGTCTGATGCAGTAAAAAAGAGCACAAAAGCATATACAAGAATAGATATAGATGGAGTAACGGTGTTAGACTATTCTTCTAAGAAAATTAATTATGAAGAAATAATGGATATGGAATTAAATTTAAAAAAATCAGATGATATGGTGTTAATGTATTCAACGCATACATCAGAAACATATACCAATAGTGATACATATAAATTTGGATATTCTGGAACATATAGGACAAAAGATGCGAAATATAATATGCTATCGGTTGCGCATATATTAAATAAGACATTAAACGAAAAGGGGATAGAAACTATATTTGATACAACTCCTCATGACTATGTATCATATAACAATGCATATAAAAACTCTATGAAAACATTAAATAAAAATTTAGAAGAGTATTCTCATTTTGGACTTGTAATAGATGTTCATAGAGATGCTTCCGGAGATTTAACGTTTGGACCAAGAACGAAAATAAATGGTAAAAGCACAGCTAAACTTATGATAGTAATAGGTGTGGGATATCAAAGTTTAGAAAATAAATATTGGAAAGAAAATTTAAGCGCTGCACTTAAAATAGCAAAGGTTGGTGAAGCTATGTATCCAGGACTTTTTAGACATGTTTTAGTTAGAGATTCTAGATATAATCAACATATAGAAGACGGCAGTATATTAATTGAAGTTGGCGCAACAGGAAATACTTTAGAGGAAGCATATTATGCAGCAAGATGTTTAGGAAATATAATAGAAAAATTGTATAATTAGGTAGGAAATTGACGTAATTTGTTTTTTTATCTCCATTTACTTGCAATTGAGAAGGATAAATTATATAATATGGTTAGGCAAAATGTAATTTGACAGAAATTGTATAAACAATGTCAAAATTAATATAGATAAAAGTTATATAGATTAGATATTGTACTTTGAAAATTTAATATGGAGGTAAAAAAATGACAGGTATAATTATAGCAATTGTCGCTACACTTGTTGTTTCAATACCTACATCTGTTTTAGTAACAAGTTCGCAAAAGAAAAAACATGATGCTCGTGACTTAGAGAGTGCGGAAAACAGATCAAAGAAAATGATCGAAGATGCTAAACAAGAAGCTGAAAGAATTAAAAAAGATGCAATGATTGAGGCTAAAGATGAGGTAATTAAACAAAAAGAAGAAGCAGACAGAGAGATTAAACAAAAGAAAGCCGAAATAGAAAAAGCAGAACAAAGAGTAAATCAAAGACAAGACCTAGTAGACAAAAGATTTGATTTAATCGAGGAAAAAGAAATAAGCTTTTCTATGAAGCAACAAGCATTAGAGAAGAAAGAAAAAGAACTAGAAAACTCATTCAAAAAAGAAGAAGAAGAACTAGTTAGAATCTCTAGACTTACAGTTGAAGACGCCAAACGTGAATTAATGGCAAGACTGGAAGATGATATGAAAACAGAAATGGCAAACTACATAGTAGATGCTCAAGCTAAAGCTAAATTTGAAGTAGATAAAAAAGCTAAACAAATGTTAGTTGGAGCAATTCAAAGATGCGCTGCTGACCATACTTCCGAAGCAACTATATCAGTTGTAAATCTACCAAGTGATGATATGAAAGGTAGAATTATAGGAAGAGAAGGTAGAAACATTAAATCTATTGAAACATTAACAGGAATAGATATCATAATAGATGATACACCAGATGTAATAGTATTATCTAGCTTTGATCCAATCCGTAGAGAAGTAGCACGTCTTGCAATTGAAAGATTAATTGCAGATGGAAGAATACATCCAGGAAAGATTGAAGAAACAATCGAAAAAGCTAAAGTAGAAGTAGCTAATACAGTTAAGGAAGAAGGAGAAAGAGCTCTTTATGAAACAGGAGTTATTAATCTTCATCCAGACCTAATTCAATTATTAGGTAAATTAAGATATAGAACAAGTTATGGACAAAATGTTCTTAACCATTCTATTGAAGTAGCACATATAGCTGGACTTCTAGCATCAGAATTAGGACTAGATGTAGCTTTAGCAAAACGTGCAGGCTTACTTCATGATATTGGTAAATCAGTAGACCATGAAGCTGAAGGAACACACGTAGAACTAGGTGTAGAAATACTTAAGAGATACAAAGAATCTGATGCCGTTATTAATGCAGTAGCAGCTCACCACGGTGACTGTGAACCAACTACAATGGAAGCTGTATTAATTCAAGCAGCAGATGCGGTATCTGCATCAAGACCCGGAGCGAGACGTGAAACTGTAGACACATATATCAAGAGATTACAAAAACTTGAAGAAATTTGTGATGGATATAAAGGTGTAGATAAATCTTACGCTATCCAAGCTGGTAGAGAAGTAAGAATTATTGTTAAACCGGAACAAGTAGATGATTCTGCTGCAACAATTATGGCACGAAATATTGCTAAGCAAATTGAAGCAGAAATGAATTATCCAGGACAAATAAAAGTAAACGTAATTCGTGAAACAAGAGCAGTTGAACTTGCAAAATAAAATTAATAAATAATAAAACGCCATCAACGAAAGTTGAGGGCGTTTTTTAGTTGTAAATTTACATAAAAAGTGATATAATACTAAGCATAATATAAATTTCTTATCCAAGTAATTACGAAGGAGGTTTGGGCATGTTTAGGAAGAAGTCATTTATATATAATTGGTGGGTTGGTACTAAATCTGAACGGAATTGCTTTGTAGATATTTTCTCAAAAGAATGTATTACGAATGCATGCATCGTTGTAGGACAAGTACATTCTACTTTTTGTGATATGGAAACAAGTAGGAATCCTGTTGTAAAAGTAACTAAAAGAGGAATAATAACAGCGAGTGGACGTTTTTATCCGTATTCTACAGCGCATCCATTATATTTAATGTATCTTAACGAAATCCATAGCAACGAAAGAGGATGCGTAGCATTTAATTGGTGTGAAAGTAGAAAGGTGGAAAATCAAATTACAGCGGATGTTTTATTTCCAAACGGAGAATATAAAGAAAACATTACGTTTGATTTTGAATCTCTTATTGAACAACATCCAAATTTTTTAGGGTTTTCTAAGACGCTTCAAAGTAGGGTGGTGTTTAATACTTTTGACGTAAGACCATTTAGGCCTGAGTATAAAGGGTGGATATCTCCAAATGAAGTACACGAATCTGCAGAGAAATTCGAGGATTACAAAAAGGAAATCGTAAGAAGAACAACGAATCTTTTTAAAACAATTAAATGAACAAAAAAGCACAACTTAAACTAACATTTGAGTTGTGCTTTTTGCTATTTAATACATTGTATTAAAAGGTGCGTTATTGTAATTTATAGATAGTTTATAATATAATGGAGTAGTGAATAAGTAACAAAAGAAAAGGAGAAATAATGATAGATATAAATTCATATTTTGATAACTGTTATCGCGGAAGTAAAAATCCAGATCTAAAATATATAAAAGAATTCTTAAAACAATACGATAGTCCTGAAGAAAAATTAAAGTTCATACATATAGCAGGAACTAATGGTAAGGGCAGCTGTACAGAAATGGTAAGTAACATTTTAGAAAAACAAGGCTACACAGTAGGTAAGTTTATAACTCCGCATTTAATAAATTATAATGAAAGAATAAGTGTAAATAGTAAACATATAACAAACGGAGAACTAGAAGAATTAATATTAGAACTTGAACCTAAAATTGATGATTTTAAGAATTCTAAAAATATAAGATTATCCTACTTTGAAATATTAACAATAATAGCATTTATATATTATTCTAGAAAAAATGTAGACTTTGCAGTTTTAGAAACAGGTTTAGGTGGAAGAGATGATGCGACTAACATAATTTCTAACACGCTTGTTTCTATAATATCTTCAGTAGATTATGATCATTTAAGACTTTTAGGTGGAACATTAACTGAGATTGCAACAAAGAAGGTTGGAATAATTAAACCTAATTCACATACTGTTGTATATAATATGGTAGATGAGGTTATGTATGTTGTGAAGGAAAAATGTAAGAAGGAAAATAACACACTACATATAATAAATAATAAAGATATATCTGGATATATCTTTAATGAAGATTATCAATATTTTGATTACAAAACATTACCAAATGTTGCAGTAAACTTAAAAGGCAAAAAACAAATAATAAATGCCAGCTTATGTATAGAAACTATAAATATTTTAAAAAGCCTTGGATATGAAGTATCAAATGAAGCAATATATGAAGGTTTAAGAACAGTAGTACATAAAGCAAGAATGGAAAAGATATCAGACTTGCCAGAAATATATTATGACGGGGCACACAACACTCCAGCTATGCATAACTTTATAGATATGATAGATATGTATTATAAAAATAATAAAAGGATATACATTGTATCTATTCTAAAAAGGAAAGAATATGAAAAAATGGTAAAAATATTATTAGAAGATAAAGAGGCAACAATAATATTAACATCTGGTACAGAAGATAATAAATATGCAACATCTCAAATGTTATATGAAGTAGCATTAAAGAATAATAGAGGACCTAATGTACTTATGAAATCTTTGGATGAAGCTTTGGAATTTGCGTTCAAGCACTCTTTTGATGCAACAACATTTGTAGTGGGAAGCTTCTATGTATATGGAAAAGTATTAAATAAAATTAAAGAGTTAAAAGAAAAAATGTCGTAATTTGTAAACGAACACTTTGTATGAGCTGCAAGGTGTTCGTAGCTTTTTATATAAAAATATTTAAATCTTGTTTACTTGTAAAGTTGAAATTATTAGAATATGAGTATAGTTATTCTTATCGCACACATAATAATTTTGGTGATTAAAATGAGAATAAGATTATTAAAGAAAAATGAAATAAAAGAAGTGTCTAAACTTCTAGTTACTGCTTATGAAAATGAGGATAAAGATAGAAGATGGAATGAAAAATGTGCAGAAGATTATGTACAAATGATGTATAAAATATGTAATAAATTATGTTTTGTTGCAGTTGAAGAAGGGAAAATAGTAGGAGTAACATTAAATATAATTATGCCAGACTTTTGTAAAGAAATAGTAGAATCACGTGTGCTTTTGGTTCATCCGGACTTTAGAAGACAAAAAATAGGTACAAAGTTAATAACAAAAGTATGTGAAAAAGCTTTGAACGATTTTAATATCGAAGAAATAGAAAGTAGCATTTACACCTTAACAAACTTTCCTATTACTTGGTATGAATGTATTGGCTTTAGAACAAAGAAATATTATGAGGTGACAAGAGCAAATATAGCAAATATACTAAATAAAATGTAACATTTGCTATATTCTAAATATTGTTTTTTGAATTTTTGTCAGAATGTATTAAAGAACCTCTAGTAATAAGATGATTATTGCCAAATTTATTTAAAATGTTATCTACTGTTTTATCTAACTTGTGTTCTTTTTCACTAAAATTTTCAAATAAATTTAATTGAGTAGTTTCATCTAGTTCCAAATTGCTAAGACTCACTCCAATTAATCTTAGAGGTTCGCCTTTATACATTTTGTTAAATATATTTTTACAGTCTTTATATATTTCAGATGTTCCATTAGTAGGAAAATCTAAAGTAGCGGAAGAAGAATATACTTTAAAGTTACTTGTCTTAAGTGAAATAGTTATTGTATTAGCCTTCATATTTTCCTTTCTAAGTCTATTACATGTATCTTGAACAACATCTAATATAAATGAGTATATTTCTTCTAAATTAGTAAGGTCATAAGAAGATGTTTTGCTATGGCCAACAGATTTTGGAGTTTCTTTCCTTTGATGCCTTTCATCAATATCTTTACCCCAAGCATAGTTATATAAATCTTCCCCTTGGGATTTAAGATGCACTTTTAAAATATTAATATCTGTATTAGCAAGTTTACCAACAGTATCAATTCCTATTGCTTTTAATTTAGGAGCAGTTTTGCCGCCTAACAGAAACATATTTTCAATAGGTAATGGCCAAAATTTTTCTTTTATTTCACTTGTATATAATGTATGTATTTTATTTGGTTTTTCAAAATCACTAGCCACTTTTGCTAGATATTTTGTATCAGATATACCAATGTTTACGGTAAATCCTAATTCGTTAAATATTCTATCTTTAATGCTATTTGCAACATCCATAACACTACCTAAAAGTGGAATGTATGAAATAAAACATTCGTCAATCGAGTAAGGCTCGATTTCATCAGAGAAATCTTCAAGAAGTTTTCTAAGTTTTTTACTTTCTGCTTCGTAATATGAATGATTAGGGGGAACACATAAAAGATTAGGGCATTTCTTCATAGCAGCAAATATGGGTTCTCCTGTTTTAACGCCCATATCTTTAGCTGGTTTAGATTTTGCAAGTATTATACCGGTCCTATTTTTAGGATCTCCGGCTACAGCAGAAGGTATAGTTCTAAGGTCTATTTGTTCCCCTTCTTTTAATCTTTTAACCGCTTCCCAAGATAGAAAAGCATTATTAACATCTATGTGAAAATATATTTTAGACAACTTTATCACCAAAAATATTATACAAACATTCGTTCTTAAAGTCAACAGGAAATTTTTGTGAGGTGTATTATGAAAGTATATGTATTAGAACCTTTAAATAATATTGAGCTTTGTCGATATTTAAAAGATAGAAAGATATATGTAAATACTTTAACCCTAGCGGATGTAGTAATAGTAGACAAAGTGTATAATGTTAAAGAGGGGCTAAATAAAGTAGATTATGCACTAATGCAAGGCAAAGAAATAATTTGCTTTAAGAACGAATTTGCGAAAGAGAACTATGTAAGTAACTATCTTATTAAAGATGGTGCTAGTCATATATAACTCCAGTTAGAATAAATTTATATGAATAAAAAATAATGTAGCTAATTAATATTAGTTACATTATTTTTATATTTGTTAAAGTATTATACAGATTAATCCTCCGCTACCCTCATTGATTAATCTTTCTAATGTTTCTTGAAGTTTCATTCTAGCTTCATCTGGCATTTTATATAATTTGTTGTGAAGACCTTCGTTAACCAGTTCGTGCAGAGATTTACCGAATATATTAGATTTCCATATAGATTTTGGATCGTTTTCAAATTCTGCAAGCAGATATTTTACTAAATCTTCAGATTGTTTTTCACTACCAACAATAGGAGATACTTCAGTTTCAATATTCGCTTTAATCATATGAATAGATGGAGCAGAAGCTTTTAATTTAACACCGTATTTTGTTCCTTGCTTAACTATTTCGGGCTCTTCTAATGTTAGTTCGTCTATATCTGGAGTTACTATTCCATAACCTTTTATATTAACTTCTTCTAATGCATCTTTAATTTTAGAATAATCTTTCTTAACCTTAGAATAATCGTCTATAATTTTAAAGATATCACACTCAGACTTAACTTCATTTCCTGTTTTTTCACTTAATACTTTAAAGAACCATTCATCTTTAATATCCATTTTAATATTAATACACCCATCGGACATATTAGCTTCATCTACAGATATGTTTTTAAAGATATCTGAATCTTTAGAAAAGTCTTGAGTTAATTTGCTAATTTCCCTTATAGAAGAGTCTTTTAAGAAGTTATCCTTTACTAATGCTATTATTTTTTCTTTTAAAGGATAATTTGTATCTAGCATATTAAACCAGTTAGGGAGATTAAAACTAATTTCGCTTACTGGAAATTCTTCTAATACTCTTGAGAACATTTCAGTAATATCTTTTTCTGTTAAATCCAAAGCGTTACTTGCAATTACTGGCACATCATATTTTTCTTCAAGCTCACATCTTAATGTTTCTGTTTCAGTTGACGTGGGCTCTTTAGAATTAAGCATAACAACAAAAGGCTTACCACATTCTTTAAGTTCGCGAACAACACGTTCTTCAGCAGGAATATAGTTTTCTCTTGGAATATCTGTGATGCTACCATCAGTTGTTACGACAAGCCCTATAGTAGAATGATCACAAATTACTTTATGCGTTCCTGTTTCTGCTGCTTTAGTAAATGGCAGTTCTTCATCTGCCCAAGGAGTTCTAACCATTCTTGGCATATTACCTTCTAAATGTCCCATAGCATCGTTTACTAAATAACCTACACAATCCACAAGCCTTGCTTTCATTTTAACATTACCATTTAAAGTAATGTCTACAGATTCATTTGGTACAAATTTAGGCTCTGTAGTCATAATAGTTTTACCTGCAGCACTCTGTGGTAGTTCGTCTATTGCTCGTTCTTGCTTATGTGGATTATCTATACTTGGTATAACAAGTCTTTCCATAAAGTTCTTAATAAATGTAGATTTACCGGTTCTGACAGGGCCTACAACACCAATATATATATCCCCGCCTGTTCTAGCAGATATATCCTTGTAAATATCTATGCTTTTCATTTCTTACCTCCAATATTTCTTAATACAAATATACGAGTATGCTTAAAAAATATTACAAAATCTATGAGAAAAAATATAACATATCTTTTTCGCTGTACTTTTTTACAAAAATGTAGTAGAATGTACTTAGGAAAAATTTATTCTTAAGTGGAGGTAGTATGAATAAGATATGGAAGATAAAAGATATAGATAGTGAAAAGGTACAAGAATACACAGAAAAGTTTAAGATTTCTGAAGTAGCAGCAAAGTTGTTACTTGCGAAAGACTTAACAGAAGATAAAATAGACGAATATTTAAATCCAAGTATAGATAAGCTATATGACCCATACCTTCTAAATGATATGGATGTTCTTGTAGATAGAATAATACTTGCTAAGACTAGAAAAGAAAAAGTAGCTATATATGGAGATTATGATGTTGATGGAATAACAAGTATAACTTTAATATATACATTCTTAAGAGATTTAGGATTAGATATGGTATATTATTTACCAGATAGAATAGAAGAAGGGTATGGATTAAATACAGAAGCATTAAAGAAACTAAAAGATGAAGGAGTTTCTTTAGTAATAACTGTAGACTGTGGTATTTCGGCTGTGAGTGAAGTGGAATATGCTAAAAGTATAGGACTTGATGTGTGTATAACAGACCATCATGAATGCTCAGATACATTGCCTAAAGCCATTAGTATTGTAAATCCTAAAAGACCGGATTCAACATATCCGTTTAATTCTTTAGCTGGTGTAGGAGTAACATTTAAGGTGCTTTCTGCAATAGTTAAAAGACTAGGTTTAGATGAAAACGAATATCTAAAATATTTAGATATAGCAGCAGTAGGAACAATAGCAGATATAGTTCCGCTTGTTGGAGAGAATAGAATAATTACAGCTAATGGACTTGAGATGTTAGCTAAAACTAAAAACGAAGGCTTAAAAGCATTAATGAAAGTTGCTAGAATAGAAAAGGTAGATTCAGATAATGTATCTTTTGGAATAGCACCAAGAATAAATGCAAGCGGAAGAATGGCAGATGCTACAGTCGCTGTAAAGATGCTTTTAGCAGAAAATGAAATGGAAGCATACAAATATGCTAAAGTTTTAGATTCACAAAACACCAAAAGACAAGAAGTAGAAAAAGGAATATACAATGAAGCAATAGAACAAATAGAAATAGCTGGTTTAGACAAGAGAAAATCTATGGTTATAGCCGGTGAAAAATGGCATCAAGGAGTAATTGGTATAGTTGCTTCTAAACTTACAGAAAAATATTTAAAACCAGTAATACTATTAGCTTATGATGGTGAAATGGCTAAAGGTAGTGGGAGAATACCAGCTGGAATTTCATTATATGATGCTTTATCTGAATGCTCAGATTTATTAACAACATTTGGGGGTCACGAATTAGCAGCAGGTCTTACACTAGAAACTAAAAATATAGAAGCGTTCAGAGAAAAATTTGAACAAATAATAACTTCTATGAAGGAAGAAGATTTTGTAAGGGTTATAGATATAGATACAGAAATTACGAAGAAAGATATAACTTTAAGTATTTTAGAAGATATAAATCTTCTTGCTCCATTTGGACAAAAAAATAAGAAACCAATGTTTATGTACAAGAATTTAAAAGTAACTAGTGTATCTACTCTAAAAGAAGACAAACATTTGAAATTTAGGCTAAGTGATGGAGATTTCTATGTAGATGCCGTGTTCTTTGGAGCAGGAAATAGACGAGATGAAGTAACTCTTGGGGATAAAATAGATGTTGCAGTTAATATTTCATTAAATGAATTCCAAGGAAGAAAGTCTATACAATTCTTGATGTCGGATTTTAAGAAAAGTATGATGTAGGTAAAATATGTTAGTAAAAGAAACAGAAAATATAGTAGGTTATTTATATCAAATAGAGATAGAAAATACAGGACACATCACAAATACATACGTAATAAAAGACAAGGTAACCACTAAATTGGCGGTTATAGATCCGGCATTTGATGGTAAAAATATAAAGCGAATAATTAAAGAGTTAGGCGAATTAGAATGCGTAATAATTACACATTCTCACGCAGATCATATAGCCGGACTTGCAGAGCTTGTAAATGATACAAATGCAAAAGTATATATTCATCCTCTAGATAAAGAGGGCCTTTGGAATGAAAGGTTTAATGAGGAAAAAGTCGTTGGAACAAAAGTGCTGCCTATAGAGGAAAAAAGTATACGCGAAGTAGAAGAAAATGATAAAATAGAGCTTGGAAATACTACACTTTTTGTAATGCATACTCCAGGACATACGCAAGGATCTATGGTTGTATATATAGAAAAAGAAAATATATTGTTTGCAGGTGATACAATATTTAAAAATTCTTATGGAAGAACGGATCTTATAACGGGTAGTACAGAAGCAATGGGGAAAAGTTTAGATAAATTATTTAATAAATTTCATAATATAGAGGTCTATCCTGGTCATGGAGAAATATTTGAACTTATAAATTCTAAACGAAGGATAAAAATGTTATTTGCTTTTAAATAAGTTTAAAGAAAAAAGATTAATGATTTGTTGGCAAATCATTAATCTTTTTATATATGATAATTTATAATTCGGGTGATTCGTTTTTTGTTTTTACATCTACTTCTATAAAGTCTTGAGATGACAATTGTGAATCATAACTTGCTACTTCATCTAGAGTGTTGAGAGCGTTTAATTTATCCATAGCAGTATTGCTTTTAGGTCTGAATTGTAGTACCTTAACACCGGTATGACGGATTTGCTCATCTGTTTCCATTGCTTTGATTGATTCTATACAATCTTTATTATCCCAATAATCAGTACCATAATCTTCTTCTAAGAAATCCTTCTTATATTCTGAAGTATCTACATCAGGTTTATCTGCGATAGAAGGAAGGGTTAAACCGTATCTATTAAGAGTTTCGTCTATATTTACATCTTCGATGCTTAATTCTTCTACAAGACTTTCATACTCCTTTTTCCCAAGCTTTCTTCTATTAGTAACAGCTATTTCAAATGCTAAAACTTTTTGATTAGTAGTACTTACTTCTGGTAATTCGTTTAATTGTTCAAGTGAAAAAGGTGTATTTTTTGTTATTCCGTGTTTGTAATTAATAGCCAATCTTTCTAATTCATATCTAGTTTTTTCAGAAAATGTTTTAGGATCAGCTTCGCTTCTTTGAAGTTCTGAAGATATCCTAGCGTCCATAACACTTAGACATTCACCATAGATAGTTGCTGTTAAATTGGCAATATTTCTATAGTCTGTAGTAGATAATGTGCCTTCTTTATATTTTATTGCGTGTATTGAATCGCTCGCAAAGGTTATTGTTGCCATGAAATCATCAAACGTTTTAGGATCTGAGAATTTTTTTGACATAGTTTCTCTAAAATATTCAGGACCTTTTTCAGCAGCCGAAAGGAATTCTCTTTCTGAAACGCCTAAAGCAGTATGCATCATTGTTCCAATAAACATTAAATCGTTATATCCAACGTGTCTCATCATACATTTAGGGTCTGCTCCAGGCCCCATATCTGCAGATAAACGCATATTCATAGTAAGTCTGGCTGCGCGCATTTCTTTATGGATTTCATTAAAGGCAACACCTTTAAATCTTCCATTAGCTCCAATATGCATAAAAGAGTTTGGAGTCGGAGCTGCAAAATTTTCATCAACGTGTCCGAATTCATGGAACATAGTACACAAATGAGCTACATAAGATTCATTTCTTTGTGACATACCAGCGAAATTTAATATTATCTTTTTTTCATTTGGTTTATATAAAGCATTGTTACTAGAATCTGGTTGGTCGTCTATTTCAATTGTTTCCAAATTCATAAACATAGTATCTAGTTTTGTTTTAATTTCTTTATCAGTTAAATCAAATTCGGCGGCATCTCTAGAAAAGTAATCATTAAGTAATGGCCAAACGGATTCGGGATAGCCATGTGCCTTATATTCTGAATTAAAATTATATTTTTTATATTTTCTAGGTGCCATATTAACCTCCAAAAACGATATCTATAGGCTTGGCTTCAAGCATATCTAAAATTTTATTTATTAACACTGTATCTTTAACAAGTGCTAATCTGCTATTTGGTTTGTCGTATAGGTAAATATTATCATTTACATCTAGATAATATGTTGAACCTTCAAATTCTACAGAACCTAACATTTTGATTCCGTTTATTACATTTCGTTGTAACATATACATCCCTCCATAATATAAAAATTATATTATATATGTTTTTTGTTGTCAACAACACTAAAAAGAGGATTAAACTACTATAAACTAGACAAAATATGTTGTTTTATGGTATAATATTTATGTAGAGGTATGTATAAATGGTAACTAGTTTTAGCGAATTATTAGAGATAGAAAAGAAGAAAGAGTATTTTAAGCAATTAACGGAATTTATAGATCAAGAGTATGCGTCAAAAACAATTTTCCCAGCAAGAGAAAATGTTATGAATGCGATGAAATATACACCGTATAAAAATGTAAAAGTTGTAATAGTTGGACAAGATCCATATCACGGAGTAGGTGAAGCACATGGACTTTGCTTTTCAGTAAATCCAGGGATTAAAATTCCACCATCATTACAAAACATATATAAAGAATTACATAGAGATTTAGGATTATATATTCCTAACAATGGGTATTTATTAAAATGGGCTAAAGAAGGAGTGCTAATGTTAAATAGTGTTTTAACAGTTGTAAAAGATACTCCTGGAAGTCACAGGAAAAAAGGTTGGGAAATATTTACTGATGAAGTAATAAAAGCGGTTAACGAAAAAGAAGAACCTGTAGTGTTCCTTTTATGGGGAGCATATGCAAAGGAAAAGAAAGCATTAATCACTAACCCTAAACATCTTGTATTAGAATCTTCACATCCTAGTCCGTTTTCAGTAAGAAACGGATTTGACGGTTGTGGACATTTTTCTAAAACTAATGAGTTTTTAAAACAAAATGGAAGAGAAGAAATAGATTGGCAAATAGAAAATATATAAAGGAGAATAAATGAAGACAAGCGATTTTAATTATAATTTACCAGAAGAGTTAATAGCACAAGTACCACTTAAAGATAGATCAAGTTCTAGATTACTTGTTTTAGATAAGCATACTGGAAATATAGAGCATAGAAGCTTTAAGAATATTATAGAATATCTAAACAAAGGAGATACGTTAGTACTTAATAATACAAAGGTAATGCCTGCAAGAATATATGGAACAAGAGAAGGGCACACTGGTAAAATAGAAGTACTTTTACTTAAGAATACTGAGGGTGATGTATGGGAGTGTTTAGTAGGCCCTGCAAAAAAAGCGAAAATTGGTACAATTTTAGTGTTTGGTGCTAGACTTAAAGGTAAAGTTGTTGATATAATAGAAGAAGGTATAAGAAAAATAGAGTTTATATATGATGGAATATTTAACGAAATACTTGATGAAATCGGCGTTATGCCACTTCCGCCATATATAACAGCAACATTAGAAGATAAGACAAGATATCAAACGGTGTATGCAAAATATATAGGCTCGGCAGCAGCACCAACAGCAGGTCTTCATTTTACAGAAGAACTACTAGAAGAAATAAAAAATAAAGGCATAAATATAGCATATGTAACATTACATGTAGGACTTGGAACATTTAGGCCAGTTAAAGTAGACGACGTTGAAACACATGTAATGCATAGCGAATATTATGAAATAGAGCAAGAAGCTTGTGATATAATAAATAATACAAAAAAGAATGGTAATAAAGTAGTTACGGTTGGAACAACATCATGTAGAGTTTTAGAATCAGCTTCAAAAGAAGATGGTACTTTAGTACCAACACATGCAAATACACAAATATTTATATATCCAGGATATAAGTTTAAGGTAGTAGATAATTTAATAACAAATTTTCACTTACCTGAATCTACATTAATTATGTTAGTATCTGCACTTGCAGGTAAAGAAAATATTATGAATGCATATGAACAAGCGGTAAACGAAAGATATAGATTTTTCAGCTTTGGAGATGCAATGTTTATTAAAGAGTAGTTTTGAGGAGGTAATAAACTATGGCAAAAGAAACTATTGTAGAGGAATCTCAAGATTTCAAAGACGATTTTTTCAAACAATTAAAAAATTCTGTTATACCAACAGAACCAGAAATGGGTGGTAACAAAACAGACAGATTGGCGGATCTCTTAGCAAGAAAGGAACAACTTGCGAGAGCTTTAGATGAGGAAACTGACTCAATAAAGAAAATGACTTTAAGAAACGAAATTGCTGAAGTTGAAGCAGAAATAGGTAAAATAAAAGGGCTAGACGAACTAGATGAACAAGAAACTGCTGAAGAAGATTTAGATGATGATGCTAAAAAAGCAGATGAAGATAAAGCAAAAGAAGCAGAAGAACAAGATTTAGCAGCTAAAGAGCAAAAAGAAAGAGAAGAAGCAGAAAAGAAACAAAGAGAAGCAAGAAGCTTAGCTTTAAGAGAGCAATACCACGAAGCTTTAGTTGCATTATATAATCATAAGGTTGTAAGTGCAGAAGAAGCAAAAGCAGCTCAACTTTCTATGATTTCAAAAGATGCATTTGAACGCGAACTTCAACTAGAATCAGAAATGTATAGACTTAGAGATGAATATTTATCTTTAGGGAATGAAGATCCATATACAGAACTTAGAACAGAATTAATAAAAAAAGAAAGAATAGCAGTAGACCCAATGGAAGCAGTCATTAGAAAAGATGCAAGAGAATTTGCAAAGTTTCAAAAAGAAATAGTGGAACTAGATGCGCAAATTGCAGAAATAGATAGACAAATTGCAGATGAACAAATGACGGAAGGTGTAGCAGAAAAATTAAGACAGGAAAGGGTAGAAATAGAAGCAAAAAAGAGTGCAACTGTAAAAAGAGCTACTGTGTTAAAAGAAAAATTAACACCTATTGTAGCAGAAAAGGCAAGACGTTCAGAAGCAAGAGTAGAATTGGACGCTAAATTAGTAGAAACATTTAGTACGGAAGATAGTAAGAACTATCAATATCAACAAAAGCAAGCAAATACAATAACCAAAAACACTGAACAAGGTTTAAGACAAGAATATAGACATTTAAATGAAAGAATTAATAAGAGAGAAGATCGTATAGTAGAACTAAAAGAACAATTAAGCAGAACTCCAATAGATGATTTTGAAGGAAGATTAAATATATTGGCAGAATTGGATAGAGAAGCAACATTACTACAAGCAGATAGAGATTCTAGAACGGATTTAAAACGTAAAGATAAATTAACACCAGAACAAAGAGCGAAGAAAGCAAAAGAACGTGAAGAAGAAATTGAAACAAGAGCAGAAGACTTTTATAAAGCAACAGATGATACAAGAGACCTTGTAAGAGCGCAAAACAAATTTATAGGTGAAGATGTAGTTGCAAATCCAGTAAAAAACACAGTAACAGAACCAAGCGAAAGAAATATAAAAACTGTAGCAGCAACACATGCTATTATAGCTGGTGGCCCAAATGATTCTTTATCTAAAAATTATTTAGAATATCAATCGACAAAACAAATACTTATAGCAACAGCAGATGAAGAAGTTACACCGTCTGTAATACCTGGATTAGAAGATAAGGTTGTAAATATAGAGGATGTTGAGGAGGCTCAAAAATATCTAGAGCAGAACGATGAACTAGCTAGAGCAAACGAAGAATTATTAAGACAACAGAAGCAAGTAGAAGAAAGAACAGCAGATATAGATTAGAAAGGTAGAATATGAGTGCAATAAAATACGAATTAATACATAAAGATAAAAAAACTGGGGCAAGGTTAGGAAAAATAACCTTGCCACATGGCACTTTTGAGACCCCTGTATTTATGCCAGTTGGAACACTTGGCACAGTAAAGTCTATGACGGTGGAAGAACTAAAGGATATAGTAGAAGCAAATATCATACTTGGTAATACATATCACTTAAACTTAAGACCTGGAATGGAAGTAATAAAAGCAGCAGGTGGCCTACACAAGTTTATGAACTGGGATAGAAACATTCTAACAGATAGTGGTGGGTTCCAAGTATTCAGCCTTCAATCAATAAGAAAAATAACAGAAGAAGGGGTAGAATTTAGATCACACCTAAATGGTGAAAAACTATTTATGAGTCCAGAAAGTTCAATAGATATACAACAAACTTTAGGCTCAGACATTATGATGTGCTTTGATGAGTGTGCACCATATCCAGCAGAAAGAAAGTATGTAGAAAAATCTATGGAGATGACTACAAGATGGGCTAAAAGATGTAGAGACGCACATACTAATAGAGATACACAAGCATTATTTGGAATAGTACAAGGTGGTATGTATCCAGACTTAAGAAAGAAAAGTGCAGAAGATTTAATTAAAATAGGATTTGATGGATATGCAGTAGGTGGTCTTAGTGTTGGTGAACCTAAAGATATAATGCTTGAAGTTCTAGAACAAACAACCCCACATCTTCCAGAAGATAAAGCAAGATACTTAATGGGAGTAGGAAGTCCAGATTATTTAATAGAGGCAGTTTTGCGTGGAATAGATATGTGCGACTGTGTTCTTCCAACAAGAATGGCAAGAAACGGAACTGCTATGACAAGTAAAGGTAAAGTTGTTATTAAAAATAAACAATATGAGTTAGATTTTAGACCACTAGATGAAAAGTGTGAATGTTATGCATGTAAGAACTATTCTAGAGCATACATAAGACACTTAATGAAATCTGGTGAAATCTTAGGTGCAAGACTTATGACAATACACAACCTAAGATTTTTAACTAAACTTATGGAAGATGTAAGAGAAGCAATAAGAGAAGATAGACTATTAGAATTTAGAGAAGAATTCTATAAAGATTATGGATATAAAGTAATAGATAGTGAGTATTTCAAACAAAAGATAAATGAAAATAATGATAATTAGGAGTAGTTTATGAAAAGCAAAAAAAGCGAGAAGAATATAATAAATACAATAATAAAAAGCATAGTAGCTGTTATTGTTTTTGTTCTTCAAATATTAGTTTTCTATTTTATGTATATGAGAGGTATAGCATTTGCTAATACTTTTACTATAGGCTCTGTAATATTACAATTAATACTTGTTTTATACCTACTTAATGGTAAGGGTAAGTTAGTATATAAAATACCTTGGTTAATATTTATAATGTTCTTTCCTGTAGCAGGTACAGTAATATACATATTATCTGGTGAAAGAACGGTAAATAGAAAACTAAAAAAAGCTAGAGAAATAACACTAGCAAATTCACATCATTTATTTGATTCTGATGAAGATGTGTTAAAGGAGATAAAAGCTGAAGTAGAAGATACAGATACACCAAAACAAGTAAATCTTTTAAGAAAATTAACTAATTATCCTGTAAGACGAAATGAAGGATTAGAATATTATGAAATAGGTGAAAAATGTTTTGATGCTATTTTAGATGATATGGAAAAAGCAGAAAAATATATACTTATAGAATACTTTATTTTAGCTAAAGGAAAGCTTTGGGATAAAATATATAATATTATAGAACAAAAATTAAAACAAAAAGTTAAGGTTATAATAATTGCTGATGGTTGGGGCTCTGTTTTAAGATATCCAACAAAACAAATGAAAGAATTAGAAGAACTTGGAGCGATAGTTAAAAAATATAATCCAATAAGATTTGGTATAAACCATTATATAAATTATAGAGACCATAGAAAAATAGTGGTTATAGATGGAACTATAGGCTATACAGGTGGAGTTAATGTCGCAGATGAATATGTTAACGAGCAACAAAGATTTGGGCATTGGAAAGATACAGGAGTTAAAATTATTGGTAAACCAGTAGAAAACCTTGTAATAGCTTTCCTTAAGATATTTGAACTTGTTCAAAAAGAAACACCAGATTATAAATGGTTTTTAGATAATAAAAAAGACCATGAAGTAAAGGAAAATAAAAATGGCTATTTAATGTTCTTTACGGATGGACCAGATAATAAGAAAAATCCAAGTGAAAATATACATATTTCTATGATAAATGCTGCAAAAGAATACATATACATATATACTCCATACTTTATTGCAAGCCAAGAGCTACTTGGAGCAATATTAAATGCAGCAAACAGTGGAATAGATGTAAGAATAATAACACCATCACATCCAGACAAGTGGTATGTTCATATGACAACTAGAAGTTATTACGAAATATTGCTTGAAGCAGGTGTTAAGGTTTACGAATATTTACCGGGTTTCTTGCACGCCAAGTCATTTATAACGGATGATAATGCCGCGGTAATAGGAAGTATAAATTTAGACTACAGAAGTATGAACTTAAATTTTGAATGCGGTGTTTGGATGCATGATACAGGGATAGAAAAAGATATCAAAGAAGATTTCATAAATACAATGAAACTAAGTAAAGAAATAACTTTAGAAGAAGTAAAAAAGAAAAATATATTTGTGAAGATTATAGAAGCAATACTAAAAACATTTGCTCCTATGCTGTAATTAAAATAAAATAATATAATAAAAATATATTAAATAACTTAATCATATAATCTACAGAGGTGGATTTATGGTTAAGTTATATTTTTTAGGTTTAGATAAAAGAAGTATATATCTTAAAGAATTGTATGAGGAAGAAATAGAAAAGAAGAAAGATAAAGAAGAATATATAATTACAGATGTATTAGAAGAAGCAAATGTAGTAATTCTTCCGATACCATTTACTAAAGATAGAGTGCATATTTTAGGTGAGGGAATAGAAATATTACCATTTATTAAAAAGTGTACAGGTAAACTAGTAATAGGAGGGGCGCTAAGCGCTTTCACAGACGAATTTAAGGCTTCAAATGTTGAGTGCATAGATTTAATGGAACAAGATAGTATAGCACTTTTAAATGCCATTCCTACAGCAGAGGGAGCTATAGCAAAAGCAATGGAATATACGGATATAGTACTTCATAAAAGTAATGTGCTAGTGTTAGGATTTGGTAGAGTTGGAAAGATACTTGCACATAAATTAAAAGGGTTGGATGCAAATGTATTTTGTGAGGCAAGGAAGAAAAAAGACCTTGCACATGCTAACGCTTTAGGGTATAATGTAGTTAAATTAGAAGAATTGGATAATGTACTAGGGAATATAGATATAATATTTAGTACAATACCAAAAGAAATATTAAAGGAAGACTATCTAAAGTTACTTAAAAAAGATGCGGTAATAATAGACCTTGCATCTAGTCCTGGTAGTGTAGATTATATGGCTGCAAGAAAATATAATATAGATGCGCATTTAGAATTAGGTTTACCATCTAAAGTAGCGCCAAAGTCTGCTGCTATATACTTAAAAGAAGAGATAGATAGTATCTTAGAACATAGATTTAATAATACAAACAGTGAATTAGGGGGATAACAATGACAATTATACAAGCGATAATACTTGGTATTGTGCAAGGAATTACAGAATTCTTTCCAATATCTAGTTCAGCACATTTAATAGCATATAGATTTTTTATGAACATAGAGTGGGATAAGGCAACTGAGATAGTAATAGATACAGCGCTACACTTTGGAACACTTCTTGCAATTGGAATATACTTCTTTAAGGATTTTATAAAGATGTTTATGGAATGCTATAAGTTTAAAGGAAAAGATGGAAAGAAGAGTTTTAACAACCTTAAACAAGAAGGTAAAATCTTTTGGTTTATTGTAATAGGTTCAGTACCTGCTGCAATAATAGGGTTATTATTTAAGAAATTAACAGAACCAATAAGAGAAAATATAATAGTAATTGGTATTGCTTTAGCGGTAATGGGAGTAATACTATACTTTGTAGATAAGAAATGTAAAAAAGAAACTACAATGGAAAACTTAACATTAAAACAAGCAGTATTAATTGGTTCAAGCCAAGTGTTAGCAGCCTTAGTTCCAGGTTTCTCAAGAAGTGGAACAACAATGACGGTGGCAAGAGCTACAAAGATGGAAAGAGAATCTGCAGCTAAATTTTCATTCCTTTTAGGAGCACCAGCGATAGCAGGAGCAGCGCTACTTGCATTTGTAGAAGATTTTAGTTTGGCAATGTTAAATTTCCCGTTTGTGTTAGCAGTGTTAGTATCGTTTGTTGTAGGATTAATAGCAATAAAAACATTAATGGAAATAGTAAAGAAAATAGGATATGAAGTATTTGCAATATATAGAGTACTTCTTGGTGTAGCGTTAATAGTTACATATTTAGTAAGACTTTAATTAGG
The DNA here is from genome assembly GCA_017536445.1 of Clostridia bacterium. GTDB lineage: Bacteria > Bacillota > Clostridia > TANB77 > CAG-465 > UMGS1649. The sequence goes on from JAFXHJ010000006.1 coordinate 31,020, forward strand.
AGGTAACTAAAGATGAGTATAGTAGATGTAAAACAAATAGTAGAAAACAAAAAAGTAAAATTAAAAAGAGAAATATTAGATTTAAGAGATAAAGGAATAGTTCCTAAACTTGCAGTTATACTTGCAAATGATTCGGATGCATCAAGAGTATATGTAGGAAGAAAAAGAAAACTTTGTCACGAACTAGGTATAGAAGAAACAGAATACCTTTTCGATGAAAAAGTAACTACAGATAATATATTAAAAGTAATAACTAAATTAAACAATGATCCGGAAGTAGATGGAATACTTGTTCAATTACCATTATTTAAACATCTAGATGAATCTAGAATAATAGATAGTATAGTTCCAGAAAAAGACGTAGATGGTTTCTCTGCTATAAATGTTGGTAGACTATATCAAGGTAAAGATGAAATAGTTCCATGTACTCCAAAAGGTGTTCTAACAATATTAAAAGAATTAGAACCAGAACTAAAAGGAAAGAACGCAGTAGTAGTTGGACGTTCACAAATAGTTGGAAAGCCAATGGCAGCGTTATTATTAAATGAGAATATGACAGTAACAATATGTCACTCGGCTACAACTAATCTTCCAGAACATACAAGAACAGCAGATGTACTTGTAGTAGCAACTGGAATACCTCATTTAATTAAAGAAAATATGGTTAAAGAGGGAGCTATAGTAATTGATGTTGGAATGACTAGAGTAAAAGAAAAATTAGTTGGAGATGTAGACACAGAAAATGTAGAAAAAGTTGCAAAATATGTAACACCAGTTCCTGGTGGAGTAGGACTTACTACAGTATATAGCTTAGCAGAAAATGTAGTAGAAATAGCTAAGAATAGAAAGAAATGATAAAAATATTCCCCTAAGATTTAATCCTTAGGGGAATATTTTTTATTCTTGTTTATTATCACCAGTATCAATTACAATATCAAAATCGTTTGGGTTATTAAAATCAAATGATTGAACTGCTGGTTGATCATCTGTATCTACTATTGGACTAGTTAAATCATCATTTTCTTTTATAACAGATGAATAGCTATTAGTAGTTACTGAGTCTGCATCGCTAAATATGTTGTCATCATCTTCATCTAATATACTTGATGATGCGTTTGATGTAAGTGGTTTGTTTATCATAAACTTTTCAAAGTTGTACATATAAGCTGGATGTTTTTGTTTGTATTTATCTTCAAGGAAATCAACTTTACCTTCACCGAAAATACTATTTCCATTATCAAGCTTAGTTTTGTAGTAAATTGCTCCAAATTTATGTTCAGCAATTTTATGAACTTTGAATCTTTCTTTGTCTTTAAGTGCAACAGATTTTTTAGCTTTAAAGTTATCTGTTGGATCAAAGCTTGAAGACATATCTACTTTCTTAGTCATACCGAATGCTTTGTTCCAGTATTCACTATCTTCAGGTACTGTATCACCAAATACGATTTGAGTTTTTGTATTGGCAAGTACAACTTGTCTATAATATTCAAATCCTTTATTCTTTTCAAGTTGTGATAAGTTTTGTATTGCTATTGTAGCACCACATCTATATTTTCTAAATAGTGTGAACATTACTTCTGTATCCTTGTTGATGTATTCAGGGAATTCATCAATGTATAAGAAGTGAGGTATACGAGAATCTTCAGAACCTGCTCTTCTTAAAACTGCATCTTGGAATTGTAGTATGAAGAACATACCAAATGCTTTAGAAGCAATCATACCAAGCTCACCTTTTCTAGAACATGCTGTAATAACTTTACCTTCTTTTAATGCAGTATCAAAGTCTATTACATTTGTTCTACCACAAAGAGCTTTCTTAATACCAGGATGTCTTAATAAGTTGTTTAATTGAGTTATAGCACCGTACAAGTATCTTTCGGTATCTTTTCTACCACTACCTCTTGTACCAGGTATTTCAAAACCATTTATATTTAATGTTGGTTTATAGAAGTTCTTTTCAAAGTATGCAATAAGTAGTTTATACTTTTCTGCAAGCTCTGGAATTTTCTTCATGTCTTCTGTCATTTCTTCAACTTTATCAAAGTTGTATAACATATCTAACACATCTTCAAGTGATGGTAATGCACCGTTGTTAAGTCTTGGATACATTTCTTTAAGAAGTATAGATAAGTTTTGGAATGCGTCTGAAGTTAAGTTAGCAAAGAATGCTTCTTCTTTAGCGCCTTCACTTTGTTGCATAGATTTTAATACGTCTGCTATTATTGATGCAACCTTAGCTGGATCAGGAATAGCGAATGGATTCATACTTAATGTGTGTTCTGGATCTGCTGGGTCAATTGTTAACACTTCGATATCAAAGTTTTTAGCTACATTTGTAAAGTTAGTTACATATGAACCATCGTTTTCAACAACTGTAACACCAACACCTCTATAAACCACTTCACCAGTTTCGCTGTTCTTATATAGTATTACATCTTTTAATTCAGAATAGAATTCTTTTTCGTGTCCTTTTTTAGGTTGTAAGTAATTTAAGCTAAAGTTTAAGTTGATGAATTCGTTAGAGTAAGGTCCTTCAATATATGCTATACCTTTCTTTAATAATCCATAACCTAGTTTTTTAGAATATTCACGTAAGAAATATTTCTTTTCAAGGTCTCTAGCACTCATTGGTAATAATACCATTGCAGTTTTACCTGTACCAGTAGCACCCTGTACAAGTGTAGATTCCATTCTTTTCTTTTCCGGAACTACGACTGGTTTTAATGTTTCTATATCTTTACATATAATATTTTCACAAGTAAATATTCCTTTATCTGATTTAGGTTTAGCTACTTTCATACCACAAAAACCAACTACACCTTTGTTAATGTCGTCATCTCTTAATACTAGTAAAGCATAATCTACATAGCTAAATAGAGAAATAAACGGAATAACAAAACATAATGTTTTAAGTGCTGGCCCAAACAATTCGGGATACTCTGTTATTAATAAACTGTAATTAGGCATTTTTTCTAATATGGCCCAAACAATTTTATTAATATTAGTAATAATAAGTGAGTTTACTGTAGCCCCAAATAAAAATACTGCAACCAAGAACCATTTTATTCTTGCATCTTTACCAGAAATTAGCTTTGAGTTAACACCATAAGAATACCACAATACTGGACAAACTAAAGCCATCGCATAAAGTATTGGATCGGGATAATATGGTAATCTACCCTCCGGAACTACAAACAGAGTAAATGTTTGTACTATTATAAATGCAACGATTATCATGGTTAAGAAACCAAATATCGATGCGACAAATTTGTTTTGATCTTTTATTTTAAGTTTACTAAGAATGTTATATAACAAAAAATATCACCACTTTCATTTAAATCTTGTAAATAAACTTTTTCTGCTATATAATATACTACAGATTGAGTAAAAATTCAAGTAAAAGTATCGAATTATGGTAGAAATGAGGTAAATTTATGAAATGTATTATAGGACTAGGTAATATAGGCAAAGAGTACGAGTATACTAGACATAATATGGGGTTTGTTATGCTAGATAAACTAGCTGAAAAAAATAATATAAAAATAGACAAAAAAATGAAAAAATATATTTATGGCGAAGGCAATATAAATGGAGAAAAGGTGTGCCTTGTAAAACCAACTACATATATGAATCTTAGTGGTGAAGCTATAGTAGAACTTATGAATTGGTACAAAATAGACAAAGAAGATATTGTAGTTATATATGATGATATAGATATTCCGTTTGGAGATGTAAGATATAGATTAAATGGAAGTGCTGGAACTCATAATGGAATGAGAAATATTATAGCTATGATTAAAACAGAAGACTTTGCAAGAATAAGAGTAGGTATAGAAAATAGAAATGGTGTACCAATTCCACTTGTAGATTATGTTCTTCAAAGAATGAGTAAATATGAAATAAGAAAAATAGATGACGCTATATACAATATAGTAGAAGAAAATGCAAACAAGTTCTTGACAAAATAAACACTTCGTGTTAAAATATGAGGGTATTTAGTATGAATTGGGTTAAAAAGAGCAATAAGGCCACCTACATTCAGCTATAGCAAGCAAGAATTGGAGGAAAAGAAATGTACGCAATAATTGAAGCATGTGGAAAACAATACAAAGTTTCTGAAGGAGACATTGTTTTCATGGAAAGACTTGATGCAGAAGAAGGTAAAACAGTTACTTTTGATCAAGTATTACTAGTTTCTGACGATGCTAAAACAGAAGTTGGTGCACCAACTGTTAAAAATGCTAAAGTAACAGCAACTGTTATAGGTCATGGAAAAGGTAAAAAAGTAAGAGTGTTCAAATACAAAGCTAAGAAGAATGAAAGAAAAGTTAGAGGACACAGATGGTGCTACACTAAAGTTCAAATTGAAAAAATAGCAACTAAGGCACCAGCAAAAAAAGCTGAAGCTAAAGAAACAGTAGAAGCTTAATTAATTTAGAATTGATGTAAAGGAAGAGGAGTTGAGATAAATGGCACATAAAAAAGGTGGTGGATCTACTAAGAACGGTAGAGACAGTATAGGTAAAAGACTTGGTGCTAAAAGAGCAGATGGACAATTTGTTGAAGCAGGAAACATTTTAGTAAGACAAAGAGGAACTAAAATACATCCAGGAACAAATGTTGGAATCGGTAAAGACGATACATTATTTGCTAAAGAAAGCGGAATACTAAAATTTGAAAGATTAGGTAGAGCTAAAACAAAAGCAAGTGTTTACAAAGAAAATTAATTATAAAAAGTGCCTTAAATATAGGGCACTTTTATTGTTTCTATTAGCTACTTAGTATATAATATAACTTAGAGTTATATATGTAATATATATGAGGTGAAAGAAATGAAAGAGAAAAAAAGAATATTAACAGGGGATAGACCTACAGGAAAGCTACATATAGGACATTATTTTGGTTCGTTACAAAACAGAGTAAAGTTGCAAGATGAATATGATACATATATTCTTGTAGCAGACGTTCAAGCTTTAACAGATAATTTTAATAACCCTGCAAAAGTAAGAGAAAATATATTAGAAACAACAATAGATAACTTATCTGCTGGATTAGATCCAAATAAAGTTACATTTGTTGTTCAATCAATGGTACCAGAAATAGCAGAACTTACTGTGTTCTACTCAAATCTAGTAACAGTATCTAGACTACAAAGAAATCCAACTATTAAAACTGAAATAGCTCAAAAGAAAGAGATATTTGGTAATAGTGGTGAATCTGTAACTTATGGATTTTTAGGTTATCCAGTGTCACAAGCAGCAGATATTACAGCATTCAATGCAGATGTAATACCTGTAGGAGATGACCAATTACCATTAATTGAACAAACTAGAGAAATAGTAAGAAAGTTTAATTTGCTTTATGGTGAAGGAAAAGACATATTAACAGAACCAGAAGCAATACTTAGTAAAAACTCTAGAATTAAAGGACTAGATGGTGGAGTTAAAATGGGGAAGAGTTTAGGCAATGCTATATATCTTGCAGATGATGATGAAACAATAAAGAGCAAGGTTATGGGAGCAGTAACTGACCCTAATAAGATTAGAAAAGATGATCCTGCAAACCCAGACGTTTGTATGGTAGCATACTATCACAAATTGTTTAGCGACGATTCATATGCTACAGTTTGTGATGAATGTAAAGCGGGAGCTAGAGGATGCGTTAATTGTAAACGTGAACTTATAGCTAACATCATTAAAAAGATGGAACCAATTCGTGAAAGAAGAAGATATTATGAAACTCATAAAGATGAAGTTAAAGATATCTTAGAAAAAGGAACTAAGAAAGCACGCGAAATTACTAAAGAAACTTTAAGACAAGTAAAGAGTGCTATGAAGATAGATTATTTTGAGTCGTAATATGAATTAACATAGGAGGAGAAATATGGTTGCAGAATGTGCACTTTTGGGCGCGGGTGCAGTTGTTGCATCTGACGCCATAAAAATAGAATATCTAAAAAGTAAACATCGTGAATTAAACGATACAGAAAAACGAGAGTTTTTGGCAGATGATTCTAGGCGTTTTATTCACTTTACATCAGAAACAAGTGCGAAAAAAATAATGCAATCAGGTTTCTTAATTCCAACTAAAGGTGTTGTAAATAATCATTTTACTAGAAGTATGGATTCTAAGGGTATAACTCGTGATTCAGAAATGGTATATATGTTTGATAATGCAACTTTTAGTGTAGATGATTATATACGTAACCTGCCAATAAAACGTTCGCCGTTTAATGGATGTTATGAGTATTATGCAATAAGTACAAAACCAAACAAATATGATATACATAATTTTAGAAAAAGAGCGCAAGATGGTGCAATAACTTATGAAGGAAGATTGGATATTGATGGTACGGATACAAGACTTGTAAAATACGCATTAGCACTAGATGAACAAGGCGAATATACATTTACAGAAATGGCGATGGATGCAGAGTATACTCCAACACCAGAGTTGTTAGCAAAACTTGAAAGAGACAAAACAACTTCGATTGGGTATATAGCTAAAACATATATGTCTGAAGTTAGAAAATCTAAAGAATCTATGAGAAGATTTAGAGCTGAAAAAGATATATATAAAGAACAAATAAGAAAGAAAAAAGAGCTGGCTAAAGCAAACAGGCAATTTACAGAAGAAGAAAAAGATAAATCATATATATACGAACAAGACGGTAGGACCATCGTTGTTAAAAATATAGAATATGAACAAGTTGGCGGAAAGAGACTTCAAAAAATAGCAATAATGGAAAGAGAAGATGGGACTAAGAAATCTAAATCAAGTATGACATTTTGCTATATGGATGAATTAGACGTATCTAAACTTGAACCTGAAGTTGCTAGTAAATATTTCTTTAGTAATCATGATGAAGCAAGAAATAGTAAAAGTAAAATGCCTAGATATATTGGTATGCCACTTCTAAATCTTGAAACTGGTGAAGTTGTAAACGAGTACGATAAGACTTTTGATAAAGATTTTAGAGAACATATGGATAGAAAGTATAAAGTAAGTGCAACTTTAGAAGAAAGATATGAAAGAGTTAAAAAGAGTAGAGGTATAGTTGCTAAGGTAAAATCGATGTTTGCACGAATATTCAAAAAAGAACAACCATTAGCATTATCTGAAGCTGAAGTTGATAGACAAAAATTAGCAGATTTAGGCTATTCAAGTGTAGAAGCTATGAATAATGACGATAGAGATGCAAGAATGTTTAAACTTCTAGAAGATGGAACATATCCACCGGAAGAAGTTGCTACATATGATTTAACAAATGAAAGCCAAGAAACATTAACTATTAAGCCAAGAGAAGTAGAGGAGAAATAAATGTTTGTAGATTATACTAAAATAAAAGTAAAAGCTGGAGACGGTGGAAATGGAGCGATGACATTCCATAGAGAAAAATATGTAGATAGCGGCGGACCAGACGGTGGAGATGGCGGCCGTGGCGGTAGCATAATCTTTAGAGTACATCCTGGAATGAATACATTAATTAACTTCAGCTATAACAAAAAAATATTTGCTAAAAACGGTGAAAATGGTGCAAAGAAAAATTGTGCTGGTAAAAGTGCAGAAGATGTTTATGTAGATGTACCAAAAGGAACTGTTGTAAGAGATTTAGAAAATGGTAAGATTATAGCAGATTTAAATAAGGATGATTCAGAAGCTGTAATTGCTAAAGGTGGCCGTGGCGGTAAAGGTAACCAACACTTTGCAAACTCAGTAAGACAAGCTCCTAGATTTTCAGAACAAGGTGAACCTGGTGAAGAAAAAGAACTTGAACTAGAACTTAAACTAATTGCAGATGTAGGACTTGTAGGATTCCCTAACGTTGGTAAATCTACATTAATATCTATGGTATCTTCAGCAAAACCAAAAATTGCAAACTATCACTTTACTACACTTGAACCAAGTTTAGGTGTTGTAACTGCGAAGGATGGTTCTTCGTTTGTAATGGCAGATATTCCTGGAATTATAGAGGGAGCTGCTGAGGGTGTTGGTCTTGGAATCAAGTTCTTAAGACACATTGAAAGAAACAAAATATTACTTCACGTAATAGATGTATCTGGAAGTGAAGACCGTGATCCGATAGATGATTATTACACAATAAATGTAGAGCTTAGAAAGTTTAGCGAAAAATTAGCAGAAAAGAAACAAATAATTGTTGCAAACAAAATTGATGTTTTAGATGATGAATCTAAACTAGAAAAATTAAAACAAGTAGCGGCTAAAGACGGTCGTGAAGTGGTAGCAATTTCTGCTGCAACAAATGTTAATGTAAAAGAATTAGTGGAAATAGTTTCTAAAGCATTAAAAGAACTTCCTAATGAAGAATTAGAAGATACAGATGAAGAGGTATTTACAATTTCATTAGACAAACGTAATAAAGATGAAGAAGACTTTAGAATAGAAATTATTGAATGCGAATATACAGTATTAGGACCTGCAATAGACAAGCTTATGAGAAGAGTTAATGTTGAAGACTTTGAATCTAGACAATACATGCAACGTTCATTAAAATTTATGGGTGTAATGGATGTATTAAGAAAAATGGGTATTGAAGCAGGGGATACTGTGGATATCAAAGGATTCAAATTTAACTGGGAAGAATAAAATGTACATAGTAAGAATAGATTGTACAAGGAGGAGTTAAGATGGAAATTTTAGGAGCGGTTGGCGGAGTAATAGCTTTAATAATAATAATAAGACTATTATTATGTCCTATAAAACTATTATTTAAATTATTAATAAACGCAGCTGTAGGACTAGTAATATTATTTATATTTAATCATTTTGGTTTAATGTTAGTAGGATTTACAATTCCAATTAATTTTGTAACTGCAGCAATAGTTGGTATACTTGGAATACCAGGAATTTTAGGCTTAATTGCATACTTTATGTTTTTTTAATTAATTAAATAATTGAAATTTAATCCCGCTTATGGTAAAATTTTTACTATAAGCGGGATTAGTTTAGTGGTAGAATACAAGGCTTCCGATCTTTTGGCGTGGGTTCGATTCCCACATCTCGCTCCATCATTAATTAAGGGAAATAAAATTATAAAAATATAATTATTAAAAATATTAATAAAACAAAGCACCCGAAAGGGTGCTTTGTTATTTATCAATTATTTTGTTCATTAACATCATATTCGTCAAAGATATTTCCTACAATTTCTTCTAGAATATCTTCTAAAGTAACTATACCAATATATTTGTTGTTTTCTCTAACTATAGCCATGTTTTCGTATGCACCATTTAGTATAAGAAATGCATCATCTATTATAGTATCAGCATCTAATATTTTTACTTTGCGTAGATATCTATACAGACTAAATTCTTTATCCTTGCCAAGTATTAAGTCTTTAATATTAATAATACCTAGGATCTTTTCACCTTCCATAACAGGAAATCTTGTAAATTTAGATTCTCTAATTTTTGAGATTATAGTTTCATTGCTATCCGAAGTATCTATGTATACTACGTTCTCTTTTTTAGTCATGATATCTTTTATTGTTATATCATTAAATTCAAACACTCTTAGTAGAAGTTTCTTTTCTAATTCCTCGAGGTTTGAGTCTACAATAGTATCTTTTATCTCTTCTTCATCTTCATCCTTTGGAGGAGAGATTTTTAGCAATTTTTCAAAAGCGTTTGTAGATAACTTTAATACTAATATGAATGGTTTGAATATTAATATAACAAGGTTTATTATATTTACCATCTTATATGCTATCTTTTCAGGATTTGCAATACCTATCTTTTTAGGAAGTAGTTCGCCAAATACAAGAGTAAAGTATGAAAGTATTATTGTTATAAGAACTATCAAAATGTTTATTTGCATAGCTTCAGAAATATATGGAATATGGATATATTCTGCTATTTCACTTGCAAAGCTATCTGCTGCAAAAGCGCTTGCTAGAAAACCAGATAAAGTTATTGCAACTTGTATTGCAGATAAGAATGTACTGGAATCATTTAGTAAACTAACAATTCTTTTAGCTTTTTTATTTCCTTTTTTTACTTCTTTACTAAGTTTGTATTTATTTAAAGATAAGAATGCTATTTCAGTTGACGAAAATATACCGTTTATTATTATAAGAATAATTAGAATTAATATTTTAATTAACATGTTAATCCTCCGTTAATGTGTAGTATATCATTAAGTAAAAAAATATACTATATCTAAATAATAAAAAGTGTAAAAAATGTATAATTTGCAAAACTACCTGCATAGTGGTATAATAATAAAGCGCGAAAAAATTAAGTCGAAATTTTTAATAAAATAAATTTAAGGAGATATATAATTATGTTTTTTAAGAAGAAACGGAAAGGAGATGAACCAAAGAAACTATTTGTAAAGGTAGATGATGTATATATTGCAACAAGCAATCTTAAAGCAAATTGCAATGACGGAAAAGGCTTTTACGAAAAAAAGGTAACACTATTTTACTTAGCTGTTAAGGTATCTTACGGGTACAAAGAATTGTTTACCGGTAGAGACCTGTGCCTTGATGAAGATGAGGAGTTTTTAGATATTCCATTTATACAAAAAGTAGAACCTTTAAGGGATTACTTAGGCGACTATGAACAGGAAGAGATAAGCTATACAGCTCTTTTTGATATAATTGCAACGATAAATGCAATGGTAAAACTCGGTAGTTTAGAAAACACAAAGAAAGGTAGAAAGAAGGCATGAATATTGGACGATTGGATATTATTATAGTAAAAAGAGAACTCGAAGAAAAACGTAAAGAGTTCGATAGAATTTCTGTTAATATGTCGCTTGAAGAGAAACTTGAATGGATAAGAAACTTCTTTAACGAATATGTTCCTGAACTAGAGAAACGGTATATGACAGAACAGGAACTTAAAGAGTGGATTTTCTTACCGGATGAGCTTAGAATTTGGTTTTATCATTACTTTCCTGAACATGGACTTAACATGGCAAAGTACACAGAACAGCTTATGCACGATTTTCATTGGGAAGGACATAAGAGATTCCAAACAGTGGATAGAAGATTTTTTAGCCATTATGATTAACAAAAAGAGCAACGTAAAAGTTGCTCTTTTTGTTATATAAAATTTCTGTAAAATTATGTGAAATTTAGCTTATTAGGTATACAAATTCTAACCTTTATGATATATTTTAATGTAGAATTTTATAGGTTAAAAAGGAAAGGAAAAGATATGTTAAAGTTAAAGGGTATAACAAAAACATATGTTACTGCAAACGATAAAGTTGAAGCACTAAAAGGCGTAGATATAGAATTTAGAAAATCTGAGTTTGTATCTATTTTAGGACAAAGCGGATGTGGTAAGACAACATTATTAAATATTATAGGCGGATTAGATAGATATACTAAAGGAGATTTAATAATCAATGGTAAATCTACTAAGGAGTTTAAAGACAGAGATTGGGATAGTTACAGAAACCATAGTGTTGGTTTTGTGTTCCAAAGTTATAATTTAATACCACATCAATCAGTATTATCTAATGTAGAGCTAGCTTTAACAATAGGCGGTATATCTAAAAAAGCAAGACGTGAAAGAGCGAAAGTAGCACTAGAATTAGTAGGCCTTGGTGATCAAATACATAAAAGACCTAACCAACTATCTGGTGGACAAATGCAAAGAGTTGCAATAGCAAGAGCACTTGTTAACAATCCAGAGATTATTCTAGCAGACGAACCTACTGGTGCATTAGACACAAAGACAAGTGTACAAATAATGGAGATACTAAAAGAGGTTTCTAAAGATAGACTAGTAATAATGGTCACACACAACCCTGAACTTGCTGAAACATATTCTACAAGAATAGTAAAAATACGTGACGGTGAACTTTTAGATGACTCTAAACCATTTGACTCCAGTGTGGAAAAAGAGGAAAAACAAAAAGCAAAAGCAAATAAAAAGCTTTCAATGTCAATATTTACAGCACTTTCTTTAAGCTTAAACAATTTGCTTACTAAGAAAGGCCGTACAATACTTACATCATTTGCAGGCTCAATAGGTATAATAGGTATCGCAATGATACTTTCACTATCTACTGGTTTCCAAAATTACATAGATAAGATACAAGAAGATACTTTAACTTCGTATCCATTCCAAATAACATCGGAAACAGCGGATGGAGCGTCAATGCTTCTATCTATGACAGGAGCAACAGCGGATAATGATGCTACTGGTGAAAATGTAAAGGAAACTCAAAATATACGTGAGATGTTCACTAAGATTGGAACAAATGATTTGAAATCCTTCAAATACCATTTAGAAAAGAATAAATCTGAAGTAGACAAAATGGTATCGTTTACAAGATATACATACGGAATAACACCAATTATATATACTAAAGATGTTACTGGTGAAATAGCAAAGTTAAATCCAAGTAATTTAATGAATAGTATTAGTGGTAATTCTTCAGCAGGAACAATAATGTCATCTGCAGGTATAACAGTATTTAGTGAACTTGTAGATAACCAAGAGATGATTGAAGACCAATATGAATTATTAAAAGGAGATTGGCCAAAAGAATATAATGAAGTAATAATAATACTTCCTAAACCAAATCAAATATCAGATATGTTACTTTATGGGCTAGGATTAAGAGAATTAGATGAACTTGAAGATATGATAGCAGATATCATTCAGCAAAAAGAAATAGTAAATGATTCTAAACCTCTAGAGTATACATATGATGATCTTATGAATCTAACATTTAAGTTAGTAGATGCAAGCTCATTATATAAATATAATAGTAAATATGGAATATATGAAAACAAAGAAAACGATAAAGAATACATTGAAAAGCTATATGATAAAGCAGAGAGAATTAAAGTAGTTGGTATAGTTACTCCAAAATCTAGCGAAAGTATGAGCATGCTAGCAGGTGTTGGATATACTAAAAAATTAACAGAACATGTAATTAAAACTGCGTCTAAATCTGAAATAGTAAAGAAACAATTAGCAGATAGTGATGTAAATGTATTTAGCGGTAAAGAGTTCGACGATGATGAAGAAACAGCCGGATTAGACTTCGAGGATATGATATCTATAGATAAAGATATGTTAGCTTCTGCATTTGGTGGAAATGTTAGTGAAAAAACAATAGCTAATATGACTACTGGATATATGACTGAAATATCTAATGCTATAACAGTAAATACATTACAAGCAGAAGTTGCGTTTACTACAACATTAGAAACATTAACTAAAGAAATGTTAACAATGTATATAAAAGAAAATGCAGTTATGGGAATGGCAACAATGAAATTAAGTGCAGTAGATGCGGAAGTAGACAAGTATTTAAATAATACATCTGCAAAAGCTCATTTAGCCAAACTAGAAAAAGATTATGTTGTACCAGCATCTGTATTTAAGGATACATATGCTCAAATGATAAAAGGTTTCTTAAAAGGATATATAATGACTACTGCAAATAACAATCCTGGTGGAAATGTAGATATATATAACGAAGATCCTGCAGGTATGTTTATGGAACAAATGGTAGAACCATTAGTTCAAGCATTTGTAGCACAAGATGCTATTAAAGCAGCAGCTACTCAAATGGGTGCTGCTATGACAGAAGCTACAATGCAAAAAACAATATTAACTAAAGTTGGCGAGTTAACAGCTAAACTTGCTGAAACAATGGCAGGAGCATTCAAAGTAGATGAAAAGAAAATAGCAGCAGCATTTAAGTTTGATATGAGTGAAGATGAAATAAGAAGCATAATAGAAACGATGTCTTCTACATCTACAGTACAAAATGCAACAACAAATCTAATTACTTTAGGTTATCAAGATTTGAATTCGCCAACAACAATGCAGTTCTATTTTGAAAACTTTGAAAACAAAGAAAAATTCATAGCATTCTTAGATGCGTACAATGATAAGATGGAAAAAGAAGATGACGAGAAGGTTATAAAATACACAGATGTAACAGGAATATTAATGTCATCAGTAAAAGTAATAGTAGATAGCGTAAGTTATGTATTAATTGCGTTTGTAAGTATATCACTTGTTGTATCATCAATAATGATAGGAATAATAACATACATATCTGTACTAGAACGTACTAAAGAAATAGGTGTACTAAGAGCAATCGGTGCTTCTAAGAAAGATATTTCTAGAGTATTTAATGCAGAAACATTTATAGTAGGATTGCTAGCAGGTTTAATAGGTATAGGAGCAACATTATTATTGTTATTCCCAACAAATGCAATAATACATGCAGCTACAAACAATCCTAATATTATAGCAGTACTTCCAACGGTAGGTGGAGTAGTACTTGTAATATTAAGCATAGTTCTTACACTTATAGGTGGATTAATTCCATCTAAGTTAGCAAGTAAGAAAGATCCAGTTATTGCACTTAGAACAGAATAATATTAATAATATAAATAGACAAAGAATATTTTATCTTTGTCTATTTTTTTGTTGACATGTATTTTAACAAAGAATATAATTTGTGTGGATAAGAAACAATGAAAGGTAAGGTGTTTTTTATGGGAAGAATGGTAGGTACAGTATCTAGAGGTATACGTACACCAATTATTAAAGCTGGGGACGATTTAGTTAAAATCGTTGCCGATTCAGTTTTAGAAGCTGCAAAAGAATATGATTTTGAAATTAAAGACAGAGATATTATTGCAGCAACAGAAGCAATAGTTGCAAGAGCACAAGCAAACTATGCTACAGTAGATGAAATTGCTACAGACATTAGAAACAAATTTACAGGGGATACATTAGGAGTTATATTCCCAATACTAAGTAGAAATCGTTTTGCAATATGTCTAAGAGCAATAGCAAAAGGTGCTAAGAAAATAGTATTAATGCTAAGTTATCCATCAGACGAAGTTGGAAATCATTTAATAACATTAGATATGTTAGATGAAAAAGGAGTGAATCCTTATTCTGATGTTTTAACTTTAGAAAAATATAGAGAATTATTTGGATATGTAAAACATCAATTTACAGGTATGGATTATGTGGAATACTATGAGAATTTAATAAAAGAATCTGGTGCGGAAGTGGAAATAATATTCTCAAACAATCCAAGAACAATATTAAACTATACAAAAGATGTTCTTGTTTGTGATATCCATACAAGAGCAAGAACTAAAAGAATACTTAAAGAAAATGGTGGAAACATCATATTAGGTCTAGACGATATTATGACTAGCCCAATAGGTGAAAGTGGATGTAATGAAGATTATGGTTTGCTAGGTTCAAACAAAGCAACAGAGGATAAAGTAAAGTTATTCCCAAGAAACTGTGATGAGTTTGTACTTGAACTTCAAGCAGAAATATTCAAAAGAACTGGTAAAACAGTAGAAGTTATGGTGTATGGAGATGGAGCGTTTAAAGATCCTGTAGGTAAGATATGGGAGCTTGCAGATCCAGTTGTATCTCCTGGATATACTAGTGGACTTACAGGGACACCAAATGAAGTTAAATTGAAATATTTAGCAGATAACAACTTTGCGCATCTAGAAGGGGAGGCATTAAAAGAAGCAATAAAAAACCACATTAAGAGCAAAAAAGAAAATCTAGTAGGTTCTATGGAATCTCAAGGAACAACACCAAGAAGATTAACAGACCTTATTGGTTCGTTATGTGATTTAACATCTGGAAGTGGAGACAAGGGAACACCAGTTGTATATATTAGCGGTTACTTTGATAACTATACAGATAACTAGGTTGTTAAAATGTACCATAAATTGACTAACCATCACATTTATGGTACAATATTTTTGTCTTAAAGCAAGGCTTAAACCAAACTTGGTATAAGATAAAAATAATTTAAGGAAGGTAGTGTTATGGACAAAAAGTTATTTAGGAAATGGTTCAATGGTAAGTATGGTAAACTCCCTCCCGAAAGACAGCTTAAAGAGATCGCAAAGCTTCGGGAAATTTTAGACGATTTTGAAGAATCGCGACACAGAAAATTTGACCGTTATCACGAAAAATGCGAGTGCTGCGGTAAGTACTCGTTAAGAAGCGCATTTCATTCGCATGCAGAACTCATAACTAGAGAAGTGGATGTAAATGGTGAAAAGCACAATGCGGAGTTTTCCGTTGAGTATTACACGTGTCCTAAGTGCGAGTGCACATTTATGTTTGATCAGTACTTTATTGGATATGAAGGAGATGCTGAATAAACATGCAAGATCAAGCGAATTTATTTCGCTTGATTTTTTTCTTGTTATAATATATTCTTTATGTAGATGTATAGATATTATATATACAAATAGGGGGAAGAATATGTTTTCTAAAAGAGCTGATGGAAGAAGAATAAAATCTTTAGCTCCATATTATAAGATAATTCCATATATAATGAAGGAAAGAACAGATGCTCATGTGTACTTTGAAGAAGATATTCCAGTAGATAATTTAGAAGAGTACATTGCTAAAAAGAAAGAGGAAGGAATAAAGATAAAACATATGGACGTGGTTCTTGCGGCAATTGGTAGAGTTGCTTTAGAAAAACCGCGTATTAATAGATTTATTATGAATCGCAGAATATACGCAAGAAATGAAGTAAGCATTTCTCTTGCTATGATAAGAAAACTAAATGAAGAAGATTATGTAGATACTACAGTTAAGTTTAAGATTAAACCAGAAGATACAATATTTACTATTGCAGGGAAAGAACAAAAAGTTGTTGAAGAAAACAAGAAGGCAAAGTCAAATAATAGTACGGATAAACTTGCTGCAGCAGTAATGAGTTTGCCAAATCCATTAATAAAATTTGTTGTATGGTTAATAACTAAAATGGATAATTGGAATATGCTACCTAGATTTGTAATGGAAGCATCACCTTTCCATACAAGTATATTCTTAACTAATTTAGGTTCGGTAGGTATAGATTCAATATATCATCATATATATAACTTCGGCACGACAAGTGGTTTCCTTGCAATGGGCGGTAGAAAAACAAGAATAAAAGATGTTACGACTGGAGAAACAGAAAAGTATATGACATTCAGATTTGTAATGGATGAAAGAATTTGTGATGGATATTATTATGCAAGAGCTTTTTCGGCTTTTAGAAGATATATAATGTATCCAGAATTATTAGAACTTCCTGCAGATGCTAAAGAGGATCAAGAATAGTAATTAATTTAATAAAAATATATAACAAAAACCAGAGAAATGTTTTCTCTGGTTTTGTTTAATGTTAGAAGGTTAAAAAGTAATTGCTCTACAATGTTCGTAAAGTTCTTTGATAGAATTGAATTTTTTGGTAAGAATTGCTTTTTCAAAAAATACAGCGGTGATTTCTTCGGCCGTAGTTATTTGTTTTTTGTCGTTGCTCATTTCATAATGTACCATAAAATCCATAAGAGTGTCATACTCTCTTGCTTGTTCTTTGCCGTCCTGTACAAATGTAATCTTCAGGTCTTTCATATGTGCTCCTTAAATAATTATTTGTAGGCTAAATTTAACTACGAAAAGATTATATCATAAAAATACCCGCAAAACAACAAAAGTGGTATTATTTTGCTTGACAAGGCCCTTGTGGGCATAATAAAATAAAAGTTGAAGAGAGGAGGAAATAGTATGATTAAAATATTAAAAAATACTGAAGAAAACAAAACAATTCTTGAAATCAAGAATATAGAAAAGGGCTGCTGGATAGATTTAATAAAACCAACAGAAGCAGAACTAAAAAGAGTCATATCAGAAACTGGTGCAGATGAAACATTGTTAAGATACGCGCTTGACGAAGAAGAAACGTCTCACATAGATACTGAAGACGACCAAGTATTGGTATCGTTCAATATGCCTATAACAGAAAGTAATAAACGCGGCAAGGTATATACAACAATGCCAATAGGAGTACTAGTAGTCCGAGATGATTTTGTTATAACAATTTCAAATGCATCATTCAAACTACTAGATATGCTTAATAAAAAGAAGGCAATAGTTGGTGAAATTTCTACATACAAAAAGACAAGACTTGCTTTTCAACTGCTATACATTACATCGGTTGAATTCTTAAGATACTTAACATATATAAGTAGAGATCTAGAAGTGTATGAAGAAAACTTGGCTAAATCTATGAATAGTAACGAATTATTCAAATTAATAAATTACCAAAAGTCTATGATATTCTTTAATACAGCAATTAAAACAAACCAAGCGGTTATGGAAAGATTAAATCGTGGAAAATTAATTAAAGTGTATGAAGAGGATGAAGATATACTTGAAGATGCGGCAATAGAAAATAGACAAGCCTTAGAAATGTCTAAAACATATAGCGATATTTTAAATGGTATGACAGAAGTATTTGGTACAGTTGTATCTAACAACCTAAATGATGTCATGAAGTTATTAGCATCAATTACCTTAATTATATCTATACCAACCTTTATTGCATCGTTATTTGGAATGAATGTTCCGTTCCCTCTACCAGCGGGATTAAATGGATTTTATATAATACTTGGAATAATGGCAGTAACAACAATAATAGTAACTGTATGGCTAAAGAGAAAGGATTTGTTGTAATAGATGGGAAAAGAAAAAGTAGTATTCTTTTGTAAAGACTGTGGCTATGAATCTGCAAAATGGCTAGGAAAATGTCCTGGATGTAATGCTTGGAATAGCTTTGTTGAAGAAAAAATAAAGAAGGAAATAGTAGCAAATAGATCTGTTTCAAATGTACCAAAAAGTGAACTAAAAAAGTTGAAAGATGTTTCTGTAGAACATAAACAAAGATTTACTACGGGTTTTGAAGAACTAGATAGAGTACTTGGCGGTGGAATTGTAGATGGCTCACTTATACTTTTAGGTGGTGAACCTGGTATTGGTAAATCTACACTTGTACTTCAAGTAACAGACAAGTTAACAACACACGGAGATGTACTTTATGTATCTGGAGAAGAGTCAGAACTACAAGTAAGACTAAGAGCAGATAGACTAGGAATAGATAATGATAAAATATATTTTTATGGCGAAACAGACATAGCAGAAATAGAACAAAAAATAATAAATATGAACCCAAAAGTTTGTATAATAGATTCTATACAAACGATGTATGATGAAGCAATATCTTCAGTACCTGGAAGTGTATCTCAAGTAAGAGAAGTAACAGCAAGACTTATGAATGTAGCTAAAAAGATGGGAATAATAACAATAGTTATTGGCCATGTAACAAAAGATGGAACAATAGCTGGACCTAGACTTTTAGAACATATGGTAGATGTTGTGTTATACATAGAAGGAGAAAGATTTGTAAGTCATAGAATAGTTAGAGGAGTAAAAAATAGATTTGGTTCTACCAACGAAATAGGAATATTTGAAATGGCCGAAAAGGGAATGGTAGAAGTAACTAATATGTCCGAAATGTTCTTAACTAAAGAAACAAATCAACCAGGCGCTGCAACAACTGCAATTCTTGAAGGAACATCAACATTACTTCTAGAACTTCAAGCACTAACTTCACATTCATATTATAACGTGCCAAGAAGAGTAACTAATGGAATAGATTTAAATAGACTTAATATGATTCTTGCAGTTATAGAGAAAGTTTGTGGAATAAGTTTAGGTGCACAAGATGTATATGTAAATGTTGTTGGTGGTATAAAAATAACCGAACCTGCATCAGATCTTGCGGTAGCTATGGCGGTTATATCTAGTTACAAATCTGTACCAGTAAAACCAGGTTCGCTGTTTATAGGGGAGCTTGCATTAACTGGAGAGATTAGAAGCGTTGTAAATGTAGAAAAGAGAATTAAAGAGGCGGTTAAATTAGGATTTACTACAATCTATACAACTAAGTATGGATTAGAGAAAATAACGCTTCCTAAAGAGGCTAAAATAGTTAAGGTTAACAATATAAAAGACCTTGTAAAAAACATTCAAAATGATTAGTAAAAACATATGAATATATAGTAGAGTAAAGGAGTTTTAAGAAAAAAATAATTTTTTAAATTCCTTTACTTTTTGTATAAAAAGTGGTATAATATAACTGTGATTGATAAAATAAAAGGAAAGCGAGGGATTAGCATGTTTAGTATTGGAGATAAAGTAGTATATCCTATGCACGGTGCAGGAACAATCGAATCTATCGAAGAACAAGAAATGTTTGGAGATACAGCAGAATATTATATAATCAAGATGCCAGTTGGTGATATGAAGGTTATGGTACCTACAGAATCAGCTGCAGAAATAGGAGTAAGAGAAGTATCGGATTCTTCTATTGCACCTAGTGTATTTGCTGTGCTAGAAAAACCTAAGGAAGAATATGTTTACGAAAATAATTGGAACAGAAGATATAAATCTAATGTTGAAAAGATAAAGACTGGTGACATACTAGAAGTAGCAGATGTTGTTAGAGAATTATCTCATAGACATATGGAAAGAGGACTTTCTACGGCTGAAAAGAAAATGCTAAACTCAGCTAAAGAAATATTAATAAGTGAGCTTATGCTTGCACAAGGATTAGAACATTCGGATGTGGATCGTGAAATTGAAGAAAAAATTAAATTCTCTTACGATTTAGGAACAACAACAGAAATGACTTAATCTAAAATAAAGTAGTATTAAAACTGGGACAAGCCCCAGTTTTTTTATGTGAAAATGATATAAACTATTGACGAAAGATATTAAAAAGTGGATAATGTAAGAAGAGAACATAATAAGAGGTATAATATGGAGAAATATGAAAAAGCTAGAAGAGAATCAAGAACGACAGTAAAAAAACAACAAGAACTAAAACAAAACAATAGAAAATTGAATTTTAAAGTATTAAAAAAACCAGGCAATTTTACATTAGTTTTTGCAACAGCATATATAATGTTAATAATACTAAGTGTAATAGGTAGAATTTCTACACTTAAATACACTTCAACTACAGAAGTAACATTTGGTGCAGTAATAGGTGAATTTTTAATGCCTATAATTGTAGCAGCACTTTTGATTGTTACAACAATTATATATTATAAAAATAGAGTATATGGTGCAGCTTTAGAAATGTCTGTAGGACTTTCTATGGTAGTAGATGTATTAATAAGTGTATTTACATCTGGATTTGATTTTTTAGCATTATTACTTACATTAATAATACCAAGTACGTTAATAGTACATTCAATAATTACTTTGAAAGCTATTAAAAAAGAAAAGAAAAAGTCGGCGTAAGCTGACATATGCTGGTGTAGCTCAGTAGGCAGAGCAACAGATTCGTAACCTGTAGGTCGGCGGTTCGATTCCGCCCACCAGCTCCATTTGTACTCCTACTTGTGGGAGTATTTCTTTTTTCCACTTTTGTAATTATTAAATTATAGTCATAAACAAAATTAAACTAAAAATATTCTACAATTTATTAGTATAGGCAATTAACAAAAGAGGAATTTATCGTTAGTGACAAATTCCTCTTTTTAAATATATATTTTACTTTTAAGTTCATTTATTATCTTTTTGAATACCATTTTTTATGATGAGACTGTATTCATACATATCATCGTAATAATTATCCGTTCTCTTATTTGCAATAATGATCATATCTGCTTTTGAGCGAACTGGTTCAGTGTATGGCTTGTGTTGTAGCTTTTGACGTAGGTTAAAATTTTCTCTAATAGATTTTTCGTCGATGTCTCTTCCGTTTTAATAAATCTCTAGTTATTCTATTATGCAGTCTAGTTTCGTCATCAACATCAAAATAAATTAGCAAATCGGGATTTTTTACAAAATCAAAATCACCTTCAACGATTATATATTTTACTGGAAAAACTTTTTTATGATATTCTCTAGCATCAACGCCTTCGCCAGTTACATCGTCATACGTGGGTACGAGATGGAATTCATTAGCCTTAAGATTTTTTATTGCAGAAATATTTTCATTAAGAGCTGTTGTGTTGTATTTTTTTAAAGGCGAGTTACCTTCCAAATTTTTACGTCTAAATTCTCTATTGCCAATCACATAATCGTCAGTGCTTAATGTGCAGGCATCTCCTAAGAACATTATTAATTCATGAGCAAATGTTGTTTTGCCACTTCCTGCACCTCCTACAATATTTATTACTTTTACATTATTATTTGTAGAAGCTATCATATTTTTTATTTCAGCAAATATATCATTTCTGCTTAAATTGTTTTTTGTCATTTATATTTTAACCTCCTTTAATTATTTGCATTTTTTCTTCCATCAGGGACAATAGCAATAATATTGAAATGGTTCAAAGAAAAAATATGTCCCTCTATTTTTATAATAATTCACAAAACATAAAATAATTATATAGGATTTTTGTATAATAAGCAACCGATTGTTTTTTTTATTACGTAAAATGTTTAAAACAGTAAAATCATATCTTGTATTAAAAAGTATCATACAAACAAACGGTAAGTTTTTTGCTTTATAAAAATTTTCAAATAAAATATAGCATTGATACATACTTTTTGATATAATACAAGAACAAAAGGGGAGGGATTATATGATTGAAGTAGTAAACTTAAAAAAGTATTATAAAAACAAGGGTGGCAATCAAGTAAAAGCTTTAGATGGAATATCGTTAAAGTTCCCAGACAAAGGAATGGTATTTTTACTAGGTAAAAGTGGTTCTGGTAAATCTACACTTCTTAATGTATGTGGTGGATTAGATTCACCTACTGACGGAGAAATAATTGTTAAGGGAAGAAGTAGCAAAAAATTTACTAGAAACGATTTTGATAGCTATAGAAATACATATGTAGGATTTGTATTCCAAGAATACAATATTCTAAATGAATTTTCTGTAGAAAATAATATAGCACTTGCTTTAGAATTACAAGGAAAACCAAAGGACAAAGAAAGTGTGGCTAATTTATTAAAAGAAGTAGACTTAGAAGGATATGGACATAGAAAACCAAACACATTATCTGGTGGACAAAAGCAAAGAATAGCAATAGCTCGTGCACTTATTAAAAATCCAGAGATAATAATGGCAGATGAACCAACAGGAGCACTTGATTCTAATACAGGTAAGCAAGTTTTTGATACACTTAAAAAGTTATCTAAAGATAAACTTGTTATAGTTGTATCTCACGATAGAGAATTTGCAGAGCAATATGCAGATAGAATAATAGAACTAAAAGATGGTAAAGTTTTATCTGATGTATCTAAAACAGAAGAAAAGAGGGAACATCTAAACGATAACGTTTCTGTTGTTGGAGACAGCGTGTTATGTGTAAATGATGGTGAAGCGTTAAAAGAAGAAGATTTCAAATTTATTAAAGACTTCTTAAAGAAAAATAAAAATGCAATTATATGCAGCGATGAACATGATCTTAAGAATGTAAAGAAAGCTGCAAAGATAAATGATAAAGGATATAAAGAATCTTTCGAAAATACAACAGATGAGAAGATAGATAGAAAAACATATACTAAGGAAGAAGCAAAATTTATTAGATCACGTCTTCCTATGAAACACGCAATAGCAATAGGTGCATCGGGGCTTAAGACAAAACCATTTAAGCTTTTAATGACAATATTCTTATGTACATTCGCATTTGCATTATTTGGACTTTTATCTACTATGATGCTTTATGATGGCGATGCTGTATTTACAGAAAGTATGATGAAATCTAATTATAACTATCTACAATTAGTTAAAGAATATAATGTAAAAGAAAACTATTATGAAGGAGAAGTATTAGTAGATTCATATAATTATTTTGAAACTACTAAATTAACTGAAACTGAATTAGAAGAACACAAAAAGAAATATGGTGAAAATACATTTGGTGCTATAGAAGTAAATATGGATGTATCTAATACATCAAGTAAAACAGGTAGCTATTCATATTACAGTACAATAGTTAGACATTTAGCAGTAATAGATAAAACTAATTCTTTGTATAACATGCTATCTGGAACTTATCCTACAAAGGCAAACGAAATAGCAATATCTAGTTATCTAGCAGATTCAATTGTATATACAGGACTATATAATAAAAAGACAGATAAAAAATATACAATTAAAGGTTCAAGCGATATAATAGGGAAAAATATAGTACTTGGAAGAAATGAATATACAGTAGTAGGTATTTTTGATTCAGGAATGATGCCTACAAAATATGAAGCTTTAAAAGAAGGTGGAGCACAAAACTGGTCTTTAACATATGAATTTGAGCAAGAATTATCTAATGGATTATATCAATTGGCATTTGTAAGCGAAGCGGGAATGAAAGCAATGAAACCTTCATATGATTCGTTGTATAGAATATTCAATAGTTTAGGAGATATGTATATTGGAAATGATAATATGCATACTGTACCTAACTATGGTAAATACAAAGGAAATGAAAGTTTATTTAAGATAGATTATTTCAACTCGAAGAATACAAGTGTAGAAGATAATGAAGTAGTATTAACAGGAACAGCTTTATACAATGTGTTAGAGAATAATTATTCAAAGTTATCTAGTAAGTATAAAAATGAATGGGAATTTAATTTAAGATGGAAAGCATCAGAACTATTAATATCTTATTCTTATGATAATACAGTGTTAAGCGCTAAGAAATATACAAGTTACAAAAATGAATTAATGAAATTTATAAAAAATAGTGGAATATTAGATTCTGCTGTAACTGTAAAATTATATGATCAATATAACGGAAAACCAATAAGTGGTTTTTCAAAGAAATTAAAAGTAATAGGATATTTTGAAGCAGAGATGGATTTAGCTCTTATATCAGATGAAATATATACAGCTTTTGAGAAAAAAGCTAAAGAGCATTTAGCAAAGAATGGAATCTCATATTCTGAATACGAAATAGACTATATAGCACCAGCGGATGCAAAATATGATGTTATATATTTGGCTTACGATCGTTCGCTAGAAAAAACAACTTCATTATTACCATACGCAGTAAGCAGTTATGATGAAGATAAAACTACAAAAGAAAGAAATCGTTTATCTAATATGCTTGTAGAAGAAGTAATAATGGTAAATGAAACAGTAGATGAATTTTCTAAAGTCTTTTTATATGCGGGCTTAATAATGGCGGCGTTTGCAGCATTATTATTATCTAACTTTATAGCAACATCAATTTCTGCTAAAACAAGAGAAATAGGAATACTAAGAGCTGTAGGAGCAAGAAGTGTCGATGTATTTAAGATATTCTTCTCAGAATCATTTATAATAACAGCAATATGTATTGTATTGTCTGTTGTGGGCGGAATTGTAGTATGTGGACTATTAAACAATGTAGTAAGCGAGATGCTAGATGTAACACTATTTGTTTTTGGAATAGTATCTATATTATCTTTAGTAATAGGCGCATTATTAACAACAGTAATAGCAACATTCTTACCAGTAAGAAAAGCAGCTAGAAAGAAACCAGTAGATTCAATAAGAGCAATATAATAAAATAAACCAACCCCTATTTTAATAGGGGTTGGTTATTTTTAATCTAACACGAAATAATAACGTTCGATATCAAGCATAAGCCAATTTAAAAGATCCTTGTCTGTGAGCACTTTGGCTTTTTCATACCAATCTGCTTTGTGCTCATAGATGCCTAATTCATTTCTTCTAATTACATGGAAGAAATAATCGTAGTTACCTATGTCACGAATAAAATCGGTATACCAACCAAATAGAATAAAGAGGACCTTGCCATCTGCTTCGGACATATCTGTAATTTGTCTAACATTTAGGTTAAATTGTTTAGCTTTTGAAATAAATGCTTCGCAAATGTCTTTCTTTGGAATAGTTTTACCGTTTTTAAGAAGATTTATTTCATTAATAGTTAGTAAATCGTAAACTGTAGGAGAATCCATTGTCCGTCCTAATGCAAAGGCTAAACAATTTGTACCGATTTTTTGATACATTGAGTTGAATTCTTTTGCGGAAGGAAACTTTGTAGAAACACATGTTTTACGCATTTTTATCTTCCTTTAATCTTGTAAGAGTTTTTTCGAAAATTTCCCACTCGGAATCTGTAAGACCGATTTCCATTGCAGTTTTTACAAAGTTCATAACTTTGGGATTTATTGCAATATATTGGTCGAGCGAGAGAGGAATGCCTTTTTTTAGATCGGGATATGCATCAAACATAGTGATAGCTTTTCTAAGCATTTCCGCATGCTGATAGGCGAGGCCTAAGGTGATAGCTTCGTGAATTTCATAGAATGCAACTTCGGAAAGATCATCAGAAGCTTTTAAGTATTCTTCATATTTGTAAAGTTCATCTTCAACGAAAACACCGAAGCATTGTGAAGAACCGCCTCTGGAACCAGCGAGATTTTCATCTTCGGAACTATAAATTCCAACGATAAACATCTGCTCAAGATTAGTATTAGGAACATTATCAAACTTAACAATAGCAGGCTCTAAAGAGTTGTCTATCATTTGAAGTTTAAGACCAGTTTCCTCATAGAATTCGCGAATTGCAGCGTCAAATGGTGACTCGAATTCATCGATACCACCACCAGGAAGCGCAAGATAGCCTGGAAAGTCTACCTTGTCCATAGAACGCTTGCCAAGAAGAACATATACCTTACCGTCCGTGATGTTGCGTATAAGAAGTATAACATCTACAGCTTGCCTTCCGGGGACAATTTTTACTCCGTAATTTTTGCTGGCTGCAATGATTTCTTTGAAGGAATTTCTGAAAAGGATTGGTTTGATTTCCTCTGGGATGAGTTCTTCAAGCTTTTCATAGTTACCTTCAATAATCATTCTTCTAATATCTGTTGCATGATATGGGAAGTCTGAACCATCTTCTGGATTGATCATATCAAAGCCTAAAGATTCCCCGCGTGCTTCAAGGACATCCAAGATATCTTTTTTGTTTCCTGTGCAGAAATGAGTTACGCCATTTGCTATACACACATTCCGTATGTTCATAATCCATTCTTCGAATGTTTCTGTGTCCGGAACATGTATAATGGTATATTTTTCTTTTGGTATTTTTTCAGAGCTAAAAATAGCTCTAAGCATCTTTTCTCGTTCGATAGCAGGGATACAGTTCCTACTGGTGCCTGCTTCATAGCAAGAACCTATCATAACGACTACTCTAGAATACGTCTGTGCGAGTTTAAGTAAAAAGTTTTTGTGTCCATTGTGAAGCGGCATCCATCTTCCGATAGCTGCAACAACACCGTTTGCATTTTTGTTGTTTTCCATAGTATTACCTCTCTAATTAGTTTAGTATTTATTTTTTGAACGCTAGTATTATATCATAAAAACAAGTAAAATACAAATTGATGAGGGAAAAGATAGACATAATACTAAAGATAATTTAGATATATATATAAATAAAAGTACATAAATTATATATTACAAAGCAAACGAGCCTCAAAATATGAGGCTCGTTACTTTTGTTTAGGCGAAGAATGATGCAATGATGAAGACAAGTCCAACGGCAAATAATGCGTAGCCGAAAAGGCTTAACCATTTATATATGGTAAACATTCTGCTTTTTGTCTTCACTTCTTTGTCTGTGTGAAAAATAGCTCCAACAAAGATTGAGTAGATAATCAACGCGGCAACAAATACGAGTAAATTTCTAAGTGGTGACATACTAAATTCTCCTTCATATAATTAATAATGGACTAAATAAACCACTACTTATAGTATAACACAAATTGCTTAAAAATTCAATAAAATTGGATATACAATAGACATAATTAAGCTGCAAATAAAAAACACACCCTAAGGTGTGTTTGATTAAAGGAAGATTATAATAAAGCCGCCGACAAATAAAGTAACAATGCCGATGTGCGATGCCCATTTGTATCTTCGCATAATTTTGCTTTTAACAGGTTCGCCGGCGTGCGCTGCAAAAAGCGCACCGAAGAATGCGTAGCAAACTGCTAAAACGCCTAAAATAATAATGCCAAGTTTTAAGACAAGCATAATTTTCTCCTTACATATTAATGGTTTAGTTTGCTTTTTAATTTTTATCATTATATCACAGAGAAAAGTTAGTGTCAAAAGTGAAATGTGTGGATAGATTAAAAAATAATATACAAAATATATGAAAAATGTAGAAAAATGTCGAATGCTATGGTATAATGCGTGAAACAAATAATTTAAGGAGGATGTTAATATGTCCGAAAATTATAATGCAGTAACGGATGGCACTTATGTGCTTCAACAAGGAGAAGATGGAAAACATTTCTTTTTCTTCAGAAAGGATGGAGGCGAAATTAACCAGGAGGAAGCAGATCCTATGGATCTTTATCAAGCATTTGTTTGTAGACAGATGTTTGAAAGCCCGAATCCAAGCATGGTTATGGGAAATCTAAAGTTCGAGACTTCGACAGATAATAAATGTATCCGGATAACTGTTGTGGATTTTTCAGAGATTCCCATGGAAGAAACCAAACCTAAAAAGAAAAAAGGGTGGCTTGAAAGAATTAAAGAAAAATTTCATAAAAAGGAAAGATAGAAATATCTTTCCTTTTCTATTTCTATGTGTTAGTATATATAATATAACGGAGGTAATAATATGAAATTAAAAGTATTTAAATGTAATAAATGTGGAGCAGTAGTATTAAATTTTGATGAATCAGAAACATTAGAGTGTTGTGATAATGAAATGATAGAACAAGTTCCAAACTCAGTGGATGCATCTTTTGAAAAGCATCTACCAATATATATAAAAGAAGGAGATAAATTAATAGCAGAAGTACCACATGTAATGGAAGAAGAACATTATATAGAATGGATAATGGCGCTTACAGAAGAAGGCTATGAGATGAGAGATTTAGAACCGGGAATGGAGGCAAAAGTAGAGTTTGAAGCGGACGGAGTTAAAGAACTTTATGCATATTGCAACAAACACGGACTATGGAAAACAATCGTAGAATAATTTACTAAAAGAATCACTAGAAATAGTGATTCTTTCTTTGTTACATGATTGTGTAAATTTATACAAAATACTTGTCGTATAAATAGCTTTTTGGTATAATCACATAAAGAGAGGGTAAAAAAATGAGAAGTAAATTACCAAACAACTTAAAAAGAGGGGTAAAAGTGTTTGGTATGATGTTAGGAATAGCTCTTTTATCTAA
Organism: Clostridia bacterium; assembly: GCA_017536445.1. Lineage (GTDB taxonomy): Bacteria > Bacillota > Clostridia > TANB77 > CAG-465 > UMGS1649. Next base: position 60,018 of record JAFXHJ010000006.1, read on the forward strand.
TCCGGTACATGGTATATTAAAGAATAATTTGCCAGTATCCAAGATATCCGATGAGTTTCCTGAATCGTATCAAATGTATATAGATAATCTTAAGGAAGTATATCCAAATGCTAAGTTTAAAGCGGTATATACTGGCCTTAAATGGAATACGGTCCTAAAACACGAATCGTATGATACAAACAAAAGAATAAGTACAGTTCCAAAGAGCTATTCGGCTGCATGGAAAATGAACGGAGAGAACATTAAGATAGATGGTTCCTTTGTGGCAGCTTCTAAATCTGCAGTTGCTTATGTAATGGATCCAAGAAATTCGTTATACAAAAATAGAGTTTTTCAATTTGAAGGATTATCATATAACGAACATATAACAACTGATGTAATAGAAAAAGTAATAGCAGGTTCGCCTATGGTTGGAACATATGCTAAAAAATATAAAAATGCTGGTGTATGGATAGATATGGACCTATCTTACTCAGAAATAATAAACAAGGTAGGTGGGGAATTAAAGGTAAGTAGTGTATACATTGCTTCAAGAATGATACAAGAAACTTCAGGGGATATAATTAACAATGGAAGTATTAATGGTTCTAACGCAACTTACCCAGGAGTATACAATTTCTTTAACATTGGTTCTACTCCAAATGCAGATGGCACGGGTTCAGTTACAAACGGACTTAAGCACGCTAAATCACAAGGCTGGACAACACCATACCTATCTATTTATGGTGGAGTAAATAAAATAAAATCTACATATATTAAGTATGGACAAGATACAGTGTATTTCCAAAAGTTTGACGTAAACAATCCTTATGGAAATGCAACAGCTCTTATGGCATATCAATATCAAACAAATATACTAGCTCCAATAAGTGAAAGTAAAATATCATATGCTGCATATAAGAAATTAGATATGTTGGAAGATACGCCGTTTATATTCTATATACCAGTATATGAAAATATGCCAGAAGATCCTGCACCTTATCCAGCGGGAGATACAGCAGTATTTGATAAAGATAACACAAGAGTATATTTAGATGATACTACAACAAAAGGTAAAGAATCGTTTAACATACGTTCATCTGCAAACTCAGAATTAGATAATGTAATATATACATTTACAGAAACTTCAAATGATCCGGATGAAAGAGTAATCTTTACTAGAACGAAAAAAGGTAATGGCTATGATTGGGATTATGTAGAAGCTAAAATAGATGGTAAATTAATTAAAGGTTATGTTTGGAAAGATTATGTACAAACATATGAATATACTAAAGTAGAAAGCATAACTTTAGATAAAACTGAAGCTACAATTGAAGAAGGAGATAAACTAATAATAGTTGCAACTGTTCTTCCAAATGAAGCTAGATTTAAAGAAATAATATGGACTACTAGTGATGCTAATGTGCTTACTGTAGAAAATGGAGAAATAACTACAGTAGGAATTGGTACAGCAACAGTTACAGCTACAACAGAAGATCAAGGTAAAGTAGCAACTGTACAAGTAACAGTAAAAGAAAAAACTTATGATATTACTCTAGATAAAGAGGAATATACAGTAGAAGCTGGTGAACAAATTGAACCAGTAATAACTACTAAAAATATTGAATCATATACATTAAAAGTATCTGATGAAACTAAAGCTGAAGTAATAGATAACAAGATAATTAAAGGACTAGCAGAAGGTGAAATAGAAATAGAAGCTCATGCATCAAATGTAGAACTTGTAAAGAAAGCAAAACTTATTGTTACACCAATGCAGTACACAATAACTTTAGATAAAGAAGAATATGAAGTAGAAGTAGATAGTTTAGTAGAACCAATAGTTACTCTAAAAAATATTGAAGGATATACTCTAGAAGTTGTAGATGAGGCAAAGGCTATAGTAGAAGATAATAAAATAAAAGGTGTAGCAGAAGGTGAAACTGTGTTAAGAGTACTTGGAACAGGTACAGAAGTTGTTAAAGAAGTTAAACTTACAGTTCTTCCTAAAGAATATAAAATAACTTTAGACAAAGAAGAATATACAGTTAGAGTAACCAAATATGTAGAACCAATAGTTACATTAAAGAATATCGAGTCATACACTTTAGAAGTAGTAGATGAGGCAAAAGCTATAGTGGAAGAAAATAAGATTAAAGGTGTAGAAGTTGGAGAAACAACTTTAAGAGTATTAGGTACAGGAACTGAAATTGTTAAAGAGGTAAAGCTTACAGTATTACCTAATGAATCTTATACAATAGATGAAAGTATAATAGATACAGAAAATGTATTAACTAATATCCAAACATCTACAACGGTAGAAACACTACTTTCAAAAATACAAGTAGAAGGTTTAAGTATAAAGGTTACAAATGAAGCTGGAACTGAACTTACAGGGGATAATAAAGTAGGAACAGGAACAAAAATAACATTTGTAAGGGAAGACGGAACAACATATGTTGAGAAGGAAATAGTAATTCGCGGTGATGTAACAGGAGATGGATTAATAAATTCAGCAGATTTATTAAAGATAGTAAAATACTTAAAAGGTACAACAACGCTTAATACAAAAGCAGCTGATGCTACTATAGATAATTTAGTAAACTCAGCAGATTTATTAAAAATAGTAAAACACTTAAAAGGCACAAGCCTAATAGATTTCAAATAGAGGTGAAAAATGAGTAAAATAAAGAAAATATTTAGTAGTATATTAGTTATATTTGTATTTGCCGTAATGCTAACGACAACTTATGCAGCAAGTGCATCAATAACAGCTGCTAAAAAAACAGCATATGTTGGAGATAAGGTTAAAGTTACAGTAACAGTAAAAGCTGCTGCATGGAATCTTAAAGTTTCTGGAAGTGCATCAGGAGATATAATAGGATTTAATATGGATGGAGTAAACCAAACTACAACAAAAACATATACAGTAAAATGTAGTAAGGTTGGAACATATACAGTAAAGATTTCTGGAGATATTACAGATGCAAATGATGCAAATAGCATAATAAATAAATCTGTAACAATAACAGTAAAAGAAAAGCCTGCTACAGAAGATAAAGATACTACAACAACTACAAAATCTTCAAACTGTAATTTAAGTAAAATATCTTTAAGTGTTGAAGGATTAAGCTTTAAGTCTAGTCAAACGACATATAATATTAAAGTTGGAGCAGATGTAGAAAATATAACAGTAAAAGCAACTACAGCACATTCTAAAGCAACATATACAGTAAGTGGTAATAAGAATCTTAAGGCTGGAAACAATGTAATTAAAATAGTTGTTAAAGCTGAAAACGGTGCAACAAAAACATATAAAATAAATGTAGAAAAAGAAGGAGATATAGAAGAAACATCTTCGTCCCTAACAAATCTAATAATAGAAAATATGGAATTTGAAGAACCATTTACAAAAACAGAAACAGAATATAAAGCTAAACCAATTAAATATACTGAAGAATCACTTAATGTTTTAGCATTTACTGAAGCTGAACAAGCTACGTATGTAGTAGAAGGAGCAGACAAATTAAAAGTTGGCGAAAATACGGTAAAAGTAATAGTAACATCTTTAGATGAGAGTAGTACAACAGAATATACAGTTATATTTGAAATGCTTGCTAAAGAGGAAGAAAATGCATACGTATCTATATATGGTGAAAACAACAATTTAAATAGTAACAAAACAGAAGAAAAACCAAACAAATTAGCATACGTTTTAAATAACAGTTCATTGGTAATACTTGTTTATGCTTTAGCTTTAGTCGAGTTTGCGCAAGTAATTTACTTATACATAAAACTAAATAAAACTGAAAAAGAATTAGAAGCTGAAAGAGCAAAGAGAAATAAAGTTGAATAAAAGTAAAAGAGATATGCTGAAAAACATATCTCTTTTACTTTATAGATATTGTAAAAAAACAAAATATGTAATAGTATATCTGTATAAGAAACGAAAGCGGGAATGTATATGAAAAACAGAAAAGGGATATCATTAATAGTACTAGTTATAACAATTATAGTTATGATAATCTTAGCTTCAGCTGTGATTGTAACATTAAATAATGATGAAATAGTAGACAAGGCTAATACTGCCGTGAAAAAAAACAACGAACAACAAGTTAAACAATTAGCGGCACTGGTTTGGGCAGACGTAAGTATGGAAGGGTATGTTGGAGAACAACTAGAAAATGAAGTAATACGTAGACTTGAAGAAGAAGGTATATACGAAGAGGATTGGGATATAACAGTTACTGAAGAGGGTGTTAAAATATCTCAAAGTGTGCCAAGAGATACAACAGCATTAAATCCAACAGGTGTTATTCCAGCAGGTGCAACATATACTCAATATATAAACGGAAGAAAAGTTTATGACTCGGATGAATCGGAATATTTATGGCTATATGATAGTGTAGTAACATATAATGCGGGACAAAATTTCCCAAGCACAATAAACAGTGGAGATGTTTATACATATGGGGATTATGAATATTGTTACAATTGGCCAAGAAAAATATATGCTGATTGGGGAAATATAACTACTATGCAATCATACCAAATTGAGGGCTGGGGGGTATACTATATCGGTACGGAAGGAACGCCTACTGATATGTTGGAATCTATTAATGGTAAGCCGATAACGTCTATAAATGCGGCGTTCGCTAATAATACTAACCTTATAGATGCAAGCGTGGTAGATATACCAAGCACTGTAACAGATATGATGGATGCGTTTGCTTTTTGCAGCAATTTAACAAAAGCACCTAAGATTCCAAATGATGTAGAAAATATGTTTTGCACTTTCCAAGGATGTAAATCTTTAATAAGCGCTCCAAAAATACCAGAAAGTGTAACGAATATAGCTAACGTATTTAATGATTGTTTGTCTTTAACAGGAAAAATATTATTGCCGTGTTCGCAAAAAACGGGATTTGAAGGTTTTTTAAATTGTTCAGGCACAATTGAATTTTATCATATAACAAATTGCTCTAGAGCTTGCGGAGCATAAAATAAAAGGAATGTACATAGTACATTCTTTTTCACTTTATATAATACATATCATAAAATACACTAGGTGGTTTTATGCTTAAAAGAATTAAAGAATTGTACCTTGATGCACAGAATATTTTATCTAAAGATCCTGCAGCAAGGAATATATTTGAAGTTATATTACTCTATCCCGGATTTCACGCATTAGTTTATCATAGACTTGCACATGGCTTGTACTTAAAAGGTCTAAGATTTATACCAAGATGTATTTCTCAACTTGCTAGATTTTTAACCGGAATAGAAATACATCCAGGAGCTATAATTGGCAAGAGGTTATTTATTGATCATGGAATGGGAATAGTAATTGGTGAAACTGCAGAAGTTGGAGATGACTGTACTATTTACCACGGGGTTACATTAGGTGGTACTGGCAAAGATAAATTTAAACGACATCCTACTATAGGTAATAATGTAATGATAGGCGCTGGGGCAAAGGTATTAGGTCCAGTGTACATTGCAGATAATATTAAGATAGGAGCAGGAGCAGTTGTAGTAGATAGTTTTAGCGAATGTGGAACAACAATAATTGGGGTAAAAGGAAGAATTAAAAAGTAACGAAATATGTAGAAAAAATGGGATTTATAACATAATTAGCACTCTTTATGTGAAAGTGCTAATTTTTTTAATTTTTTTCATAAAAACTGTTGACAATATATATAAACGGATGTATTATATAGGGGAAATTAGCACTCGAGGTGTTAAAGTGCTAATAGGGTGAATAGAATGGAATTAGATGAAAGAAAAAAGAAGATTCTAGCCACAGTAGTAGAAAGTTATATTGAGTCAGCAGAACCGGTTGGTTCAAAGCAAATAGCAGAAGAATATGGTATTAGTTCTGCAACTATAAGAAATGAACTTAAGCTATTAGAAGACTATGGTTTGTTAGAACAACCACATGTCTCAGCAGGAAGAGTACCATCTACAGAAGGGTATAGATATTATGTAGATAATCTTATGAAAAATGATACACTAGCAATGGTGGACATAGATTATATAAACAATAATATCGTAAGTTATGGAAGTGTAGAAAAGACATTAGAACACGCTGCTGAAGTTGTAGCTAAAGTATTAAACTTACCAACAGTACTTAATGTAAAATCTAGTGACGTGGTTGAACAAGTAAAAATATTAAAGATATCTGAAAAGGTTCTCTTAATTATACTTATGTCTAAGTCTGGAACAGTTAAAGATGTTATTGTTCAAATAAATGATACTTTACCTGAAGAAAGAATAGATGAATTAACAACGTTACTAAATAAGAACTTGAAGGGAACACCACTTGAGAATTTATCGCTTGTGTTAAACGATATGATTCATAAGGAGTTGAAGAAATTTTCTCATGTGTTAAGTGAGATAAACAAGAATATGTTAGATAGAGTTACAAAGAGAAAGACTGAAGTTAAAGGCGATATATCTAATATGTTAGCTTTACCAGAATTCTCAGATGCTGAAGAAATTAAGAAATATCTAAATGTAGTAGGAACAAACAATATAATAAATGAAGTATTAGAAAAAGTTGAAGCAAATGATGTTTCTGTTATTATTGGAAATGAGCATAAAGAGTTACTTCTTAAAGATTACACTTTAGTATCACTTGATGTAACAGATAATACAACTAACGCAAGTCTTGGAATAATATCTCCAAAGAGAGTAGATTATTCTAAAACTATAAATACATTAAAATTAGTTAATGAAAAACTAAGAAAGATTTTTAATAAGGATTAAGGAGGTGTTATTGTGGCAAAAAGTAAGGCAGAAGAAACACTTGAAACAAAAGAACAAGTAGATAGCAAAGAAGCAGAAGCTTACATTAAGAAATTAAATGAAGATTTAGAGGCACAAAAGAAACTAGCAGATGAATATTGCGATGGCTTAAAAAGAAATATGGCTGAATTCGATAATTACAAAAAGAGAATGAACAAAGAAAAAGAAACATTGTATTCATCAACATTATCTAGTGTAATATCTGAAATGTTACCAATAATAGACAACTTTGAAAAAGCTAAAGATGCTGAATGTTCAGATGAAACATATAAGACAGGAATATCGATGATATATACACAGTTAATAGAAATGCTTAAAAAACAAGGTGTAGAAAAAATACCAGATTTAGGCGAAACATTTGATCCAGATATACACGAAGCAGTAATGAGTATAGAAGACGAAACTAAAGGCGAAAAAGAAATCGTTGAAGTATTTAGAACTGGATATAGAATGAAAGATAAAGTAGTGCGTCACTCACTAGTTAAAGTGGCAAATTAATTAAATGGTTACAACTTAAATATATTAATTATATAAACAAATATATTTAAGCTATACATAATTTTTGTAGTATTAGGAGGAATTAAATTATGTCAAAAGTAATAGGAATTGATTTAGGAACAACTAACTCATGTGTAGCTGTTATTGAAAATGGAGAACCAACAGTTATAACAAGTTCTGAAGGTGCAAGAACTACTCCATCAATAGTAGGATTTGCAAAAAATGGAGAAAGATTAGTAGGTCAAGTAGCTAAACGTCAAGCAGTTACTAACCACGATAGAACAGTAGTATCTATTAAAAGAGATATGGGTTCAAACAAAAAAGTTAAAATAGATAATAAAGAGTATTCAGCACCAGAAATATCAGCAATGATACTTCAAAAAATGAAAGCTGACGCAGAAGCATTTACTGGTGAAACTATAACTCAAGCAGTTATTACAGTTCCAGCATACTTCTCAGACTCTCAAAGACAAGCAACTAAAGACGCTGGTAAAATAGCAGGTCTTGAAGTTCTAAGAATTATAAACGAACCTACAGCAGCAGCTTTAGCTTATGGTCTAGATAAAGATAAAGACCAAAAGATAATGGTTTATGACTTAGGTGGAGGAACATTCGACGTATCTATACTAGATATTGGTGATGGTGTATTTGAAGTTCTTGCTACAGCAGGTAACAACAAACTTGGTGGAGATGATTTCGACCAAAGAATTATGGATTACTTAGTATCTGAATTTAAGAAAGAACAAGGAATAGATTTAAGCTCAGATTCTATGGCAATGCAAAGATTAAAAGAAGCTGCAGAAAAAGCTAAAATTGAATTATCTTCAACAGCTACTGCAAGCATTAACTTACCATTCATCACAGCTGATGCAACTGGACCAAAACATATGGATATAACTTTATCTAGAGCTAAATTTGAAGAATTAGTATCTGATCTAGTAGAAGCTACAGTAGGACCAGTTAACCAAGCTATGAAAGACTCTGGTATGTCATTTGATAAAATAGATAAAATATTATTAGTTGGTGGTTCAACAAGAATACCTTTAGTTCAAGAAACAGTTAAGAGATTAACTGGTAAAGAACCATACAAGGGAATCAACCCAGATGAATGTGTTGCTATAGGTGCAGCAATTCAAGCAGGTGTATTAACAGGTGATGTTAAAGGTCTAGTGCTTCTAGATGTAACACCTCTATCTTTAGGAATTGAAACATTTGGTGGAGTATTTACAAAACTTATTGAAAGAAATACAACAATACCAACTAAAAAATCTCAAATATTCAGTACAGCAGCTGACGGTCAAACTTCTGTTGAAGTACACGTTCTTCAAGGTGAAAGAGAAATCGCTGCATACAACAAAACACTTGGAAGATTCAGCTTAACAGGAATACCACCTGCACCAAGAGGAGTACCTCAAATCGAAGTATCTTTCGATATTGATGCTAACGGTATCGTTCACGTAACAGCTAAAGATATGACTACAAACAACGAACAAAAAATAGCTATAACAGCATCTTCAAATCTATCTGAAGAAGAAATCGAAAAAGCAGTTAAAGAAGCTGAAGCGCATGCTGCAGAAGATAAGAAGAAGAAAGAAGAAGTTGAAGTTAGAAACAATGCAGATTCTATGGTATACAACACAGAAAAAGCGTTAAAAGAACTTGAAGGAAAAGTTTCTGATGATGAAAAAGCTAAAGTTGAAGCTGAAATTGCTAACGTTAAGAAAGCTCTTGAAGGAACAGATACAGAAGCTATAAAAGCAGCAAACGAAAAATTAACTCAAGTATTCTACGAAATTTCTCAAAAATTATATGCTGAAGCAGCTAAACAAGCAGAAGCAAATAATGCAAATGGTGCAGAAGACGTTGTTCATGATGCAGATTACAAAGTAGAAGACGAATCTGAAAACAAATAAGTAATTTAAGTTGGAAACGGGATTTAACTAATTCCGTTTCTTACTAGAAAGGGCTATAAAATGGCTAGTAAGGATTATTATGATATTCTTGGAGTGCAAAAGTCTGCAACTCAAGATGAAATAAAAAAAGCATATAGACAAAAAGCAAAACAATATCATCCAGACTCAAACCAAGGTAATGAAAAAGAAGCAGAAGCTAAGTTTAAAGAAGTTTCTGAGGCGTATAGTGTGTTATCCGATGAAGGCAAAAGAGCACAATATGATAGATTTGGTGCTGATGCTGTAAATGGTAACGGATATGCTGGATATGGTGCTGGCGGATACGGAGCAGGCGGTTTTGACTTCTCTGGATTTAACGGCGGTTTCGATATTGATCTAGAAGACATTATAGGCAGTATGTTTGGTGGTGGCTTTGGTGGCTACAAACAAGCTGCAAAAAACGGGCCAGTTAAAGGCTCAGATATAAGATATAATATGAAACTTACTTTTGAAGAAGCTGTATTTGGTGTAAAGAAAGAAATTTCTATAACACGTAATGAATCTTGCGCTACATGTAATGGAACGGGTTCAAAAACAGGTGAAAAAGTTACTTGCGATAAGTGCGGTGGAAAAGGAAAAATCCAAAGTGTACAAAACACTATTATGGGTACATTTAGCACAGTTAAGGTTTGCGATAAATGTAATGGCGAAGGTAAGATAATAAAAGAACCTTGTGAGACTTGCGCAGGAATAGGAACAGTTAGAAAAGCTAAGAAGGTTGAAATAAATATACCAGCAGGAATAGACGATGGGCAAGCAATAGCGTTACAAGGTCAAGGTGATGTTGGTAAGCGCGGTGGCCAAAATGGAGATTTATTCATAGTTGTATCAATTCTTCCACATAAAATATTTAAAAGAAAAGGAAGAGATATATACTTTGAAACTAAAATACCATTTGTAAAAGCAGTGCTTGGCGGACCAATTAAAATACCAACGCTTGAAGGTGAGATGAATTTTGATATACCAGAAGGTACTCAACCAGATACAATCTTTACAGTAAGAAATAAAGGAGTTCCATATAGAAATAGTAGAGGAAATCTAGAATTTAAGGTTCAAATAGAAATACCTAAAAAGTTATCAGATAAGCAAAGAGAACTACTTGAACAATATGCAATATCTTGTAGTGAAGAGGTAACAACAAAGAAAAAAGGATTCTTTGGAAAGTAGAATTGTAGAAAATAAATATAGAAGCAGGGCTAAGGCTCTGCTTTTTATATTGAAAAATGCAGTAAAAAAATATATAATACTTACAGGTGATTAATGTGGAAAAAGTAGTAAGTAATGTAGAATATACAGAAGAATTGTTAAAAGAATTTAATAGGTTACACAATAGATATAGCACAAGAGTATTAGACAAGTTTGTAAATGTATTAGCAACAATAATATTCATATGTGATTTGATTATACTATGTGTTTTAGGAATAACAGGTTTTGATATTACTTTAATATTAGCAAATCTAATATTTATATTTCTTTTAATAGGTATTAATACAGATGTGGTATCAGATTTTGCGACTAAAATGTTTCTAAAATCAGATAAGATTAACTTAAATTCTAAAGCTCTTCAAACATTTACTAAAGAAGCAGTAAGTACAGTAGATGATATGACTACTAGTACTATCCCATATAGCAAGTTATATAAAGTAATGGAAACAGAAAAATATATTTTCTATTATTTAAATAAAATGCAAGCAGGTATAGTTGTAAAAGCAAATAATACGGATGAAGAAATAGAGTTTATATCTAGTACATTAAAAGAAAATGTAAAGAAATATATTGTATATAACAAGTAGGTGGATTATGTCTAAAAGATTTATAGTAGATAGTAAAAATATTAAAAAAGTGGATAACAACATTAGTATATTTGGTGATGAGGCTCATCACATAAATGTATTAAGATATAGAGTAAAAGATAAGGTGTATATAAACGAATACGAAGTAGAAATTACTGAAATGGATAAAGAATATGTGTCAGGAGTAATAGTAGGTAGCTTAGAAGAAAAAGGTGTGCCAAATACGAATATTACATTGGTGCAAGCATACCTTAAATCAGATAAGATGGAGCATGTTACTCAAAAAGCAGTTGAGCTTGGTGCAAAAGAAATACTCCCAGTAATGTCTAAAAACTGTGTTGTTAAGCTAGATGAAAAAGATAAGACTAAGAAAGTAGATAGATTAAACAAGATTGCTAAAGAGGCAGTAGAACAATGTGGAAGAACAGATGAAGTAGAAGTATTAGATGTAGAAAATTTGCTTAAAGTAGATTATTCTAAATTTGATGCAGTATTAATCTGTCATGAAGCAAGTACAAACAGCTTAAAAGAGGCAATAAATAACATTAAAAATTTTAATAGCATAGCAGTAATTGTAGGACCAGAAGGTGGCCTTGATGAAAAGGAAGTAGAGGAACTTTTAAGAAATAAAAATGCATATGTAGTAAGTTTGGGTGAAAGAGTTTTAAGAGCTGAAACGGCAAGCTTTTCAATACTTAGTATTCTTTGGTATGAGTTAGGTTAAACTTGACAGTAAACATAATATATAGTATAATAAATAAGCTCAAAACAAAAACTAAATTCATAATTGGAGGACGGTATGAAGCTAATAATCTATATAGCTTTAACAGCATTAGCAACTTGCGTATTATCGCAAACATTAAAACTTCTTTTTAACACAATGGTAAACAAAACGAAATTCAGTCTAAGGAAGATTACATCAGATGGTAATTATCCTTCTAGTCATACGGGATTTGTAACAAGCGTAACAGCTATTTCATGGATATATACGGTACGGGAAATCTTAAATTCAGAAAACGCTAGCATTAGTGTTTGGTGCTCTATGGCATTTACTGCTCTTGCAGTTGTCATCATTAGGGATGCTCTGGGTGTAAGATATACCGTACAAAAACTCTGTGAAACAGTAACCAAGCTTGCGGAAGGTTCTGAACATGAAGAAGAGATAAGAAAAGAGATGGATATTAAATCTGGTCATAAACCGTATGAGGTTATGGGCGGTGCAATCCTTGGAATTATCGTAGCTGGCATTACATCATGTATTTACTACAAATTGTACAAGCTTTTGCCTATTGCAATTGTAGCAATTGTGCTTTATGTTGTGGTATCTATCTTGGTGTTAAAGAAGAAAACAAAAGAAAATGCAGCCTAATTACAAATTAGGCTGTATTTTTTCGCCTTTTTGTGATAAAATACATTCATAATATATAACGGAGAAATAAATGGAAAAAAGATATATTAGTGAGGGTAGATATAAAAAGAGCAGCGCAAGAAAACGCCGTGACATTAAAAAGATAAGAAAAAAGGTTGTAACGGAAGTAGAAAATAAGAAAAAACTAGAGAATAAAAAAGCTGCTACTAAAAAAATAGTAAAGAAGAAAAAAATAAGTCCTAAGGTAAGACGTGAAATGCGTATTAGAAGACGCAATACATTTGCTTGTATTATTCTAATAATATTAATAGTGATAATATCTAGGGCAATACTTAAGGATGAAGGAGAACCATTCATACCAAACTTTTGGGCAGAGGAAGAAAATGAGTCTGTGTTAACACTAGGTATAATTACAACAGATGATTTAAGAGATGAGAATACAAATAATGTAATATTAAAAGAGTTAAAACATTACACATCATATATGTTACTTAAAATAAATGAAGATTATACAGTTACATATGATGTGCTTGAAGGTATAGAAAAAATAAACGAAAAAGAATATGTACTTAGGGTTAAAAAATCTAAGGAATATACTGCCGAAAGTATAAAGAATATGATTCTATCATATATGGTGGATGAGAAGTCTGTATATTATTCAAATGTGAGAAATATAGAACAAATAGTAGCAGGAGAGAATTCGTTAACAGTTACTCTTAAAGACCAAGATCCATACTTTATATATAATCTTGAACTGCCAGTGGGTAATACATTAAACAAAGATTATGTAGTATCTAAGGAAGCATCAGCAACAACAAAGATATATGAGAGAACAAAGAAAGCAAACATAGCGTTGCCAAAAAGAATTATAGTTAAAAGATATAAAGATATGTATGCTGGAGTAGAAGCATACAAAAAATCCGAAATTAATATATTAATAACTAATCAAAAGAATGTACAAAATATGCTAGGTAAGTATGAATATAATGTTTCAACTGTAAAAACGGGAGAAAGTATATTCTTGCTATTTAATCAAAATTCGGAATTATTAGCACGAGAAGAAATACGTAAAGTATTGGCATATGGTATAAATAGAGATAGTATAATTAAAGATACAATGCAGTCATTAGCAGAAACAATAGATTTACCATATGTTTATGATAATCCAAAATATAAATATGATATCTATGCAGCAGAGAATTTACTTCTTTCAAATGGATATAAGAAAGTAAATAAAGTTTATACTAAGGATAAAAAGAAAGTAGAATTAACACTAATAGTAAATAAATCAGATGAAGAAAAGGTGCAAATAGCAAATACAATAAAAAATAATTTAACGGCTTTAGGTGTAAATATAAAAGTAGAAAAGCTATCTAAAGAGGAATTAAACAAAAGAATAACAAAAGGTACTTATGATTTAGTTCTTGCAAATGTTAATTTGAATAATAATCCAAACATAAACTTCATAACATCAAAATTATACCTGACAGAAGGAGTTAAAACGGCATTAGAAACTATTAATACATCTGATGTGATAAATTTACCGAAGGAAATTAAAAATGTCTCAAATGCGATGTCAGAAAGTATTAGCGTAATAGGCATAGTAGCTAAAACAACATATGTAATTTCAAATAAAAGTTTATCTGGATTAACAGAGATAAGTTATTTAAATTTACTTAAGGAATTAATATAAAGTTAAACAATAACACCACACTTTAAGTGTGGTGTTATTTTCTTGAAATTTATGTTAACTTATGGTATAATAATTCACGTAATAAAAATATAGTCCTAACTTAAAAGTGAGGATGGGAAAAAAGGAGATAGCATGAATCTTTACAAAAAAGTAATTCTAAAACACGTGCCTGAGTTTCAAAATCTAACAGAAGAGCAAAAACGGACAAGTGTAAAGGTGCATAACCACAAATATATTGCTATGTGGATTTCTGCACTTTTCGCAACAAAATATTACCCTGGGCTCATAACATTAGTTTTGAGCGCGGCAACGCTTGTGATTCTAAACTTTGTAAATGCAACAGCTGGTAACATTTTGTTCTGGATAACTTTTCCGTATAATCTGTTTGTATGCTCTATGTATTTCTATTGGTTCCGCAGAGTAATAATCAAAAAGGACACAAACCAAGAGTACTATGATAGACTTTTTGATCTATTTACAAAACCTTGGTTATACAATTATAAAGTTATAACCAAAAAAGATTGGAAGAAACTAAAAGCTACAAATAATACGCGTTACAAAGCGTACAGAACAGAAGAGTCTAACCATCATTGCTATAGCGTAACATATGAACTTGCAAGACTTATTAGCAAGCCTGAAGTTAAAATTGTATGGATTTTTATGGAGTCTTGGCGCTCTAAATGTGGACATGCGATTTTAACTAAGGGAGATTATGTTTATGATAGTAACATGAGAAGAACTTACAAAAAGGATGAATACTACAGATGCTTTAAAGTTCAGGAATTTTGTGAGTTTGACTATACTGAATGGCCAACATATACCGGGCTAAAACAAAGTGAAGCTTGGCAGGCATTTGGCATTTGGTGCAGACAACTCGGTGGTAAACGTGACACAGATGATGAGCAGGAGTGAAAACTCCTGCTCATTTTTTATACAATTTAATAATTTAATGCTTGACACAAATTAACAAGTGTGTTATTATATATGAGTACCGATTGTGGTCTCGTAGCTCAGTTGGATAGAGCAACGGCCTTCTAAGCCGTGGGTCGGACGTTCGAATCGTCTCGAGATCACCAAGGTAAAAATAAACTGTAAGTTTAACTTACAGTTTATTTTTTATCTTTATCTTTATCTTTATATTTGTTTTATTTTTAGAATTATTTTATTATTTCTTAATTATTTGTATGTTCTATTTCTTTTCTCATAAATATATTCTTACCATTTTCTCCAACAAGCGTAGGAAAGAATAATTTAACTATCTTAGTAGCTAGAATAGAGAAAGCTATTGCTAAAATAGAGACTAACATACAAATTAAAAGTTCTACCAATATATTACTGTTTTTCATAAGTGTAGATATTATACCTAGCTTAGCTTGGAATAATATAATTAATATCTTGTGGAATATTAAAATACCCATTGTGTTTTTTCCAATATACTCTAATAATTTGTTGCAGTTTATTTTATATGCAATATATACAAAAGTTATGGATAGGAAAAGACCGGCTATAAGTGAAAGAATAAGGTTCCCTAAAGTTAAAACACGATAACTAATAGTTATATTAAAAAAAGTACATATACATCCTATTATGGCTAGGATAAGAATGTAATAGAAATGTTTAAATATATATTCTTTCAAATCAAATTTATTAAATAGATATCCAATGTAAAATATAGGTCCAATTATTAGCACATGGTTTATGCACATAGGTAGAATAATGTTTAAGAAGTTATAACAAACAAATGATGCTATTACTGTTATACCAAGAAGTATAATTGAATGAGATTTTTTCTTGCTTGTTAATTTTACCAGTAAATAATATATACAAACCATACTAAATAACGCTGGTAAGAACCATAGTGGCCTGTTTTGTTGTAGTCCATTTCCTGATGCATATATAATATTAAAGATAGTATCTTTTAGGTTGAATGTAGTTGATTTATCTAAATTTGAACCAATAACCTTCCCAAGTAATGCGTATGGTATTAAAAAGGCTAATGCCCAAAAATAATATGGAATCATTATTCTTTTAAATTTAGTTTTAATGAATACTGTGAATTTTTTATTTGTGCTAAATGTATATCCAGATAAAAAGAAAAATAGATATACATGGAAGCTATAAGCGAATTTAAATACTAAACTACAGTGTTCAGAATAACCAACAGAATGTCCTAGTACTATAAATATTATAGCGAAAGCTTTCGCTATATCTATAAAAGACAATCTAGTATTTTCTTTAACCATTTTTCCTCCCCTAAATTAAAGTGTTTGTTAATGAATATATTTTACTACAAGGAATTAATATGGTCAACAACGAGTTCTGGTATAACATAGCAAAATAAAACCTACTGTATTACAGTAGGTTAATTTGTTATTTAAGTAATTCTTTAGCAGTACCAAGTGCACTAAATGCGGAGCTTGTATCAAATGGAATAAACACTTTGTTTGCAGGTCCTTCTGCGATTTTTTCCATTGATTCTAAAGATTTAATAGCAACAAGCTCTTTAGTTGGTTTGGCATTGTTAATTGCTGAGTAAACTAACTCTATTTCTTGTGCTTTTGCTTCAGCTATTTTCTTTATCGCTGCTGAAGTACCTTCGGCTTCTAACATTCTAGCTTCTCTTAAACCTTGTGCACGTCTAATGCTAGATTCTTTTTCAGCTTCAGCTTCTAATATTTGTGCTTCTTTTTGTCCCTCCGCGTGAGTTATAGCTGCTTGACGGCTACCCTCAGCTTCTAGTATTAATGCTCTTTTATTTCTTTCAGCATTCATTTGTTTTTCCATAGCATCACGAACATCCTTTGGAGGAGTGATGTCTTTGATTTCAACTCTGTCTACTTTACAACCCCATCTATCTGTTGCTTCATCTAGAACTTGACGAAGTTGAGCGTTTATTGAATCTCTTGAACTAAATGTACTATCTAAATCCATTTTACCAACAATATCTCTTATTGTTGTAATTGCTAGATATTGAATACCTTTTCCAAGGTTTTCAATTTCATAAACAGATTTAACAGGATCCATTATTTGAAAGAACACAACAGTATCTATTGTAATAGTTACGTTATCTTTTGTGATAACTTGTTGTGGTGGAACATCCATTGTTTGTTGTTTCATGTTAACGATAGCTCGTACTCTATCTACAAAAGGAAATATAACGTTAAGACCAGCTGATGCAACCTTATGAAATTTACCAACTCTCTCTATAACATATACTTCTGCTTGTCTTACTACTTTAATAGAAAATCCTAAGATTACTATAAGCAGTATAAAAGCGCCTAAAAAATACCACATAAAAATACCCTCCTTAATTTTCAGTATATTCTTTAACTACAAGTTTTACGCCGTCAATTGAATCTACTGTAACAGTGTCATCTACTTTAAAAGTTATCTTATCTTTACATATAGCAGACCAAACTTCGCCTTGAATCTTAATTTGTCCCATACTATCTGGACCAACTATATCTTTTAAATCTATTCCGTTTTTACCAATTAAACTATCTGAATTTGTAGGTAAATCTTTAGTTTTAAATAATTTTGCGAATATAGGCCTTAAAAATATTATCATAAGAGTTGAAGAAACTATAAACACCCCAATTTGTACTGCAATTATATCGCAAATCAGACTTGTTAGGAATGCTAGAAATGCTCCAACACCCGGAAAAAATAATAAGAAACCAACTGTTAGTATTTCAATTACAAGGCAAAAAGCACATAATAATAGCCATATGGCAGTAGGTGACATATACAATCCCTCCTTTATTATGTATTACCCTATATGTACATATTATATATTATAAAAATAAAAAAATAAATAGTTTTTTAAATATATTGTATATTTGTAAAATTAAATGTATAATTTGGTTATGAAAAATAGGGTAATAAATAAAACAAACAATAGTTATATATGTGTATCAATATTAATAGTATATGTTCTAATAACACTTGGTATATCCATGCTATTTTTAAAACTAAGTAATAAAGATATATGTTTAGTGGTTAATGATAAAAGTTTGTATTTAAAAGACGGTATTGTAAATATAAAAGGGACAAGATATATCACTAGAGAAGATATAAAAGAAAATTTTTTTGAACATGTTTTTTATGATAAAATTTCAAGAACATTAATAATAACTACTTGGGATGAAGAAGCAAAAATAAAAAAGGGCGATCAAGGTACTATAGAATATGAAGCAGAAACAGTATATAGCGTTAAAATGCTTGCAGAAAAGTTAGGATATACTTATGTAGAAGATGTAAAGACAAATAATATATACATATATGATTATATAGAACGAGATATCAAATTAAATAAAAATAGAGTAGAGATATATGACTTAAATAAGAATTCAGTTATAGGTGTTGCAGAAAAGAAAGATAGAATTATACTTTTAGAAACAGAAGCTGTGTATAAAGATAGTAAAAATGAATTCTTAACTGTAAAGATAACAACAAGTAATGATGATACTTATATAGGAAGAATAAAAAAGAATAGTGTAGAGTATACAGCTAAAGTAAAAGATGCCCACTCAGAGGAAGATAATCTAATAGTAATAACTCATGTAGAAAATAAAGTAGCAGATACAACAGATTTAACGAAAATAGATGCGTTAGCAATAGAGATGCTAGAACTTACTTCATCAAATAAATTAGAAACTAAAAAATATACTTTACCAAATACTAAAGACGTGGAGATATATGCAGTAATAGATAATGGATATAAATCCGCGGGATTTGATACAAATATAATTACAGATTTAGTTCAAAGTGATAAAAATAAAGAAGTGGTAGCGGATACATTAATAAATTTTGTAATGGAAAATGAACTTGATGGAATTGTAATAGATTTTAAAAAATTTAAAGTATCGGACAAAGATTTATTAGAACAATATATAAAAGAGCTTGCTGTACTTATGCATAAAAACAATAAGAAAATACTAGTAAAAATGCAAGCAATAAATTCATATAACATTATGGATATAGAATATTTTGTAGATTATATACTATTACAGGCATATGGATTAAGAACGGTATCTTCCAAAATGGCGGGACCACACTCGTCAATTACTGATACAATGAAAATAATGAATGAAATAGAAAAAAATGTGATAAATAGAAAAAAGATAATACTAGAAATCCCAACATATTCAATTTTATGGACAGAAAGAGGCGGTACAGTAATAGATGCAAAAGAGTATTCAATGCAGGCTGTAAATGAATACCTTAAAGAAAATAATGTTAAACCCGCATATAATAGTGCTTCTGGACAAAACTATGTAAGTTATACCAAAGGAATTATTACATATAAAATGTGGTTAGAAGACGAATATAGCATAGGAAAGAAAATGGGGATGGCATATTATCAAGAATTAGCTGGAGTATGTGTATATAAAAGTGGAGAAGAATTAAAAAGAATATATAGTATAAAAATAGAGTAAAGGAGGATATATGAATAAGAGAGGAGTAACAGTTCTTACACTAAGTATTATGGTTGCAGTTATGGCAATACTAGTTGCAACGGTAATACCTATAGGAAGCAATATGCATATAGGAGCTCAAAAAGCTAAACTGCAGGCTGAAATAGATCAGATTGAGATATTAACAGTTAATTATATTAAAAGAAATTCTGGCAACGATTTTGAAGTGTATGAGTGGGATATTTCATCAATTATTGACTTTGATGAAAAGCAATTTGAGGGTGAAATAATTACATCAAATAAAATTAATGTCTATGTAGTAGATTTAACTAAGATAGATGCAGAAGAAGTGAACTATGGATTGCTAGAAGCGGGAGAAAAAGATAGATATTTATATTCAGAACAAACAGGCCATGTATATTATGAAAAAGGTAAAAAACTCGGAAGTAAAATGTATTACAGAGTTCCAGAATTAGAAGAGTAGGTGAATGAATATGAAAAGAAAAACAGGTATAACGATGGCAATGCTAGTTGTTATTGTGACAGTAATAGCTATACTTACTACTGTAACAGTAACGTCTATTTCCAATAGTTATAATAACTCTAAACTATCTGTATGGGTGACAGAAATAGGAATTATACAAGATATTATGAAAGAGCGTAAAGAGGATGTAACTAATGTGTTGATGGATACTATTTCTTTTGATGTTTCTGGAATAGATTCAAATATAAGAATAGAACAATTTGCAGGAGAAACAATAATAAGTAATAAAATATCATTAAGAGAAATAAATCTGGCAGCAATAGGAGTAGATAATGCTATATATGGGATACACAAAAACAATTTAGATATATATGCTTATTCTGAAACAACAGGTAAAGTGTATTATTTAAAAGGATTAGATTCTAGAATAAATACATTTTACACATTAACTGAAGATTTAAAGAATAGATATGGAGACAATTTAACAGTAACTAACTTGTCTTTAATAACATTTGAACAAAGTGAAGTAAGTCCTACTGAAAATGCAGTTAAGGTAACAGTAAAGGTTCCAAAAACTTATACGAATATAAGTATAACTACTTCAAATGCAAGCATAGCAATTGGTTCTCAAGTGTCAGAAACTACTAAATATAAGTATGTAGTAAATACAAATAGTATAAAAGCAAATTATAAAATAACAGTTACGTATATTGAAAACGGAACTGAAAAAACGGCAACTCATGAGGTTAAAAATGTAAAAGCAACATTAGGTGCGTTAATAACAAGCGCTGAGGATTATGGTAAAACTGTAAACTATGTATCAGATAACGGTGTAACTAAATGGAGGGTGTTTTACGAAGATACAACTAATGGTTACGTATATTTAATAGCAACAGAAAAATTAGCTGCAAGTAAATTACCTAGTCTATCAAATACAACAGTAACAACATCTGCGGTGACATTATCTGATGGTACGTCAAAAAATGTTGCACAGTTAAAATGGTCAAGTGTGCCATCATCAGCCACAGTAGCTTCAGACGCTAAAATAAAATGGAAAGCTGAATGGACATCATATACATCAGCGAACAATACAAAGTGTATATCATATTTTTTAGATGAAAATTACTGGAAACCATTAAGAAATACAAAATCAAGTTATTCATCTTATGTGTTAGGAGCAATAGGAACGCCGACAGCAGAATTATTTGTGTTAAGTTGGAACGCAAAAAAAGCAGCAACTGGAAATACGACAATATATAATAAACAAATAACATTAACACCAAGAAGTACAACAACAGGTTACTATGTAAAAGATGCCTCTGTATCTACTGATACATATTTACAAGCATTAACTACATTAGATAATTTATATATTTGGAGTACATCTGAATACTCTAGTACTTGGCTTGCTTCCCCAGGTGGGGTTAGTGCAAACCACATACTTTTAGCGGGAAGTAGCGGAAATTTAAGTTATGATTTGTATAGTGCAGATAATCGTGGTATAAGGCCAGTGGTTTGTTTAAATGCGAATGTACCAGCGGTACAGGGATTTACAACAGATTTTGTGCTTGTAGATTAAACCACTTGACAAGCGTGGTATAATAATTATGTACCTTAATCTAGGATATAACTTCCTCAGATTATTTCTTGGACTAAGGCGAATTTAAATAAGGAGGAAAAAGTCATGACTAAGGAAAGAAAGCAAGAAATACTTTCTACTTATGCAAAACATGAAGGTGATACTGGTTCTACAGAAGTTCAAGTAGCTCTTTTAACAGAAAGAATTAACGAACTTACAGAACACTTAAGAACTCACAAAAAAGACGAACACTCTAGACGTGGTCTTTTAATCATGGTTGGTAAGAGAAAAAGATTATTAACATATCTTGAAAATAATGATATTGAAGCTTGCAGAGAATTAAAAGCTAAATTATCTATAAGATAAGTTATTGAAACAGCAGTTGAAATTCAACTGCTGTTTTTTTACATATGAATTAAGTGTAAAATAAATATGTAAATTTTATTAATTTTAACAAAAAGGATTTAAAAATATATTGCTTTATGATAGCATTGTAAAATGTAAATGGGAGGATACTAATGAAAGAAGCATACAAGTATTCGGTAGATGAAGTTTTTAACAAACTAGGAACTAGTTCAGATGGTTTGAGTTTTGAACAAGCAGAAAAAAGACTTGCGGCAAATGGACTAAACAAATTACAAGAAGCTAAAAAGAAAACGTTACTTACAAGATTTATAGAGCAAATGAAAAACATTATGATAATTGTTCTTCTAATTGCAGCAGTAATATCTTTAGTGGTAGCTAAAATAGAAAACGAAAGTTATACAGATTCAATAATAATATTTGTAGTTGTAATAATGAATGCAGTACTAGGAGTAGTGCAAGAAGCAAAAGCAGATAAAGCAATAGATTCGTTAAAGAAAATGTCACTTCCATATATTAAAGTAAGAAGACATGGCAAAATAATGAACATAAAAACAGAAGAATTAGTAGTAGGGGATGTTGTTTTAATTGAAGCGGGAGATTTTGTTCCTGCAGATATGAGAATTATTGTTTGCAATGGAATAAGAGTAGAAGAAGCATCCTTAACAGGTGAATCGTTACCAGTAAGTAAATTTACAGATAAGATAGATGAAGATACTGCTTTAGCAGATAGAAGAAATATGCTTTATTCTGGAAGTAGCGTAGTATATGGTCGTGGAGAAGGTGTAGTAACGGCTACTGGAATGAAAACAGAGCTTGGTAAGATTGCAACAATACTTGCTGAGACTAAAGAAGAACTTACGCCACTTCAAAAGAAAATGAATGAAATAAGCAAGGTACTAAGTGTAATAGTTGTTGTAATAGGCCTTGCAATGGTAATACTTGGCCTAATTCAGGGCAACAAACCACTAGAAATATTTATGCTTGCAGTATCATTAGCAGTTGCTGCCATTCCAGAAGGACTCCCTGCATCGATTACAATAATACTTTCAATTGGTGTTCAAAAGATGGCAAAAGAACATAGTATTATACGTAAGCTTTCTTCAGTAGAAACTTTAGGAGCAACGCAAGTAATATGTTCAGATAAAACAGGGACTTTAACTCAAAACAAAATGACTGTTACTGAAATTAATTTTGGTGGCGAAAAAATAAAGGTCGAACATTTAGTAGTAAATGATGACGAAAACTTAAAGAGATTTTTAGATAATATTACATTGTCTAATGATGTAAAAACTAATGGTTCTACAGGTGAGTACTTAGGCGATCCTACTGAAATAGCATTGGTAGAAATGACAAATAAATTTGGTAGAAACAAAGATATATACGATACAAGATATGAAAGAGTTGAAGAAGTACCATTTGATTCTGAAAGAAAAATGATGACTACTGTAAACAAAATAGATGGTGAACTTATAGTACATACAAAAGGAGCATTAGAATCATTAATACATAGATGCTCTAAGGCTATGATAAATGGAAAACTAGTAGATATGACGGATAAGTTAAAAGAACAAATACTAGATACTAATTCAGAAATGGCAAGTAGAGCATTAAGAGTTCTAAGCTTTGCATATAAGAAAATAGATAAATTACCAAAAGAAATATCTAGTGATACACTAGAAAAAGATTTAATTTACCAAGGTATGGTTGGTATGATAGATCCACCAAGGCCAGAAGTAAAACAAGCTGTTAAAGACTGTTTCACAGCAGGCATGATTCCAATTATGATAACAGGAGACAGTGTAATAACAGCTAGAGCAATAGCAGAAGAAATAGGAATATTAGTTCCGGGTTCAGAAGCAATAACTGGTCAAGAGTTAGATGCTATGAGCGATGAACAATTTGAAAAGAAAATTAAAAACATACGTGTTTATGCAAGAGTAAGCCCAGAAAATAAGGTTAGAATAGTTAAGACTTGGAAGAAACTCGGAAAGACTGTTGCTATGACAGGAGATGGCGTAAACGATGCGCCAGCACTTAAAAATGCAGACATAGGTGTTGGAATGGGAATAACAGGTACAGAAGTATCTAAGAGTGTTGCGAGTATGGTCCTTACAGACGATAACTTTGCATCAATAGTTGTAGCAGTAAAAGAAGGCAGAAGAGTATATAGAAATATACAAAACGTTATAGCATATCTTTTAGCCTCTAATATAGCAGAAGTAATAATAGTGTTTATAGCCAAAATATTTAATATGACAGTATTTAATCCGCTTCATTTGTTATGGATAAACTTAATAACGGATGCAATACCAGCGATGGCGTTAGGTTTTGAACCAGCAGATGAAAAATCTATGAAAGAAAAACCAAGAAAAGCGCATGCTAAATTCATGTCACCATTCTTAATATCTAGAATAGCAGTACCAGCTTTTCTAAAGAGTATGATAATACTAATATTATTCTTTACTATGAACAATGCATATGGTAGTGCAGTGGCAACAACAATGGCGTTTATAACATTATCCTTTGCGGAACTATTATTTGTATTTGTTGCTCGTTCAGACAGCAAGCCTATATTTAAGATTGGATTATTCTCAAATAAACAATTAGTAATAGGTGTACTTTGTATAATATTAATACAATTATTAGTAATATTTAATCCAACACTTTCGGGATTATTAGAATTAGAAAGTTTAACGCCACAGCTTTATGCAATAGCTATAATAAATGCAATTGTATTTATGGTATTTGCGGAAATATTAAAAGTACTAGTTGCAAAAGCTTTTGAGGTAAGAAGAAAAATCTTAAAAGAGAGAAGAAGAGCTAAAGCAACGCAAAATAACAAGTAATTAAAAGAAGAAAACAACAATAAACAGAGGAGCATATTGCCCCTCTGTTTATCGTTATTGCATTATTCTATTAAGTAATTTTTTGAAATCGTCATAGTATATTTTATCTGATTTATAAATATGGAGTTTGCCATCAAGTTTTTTACGTATTCTAAAATCTCCCGGAGAAATTCCTACTGCAAGGAAATCTCCATTTTTAGTGTGAAAATTAATGCTATATACCCAAGTTGTAATAAGAGTATTATTATAATTCTCATAACCGGATATTTCTTTTACAAAATCACATATTTTTTGTATATCCTCAGGATCTGTTAACGTTGTAATATAATCATAGCCATGTTTGATTTCAATTTTTGTTATTTCTTTTTTGAATATTTTATTTTTACCAACGGTAGTTAGTATTGAAGAACAATTTTCTATTGGATGATAAGAGCGAATCTTAAGTGCATAAGCATATAATATTAAATAACAGATGATAGCTAGTACAAGTAGTATATATAATATTTTGCTACCTTTTTGAGTTTTTTTATCCATCTAACAATACCTCTCAATAATTATAGTATATATATTTAGAATGTAATTGTCAAACTAAGTAGAATATACTTAACTCTTTATTCATATGTATATATTAAAAAGGGGATGTAAATAATATGAATGGTGACATGAATGCTAACAGTAATTTTAATGATAATATTACTAATAATAGGTCTAGTTCTAGTAACGGAGGATTTAACATAAGCAATTTATTTGATCTTTCAAAACTAGGAAATATGTTTAGTGGTGGAACAAGAGGAAATAATCCGTTAAATAATATCAGAAGAATGTTTGGAAGAAATAACATAAGTAGTAGATATGGTGGAAATAGGAATATGTTAAAAGTGCTTCCAATAGAAGAAGCATATAGAAAGATAAAAAGTGGGGGAATATTACTTATAGATGTTAGAACAGAAATGGAGTATGCGACACTTAAAATAAAAGGAAGCGTAAACATTCCACTAGATAAGTTGCAAACTGAAATAGTTAATATGGTTACTAATAAAAATGAAAATATAATGCTATATTGTGCAACTGGTTCTAGAGTAAGACGTGCAGCGCAAATACTTTGGTCGTTAGGATATAATAATTTGTACATATGGGAAGGGGCGGGAATAAATACATTTGCTTTTCAAGATTTAATAGTATATAATAGAGTACAGCAAGAAGAATAATCTTGCTAGGAGGAAACTTATGAAAGAATTAAATGATAATAACTTCAGAGAAGAAATAAAGAAAGAAAAATTAGTGCTTGTAGATTTCTATGCAACTTGGTGTGGTCCATGTGGGATGCAAGCAGATGTATTAAAAAGAATGTCGGAATCTAGAACATTAGATTTTAGTATAGTAAAAGTTAATGTAGATGAAGCACCAGGTTTAGCGCTTGAACATAGCATCTCATCAATCCCTACATTAGTCGTGTATAAAGATGGAAAGATGGTTAAAAAGGTAGTTGGACTATCTGATGAAGAAGAAATATTAAATATTATGGGTGAATTTTTGGACTAATCCCTATGAATTAGCCTAAAAACCGAGTTTTGTAACATTTGTGTAACACAAAAGTATGTATTTTGTAACACAAATGTTATTTGTTTGTAGTTGATTTTGAAATAGCTTATATCTATAATTGAAGTATAAGTAATTATTATAAATTATTTCTACAATTCTACAAAAGAGGTGTTAAAAATGAAAGGATTTTTTGAAAGACAATGGGAATTATTCCTAGCTGACATGCAAGAAGTAGGCGAATTCTTCCTAGACGCATTTGGTGCAAACGAACAATTAATGTTAGGTGCCCCTAAAGCGGATAAAGTAGAAGGAGGCGAAGGTTTCTTCGCAAGAGAGTGGAGACTATTTAAAGAAGATATGCAATCTTTAGGTGAAATGGTTATGGCTCCATTTACAACAGAAGATACTTTAATGCTAGACTCTGCATCAGTTGAGGCTCCAAAAGCCGAAGCTTCAGAAGACGGATTCTTTAAAAAAGAATGGGAACTATTCAAAACAGATTTAGATAATGCCAACTCAGCTCTAGAAAGCTTATTTGGCATTGAAAAAAAAAATGAAATAGTTGAATGTGCTGAAGCGCCAGTTGAATTCAAAGATGAAGTAGATGTAAAACTTGAAACTTTCTTGGGAGAACCAATAAATGAGTTAAAAGAAAGTGCATGCGGAGATAGAACTCAACATGAAGTTCTAAGAGACTATGCAGAATTCTTTAAACCATATGCTGAAAACCCAGATATGTGTCAAATGGCATTTAAAAAATACTATGACAGACATGCTTTAAAAATGGCAGTTTCTGAACTACCAGTAGAGCAAGTTAGAATAGTACAAAACAATGTAGACATATTTATCAAAGGGCAAGAATCATTTGGTGAACCATTTGTTGACTCAAGAGTTGATACAGTTTTCGAAAAAGCTGGAATCGATGAAGTAAACAAAGTAATTGGTATTATAGGTGACTGCGATACAGAAGGAAAAACTTTAAAAGGTGAAAGACTTTTTGCAGAAGCAGTTAACTATATGGTAGATCATGGTATAAGAGTTGCTAAAGATGGAGGTTTAATAGACCCAGTAAGAAAAGCAATTGAAGCTCAACACGACGAAATACATAACGCTATGCGTTCGTTTGAAGATGTTGGACCAGAATACCAAGAATTACTAGCTAAAGAAAGAACTTATTTAGATGCTTTAAATAGAATTGAGCAATACGAAACTGAAAAAAGAATTGCTGCATTTGAAGCTAAAATGAATGATGAAGTTAGTAGTTTAGATGTAATACTTTAAAAATGTTAAAAAGATGTAAATGTATATAATCATTTACATCTTTTTTTGTGCCTTTAATATGGTATAAATTCCTTAAAACCCTTTACAAATACACACTTTTAGTATATTATATGATTGTATTTAAATAAATAGAAATAAATAGGGGTAAAGATATGAAAACAATATTAAAAATCCAAAAAGATGGTGTAAATACACTTAAAGAAGAAATTTTAAAACACAGTAATAGCAAACTAGAAAAAATGTACGCTGTTATGGGTAATGTTAAAGAATCTGGATATGATGTAATAGAAGAAGCTTTAATAGATCTTAAGGCTAAAACTCATATCGTAATGGGTATAGACAAGAAAAACACTACTAAAAAGATATTAGATAATATAATAACATATTCTAGAAGTGTATATGTATGGGATAATAACGAGGATGCTGAACTTAATGCAAATGTATTTGTATTTGAGTATGAAGATGAAGCAGTAGTTTTAACTTTTGCAGGGGATATAACAGATAGCGTTCTTGAAACAGATACTACTATGTATACATATATAACATATGATTTAATTAAAGATAAAAAAGAATATGCAGAATTTATAGATAAATTAACTAAAGATATTAAAGACAATGTAGAAAAATTAACTAAAGCAAAAATAGCTGAGTTAAGTGAAAATAAAAAAATATTTAGTTCAAGACAATATCTTCATAATGTTCCAAGTATAGCAGAACTTTTAGGTTCTAAAGATAATACTAAAAAAGAAACAAGTGAGGATGCTTTAGAAGACGCTAAAAAAGATTTTGTAGAAGACGAAGAACTTCCTAAAGTAGAACTAAATAAATTTAAAGATGTAGCTTTTGAAATAGATTTAAGTGATATGGACCTTGGGATAGAAGATATATCTGTGGGTTTAGTAGGAGAAACTAAGAAAAAAGAAACTAAAGTAGAAAAGAAAGAAGAGCATGTATTAGACCTTACTGAAGCTTTAGAACAAGAAGCAAGTTTAGGCGCAGATATAGAAGAAGTAGCTCATGTAGAAGAAGAGGAAGAATACGTAGTATCTGATGAAATAATAGATTTAGAAGAACTTCTTTTTGAAAAAGAAACAGTTAAACTAGACAAGAAAAAAGTAGAAAAGAAAATAAAGAAAGAAGCAAAGGAAAAAGAAGAGAATAAACCAGCTTCTAAAAAGATAGATTTAACTAAAGTATCTAATATAATAATGGAACTTCCAAAGAAACCTACTAAAGGTAGAGATTCAGACGCAGTTAAAGTTCCAACATATATTCGTGAGATGATACCAGATTTCTTTGATATTATGGAAAATTCAACATTAGTAGAAAGAGAAGATGGTAAATACAAAGAGGTTAAAATAAAACTAGAAGTAATAGATGTTAATTCTGGTGAAAAGTATATGGATAACGAAGCAATGTTATCACATAAACTAGGACAAACATATGTAACTTTTGAATCTCGTAAATTAATAAACGTAAATTATGAAGAATTAGATATAGCAAGGGTAATTAAATTATCTAAAGATTCATATCACATAGAAATAATTCCAACTCATATGGAAGAATATAACCTATGGAAGAAAATGTGCACAAACACATTTAGAGGAAGCAGTAGACAATACGGATTAATGTAATAAGAGGGGAAATAAATGCAGTTAAAAAGAATTGAAGTACAAGGCTTCAAATCGTTTGCAGATAAAACAATTATCGAATTCGATGGAGGTATTACAACAATTGTTGGACCCAACGGCAGCGGTAAAAGCAACATATCTGATGCGGTTAGATGGGTACTTGGAGAACAAAGTGCAAAGAGCCTTAGAGGTTCTAAAATGGAAGATGTAATTTTCGCAGGGACTAAGCATAGAAAAATGCTTGGTCTTGCTGAGGTTTCACTGGTATTAGATAATAGTGACCACAGCCTTCCTTTAGAATTTGATGAGGTTGTTGTAACAAGAAAAGTATATAGAAGCGGTGAAAGTGAATATTTAATAAATAAATCTAATGTTAGACTTAAAGATATTCAAGAGCTTTTCATGGATACAGGTGTAGGCCGTGATGGATATAGTATCATCGGGCAAGGCAAAATAGACTCAATAATATCTTCTAAATCTGAAGATAGAAGAAGTATATTTGAAGAAGCATCTGGAATTGTTAAATACAGAACAAGAAAAGATGAGGCTTTAAGAAAACTAGAACATACAAACACTAATCTAGATAGAGTAAGAGATATATTAACAGAAATAGAAAACAACTTAGGACCATTAGAAAAGAAAGCTGAAACAGCTAAGAAGTATCTAGAACTTAAAGAAGAATTAAAAGGAATAGATGTAAAGTTATTCTTAAATCTAATAGATAGCTCTAAAGAAGATATGGATGTTCTTGTAGAAAAACTAGAAGCATTACAAGCTAGTATAGATGAAAAAGAACAAGAAGTATCTACAGCACAAAGAACAAGTGACGAAACAAGAGTATGTCTAGAAGAACTTCTTCAAGCAATTGAAACAACTCAAGAAGCATATTATGGTTCACTTAACGAAATAGATAGACTTGTGTCTAAAGTAGAAGCATATGACGATAGAGTAGCTTTAAACAAAGAAAACATAGATAAACTTAAAGAAGAAATTGCAGGTAGTGATACAAGTATTGCAATACTTGAGCAAGAAATAATAACTCGTTCTTCTAAGAAAGATAATCTAGAGAAGAACAAAGAAAGATTTGAAACTGAACTTAAGGAAAAACAAGAAGAACTTAAAGAAATAACTGCTAACATGTCAGACAAAGAACTTCAAATAGAAAATCTAAAAAGAACAGTTGAAAGTCTAAAAGAAAACATTTCAGAACTTAAACTAGCTATTGCAACAGCAGAAATGAAGCTTGAAACAAATCTAAAAAGAATAGATACAATAACTAAAGAAGCAAGAGGAGATATATCTAGTTCAGACAGCTTAAGACTTCGTGAAGAAGAAGTTCGTGATGAATTTGAAAAAATAGCTAAAACTAGAAATACATTAAAAGATGAAGTAGAATCTTTAAGAGCAGAAAAGACAAGACTTGAAGAATTCTTTAGTACTTTCTCAGAAAAAGAAAATCAGTATAAACAAGGAATTATAGAGACTCGTTCTAAACTAAACTATATGGTAAATCTTGAAGCAGAAAGCGAAGGATATACACGTAGTGTTAAGAGTATAATAGACTTATCTAGACGTAATGATAAGTACAAATCTCACGTATTTGGAACACTTGCAAGCTTAGTTACAACTCAAGAAAAATACGAAAAAGCAATAGAAATAGCAATGGGTGGTTATGTACAAAATATAGTTGTAGATAAAGATAGTATGGCAAAAGACTTAGTAAACTTCTTAAAAGAAGGAGCACTAGGTAGAGCTAC
The DNA here is from genome assembly GCA_017536445.1 of Clostridia bacterium. Taxonomy (GTDB): domain Bacteria; phylum Bacillota; class Clostridia; order TANB77; family CAG-465; genus UMGS1649. Next base: position 91,012 of record JAFXHJ010000006.1, read on the forward strand.
ATTCTTACCACTTGAAAGTATTAGACTATACAAAGAAGATATTCCATCTCAAGTCAAGAAAGAAACTGGATATATTGGAAATGCAATAGAACTTGTTAAATTTGATTCTAAATTTGAACCAGTAGTTCGTTTAGCATTAGGCAGAACAATAGTTGTAGATACAATAGAAAATGGAATAAAACTATCTAAAGTGTCTAAAAACAGTGCAAAAATAGTAACACTTGATGGAGAAATTATTGCAACAACAGGAAGTATTACAGGTGGACAAGCACAAGGTAAACAAATGACACTTGTTGGTCGTAATAGAAAGATAAATGAATACAAGGATAGACTAGAAAAATTAGAAAAAGAATATAACGATCATATGAAGGCCATAGAAAAAGATAAAGGTAAATATGAAACAGTTGTAGAAAGATTAAATTCATTATCTGACGAATACACTACTGTTAATACTAACTATAGCGTTATAGAAGAAAGATTAAATGCAGTACTTCGTGATGCAGTTAAGATTAAAGAAACAAGAAAGAATAAAGAACAAGAAAAACTAGAACTTGAATCAGAAAACAAAGATCTTAACTTTGATATTACAGAAACAAATAAGAAGATAGATAGTATAAATGAAGAGATTTCTAAACACTTAGAAGTAATTTCAGAACATGCTAGATTTAACAAAGAAAAAGAGGAAAGAGTAAACTTCTTAAATGAAGATATTATGAACCTTAAAGTTTCTTTATCTTCTTTTGATGAATCTGAAGCTGCTATTGATGAAATGGTAGATAAGATAAGACAAGATATAAATTCCTTTATGGCTAGTATCGAAAGAAAGAAGGAACTAATTAAAGAGTATGAAAATACTTTAAATGAAAGTGAATCTAAGAATGAAGAAGACAAGAAAGCTATAGAAGAATTAAAAGTTAAATCTGAAGAATTAAAACTAGAAGTAGAAAAACTTAAAGAAGATAAAGCTGCAAACATAGCTAAACAAAGTGAGCTAGAAAAGCAAACTTTTGATTCTATGAAAACTCTAGAAAAACTAAGAGATGAAAAGAACAAAGTAGATGCTAAGAAAAACAAATACGATAGTGATACAGAACTTCTTAAGATTAAAATGTGGGAAGAATATGAGCTTACAATATCTTCTGCAAGAGAATATAATAAAGCATTAGATAGCTTAAATGAACTATCTAAAACTAAGTTAGAACAAAGAGCTGGTAAATTAAAATCTGAGATTAAGGCACTAGGAGAAGTTACAGTAAGTTCAATAGATGAATTTAAAGAACTTAAAGAACGCGGCGAATTCATATCTAAACAAAAAATAGATCTTGAAGAAACTAAGGCTAAACTAGAAAACTTAATAGACAATACAACAGCAGTAATGAAGACACAATTCGCAAGACAATTTAAAGAAATAAATGAAAACTTTAAGGTTGTATTTAAAGAACTATTCGGTGGTGGTAGAGCAGAACTTAAATTAGTAGATGATAAAAATATACTAGAAAGTGGAATAGAAATAGAAGCAGAACCACCTGGAAAGAAACTACAAAATATGTCACTATTATCTGGTGGAGAAAAAGCTTTAACAGCTATAGCAATATTATTTGCAATATTAAAAATAAAAGCACCTCCATTCTGTGTTCTAGACGAAATAGAAGCTGCTCTAGATGATATTAACGTTGCAAGATTTGCAAGTTATCTAGAAAAATACTCAGATGAGACACAATTTATTGTAATAACACATAGAAAAGGTACAATGGAAGTAGCAACATCAGTATACGGTGTAACAATGCAAGAATACGGTGTATCTAAACTGGTTTCGATGAAGTTAAAATAATAACAAAAATATAACAACAAAAAAGACTAAGATTCCTCTTAGTCTTTTTGCTTTTTCAGTTACTCAACTGCAATGAAGTAATCATCTGTTTCGGTGAAAATGTGATACAGATTATCCTTCATCTTTTGAAGCTTTGTTACAAATACGGTTGTGTCGATGAATGCGGGGCCATTGTCGCTCAAGTTTACGATAGAGATGTTAAGCGGTGCGTTTTGAATGGGTGTGTCTGTAGCGAAAGCGTAGGGGAGTTCAGAACCGGCGTAATGAAGTGCATTGAAGGCAATGTATCTGCAGGGACCAGTGTTGATCATACTGTACTCTTCAGATGCAAAGTCGATAGAAAGAAGACCATCGGTAAAGAATGCTTCAAACTTTCCGCCCTTTGAAGCGAGTTCAAATACCTGTACTTTTTTGCCAATAGACAATGTGTCTTGGAAGAATAAAACAATCTTCCAGTCCTTCTTAAATAACTTCTGATTGCGCTTTTCTGTGATGAATTTCTCCGTCTTAGTCATAAAACCTCCTTGAAAATTATTTTTTGAGATATACGCTATTAACAGAAAGTATTATATCATAAGCTTTTGATAAAATCAAGGTATACATAAAAAAGAGAAGAGACATAAGTCTCTTCAGGGGTAATAATATAAAATAAATATTTGAGGGTATATAAAGGTAATATGTATTACTAATTTGTAATACAACTAAATTATATTACTAATATATATTTTGTATTGTCGAAAAATATACTGTGTTTGCAAAAAGAAAGACTAATTTTGTCGAAAAAATAACAGGTTTTTAAACCTGTTATTTCTTTTCGGCGCGGATGAAAAGGTAGTAAGCTTTGCCAGCAAGAGTAGTTGCGTAGTATAAATCTTTGTCCAGAATTTTAATAGACGAAATCTTATCCATAATATGCGGAATTTCGTATGGTTTGTTTTCTTTAATAGCCATAACAGAAATATACGGTTCAGTTTCTATTTCAGGAACTTCGGGAATAAAACCAATAGATGTATGAATGCGTTTATAAACTTTAGGATTCATGCAAAGATGGAACGATTCAAATGGGTTGCTTATTAAATAAAGACCCTCTTCGATGTTTTGGACTAATGCGCTAGTTTTAATGATTGTTTTGGCTACGATGTTGTAATGAATAAAAAGTGTGGTACACTTAAATTTCCGCCCTGTCTTCGGCTCCTTGTCTGCAAAAGCTAAATGCCATTTCTTTGTTCTTTCGTAAGCAATTGCTTCTTTGAAGAACCTATCATCTCCTTTTTTCATATAATTCCTCCTGTTTAAAATTATTTTTACATAGAATATTAAAAGCTTTTTTAGTATAGCATTTGTGGTGCTAAAAGTCAAATAAGGAGTAGCTATAGCTAGCTACTCCGAGAGTAATATATAAATATATTATTAAAAAAGGATTTATGAAAAAGGTAAATGTACTCTATTGTGAATACACCTAAATTATAGTATAATACTAGCAAAATAGATGTCGAAATATATGGCTATATTTTAAAATAAAAGTCATATATTGTATAAATAGATAAAACATATTAGAAGGAGACAAAATGGAAAAGAAAGTAAATGTAATTGGTGCTGGTTTAGCAGGCACTGAGTGTGCATATATATTAAGCAAAAATGGAATAAAAGTAAGACTTTATGAAATGAAACCAAATAAAAAAAGTCCTGCACATGTATCGGATAAATTTGGAGAGTTAGTATGTAGTAATTCTCTTAAATCTGAACTTTTAACAAATGCATGCGGACTTCTTAAAGAGGAAATGAGAAGACTAGGAAGTCTTTTTGTAGGAGCAGCATATAGTTCAAAAGTTCCAGCAGGAAATGCCTTAGCAGTAGATAGAGAAAAATTTGCAGAATATATAACAAATAAAATAAAAGCTGAACCTAATATAGAAATTGTTTATGAAGAAGTAGAAGATGTAAATAATTTAGAAGGTATAACCGTAATAGCAACAGGACCTTTAACAAGTGATAGTTTATCTAAAAGCATAGCAAAACTTGTAGGAGATAAGGGGTTATATTTTTATGATGCAGCAGCTCCAATAATATCTAGAGAAAGTATAGATATGACTAAAGCATATAGAAAAGATAGATATGGTGAAGTTGGAGTAGGAGATTACTTAAATTTAGCTATGTCTAAAGAAGAATATGATGTATTTTATAACGCACTAATAAATGCAGAAAGTGCAAATCGTCATGAGTTTGATACTTTAGAAAACATAGAACATTTCGAGGGGTGTATGCCGGTAGAATCTTTAGCTAGACGTGGAGAACAAACATTAGTATTTGGCCCATTAAAACCAGTTGGGTTGTACAAAGAAGATGGAACAAAACCATATGCTGTACTTCAACTTAGGGCAGAAGATGAAGAAGAAACTATGTTTAATCTAGTAGGCTTCCAAACAAGTCTAAAATTTAGTGAACAAAAAAGAGTATTTAGTTTAATACCAGGTCTTGAAAACATGGAATTCTTGCGATATGGAGTAATGCATAGAAATACATACATAAATGGCCCTAAAACGCTAAATAAAGACTTTAGAATGAAACACAATAAAAATATATACTTCGCAGGACAAATAAGCGGAGTGGAAGGCTACGTTGAATCTGCGGCTAGTGGACTTATGGTAGCATACAATATAATTGAAAGCTTTAAGACAAATAAGGATGAATTAGGCTTATTTGATGAAGTTACGATTTTAGGAGCGCTTAGCAAATATGTAAGTACAGAAAATAAAGATTATGCACCAATGAATGCTAACTTTGGAATTGTACCACCTTTAGAAAACAAGATAAAGGATAAAAAAGAAAGATATACTATTTATGCAAATAGATCTTTAGAAAAAATAGAGGAGTTTGTAAATGAGCATATTAGATGAACACATAAAAAATAATAGTGTAAAAGGAATCTACTTGTTATTTGGGGATGAAAAGTATGATATAGAACGCTATATAGAAAAAATAAAGAAAGCATTTTCAAATTTAGAACTTGGAATAAATTTCTTTGTTTTAGATAAAACTAATATAGATACATTATCTGATGCTATAGAAAGTGTATCTTTCTTTGGGCTTGAAAAGCTAATAGTAGTAAAAAACACAGGGTTAAAATTTAATAAAGAATTATTAGAAAATATATCTAACCCAGAACTTGCTATAGTTTTTGTAGAGGATAATGTGGATAAAAGAACTGCAGAATATAAATATTTATCTAAAAATGCGGTATGTCAAGAATGTACAAAGCTAAATGCAAAAGATGCAGCTTTCTATATTGTTAGAACACTTAATTCTTACAAGATAAAAGTAAAAGATAATGTGGCAGAATACATGGTGAGTGTTTGCACTGAGGATAAACAAACATTAATAAATGAGTTTAAAAAGATAGTTGCATATTTAGAACCAGGAAGCGATCTTACTAAAGAGGTAATAGATGAAATATGTACTAGAACATTAGATGCTAAGATTTTTGACCTTATGGATTTGGTTATGAATAAAAAGAAGAAAGAAGCGCTTAAAGTATTAGAAGATATGCTTGCACAAAAAACATATATTGGTATGATATCTGGAATGATGTACAAACAAATAAAGCAAATGTATGGGATAAAGCTACTTGAGGAAAAAATAAGAAAAGAAGGCTTAAACGTAAATATAGCAACTGAACTTGGAATACATCCATTTTCTTTTTCTAAATTGAAAGCTGCAAGCGCCAATTATGCTATAAAAGAATTAGAAGAATTACTTTTAGAATTTGATGAATATGATAGTTTTAGCAAAACAGGAAGAATGGACTCGGAACTAGGAATAAAAAGATTGATACTTAGTATGTAGGATAATACAAGTAATTGTAGACATAAAACTTTAAAACTATTGACTTTTTATAAGAATTATGTTAAACTAATATTGCGTAGTTTAGCAAAATATAAAAATTCTTAATAGGAGGTTTAGTAACGTGAAAATTCTGGGAACTGAGAAGCAGAAATACGCTAACTGCTTGTTTTCAGTAAATGTCGTTGATAGTTTAGACTCGAATTATACCACTCTCGTGAAAAAGAGTTTTTTTGGAAGCGCAGATTATAGAAAGCGGACTTTCACCAATGGAACGTTAGAAAAAATTTTTGTTGAAAATGCAGCTGCATACTGTAAGGTAAAGTTTAAAGTTATCGACGGCGATTGGCTTGTAGTTATGGACGAACACGATAACCTTACTCTATATATAACTGAACAATATGTAGGACCGGTGACGACAAAAAATAAAACTGTTCAAGCGGTGATCGACGAATTCTATTCTACTATGCGTGGAAGAATCGATTCGAAACGTGAATTTGCAAGAGAGATGGGAGCTATTTCAAGAAGACTCAACCTGCCCTTCCATATTGTGATGGCGTTCAAGGGAAATGAGGAAGTACTTCTTCAGCTTGTAAAAAACATCGAAGATGCAAACTCTAGACGGCTATATGAAGACAAAAGCTTTATGGCAGCACTCGGCGGCAGTAATTTCGCTGCACGGATGGAAGCAATTGAAGCATTTGGGATTACAAATATCCCTGAGTATCAGTCGGAAAAGATTGCAAAATATCTTTACGAATGTCTCGAAAGAAGAAAAACTGTTCGAAGATTCGAATAGTAGAATACTTAATAAAAACACCTTTTTAATACATAATATTAAAGAGGTGTTTTTTCTATGCGAAGCAATAAAATAAATATTAAAAATAAATATATAACAGATATGGCTGATGAAAGAGTAGACGAATATAAAAAGACATATAATTTAAGCTATATAGATGGAATAAAGGTTGAATCAACAAGTAATAAAACACACAATATAACTACAGTAGAAGTACTGGACGCAAATGGCAAGAAAGCTCTTGGTAAAGATATAGGAAAGTATATTACATTAGAAGTAAAAAATGTATTAACGCTAGAGGATAATGAGATAGAAGATATAACTCAAACATTAAGTAGAGCGTTAGTAGGATTAATAGGAAACACTGTAAACAAAGTTATGGTTGTAGGCTTAGGTAATGAAATGGTTACAGCGGACTCGCTAGGGCCTAAGGTAATTAAGAATATAAATGTAACTAGACATGTAATTAAATATATGAAGGAATTAGTAGAACCGGGAACTAGAGAAATAACAGCATTAACACCTGGCGTTTTAGGAACGACAGGAATTGAAACGGAAGAAATAATAGAAGGTGTGGTAGAAAAGATAAAACCAGATTTAATAATCGTTATAGACAGTTTAGCATCACAAAGTATTACTAGAATTGGAACAACAATACAAATGGGAAATACGGGGATAACACCTGGTGCGGGAGTTGGAAACAGAAGAAAAGTGTTAAACGAAAGTACATTAAAAGTACCGGTAATAGCAATAGGTGTACCAACTGTAGTTAATGCCGAAATATTATTAAAAGAAATGTTAGATAAGCTAAATATATCTAGCGTAAGAAAGAATAAAAAGTTGTGTAACAATATGGTAGTAACACCAAAAGAAATAGATAGCTTAATAACAAAAATGACCAGGATAATATCTGATTCAATAAATGCTGCAATATAAAACAAAATAAATGATAGTTGTAACTTATGTTTTTTTATGGTATAACCTTTAACATAAGAGAGGGAAATATGAAAGTTAAAGTGAATGATGTAGTTTTAAATTATGATGTGTCAGGTACTGGTTATCCAATTATATTACTTCATGGCAATGGAGAAAACTACACAATATTTAATAAATTAATATAAAAGTTACAAGAAGATTATACGGTGTATGCGGTAGATAGTCGTTCGCATGGTGATAGTGAAGATACGGAGGAAGTCTCCTATGATTTAATGGCGGAAGATATTATCCAGTTTATAAAAGAATTAAATATAGAAAATCCTATGCTTTACGGTTTTAGTGATGGTGGTATAGTAGGATTATTAATTGCAATAAAAGAACCGGAACTTTTATCTAAGTTGATTGTAAGCGGTGTAAATATAAATCCTAAAGGATTAAAGAATGGTACATATCTTGGATGTAAAATTGCATCTATGTTTACAAGTAATAAGCTAATAAAAATGATGGTAAATGAACCTAATATACAATTAGAAGAATTAAATAAGATAAAAGCGCCAACGGTACTTATTGTTGGAGATAGAGATTGCATAAAATTATCTCATACTAAATTAATACATAGAAATATACAAAACAGCAAATTGGAAGTGGTAAAGAAGGCAGGACATTCTAATTATATAATTGGAAAAGATAGAATATATCACATATTGAAGAAATACATTGAAAATACGTAAGAAAAAGTGTATAATTTGCACTGAAAGAAGGGGTATTAAATGAAGAAGAAAATAGTAGCAATTTTATTTGTATTTGTATTGATGTTAACAACATTTAGCAATGCATATGGGATAGAATTATTAAATGTAGGAATATATGAAACAGCCTATAGATTAAGTAAAGACAATGATATAAATTTACCATTTATAAATGTTTTTGATAAAAGCGCCACATACGATAAAACAGTAAAACATTCTGGAATAACATTTGGTGAAACAACAATAGATGTAGAAGATAAATTAGAAGGTGTACATGCTATCCTTACAGGCGATATGGTTACAATAAAAGGCGAAGTAGAACATGGTGTTATACTAGCTAATAATGTTGTTATTGAAGGAAAAATATCGGATGATACAATAATAATTGCCCAAACTGTTAAAATAACAGAAAAGGCGATTGTAGAAAGAGATATACTTGTAATAGCTACAGATTTAGCTGTATTAGGTACAGTTAAAGGTAACTTAATAGCAGTTTCAACTGATGCAAAAGTCTCAGGGGTAATAGAGCAAGATTTAAGAATAGTAACATGTACTTTAAATTTAGAAAATAGCACAATAAAAGGGAAATTAGAAGCAGAAGTGGATTTTGAAGATGTAAAACAAGAGATAATATCAATGTATCCAGAAGCTGTAGTTGAGTTAAATGTTAAAGAAGATAACAGCGTAAATGTAGTAAGAATAGTTCTTAAAGGAATTAAAACTGTGCTTGTATATACATTTATAGCAGCAGTTATAACAAAGAAGAATAAATCAGTAGCAACAAAAATGTCAGCAAGATTTATGGAAAATTCTACATTTGGAATTTTATCTTCAGCTGCAGTATTAACATTAGCACCATTACTATTAATTGTATTAACATTTGCAGGAGTGGTAGGATTAGGAATAGTTGCATGGCCAGTATTAATAATATTTACAGCAGTAATATTACTAGCTTTAGTAACAAGTCAGTTAATAGTTGGATTATTTATTTACGAGGTAATTAAGAAAAAAGCAAGTAAATATAGAATACCAGCATTAGCTATAATATATACAGTACTATTTGCATTAACACAAATACCAGTAATATATTCTTATGCAATAGTAGCAATATCTTTAGTAGCTTTAGGAATTGTATTAACATATATATTTAAGAGAAACGAAACTTCAGAGTTTATTGATGCAAGTGAAGATAAAGTAGTAAAAATAGAAGAGGTAAAACAAGATAAAGAAGTAGAAGAAACAGTAGAACAAAAAGATAATTCAAAGAAAAATAAAAAGAAATAATATAATAATAAAAAGAGGACATATGTCCTCTTTTTTGTAACACCAATATAAAAGATACATACAATATACTAGATGTGAAAACATCTAGAAAGGCAGACATAAATATGAATAGATGCTGTAGAAACCAAGGAATGTATGGAAACCAAGGATGTCAATCTACCGGTTCACAATATTGTAACTATGACACAACAATAGTAAGTTATGTTGAAGGACCAGTTGGACCACAAGGCCCAATGGGCAGACCAGGACCAGCGGGACCACAAGGACCTCAAGGACCAGCAGGACCAGTTGGACCACAAGGACCTCAAGGAGTACCGGGAGCAGTAGGTGCCACAGGTGCTACTGGAGCAACGGGTCCAGCGGGTGCAGATGGTTTAACACCAGTACTAACAATTGGTACTGTAACAACTGGTGCACCAGGTACACCAGCTGAAGCTACAATAACAGGAACGGCTCCAAACTTTGTATTAAATTTAACAATTCCACAAGGTGAACCAGGAACAACAGCCTAAGCTTAATAAATTATTGTTTTTTTACCACAAAATGGCTGAAAATGCTTGCAAAATACTGGAAAGTGTAGTAAAATATTAATTGTCAGTAAGAGAAATGCTAAATGAGAGGACGAAAGTCCTCTCATTTGTGTAATTAAAAGGAGGGTGCTATGTCTAAATTAACAGACAGTATTCATACTGCCATAACTAAAGATGTAGAAGACTTAGGGTACACAGTAGAATACGTAGAAAATGTAAAAGAGGGCGAAAGCAAAATATTAAGAGTTGTTATTGACAAAGAGAATACATCTCTAACAACAGATGATTGTGAAATCGTAAGCAGAAAGATTGAGGAAAAGGTAGATTCTTTAATGAAGGATGAAATGTACATATTAGAAATATCTTCACCTGGTCTTGAAAGACAATTAAAGAATACTAAGTTATATATTAAATATCTTGGTTCTAACGTACATGTAAAACTATATAATAAAGTTGAAGATGTAAAAGAACTAGAAGGAATTCTTAAAGAAGCTACAGAAGGGTACATTGTACTTGATGTAGAAGGAAAAGAAATAAAAATTGAAAGAGAAAATATTACGTGTGCAAACACTGTATATGAATTTTAGGAGGAGATTAGAAAAATGGCAAAGGTAAGCAAATCAAAAGCAAGTGCAGCAGAATTATTAGAAGCACTAGATGAGTTACAATCAGAAAAGGGAATAACTAAGGAGTATATGGTAGAATCATTAAAACTAGCATTAGAAGCAGCATATAGAAAAAACTATGAAACTGAAGAAAATGTTAAAGTAGATATTGATGAGGATACTGGTATAGTTTCAGTATACGCATTAAAAACTATTGTTGAAGAAGTGGATAACCCTGATCTTGAAATAAGCTTAGAAGCAGCAAAGTTAATAAGCAAACGTTCTAAAGTTGGTGGAGAAATTAAATTAGAAGTTACTCCAAAGAACTTTGGTAGAATTGCAGCTAGTGCAGGTAAACAAATAATAATTCAAAGATTAAGAGAAGCTGAACATGATTTAGTTTATACACAATATAGCGACAAACAAGGTGAAATAGTTATAGGTGTTGTTCAAAGAACAGACAAAATGGGTATGATAGTTGACCTTGGTAGAGTAGAAGCTTTAATACCTTCTAAAGAATTAGTACCAACAGAAAGATTTGAAACACACGAAAGAATTAAAGCTTATGTACAAAAAGTAGATGACTCTGCTAAATTTGGACCACAAGTAGTATTATCTAGACGTGATCCGGGATTTGTTAAAAAATTATTTGAACTAGAAGTTCCAGAAATAGAAGAAGGAATAGTTGAAATAAAAGCAGTAGCAAGAGAAGCTGGTTTAAGAAGTAAAATAGCTGTATGGTCAGATGATGAAAACATAGATCCAGTAGGAGCATGTATTGGTAAAAAAGGTATAAGAATAAATACAGTATCTGAAGAATTAAACGGAGAAAAGATTGATGTTATACCATATAGCGATGACGTTCCAAGCTTTATAGTTAATGCATTATCTCCAGCAGGAATAATGGCTATAGACATAAACGATGAAGAACATATTGCAACAATAGTTGTTCCAGATGACCAATTATCTTTAGCAATTGGTGCAAAAGGACAAAATGTAAGACTAGCAGCAATACTTACAGGATGGAAAATAGATATTAAGACAAAATCAGAAATAGAAAACAAAATAGTTGAATAAGCTATAAGGAGAGTTCATGATAAAACAAAGAACTTGTGTAGCATGTAGAACTAAAAATACCAAAGATAATTTGTTAAGAATAGTAGCAGATGAGAATGGTAATGCAGTTTTAGATGAAACACAAAAAATGAATACAAGAGCAATATACATTTGTAATAACAAGAATTGCATAAATAGATTGTTAAAAGCAAAAGATATTACTAAATGTGTAAAAATAAAAGTAAAACAAGGAAGTATACAAGAATTATTAAGAAATTTGGGGGAATAAGATTTGGGAAAAATTAAAGTAAGCGAATTAGCTAAAAAAGTTAATATGGCAGAAGATGTAGTAATAAAGAAGTTAAAAACATTTGGAGTTAATGTAGAAAATGGTGCAAGTATGGTAGATGAATCATACGCTAATAAATTAAGTGGAAGTACACCTCACATAATACGTAGACAAGTGAAGGTTGTAACTACTGATGAATCTGGTAATAAAGTAGAAAGAATAACTACTAATGCAGGTGGAACAATTCAAAAGAGTGTTGTTCGTGAAAAGAAACAGGAAAAACCTACATATAGCAAAGAAGGTCTAGGTGTTGTTAGAAGTAATAGAAGTAGAAACAACAATAGAATGCAAAATATAGTAGTTACTCAAAATGGTAAAAAGGTAGAACCTAAAGTAGAACCAAAACCAGTAGTAGAAGAACCAAAAACTCCAATAGTAGAGAAAGTAATAGAAAAAGTTGAAACTAAACCTATGGAAAAACCAGAGGTTAAAGTTTCTGCACCTAAAGCACCAGAAAAAACAGTTGAAACTAGAAAATTAGATAATAAAGATACAAAACCCGGTTTTAACAGAGAAAATAAATTCCAAAACAGAGACAACAATAATAATAGATTTAACAAAGATAGAAAAGAAGGCGTAAATGGTAACAGACCATTTAACAAAGGACCAAGAAACCAAGAAGGTAGAAATGGGGATAAACCAAACAAACCAAATTTCCAAAATAGAGATAATAATAGAACAGGATCAAACACTGGATATAGAGTAAATAAATTCATAAAAGAAACAATAGATGATACAATTCAAAAAGAAACAAGAGATTACTCTACAACATTAATAGATAAGAAAAAATATAATTCAGAAAAAGCAGAAAAACCTGAATCAACAACAAAGAGAGCCGCTAAAAATGCTAATGAAATTAGAGAAAAGAATACAAGAATGGAATTTAGCAAACTTAGAGGTATGTCAGTTTCTGAAGAAGGCTTAATGGATTTATATGATAGAGGAGAAAACAGAAAAGGTAAAGCAAAAGCTAAAAAACAAAAAGTAGAAATGAACACTACTAAGATAATACCTTTAACAGAAGTTGAGCTTCCAGAATCTATGAGCGTTAAAGATTTTGCTGAAAAATTAAAGAAACAAGCATCAGAAATAATAAAGAAATTATTCTCAATGGGAATCTTAGCAACAGTAAACCAAGAAATAGATTTCGATACAGCATTCTTAATAGCATCAGAATTTGGAATTAATGCTAGTAAACAAGTAGTTGTAACAGAAGAAGATGTGTTATTTGATGATTCTGAAGATAAAGAAGAAGATCTAGAAATTAGACCACCAGTTGTAACAATAATGGGACACGTAGACCATGGTAAAACATCACTTCTAGATAAGATCCGTTCAACAAATGTAACTGCTGGAGAATCTGGTGGTATTACACAACATATTGGTGCATACAAAGTTAAGATTAACGGTCGTGAAATTGCATTCTTAGATACACCAGGACACGAAGCATTCACAGAAATGAGAGCAAGAGGAGCTCAACTTACAGATATAGTTGTAATTGTTGTAGCGGCAGATGATGGTATAAAACCACAAACTGTAGAAGCAATCAACCACGCTAAAGCAGCTGGAGTATCAATAATAGTTGCAATAAACAAAATAGATAAAGATACAGCAAATGCAGATAGAGTAAAACAAGAATTACTTGAAGTTGGTCTTGTTCCAGAAGAATGGGGTGGAGACACAATTTGTGTTCCAGTATCTGCAAAATCAGGAGAAGGAATAGAAAATCTTCTTGAAATGATACTTCTAGTAGCAGATGTAAAAGAACTTAAAGCTAACCCTAACAAACAAGCTAAGGGTACAGTTATAGAAGCTAAGCTAGACAAATCTAAAGGACCTCTAGCAACAGTGCTTGTACAAAGAGGAACGTTAAATGTTGGAGATACAATAGTTCTAGGCGATACAATTGGTAGAGTTCGTGTAATGACAAACGATAGAGGAGAAAAAGTTAAAAAAGCGGGACCTTCTACACCAGTTGAAATCTTAGGTTTAGGTGCAGTTCCTGAAACTGGAGATACATTCTATGAAGTTAAAGATGAAAAGACAGCACACAAATTAATAGAAAAGAGAAAAGCACAACATAGATTAGACCTTATCAAGAAAGGTAGCGCTGTTACACTTGATGATTTATTTAACAAGATAAAAGATGGCGAATTAATTAACCTAGATATAGTTCTAAGAGCAGATGTTAAGGGATCAGCAGAAGCAGTTAAAGAATCATTAGAAAAATTATCTAATGATGAAGTAAGAGTAAGAGTTATAGCATCAAATACTGGTGAAATAACAGAATCAGATATTACTCTTGCAAAAGTATCTAACGCAATCGTAATTGGATTTAACGTTAAAGCTAACGGTCAAGTTCAGGCTATGGCAGATAAAGAAAAAGTAGATTTAAGATTATACAAAGTAATCTACGATGCAATAGAAGATGTTGAACTTGCAATGAAAGGTAAAGTTAAACCTAAATACAAACAAGTGGATATTGGTAAAGCAGAAATTAGACATATATTCAAACTTTCTACAGCTGGTATTATTGCAGGAAGCTACATACTAGAAGGTAAAGTAGTAAGAAATGCAATGGCTAGACTTGTAAGAAAAGGTGAGACTATTCTTGAAACTAAGATTGAATCAGTAAAACGTGAAAAAGACGACGTTAAGGAAGTAGCGGAAGGATATGAATGTGGTATTAAAGTATCAGATTCAAGCGAAATTAAAGAGGGAGATATCCTAGAATGCTATGAATTAGTTGAGGAGAAAAAATAATGAGAACAGAAAGAGTAGATGAAGATATCAAGTATTATATAGATAAAATACTTAGAGAGAATCTATCTAAATTTACAAACGAAGGCATAATAACAGTAACATCAGTAAAGACAACTAAAGACTTAAGATATTCTAAAGTCTATGTGAGTATATTTGGAACAAAATATACTCACCAAGTCTTTGATAGATTAGTGAAGAATGCTGGATTTGTAAGAAAGAATTTAGCATCTATGCTTAAAGCAAGAAATATTCCAGATATAGTTTTTGAACTAGATGATTCTATGGAATATGGTTCTAAAATGGAAAGAATAATAAACGAAGTTAGTGCTAAAGATAGATTAAATAAAAAAGAAGCAGAAGAAAATATAGAAGAATAATATAAATTAAGGGGTATAATATGGAATTTGAAAAAGCTAAGTTATTAATAGATAATGCAAAAACAATATGTTTGGTTGCACATAAGAAACCAGACGGAGATGCGGTGGGGTGCGTTGGCGCAATGTACCATTTCCTAAAAGAACTAGGAAAAGATGTGTATATGGTAATGCCAGATGTAACGCCAAGATTTTCATTTTTGCCAGAAATAGATAAGGGAGTAAGTAGATTTCCAGAGGATAAAAAATTAGACCTTTTAATATGTCTAGACTGTTCAGAAATAGAAAGAAGATCTAGCATAAATAAAGAAGATCTTAAAAGGGCAAATAAAATATTAGTAATAGATCACCATATGAATAGTTCAGATGAAGGAGATTTAAGAATAATAGATAGCGAAGCTCCAGCTAATGCAGAAATTGTGTACAAGCTAATAAAATATATGTCTAGTACAATTTCAAAGAATGTAGCAACATATCTTTATGTTGGTATCATGACAGATACAGGAAGTTTCAATTATGAAAGAACTACAGGAGATACATATAGAGTTGCAGCAGAATTAGTAGATACAGGAGTAGAGTTCTCAAAGATATGCAAGAGATTAAATGATACATATTCTGAAGCTAAGATGAAACTAATAGCAAAAGTTATAGACAATATGGAGACTTATGCTAATGGTAAAATTCGTGTAAGTTTACTAGATAAAGAAGAACAAGAAGAATTAGGAGCAACAGAAGAAGATGTTGATGGTTTAGTTACATATTTAAGATGTATTGAGGGAACAATAGCTGCTGTATATATTAGATGGACTAAAGAGGGAGAATACAAATATAGTATAAGAACGGAAGAACCAATAGATGGTTCTGAAGTGGCTAAAGCATTTAATGGCGGAGGACACAAGAGAGCCGCTGGGTTTGAAACAACAAATCTTAAAGATACTAAAGAGAAATTAATACAAATGTTGGAAGGGTTGTTGTAAAGGTGAAAATAACAGGAATACTTAATATTAATAAACCTGCAGGTATAACATCTTATGATGTTGTAGATGTTATTAAAAAGTTATTTATAGGTTCAAAAGTTGGACATACTGGAACACTTGACCCAGTTGCCACAGGCGTATTACCAATACTTATTGGAGATGCCACAAAGCTATCAGATAACTTAACAGCAGAGAATAAAGCATATAGAGTAAAAATGTTACTAGGTGTAGAAACAGATACCTATGATATAACAGGTAAAATAGTTTCAGCATCAGTAGTAAATAAAGATGAGATATATATTCGTGAAAGAATAAAAAGATTTATAGGAGTTCAAGAACAGACTCCACCACAGTACAGTGCAATAAAAGTATCAGGCAAAAAAGCATACGAATATGCTCGCGAAGGTAAAGAAGTAGAACTAAAACCAAGAACTATAGAAATCTATGATATAAATAACATTGCGGTAGACTTAAAAAAACGTGAGGTAACATTTGATGTATATTGTACAAAAGGAACTTACGTAAGAAGTTTAGTAAATGATATAGGCAGAAAACTTGGTTGTGGAGCTACAATGATAGACCTAATAAGACTTAGAAATGGTAATTTCTTTATAGAAGATAGTATAGCGCTATATGATTTTTTAAAATTAAACTTTGAAGATATGAAAAAACATATAGTACCTATAGAAGATTATTACGATGACTTAAAGAAAATAAACATGTTAAAAGATGAATATACTAAATTCTTAAATGGAGTAAAACTTCCATACGATGAACAAGATAAACTTGTAAAAGTATATTGCAACAATAAATATAAAGGATTAGGTCAAATAAAAGACGGAATACTAAAAAGATATTTAATAGAGAACGAGGATTAAAACTCGTTTTTTATTTGTCTAAAGTGTGGACAAAATATAAAATATGAGATAGTATTATAAGTATAAAAATAAACAAAGGAGGAAGAGAAAAGTGCAAAAGAAAAAAGGTATATCTTTAATAGTTTTGGTAATAACAATAATTGTTATGATAATATTAGCAGCTACTGTAGTAATAAGCTTAAATAATACAGGTATTATAGATAAAGCTAGTCAAGCAGTACAATTAACAGATGAAAAGCAAGTGCAAGACTTAGCATCTATGTTATGGGCGGAAGCTTATCTAGACGAGAAAAGAACTGATACAATAGAGAATGTTGTTAAGGCGGAACTTGAAAAACACGGTGTAACGGATGCTAATTGGAATATAATTATTACAGATAATGGAGTAAATGTGACAAAGAAAGAAAATTCTACTAATGATGATTCTGCACTAATAGAAAATCAATTAAGTGGAATATGGTTATTTAATGAAACGTTAAATATAACAAGTGCTTTTAGCGCAAGTGCTTCAGTAACATTTATTACAAACGGTAAAACATATAACTATATGGCTGCTTGGTATGATAAAGAGGGCATTGGGCTAGATTATCGTACAACTACTACATTTAGCTATGATACTGATGTTATTGCATGGACGTTTGTTGAAGGAGCTGGAAATTGGAAATCTGAAGCATATAGAACAGTTGACTTTGGTACAGAAGCACAAGAAGTTCCTGAAGAATTCTATGACTGGTTTATAGCAAATGCAACAAAACAATAAATTATAAAGCACACTTTTGAAGTGTGCTTTTATAGCTCAATTAAATGGTCTAGATATTTAGTTATTATTAGAAAAAATAAGAGGATAATTGTTTAAATGAAAGACATCAATACAGACAGAATTTTAGCGGAGAGAATATTTCCTAAACATAACAAGAAAAGCACGTTAGTTAACCTGATAAAATTGCATTTTTAAAGGATAGACAAAATATAAAATATGAGATAGTATAAGAGTATAAACAAAGGAGGGAGAAAAAATGCAAAAGAAAAAAGGTATATCTTTAATAGTTTTGGTAATAACAATAATAGTTATGATAATATTAGCAGCTGCCGTAGTTATATCGCTGGGTAATGTAAGGATAATAGATAAAGCATCGGAAGTTGTCGATAAAAACAGAGTAATAACAATAAAGGATAGAGTGAACGTAGCAATATTAGAAAATAAATTGGCAGAATATAAAGGCGGAACTGTACATAAAAAATCAGATGTTGTAGCTGAACTTTTAGAAGATGGAGTAATAACAGAAACAGAAGCAGAAACTTTAAAGAATGGAGAAGATGTATTAATAATTGGAAATGATTCAATAGATTTTTCAGAACTTAATGCAATTGTAACATTTAATAATGGTGAATATGAGTATAACGGAGTTAAATATTCTACATTAACAGGGGCTATTAACGCGGTTGAGATTGATAATAATATTACTCTTGTTTTTACAACTAATTATGAAGAAAATATGACGATAGCTAACAACTCAAGAATTACAAAAATTGATGGTAAAGGTAATACCTATACAGGAACTATTACAATCAATGGCGGTGGTAATCAAGGAACAATTGCCATAAAAAATATGAATTTTGTATCTACTGGTACTCATTGCATTTATAAATCTAAGACGGGATTTAAAGATAAGATAATAATCGATACATGCAATTTCAATGGAGTTGGTGCAAATAGCTATGCGGTGAATATAGGAAATATTGATAATTTAGTCATAAGAAATTGTACAGCTACTAATTGGGGATATGGATTACTTTATGCTCCGAGCACTATAGTACATTTGACGGCGGAGAATATCACAGTTACTGAATCAGACTATGGAATTCACATTGTTTACTTTGCTGATTGTACTTTTAAGAGCGTAATGCTAGATACGGTTTATGGTTTTGTATTTAGCAACTGGGGTTCATGGAACGTTACGTTTGAAGATTGTTCGGTTAAAAGCCAAAAACCTGTTTATATTTGGGAGAGAAATGCAAATAAATACTGTAGCTTAACTTTTAATGGTAAAAACAATCTTTTATCTACTCAAGACGGTGGTGGCTGGGTTGAGTTAGGCAAGTACTTTAAGGTGGTTTTAAACGACAGTGGTCTTGATGCAAGTACAATTAATGGTATTGTTGTTAAAAATAATAATGCATATTATAATCAATTTGAATATGCAATTACAGATGCAGCAGAAGGAAACACTATTAATATTATTGCAGATACAGAAGTTACTACAAGTATTACTATAGATAAGAATATAACTGTTTTAAAGGGAGATAATACATTTGCAGTTGGTACGAACGGTAGTTTTACAGTGACTGCTGGTACTTACGATTGGGATGTTACAGGACATTGTGCGGAAGGTAAATCTGTTTCTATTTCAGATGGTGTTATTAATGGAGTAACAACTCGTTTATATACTGTTGAATAACACGCAAACCAAAAATAATCAGAATATATATTTAAGTAAAAATAAAAGTGCACTTTTAAAGTGCACTTTTATTTTATGTATGTAATAAAGGTACAACATAAATTTATATTATATGAGAAACCAAATATAAAGTAAGAAAGTTAGGGAGACCTAACTATATTATATAGAAAGGAGGAAATGAAGATGAAAAAAGCAAACATAAATTATGCAGAAATGTATGAGAAGATAGAGAATTCTATAGTAAATATGAATCAAGGCATGATATTTAAATCGTTAGTAGGCGGAGATTCTGAATATCCAAAGACAGTACTTAGATTTAGAGATTATACATTTGGACAAGTAGTGTCATTGATGATTTCGTTAGAAGATACTTTAAAGTATTTAATAAAAGAATATCCAGAAGCATATGCAATAGCTTTAGATGCAGATGTAGAAGTAACAAAACGCGTAGAATAAAAAAATACTAAAGAAGAAATTATTATTAAATATTATGAAAAAGAAGGAGAATTTTAACATGGTAAGTAGAATTAAAGATGATGAAAAAGCAAAAAGAATTTTAGAAAAGGTGGCATTAGAATCAGAACATGGTTTAGTGTTTAATGCGTATATAGGAGGCGAGCTAGATAGTGTAGTAACTTGTCTAAATGAAAATAGGCCTACTGATTTACAAATGATAGAGTTAATAAAATCATTATGTTTAACATTATCAGATTTAGCAGATGGACATCCAGAATTATATTGTGTAGCATTAAGAGAATTACCGCAAACAGAACTACTAGATATATAATTAACTCTTGCAAATTAACAACTATTGTATTATTATATAGATGTTAAGAGGAGGTACAAATATGATATTATTAACAGGTGGCCTAGGATATATAGGCAGTCATACATGTGTAGAATTACTTAAAAGAGGAGAAAGAATAGTAATAATGGATAATTTGTCTAATAGTAGAGAAGAAGCAATGGATAACATTAAAGCGATATCTAATGCTGGTTTTATTTTCTATAAAGCAGATTTATTAGATAAAGAATCTATGAGAAAAATATTTAGAGAGAATAAAATTGATGCTGTAGTTCACTTTGCAGGATTAAAAGCTGTAGGCGAATCAGTAGTAAAACCTCTAGCATATTATAAAAACAATGTAGAAGGTACATTAAATCTATTAGAAGTTATGGAAGAATTTAATTGTAGTAAGATGGTATTTAGTTCTTCTGCAACAGTTTATGGTTCCCCTGAAAGAGTGCCAATTACAGAAGATATGCCATTATCTACAACAAATCCATATGGAACAACTAAACTTATGATAGAACAAATATTACAAGATTATGCTAAAGCAAACAAGCAATTTAAGGTTGCTATACTTAGATACTTTAATCCAATAGGGGCTCATGAGTCAGGAGCAATTGGCGAAGATCCAAATGGAATACCAAATAACTTAATGCCATATATAGCAAGAGTTGCAAGTGGTAAATTAGAATGCTTAAGTATATATGGAAACGATTATCCAACACATGATGGTACAGGTGTAAGAGACTACATACACGTAGTAGACTTAGCAAAAGGACATCTTAAAGCATTAGATAGACTTGCTAAAGATGACACGGGAGTGTTTATATATAATCTTGGATCTGGTAGAGGATACAGTGTATTAGATATAGTTCAAGCGTTTGAAAAAGCTAATGGCATTAAAATAAACTATAAGATAGTGGAAAGAAGACCAGGCGATATAGCAAAATGTTATGCTGACGCAACAAAAGCATGGAAAGAACTTGGATGGAAAGCAGAAAAGACGCTAGAAGATATGGTTAGAGACGCATGGAATTTTGAACAAAAACATCGCTAAAAGATGGAAAACGGAGTAGAAAAGCTACTTCGTTTTTTCTTATTAGATGTGTTTGACATATAATATTATATATGATAGAATACAGTTAGATAAGGGGTAGACATATAGGAAAACTATGTCTAAAAATGTAAAAAGTTGCAATTTGTATTCATTTGTGGTATAATAGAAATTGTGATTGAAAAGGAAGGTGTAATTATAGTGAAAAAAGGGAGTGCCCTCAGAACACTAAGATTCATATTTATAACAGTCGTATTATTTGTACTTTCATTTAGTGCAGCAGTAGTAACAGTGCTAAATGTTTATGTACCACAATATATAGCAAAAGTAGATGGAGAACAAGTTGGATATTTTACAAGTCCAGCAGAATTCGATGAAGTTTATGAAAAAATAGTTGATGAAAAAGAAGCCGATGGTTTAGAGGTTAAAGTATATTTACCAGCTGAACCAGAGTTTGAATTAACATATGTTGTTGATTCTGTGACAGAAGAGCAAAACTTATATACAAATATGAGAGCGTTTGTTAAAACAGAGTATACAACATACAATGTAAATGTAAAAGGTAAGACAGAACTTACATTTGCAACAAAAAAAGAAGCAGAAGATTATGCTAAGAAAATAAAAAACGCAGTAAAATCTACAGTAAAATCTACAGTTAAGGTAGAAAAATCTACAAGTGAAGAATTAGTTTCTACGACTACTAAAGCTTCAGCTAAAAAGATTTATGATAATGTAGTAAGCAGATACAAACCAGTAGTAAGAACATATAGTCCTACATATTGGGTAAGTTCTGGTAAAACAAAATATGGAAATAAAGCATCAGGTGCACTGCATTCATTTATAGCTGGTGGAGTAAGACCAACTTCTGGTGTAGTTACACAAAACTATGGAAGAAGCTCATATTACGCGTCAGGTATGCATACAGGTATAGATATAGCAAGTAAGGGAAGTAAATATGTTCCAATATATGCATATAAAGCTGGTACAGTAGTAAATGCAGGTTGGAATGGGGACTATGGTAAATGTGTAATCATAAGCCATGGTAAAGATGCAAATGGTAATGAACTTCAAACATTATATGCTCATTTAAGTAGTATTAATGTTGCTAAAGGCCAAACAGTATCTATGGGACAACAAATAGGTAATATGGGTACAACAGGTCGTTCAACAGGTGTTCACTTACACTTTGAAATAAGAGTATTAGGTGGAGGAAACAAAACATTCTATAACCCAGCATACTATATTTAATAAATGAAAATTAAACAAACCCAAAAGGGTTTGTTTTTTTATTTGTATGACTTCTTGCATAAAAATAAAATATGTTATAACATAAATATATAAAGTAATATTTATGGAGGGATATATGAAAGATTTTACAAATAATAATTATAATGTTAATGAATTTGCGTATAAGGATGAAGCGAGAATACGTCATATAAGCTTAAAAGGCTTGGTAATTATATTAGTCATAGCATTTGCTGTATTTGGTAGTATTGCAGAAGAATTAGATTTTGAATTTGGAAAAAGCCACTATACTATATACGAAATAGAAGAAATGGCAGAAGAATTTTGGGAAGACGCAGAAGATTTGGGATACAGTAAATATAGAAGAGAAGATTATGCAATAGATAAGCTAGAAGATATGGGCGTAGAAGTAGAAAGATATAATATAACATTTGATTATTTGGGAGACGCGGAAGTAGAAGCTAAATAACGATTTAATCCTAAATAGAATAAACATATTAAGATTTGATCTTAGTATGTTTATTTTTTTATACAGATTACTGAGTAAAAATTTTAATGAATTTTAATATTTTTATAAAAAAGGTATTGCAATTATATACTTATTTGATATAATTGGAGTGTAAGTGGATGAAAGTGGAGCAAAGTGGAGGAGGTGTAAAACCTTGTTGTTAGGTGAGTACAATCATACAATTGACGACAAATCAAGAGTTATAGTGCCAAGCAAGTTTAGAGACGATCTTGGTAGTACTTTCATAGTTACTAGAGGTTTTGATAAGTGCCTTTTCGCATTTTCTCTTGCAGAATGGCAAAACTTTGAAGCAGGACTTAGAGCTTTACCACTTTCAAATGAAAATGCTAGAAAATATGTTAGGTATTTTACAGCTGGTGCAACGGAGTGTCAAATAGACAAACAAGGAAGAGTGTTAATACCAAACAATCTTAGAGAATATGCAGGTCTAAAAAAAGAACTTGTAATTACAGGTGTATCTACTAGAGCGGAAATTTGGGACAAAGAAACTTGGGATAAATATACAAGTGATGAAAATATAGATCTAGATGAAATTGCTAGTCACATGTCAGAGTTTGGCATTTGATATAGATAAACTAAAGAAAAAACATTTAATAAAAACTAATAAACTAAAGATAAAAGATTTAATAAACAAAAGCTATTAAAAAACAAAAGATTTACAAATAACTTATTCATACTTATGATAAGATTTACATCATTTACAAAGGAAAAAAATTTAATAAACAAAAGATAAAAAATTTAAGATATTTAATTTAATTACGGAGTAAGATAAAAGTGAAATTTAGTCATGTGTCAGTATTACTAGAAGAATGTATAGAATGTCTAAACGTAAAAAAGGGTGGAATCTATGTTGATGGAACTCTTGGTGGCGGTGGGCATTCTTCGTATGTCTTAAAACTACTAGATAATACAGGAAGACTAATTGGAATAGATAGAGATTCTGATGCATTGACACATACTAAAGAGAGACTTAAAGAATATACAAACGTTACTTATGTTAAAGATAAACATGAGAACATAAAACAAATATTAGAAGACTTAGAAGTACCTGGGGCAGATGGAATATTATTAGACCTGGGTGTTTCGTCGTATCAGCTAGATGAAGCTAGTCGTGGATTTAGTTATATGCACGATGCACCATTAGATATGCGTATGAATAGAGATGATGAGTTTACGGCATATCATGTAGTAAATAAATATTCAGAAGAAAAACTTGCAGATATATTCTTCCTTTATGGTGAAGAAAAGTATTCTAGACAAATAGCAAGAAAAATAGTAACAGTTCGTGAAACCAAACCAATAGAAACAACGCTAGAACTTGTAGATATAATAAAATCTGCATTACCAGCTAAAGCAAAAAATGAAAAACAACATCCTGCAAAGAGAGTTTTCCAAGCAATTCGTATAGAAGTAAATGGAGAACTTGTAGATTTAGAAAATGCAGTATGTGATGCAATTAAGTGCTTGGTACCAGGTGGAAGACTTGCTATAATTACATTCCATTCTCTAGAAGATAGAATAGTAAAAAAAGCATATGAAAAGATGGAAGGTAGATGTACTTGTCCGCCAGATTTTCCAAAATGTATTTGTGGATATGTATCATATGGAAAGATACTAACAAAGAAACCAATAGTAGCAACTGAGCAAGAGCTAGAAAACAATCCAAGATCTAGAAGTGCCAAACTTAGAGTTTTTGAAAGAAGATAAAATTATAAACAATTATTAAGTAATAAGATTACAAAAATTAACTTAAGAAAAGAGGTGAAATTAGTGATAGCAAATAAAGCTTATGCATATGATTTAGAAGTAGAGAAGAAAGAGGTAGAATATTTACCAAATAAAAGAGACTTCAGATTAATAAAAAATACAGTTAAGAAATTACAAAGTGCATCTAGCATAAAAGCAAAAAAGAAATCAGAACTATCACTAGTTTTGTCAGTTGTAGCAATGTTTGCTATGTTCATCATCTTAAGTTATAGAACAAACATAATAAGCGAAAAGAATTTAGAATTGCAAAGACTTGCAATAAAAGCAGATAATGTTAATGCAGTTCTTGCAACAACTGAAGTAAATGTAAGTAGAGTTATAGATAAGGATACAGTTGAAACTTATGCAAAACAACAATTAGGAATGCAAAAACCAGACAAGAGTCAACTAGTATATATAAATTCTAATTATGAAACCAAAGTAGAAAGTGTAAATGAAGGAAATATAGTAAGTAAAGTAGTAGATAAGCTAAAAGATATAATAGGTATTAAATAATCATAAGATAGCTAGTGTAAAGTGATAGCTTACTTATGATTATTTTTCTTTGAAAGGAGGGAAAGTATGGCATTTGCAAAAATGATACATAAAAAACGAGCTTTGTTTTTATTAAGAGCATCGGTAGCGCTTTTTGCACTACTTGCCCTAAGACTGTTCTATATACAAATAGTTAAAGGTGAATATTATTTAGAAAAAGCTTATTTACAACAAACCAAAGATAGAGTTATTACTGCAAGTCGTGGGACTATATACGATACGTCTGGCAACAAACTTGCACTTAGTGTTTCTACAAATACGCTATCTATAGCACCTACTAATATAGAAACGGAAGATAAAGAAAAGCTTGCTAAAGATTTAGCAGAAATATTAGATATGTCGTGGGATAAAATTTTATCTAAAATAAATAAAACGGTGTCTTTAGTAACAATAGCTACAAATATAGAAAAAGAAAAAGCTGAAGAATTAACAAAATATATATATAATAATGAATTAAAAGGTGTATATGTAGATGAATCTACTAATAGAATATATCCATATGGCTCTATGTTATCACATGTGTTAGGATTTACTGGTACAGATGATCAGGGGCTTTATGGAATAGAATCATACTATGAAACAGAACTTGCCGGTGAAGATGGAAGAATAGTTGGAAGTATAGATGGTGGGGGAAATGAAACTCCATATGAAGAAGAAGAGTATATAGCACCAACAAATGGCAATGATATTACTCTTACAATAGATGCAACTATACAAGGCATCGTAGAAAAAAACTTGGAAAAAGCGGTGAAAGAAAACGTATCAGATAAAGGTGTATGTGTCGTAATGAGACCTTCAACTGGAGAAGTTTTAGCAATGGCAACATATCCAGACTTTGATCCAAATGATCCGTTCACGATAAATGATGCTACTTTAGCAGCAAAATGGGATACAATGTCTTCTAAAGAGAAAAATAATGCATTAAATAATATGTGGAGAAATACAGCTATATCTGATGCGTATGAACCTGGTTCGACATTTAAAGTTGTAACTGCTTCGGCAGCTTTAGAAGAAGATATAGTTTCGATCGATCAAGCAGGCGCTTTCAACTGTAAAGGTTATGTAAGTATATCTGGCTGGAAGATTAGATGTTGGAGATATCCAAGGGTCCATGGCGCACAAACATTAAGACAGGCGGTTATGAATTCTTGCAATCCAAGTTTTATGCAAGCTGGACTAAAAATAGGAAAAGAGAAATATACAGAATACTTAAGAGCATATAATTTATATGATAGAACAGGAATAGACTTGCCTGGAGAGACAACTGGTATAATACATGATCCAAAGACAATGACAGAACTTGATCTTGCAACAACTTCATTCGGGCAAACAATTTCTGTTACAACACTTCAAACAGCGGTTATATATTCTGCAATAGCAAATGGTGGATATATTATGAAACCTTATGTTGTAAAAGAAGTACGTAGTGCAGATGGAACATTAATATCTGAAACTACACCAACTGTTAAGAAACAAGTAATTTCTGAATCTACTGCAAGTGATGTTTTATCTGCGTTATTTGATACAGTAGACAAAGGAACTGGTAAAGCAGCAAAAGTTAGCGGTTATACAGTTGCTGGTAAAACAGGAACAGCTGAAGAAGGAAGAGGAAAGAATTTATGGTATATGGCGTCGTTTGCGGGTATTGCTCCAGTAAACGATCCTGAAGTAGTAGTAATATTTAGTTTATATGATCCTAAAGGACCAAGTGGGCACCAAGGTGGAACAATTTGTGCTCCGGTTGTAGGAAATATAATAGATGAAACATTAAGATACTTAGATGTAAACCCAAGTTACGCGGTAGAAGATACTATGACTAAAACGGTGGTAGTTCCAGATATAACAGGAAAAACATATAAAGAAGCGAAAGAAGCTTTAGAAAAAGTAGGACTTAAAATAGCATCAGATAAGGTGATAGCACAAGATAAAATAATATTAGATCAAATACCAAAAGCAGGTGCAAACCTTATAGAAGATGGAACAGTTAGAGTATATAATTCCACAGAGGATAAGAAGGATACAACTACAGTACCGGATGTAAGAGGTTTAAGTGTTAAAAAGGCCATAACTAAACTAAATAAATCAGGCCTTAATATTAAAGTAGTAGGAAATGGCAACGCAATTATTCAAGACGCAAGTCCTGGTGATGTAGTTACTAAAGGTTCAATCATTACAGTTAAGTTTGTAGATACAACAGACTTACATTAATAGCATATTATTTTGTAATATGACTTAAAATTTGTATGAAAGTGTGGTATAATTACTACGCATATTAGGAGGGATAACAATGTTATTACAATATCTAGTAGAAGAAATTAATAAAAAAACAATAGGCGATTTAAACATAAATATAAATAAAATAGAATACAATTCAGAAAAAATTGGGGCAGGGGATTTATTTGTTGCAATAAAAGGCTTTGAAACAGATGGCCATGATTATATTAATCATGCAGTAGAAAAAGGTGCTGCAGCTGTTATAATAGAAGAAACATATATGGATAAAATAAATGTAGCTGTTCCAGTAGTTGCTGTAGAAAATTCAAGAATAGCTTTAGCGGAAGTAGCAGCAAGATATTACGATTATCCAGCAACTAAATTAAAAATAATAGGAATAACAGGAACAAAAGGTAAAACAACAACTGCATATATGGTAAGAGATATTATGCTGGCAGCTAAAAAGAAAATTGGTATGATAGGCACAATATACAACACTTATGCAGATAAAGTTATAGAAGCAGTGCGTACAACACCAGAGTCTTTAGATATACAAAAGTTATTAAAAGATATGGTAGATAGTGGCATGGAATATGTTGTTATGGAAGTTTCTTCACATGCGCTTGAGCTTCATAGAGTACACGGAATTAAATTTGAAATAGGAATATTTACAAATTTAGGACGTGAACATTTAGATTTCCATGGGGATATGGATAATTATCTTAAAGCCAAAGCAAAGCTATTTGATCAAAGTATATTTGGAATAATTAATGTAGATGATATCTATGCACCAAAATTACTTAAACATGTAAATTGTAAATATGCAAAATATGGTTTAGACAACGAAGCTAACGTATCTGCTACAGACATTAGAATAAATAATAATTATGTAGATTTCAAAATGTACATAAATAAACAATTACAAACAATTACTGTTCCAATACCAGGGAAATATACAGTATATAACGCGATAGCAGCGGTAGCAGCAACTAGTATGCTTGGCGCTCAAATGCAAGATGTTCTAGTAGGACTTTCAACAGTTAAAGTACCAGGTAGAAGTGAAATAGTAGATATAAACAAAACATTTGCGGTTTTAATAGATTATGCACATAATCCATCGAGTTTAGAAGCAATTCTAGTAAATACTAAAAAGTATATTAAAGGTAGAGTAATTTTAGTATTTGGATGTGGTGGTAATAGAGATAAAGAAAAACGTGCAGAAATGGGTAAACTAGCAGGAACATATGCAGACTTTACTATAGTTACAACAGATAATCCAAGAGATGAAAAACCAGAAAATATAATTAAAGATATAGAGTCTGGAATTAAAGAGACAAGAGGATTATTTAAGGTAATACCGAATAGAAAAGAAGCAATAGAGTTTGCAATGAGAATTGCTTGGTCTAATGATACTGTAATACTTGCAGGTAAAGGCCATGAAACGTATCAAGAGTTAGCAAAAGGCAAAAAAATACACTTTGACGAAAGAGAAATCGTTAAAAAGGCTGCTGAAAAGATGCCTGGTAAAAACGAAGCAAAATATTAATAAAAGACATTTGGAGGAAGAATTATGAATATACCATTAATATTACTTTTATCAGGAGGAATTTCATTTGTCATAACGGTAATTTTAAGTTTAGTAATAATACCTTATTTAAGAAAGCTTAAAATAGGGCAAGTAGTTCGTTCTGATGGACCAGAAGAACATTTGAAAAAAACAGGTACACCTACTATGGGTGGAATAATGATGCTAATTGCAATGATAGGAATTCTTATAATCTTTGCGTTTAAGTATCCAGTACTTATACTTCCAATAACTCTAATACTTGGTTATGGAATAGTTGGATTTATAGATGACAGAAAAAAATTAGTAGAAAAAAGTAGCGACGGAATAAGTGCAAAAATGAAGATGATACTTCTGTTTGTATTCTCAGTAGCATTCCTTGCGTTATATATGGGATTCTACGATTGGGGAACAGGAACAAATATTCCGTTTTTAGACTGGACGGGAGTATTTGTAGTATTTACTATGTTAGTAATGCTTGGAACAAGTAATGCAATAAACTTAACTGATGGCTTAGATGGTTTAGCATCGGGTGTAAGTGCAATAATAATGACATTCTTTACAGCTGTAGCAATAAAAAGAGGAGATACTGCAATGGTTGTTCTTGGTGCTACAACAGTTGGTGCAACGCTTGGATTTTTAATATTCAATGTAAAACCAGCAAAAGTGTTTATGGGAGATACAGGTTCTCTTGCGTTAGGTGCAGCTATAGCAGCCATTGCAATACTTATGAAAATGCCAATGTATTTATTAATAGTTGCATTAATACCAGTAGTAGAAACATTATCTTCAGCACTTCAAGTAATATACTTCAAAGCTACAAAAGGTAAAAGATTATTTAAGATGGCTCCGCTACATCATCATTTAGAATTAAGCGGATTTAAAGAAACAACAATAGTAATTATGTTTTGGGGAATAACAGCAGTGTTATCTTTATTAGGATTCATATTAGTGTAGATTAAATAGGAGGAAGAGTATGGCTAAGTTTGTTGAGAAGATTAAGGCATTTAAAGAGTGGAAATTAGTAGATTTCCCGTTCCTTTTTACGCTTTTAATTCTTCTTGCAATAGGTCTTATTGCTCTTTCTTCTGCTAGTTCATACTATGCTCTTACCGAAACGGGAGATAGTATGTATTATTTAAAAAGGCAACTTATGTTTGCTGGAATAGGTCTGTTAGGAATGGTGGTTGCATTCTTTACGGAAAAGAAAACATATAAAAGATGGAGTTATGTTGCTTTTATTGTGTCAATTGGTTTGATGGCTTTGGTAGAAGTACCAGGGCTAGGTGTTACAGTAAAAGGAGCAAAACGTTGGTTAAACTTAGGAATATTCCAATTTCAACCATCAGAGGTACTTAAACTTGGACTGATAATGGCAATGGCAAGATATATTTCGGATAACCAAAAAATAATGAAAAGCTGGAAGGGGTATTTAGCGCCTTTGGGATTTTTAGCAGTTTCTGCTTTATTCCTATATTTTCAGTCGCATATGAGTGCGACACTGGTTATGGGTGTAATATTCATAGTAATAATACTTGCTAGTGGAATTAAGATAAATTGGAAGATAGTAATACCGGTTGGAATCGTAGCGATAGCAGCAGTGCTTGTTTTCTTCTTGTCAGAAGATTATAGACGTGAAAGAATAACATCGTTTTTAAATCCTGAAGTAGATATAACAGGTAGCAATTGGCAACCAACACAAAGCCTTTATGCAATAGGTTCAGGAGGATTCTTTGGTAGAGGATTGGGGCAAAGTAGACAAAAATATCTATGGCTTCCAGAAGCACAAAATGACTTTGTGTTTTCTGTATACGCAGAAGAATTCGGATTCTTAGGTGCTTTTGTAGTAGTAGCACTATTTACAATATTAGTATATAGGGGAGTTGCAATATCTTTAAAATCTAAAGATATGTATGGACTTCTTGTAACATTAGGAATAATAGGAATGTTTGCATTCCAAATAATTGTAAATATAGCAGTTGTAACAAAGAGTTGCCCAACAACTGGTATGCCGTTACCATTCTTTAGTTATGGTGGTACTTCGTTATTAATTAACTTAGTAGCTATGGGAATGGTACTAGGTGTATCTAAAGATGACCAAAAAGGATAGGTGATAAAATGAGAGCAATAATAGCATGTGCTGGAAGTGGTGGACACATTAATCCAGGAATTGCAATAGCAAACGAAATATTAAAGAGAGAGCCAGATAGCAAAATAGTATTTGTTGGAACAAAAACTGGTATGGAAAATGATCTAGTAAAAAAAGCAGGTTATGAACTTGCTCACATACGCGCAGGAAGATTTCATAGAAGACTTACTTGGTATAATGTAAGAAATATGGCAAACGCTTTCTTTGGAATATTTGATGCTGAAAAATTAATAAAGAAATTTAAACCAGATGTAGTTATTGGTACGGGTGGATTCATATGTGTGCCGATGATGAAAGCAGCAAAGAAAAAACGTATACCTTATGTGTTACATGAAAGCAATGCGTTCCCCGGTTTATCTGTAAAATTAGTTGCAAAAGATGCGGCAAAAATTTTGCTTGGATTTGAAGATACTAAGCAAAGATTAGATGAAAAAGTAAATTCTATATATACAGGAACACCAGCAAAATTTGATATGAATCATATGATGGGGTTAGATAAAGAAAATTGTAAAAAAGAATTAGGATTAGATAAAGCCACTATCGGAGAAAGAAAAGTAATATTTGTAACAGGTGGAAGTCAAGGCGCAAAAAGATTTAACGAAGTAATTATTAATATGGTAAAACAGTATAAACCAAAAGATTTGTATTTTGTAATTGCGGTAGGTAAAGATAATTATGATGCATCACAATCAACGTTAAATCAAGAAGATAGTAAATATATAAAAATAGAGAAGTTTGTATACGAAATGGATAAGATGTATAAAGCTGCGGATCTTTTAATAACGCGTGCAGGGGCTTTAACAATAACAGAATTAAGCATAGTAAGAAGACCAGCAATACTTGTTCCACTTCCAACCGCCGCAGAGAATCACCAATTTTTTAATGCAAAAGCGATGGAAAATGCAGGTGCTGGAATAGTATTAGAAGAAAATATATTGAATGAAACCGTTTTATATGATAAAATAAAAAATGTAATATATGACAATAAAGTGCTTGAAACAATGGGGGAAAACGCAGCTAAGTTATATAAACCAGATGTTGAAGGTAAAATTTATAGAGAGATAAAAGAAATTGTCTGCTAGGAGAAAACGTGAGAAAAGAAGAGAATAGAACGGAAATAGTTGAAAAGAATAAAAAAATAAATAAAGCCGTTTCTAAAAAGAACAAAGGAAAGCTTAAAAGAAAGATATTAAGAGGACTAGTTTATCTAGTGCTTATAATGTTTGCGCTTTCTTTGTTCTTTTTGTTAGCGTTTGGGGTGTACAAGCTATTTACATCATCTAGATATAATATTGGAGTAATAACTGTAGAAGGAAATGTAAATTATACAGTAGATGAAATTAAAGAAGTTTCTGAGATTGTAATTGGGACAAACATAAACAAGCTTAGCAAAAATAAAGTAGAGAAAAAACTTGAAACATTACCTTATGTAGAAAACGCTAAAGTAGTACGTAAGTATCCAGAAACAGTATTAATAAAAATACAAGAATATGTATCTAGTTTTGTTGCATTAAATGTTGAAACGAATGAATATATTAGACTTACAGAAAAAGGTGTAATACTGGAAAAGTGTACTGCGGATGAAATTGCAGAAGAGCTAGTTTTATTTGGAATACATTTTGATGATAATTTAGGAGAAAAAATAGTAGAACTAGAACAAAAAAAGTTAAAGAATTTGTTAGATATAATGGATAAATACTCTAAGGCTGGCATAGACAAAAAAATAACTAGTGTAGAATTTAAAGAAGGAGATATAATTCTAACGTTAGATTATAATATGGATGTGATTTTAGATTTATATGATGTAGAATATAAGTTAAATCTTTTAAAGAATATATTAAATGAGTTAAATGGTAAAATTGGAACTATAGATATGACTATAGAGAATCCAATATTTACAGAAAATATTAAATAGGAGGAAATGATGACGGATAAACAAACAAAGCCTGTAGCTAAAGAAAAGAAAGCGAAAATAGATATCACTAAAAAAGAACCTATTGATAAGGTGAAAAAAATAGCTGACGATGCAAAGAATGTCGTAACTACTAGGGAAGTAAACAAAAATAAAAAAGCTAAAAAAATATATATGGATAAAATGGAAAAAACAAAGGAACTAGTTAAAAAATATAATGTGACATCTATAGTAATGATAGCTTTGGTGTTATTTATATGTTCCTTCATAATGGCAGCTCAACTTAATACTGTAGGCAATACAGACATAATAGCAGAAGGAATGAGAGAAGCAGAACTTTTAACAGAACTTCAAAAAGCAAATAATAGATATGAAGAATTAAAGAATGAATATGAAAAGAGTCAAATAATAGTAGATGAATACAAAAGTAACGCTTCATCAAATGACCTTTTAATATCTTCGATGACAACGTTACTAGAAAGAGCAGAAATACTAGCGGGTCTTGTTAAAGTGAAAGGACAAGGTGTAGTAATAACTCTTGCAGATAGCACGGATACAAATATCCCTGTAGAAACAGGGTTAGTTCATGACACAGATATTATGGCGATAGTTAATGAATTAAGGGCTGCAGGTGCGGAAGCAATAAGTGTTAATGGTCAAAGAATAATAGCTACGACAGCTATTAGATGTGTTGGACCGACAATACAAATAAATGAAGTAAAAGTAGCATCGCCGTTTTATATAAAAGCAATAGGAGATGCTAAATATTTGGAAAGTGCGCTTAATATTAAAAATGGAATAGTAGATAATTTTAAGGTATATGGAATTAATGTTGAAGTTAAAACAGATAACAATATTACAATAGATAAATATGATAATACATTAACGTTAAAATATGCAAGCGAAGTGAAATAGGAGGTGGGACAATGAAAAAACCAATAATAACATCAATATTTGTAATAGTAATTGTCTTAGGCTTCATATTTGGCTCTAACTTAGAAATACCATATAAATATACTGCATATATAGCAGTGGCAATACTTGCATTCTTGGATTCGCTATTTGGTGGTATAGTATCAAATATGAAGAATGAATTTAATATGACAGTGTTTGTATCAGGATTTTTTGTTAATGCAGTTATAGCAATATTTTTAGTATATTTAGGACAAAAATTAAACGTAGATATATATCTTGCAGCAGTAATAGTGTTTACTACAAGACTGTTTACCAACTTAAGTATTATACGTAGATTAATAATAGAAAATATAGAAGAAAATAAGAAAAGCAAAAAAGAGTAAAATCCACAATAATTGTCACAATACTAAATCTATAGTCGAATAGATTGAGACTGAAAAGTAGTAAATATATAATTAATACCGAAACATAACAGTGGAGGTATTTTTTTATGCATGAATTTACTAGAAAGTCTGAATCGGTATTAGAAAAAACAAGAGACTTTGCAATAAAACATAATTATACATATATAGGAACAGAACATTTGCTATATGGACTTGTTAAAGAACAAAGCGGAATAGCTGGTAAAATACTTTCCAAACAAAAGGTAACAGCAAAATTTGTTGAAGAAAAGATATTACAAATAGATGGTAAAGAAGAAAATAAAGAAAGTAAGGAGGTAGAACCTACTTTTACACCAAGAGCTAAAAAGGTAATAGAAAACAGTATAAAAGAATCTAAAAAAGTGGGTTCAAATTATGTAGGGACAGAACATATACTTCTTGCGCTTATGAAGGAAACAGATAGTATAGCTGTGAGAATTCTAATAGAAGCAAATATAAATCCAGAAAAAGTATTTATGGAGTTAGTAAAATATATTACAGATGAGAATTATTCGCCAAGTATATACAAGAACCATAATACGCCCACACTTAATATGTATACAGAAAATGTAACTGAACTTGCAAAAAAGAATAAACTAGATGAAATAATAGGAATGGAAGATTATTTGACAAGAGTGATACAGATATTAACACGAAGAACTAAAAACAACGTTCTTATAATAGGAGAAGCGGGCGTTGGAAAAACAAGTTTAGTATATGCTCTAGCTAGAACAATAGCAAAAGAAAATAAAATCCATCTAGATAAGACAATATTAGAATTAGATATATCTTCTATGCTGGCGGGAGCAAAGTATAGAGGAGACTTTGAAGAAAGATTAAAAAAATGCGTTGTGGAGGCGAAGAATGAAGGAAATATTTTGTTATATATAGAAGATATGAGAAATATAATAAATTCTGGAAATACGGAAGGGTCATTGGATGCTGCAAATATTCTTAAGCCATATTTATCAAAAGGAGATGTGCAGATTATAGGGACTTGTACAATAGAAGAATATGTAAAATATATAGAAAAAGATATGTCATTAAATAGATTATTTCAAGTAGTAGAAGTGAAAGAACCTACTAAAGAAGAAACCTTAAACATATTAAAAGGAATAAAGAGTAAATATGAAAAGTACCACAATGTAGAAATTATAGAGGAGGCAATAAAGGAAAGTATTGAGTTAGCTGATAGATATATACATAGTAAAAAAATGCCGGATAAAGTTATAGATATAATAGATGAAACTTGTTCTAAAGTTAGGACAGAAGGAAGAAATAGATTGGAGAGTACAGATGTAGAACAAGTTGTTGCAAAAATGGTAAATATACCTGTAGAAAAAATTAGTAAGAGTGAAAAAGAAAAGTTAATAACATTAGAGGAAAGATTAGAAGAAAATGTGATAGGACAAAAAGAAGCTGTAAGAAAAATAGCAAATGTAATAAAAAGAAATAGGTTGGGAATAAGAGATGCCAAAAAACCAATTGGCGTATTTTTATTTACTGGTCCTACTGGAGTGGGAAAAACTGAACTTGTTAAGGTGCTCGCAAGAGAATTATTAGATTCTGAGTCTAAGATAATAAGATTAGATATGTCAGAATATATGGAACCACATAGTGTATCCAAATTAATAGGCGCTCCGCCAGGATATATAGGATATGGAGAACTTGGAACATTAACCGAAAAAGTAAGAAGAAATCCATATAGTATAATTCTTTTTGATGAAATAGAAAAGGCGCATTCGGAGGTATACAATGTATTGCTTCAACTTTTTGATGATGGAAGACTAACGGATAGCAAAGGAAGAACCGTAGATTTTAATAATACAATATGTATTATGACTTCTAATATAGGAGCAAGAAATATAATAGAAGAAAAAACATTAGGATTTAAAAAAGAAATAACAAATAGTGAAAGATATGAATCTATGTATAAAGAGGTAATGAAGGAGGTAAAAAATAAATTTAGTCCTGAGTTCTTAAATAGATTAGATGATGTTATCGTCTTTAATAAGCTAGATGAATTATCAATAGAAAAAATAACTAAACTAATGTTAAACAAGACAAAAGAACGCATAACAAAATATGGCTTTAAAATCGAATTTAAAGATAATTTAATAAAATATGTATCGTTAACAGGGTATGATGCTAAAAACGGCGCTAGACCCATTATAAGAACAATAAAGACTAAAATAGAAGATGAGTTGGCGGAATATATATTAAAAACAAATATATCTGATAATGATAGAATAAAAATAGGTTATAGTAAATCAAAAGATAGAATTGAGATAGCGAAGGTAAAGAGTAGATAACTTGATAAAAATAGCCAAAAGTGGTATAATATTAATATCATCAATTTTTTGATGAGGAATGTTAATATGTTCAAATAAAATAGACAAACAAAATTTTGGAGGTTTAAAATGACAAACGTTAAAGTAAAGACAACAGCAGAAATGCGGAAAGCATTCGTAGATGAACAGGACTATGCAGATAAGTATGTGGTAGGTACCTACAACTTCTTATCCGAACTCTATGATATGAGAGTTGCTCCTAAGTTCAAACTCGAGAATTTCTTTGGAACGCTGAATCAGCTTACCTTGAAAGAGGACTTTATCATTAGATATCATTATGGTATAGATAGAGTAAAGCACAGCATTGAAGAAATCGCAACCCGCATGAACATCTCTGTAGGAATGGTTAAGGCTATCCTTACTAGAGGTAAAAAGAAATTCATGGAACTCACAGTAAATGCTTAAGAACGTTAACAGGAAATAGCAGCGGTTAGAACCACTGCTATTCTTTTTAGTCTTTAATTTATTCTACATCCTCGTCAATACCTGATTCATTTAATGAAGGAAGCATATCATAGAATGCTGCTTCATCTGAAACGGGTAGAGCTTCTACATTTTTTAATTTTCTTTCTATCGTACGAGTTTTTCTTGTTGCATCAGACATTGTGTTAGATATCTCAACAAGTTTCTTATTTGTTTTTTCTAATAAATCTCCAAATTTAGTAAATTCAGTTTTAACTATACCAAGTAGTTCCCAAACTTCGCTAGAACGTTTTTCTATTGCTAAAGTTCTAAATCCCATTTGTAAACTGTTAAGTAAAGCGACAAATGTTGAAGGACCAGAGATTACAACTCTATATTTTTGAGATAATGTTTCGCATAAATCAGTGTTTCTAATAACTTCACAGTACAAGCTTTCGGTAGGTAAGAACATTATACCAAAATCGGTTGTATACGGTGGGTCTAGATATTTTTCGTTTATATCTTTAGCACACTTTTTAATTTGTGTTTCTAATTTTTTTCTAGATTCATCTATGGCTTCTAAATCTCCACTTTCTTCAGCTGCTACAAGTCTTGAATAGTCTTCAATAGGGAATTTAGAGTCTACTGGTAAAAGTACAGTGTCTATATTATTTTTGCCAGGAAGCTTAATTGCAAATTCTACAAAGTCATTAGATTTATCTTTAGTTTTTACATTTGTTAAATATTGTTCTGGTGTTAAGAATTGTTCAAGTATATTAGCAAGTTGAATTTCTCCCCAGTAACCACGTGCTTTAACATTTGTAAAGACATTTTTAAGATCACCAACGCCTTTAGCTAAACTTTGCATTTCACCTAAACCTTTTTGAACAGATTCTAAGTTGTTGCTTACTATTTTGAAAGATTCGCTAAGTCTTTTTTCAAGTGTAGATTGTAATTTTTCATCTACAGTAAGTCTCATTTTTTCTAGCTTTTCACCATTATCTTTTTGGATAGAAGTAAGTCTGTCTTCTACAGATTTACGAATGTTTTCTAATTTAGTTTCGTTTAATTGTGTAAGATTTGTAATTGCGTTTTGTTGTATTGTTGTATTGTCTACAATTTTGCCACCAATTGTATTTGTAATATCATCACGAGTATTTTTAAGGCTTAACTCAATAACCTTCTTAAAATCTTCTAAATCATTTTTCTTGTTTTTCTTTAATAGCAGTACGCAAAGAAGTAAAATTACTAGCAAAAGTACGGCTATAATAACTATTAATGTTGTATTCATATATTCACTCTCCTAATGAAATTTAGTATACCATACAAAACATTTGTTTGTCAATCGAAAGCAGATAAGATATATAAATTTATTATTCGTTGTTGCGACTAACATTTTTTTGTGATATTCTTAAGCATACATAAGGGTGAAAAATATGAATAATAAAAAAGAAACAATTATGATTATAGCAATGATATTTCTTGCTACAATAATTGTAAGAGTATATTGTCTACCGCTGTTATCTGGGGACTATGTTAATTTCCTAGAACCTTGGGTAGAAGAAATAAGGTTAAGAGGTGGTTTTGCGGCATTAAAGGAACCGCTAGGAAACTATAACATACCGTATATAATAATACTAATTTTAATTTCTTACTTAAAATGTGAACCATTAATACCTATAAAAATAGTATCTATTATTTTTGATTTTATGTGTGCTTTAGCAACATATAAAATAGTTAATAAGATAACTAATAATAAAAATACTGCAATGGCGTTTTCAGTACTAATTTTATGGTTACCAACGGTTATTATGAATGGTGCTCTTTGGGGACAATGCGACAGCATATATGGTGCGTTTGTATTATTTGCAATATATTATTTAATGGAAAACAAAAACATAAAAGCGTTTATAATGTTAGGACTAGCATTTGCATTTAAGTTACAAGCTGTGTTTATACTTCCGTTATTTGTATTACTATTATTTAGAAATAAAGATGTCAAATGGTATTATTTCTTTATACCAATTGGAGTAGTATTACTTGCAGGATTACCAGCGGTAATTGCTGGCCAGAGTATAACTAATGTTCTTGGTATATATGGCGGACAAGTAGAAACATATAACGCATTAACAGCAAACTTTCCAAATATATATTCAATTATAATTAAGTTACCATTTGCTGAAGAATATAATGGTTTGATTACAATAATAGGTATACTAGTAACAATGCTTGTATATTTTGCCATATGGTTAGTAGTAATAATAAAGAAAGTAAATTTTGATGAAAAGAAAATACTTCTTGTAGGATTATGGAGCATAATAATTGCAACATTCTTACTACCAAGAATGCATGACAGATATATGTATATCGCGGATATACTAAGTGTAATCTGGCTTGTAGTAAATAGTAAAAACAAGTTGTTCCCACTTATGATTAATCTAACGTCAACTATAACATATCTAGGATTTTTATTCTTTGGAGAAGGAGATTATAGTGCGTGGGCTCTAATATATACAGCAACTGTAGTGGAATTTACAGTCTATGTATTTAGAGTATTGTTAGATAAGAAAAAACTTTCTGAAGTAGCGAAAGAATAATAAAAAATGTATAAGATATAAAGTGTATAAATGCTATTGCTTTTATACACTTTCTTTGATATTATAATTGTACAAGTTTGGACTTGTATAAGGGAGGGAAATATAATGTCTAAAAAGAAAATTGCTTTAATAGTAGTAGCAGTTGTAGTTGTAATAGCAGCAGTTGTTGCAGCAGTAGTTCTTTTAAAACCTGAAGCTAACGTAGAAGGTACATTAGAAGAAATAATGACTAAAGTTTATGCTGGAATTCCACAAGAAGAACTTCCAGGAAGTTTAGCAAATACACCTGTAGAAGGTGAAATGGTAGAATACTTCTTAGGAACAACAGAAGTAACATTTAAAGAAGCTTTAGCTAGTGAACCAATGATGAGTTCACAACCACACTCAGTTGTTTTAGTAAGATTAAATGATGCTAAAGATGCTGAAGCTGCAGTAGCTAAAATAAAAGAAAGCGTAAATCCAAGAAAATGGATGTGTGTTGAAGCTAAAAATGTTATAGTTGAAAGCAAAGGAGATTTAGTTATATTAATAATGGCTGACTCTGAAGGACAAACTACAGCAGAAGTAGCACCAAGATTAAAAGCTAATTTTGGAGGTCTAAAATAGGATGGTATTCTCAAGTATAACATTCTTATACTTTTTTTTACCAATACTACTTACAGTATATTATATAGTTCCAAAGAAATATAGAAATCTAGTATTATTAATATTTAGCCTATTATTCTATTTTTATGGTGAAAGTAATATAGTACTTATCGTATCATGTGTGATGAATTATTTCTTTGGAATTTTTATAAGTAAAGAAAAGGAAAAAGAAAAAAACAAACAGAAAAACAAAGCAAAGCTTTATTTAACATTAGGTGTAATAGCCAATGCGGCGCTTCTTGGATATTACAAATATATGAACTTCTTTATAGAAAATATAAATGGAATATTTGGTGCAAATATTGGATCGTTAAATATAATTCTTCCTTTAGGAATAAGCTTCTTTACATTCCAAAATATAAGCTATATAGCCGATGTTTATCGTGGAGATGTTTCAGCACCAAAAAGTATAATAAAATATGGAACATATATAACACTTTTTCCACAACTTATAGCTGGACCAATAGTAAGATATAAAGATGTGGCAGAAGCGGTAGATAATAGAAAAGAGTCATGGGAACAATTTGGATATGGAGTATATAGATTCTGTATCGGTATGGCTAAGAAAATATTAGTAGCAAATGCTATGGGTGAACTAGCAACAACGCTTGCAGGAATGGGGACAAAAACAGTTCTTTCATATATAGTAGAAGCTCTTTGTTATACATTACAAATATATTTTGACTTCTCAGGTTATAGTGATATGGCAATAGGACTTGGAGCAATGTTTGGATTTAAATTCAAAGAAAACTTTGATCATCCATTATTTGCAACAAGCATAACAGAATTCTGGAGAAGATGGCATATGTCTCTAACATCATTCTTTAGAGACTATATATACATACCACTTGGTGGAAATAGAGTATCTAAACTTAAATGGTATAGAAACCTATTAACAGTTTGGTTGCTTACAGGTTTTTGGCATGGTGCAAGTTGGAACTTTGTATTATGGGGATTATACTGTTTTGCATTCTTAATGTTAGAAAAGAATTTCTTACACAAGTTCTTAAAAAAAGGAGTATTATCTCATTTATATACAATAATAGTAACAATGGTTGGATTTGTAATATTTAATATGCCAGATTTACCAGCGGTAGGAAACTACATTAAATGTATGTTTGGATTTGGTGGACTCAAGTTTGCAAACTTTGAAACATTGTATTATATAAAGAATTATATAGTATTAATAATAGTTGCATTAATATCTGCAACACCAATAGTTAAATTTGTTGGAAGTAAATTAATAGAAAAGAAGAATGGAGAAAAGCTAGTAAGAGTTACACAATACGTGTTTATACTTGTGGTAATGTTAGTATCTACAGCATCGCTACTTTCTAGTTCATTTAATCCGTTTATCTACTTTAGGTTTTAGAGGTGAGGCTTATGAAAAATAAAATAATAACAATAACATTTTTAATAATTATAGGCCTTATGTTTGCACTGTTTATAGTATTGCCAGACACTGACCTTTCATATTTTGAAAGAAGAAGACTTGCAAAATTTCCAACAGAATTAGATTCGGAAAAAATAGATGATTATTTACTTGATCAATTCCCATTTAGAAATGGATTTATTAAGTTGAATTCGTTAATAAACAGAAATGTATACGGTAAGTTAGATACAAATAATGTATATGTAGTAGGAGAACAGCTAGTAGATAAACTTTATCCTATAAATCAAAAAGAGGTAGAAGGTTTTGTAAATAAAATGAACTATATATGGGCAAATTATTTACAGTCATCAAATGTATATTATTCAATAATTCCAGATAAGGCATATTTCTTAGATGTAAATAAGTATCTTAAAGCGGATTATACAAAGTTATATAATGACTTAAAACAAATAAACGGAAGTTATATAGATGTAACAAGCGTACTTACACTTGAAGATTACTATAAAACAGATATACACTGGAAACAAGAAAATCTAGATAAAGTAGTAAAGGCGTTAATGCCTAATATGGGAAATCCATATATAGAATTAGAATATGTAACAAAAACGTATGAAGATTTTGCGGGTGCATCATATTCTAAAGCTGGAGGAGTAGTGCCTAAAGATAAAATAACATATCTTTCAAATTATATAATAGATAGTGCTGCGGTAAAGCATATAGAATATGGAGAAAAGCCAGTATATGATGAAGCAAAACTTAAAGGTGTAGATGCATACGATGTATTTTTATCTGGCCCTTCAAGTTTAATAGAAATAACAAATGTATTTAGTGATACAACTAAAGAGTTAGTAATATTTAGAGATTCGTTCTCTAGTAGTTTAATACCATTATT
The DNA here is from genome assembly GCA_017536445.1 of Clostridia bacterium. Taxonomy (GTDB): domain Bacteria; phylum Bacillota; class Clostridia; order TANB77; family CAG-465; genus UMGS1649. The sequence continues at coordinate 133,817 of JAFXHJ010000006.1, forward strand.
AATACCATACTATAATAAAATAACAGTGGTAGATTTAAGATACATAACTATGGATTATGTTGAAAAATATGTACAGTTTGAAGGTAAAGATGTATTAATGTTATACAGTTTACCAATAATAAATAGCAGTACAATGCTTAAAGTTAATGTAAAATAATATAAATAAAAAAATATAACAAAAAATAATAGTCATTTAGAAATATTTCTAAATGACTATTGACATATATACGAAAGTATAGTAAAATACATTTAGATAAAATTCTAAATGAAAGGAGAATAAGTATGGGAATATCTGAAACACTTAAAGCAATTTCTGATCCAGTAAGACGTGAAATATTAGAAATGCTAAAAGAAACAAGTATGACAGCGGGAGATATTGCAAGTAAGTTTGAGCTTACTAATGCTACTGTTTCATATCATCTATCTATGCTAAAAAATGCAGATTTAGTGTATGAGAGAAGAGAAAAGAAATACATATATTACACACTTAATATTTCTGTATTTGAAGAACTTTTATTATGGATAAAAGGATTAGGAGGAAATAATAATGAAAAAAATTGATTTTAAGACACTAATTTTAACATGTGTATTTTGCTTGCTTCCAATATTAATTGGACTTTGGCAATATGATGCTTTACCTGAAAAAGTAGCAATCCATTTTGATATCAACAACAATCCAGACAATTACTTTAACAAAGCATTGTTTGTATTTGGTATGCCAATATTTATGGCTGTTCTTGAAGCTATTTGCTCAATAGTTGTAGATTTAACAGATAAGCACAAAGATGCAAATAAAAAAGTAACTATGGTTATGAAGTGGATGATACCTGTAATATTAGTTGTAATGTATATAATTACAATTGCATACAACCTAGGAACTAAGTTAGATATTAGAGTATGGGTAATGCTTCTTTTGGGTGCTATGTTTATAATAACAGGAAACTATCTACCAAAGACAGTTGGAACTAATAAATGGCCACAAAAGAAATTTACTGAAAATGTTCAAAGAAGAATAAACAGAATTGGTGGATATGTGATGATGGCATACGGCGCACTATTTATGCTAAGTGTATTTTTCCCACCACTAATTAGTGTTCTTGTGTTAGTTTGTTTAGTTATCTTTTTAATAATTTTAACTATCTATGGCTTTTCATTAGATAAAAAAGAAAGAAAAGGTAATAAATAAAGTCCCAATTCGACTTTGTGTTCCCGGCAAGAATATATGTATAACCTCTATGGATGCAATGAATAAAAATCAGTAACAATAGGAAACAGGACTATCATTCAGAAATGGGTGGTAGCCCTGTTCTTATATACAGGGAAGGTGGCAGTATGGTATTATGGGAGAGAAAAATATTTGAAAAAAGTTGTAAGATTTTTGAAAGTTCGGAGTCTTATAGGTGAAAGGAGGTG
>JAFXHJ010000001.1 GCA_017536445.1 Clostridia bacterium
CAAGACCTAATAGATAAAGTAACAGAAGAATTAGGAAAACAAGGAGTAACAACAGACAAATGGGATATAACAATAACAGATACAGGGGTTACAGTAGAAAATAAAAACAATGGCGGTGGAGACAACACACAATTAGGAACAGAATTAGGTTCATTAATAACAGCAGCTAACTATGGAGACAAAGTAGATTATACTGTAACAGTAAATGGAACAACATATAGCGATTGGCAAATATATTATCATAATGCAGATTATGTATATTTAATAGCAGAAAATAGTATAACAGAAACTACATTAGAGAAAGGAACAACAGTATCAAGCCTAACGACAGATGAATTAGCGTTATATGAAAAATTTAGAGTAGGTAATGCAGATAAGTATACATTAATAGATACATCTACAGATGAAAATAATTATACAATGTATAACTGTCAAGCAGTAGCACAATTAATAAAAGACTATGCAAACTTTGCAAATACAGAGGCATATGGAACAAATGTAGTAGGAGCAATAGGAGGACCAACACTAGAGTTATTAGTAGCAGGATGGAATGCAAAAGAGTATACACCAACAATGACATTAACAACAGATACATTTGGATACAAAATAAATGGTGATGACTATGTAGATGACTATGTAGAAGTAACAAGTGATGGATTATATGTACCATCAGACTACTGGTACTGGTTGGTGTCTCCGTCTGCTTACGACAGTAACACTGTTTTGAATGCGGGCAAGGACTATGTGGGCATTGACTACTATGCCACTACTGGCGGCGTTTGTCCCGTAGTTTGTCTAAAATCTAGCATCCCTGCCACAGTGGGAACAGGAGATTATGATTTTAGCTTAACAAAATAACGGTGGCAATAATGCAAGGCGTGCGTAAGTGGTGGCCAATTCCCACCTGCGTAAGCGCACAAAATTTACAAGATATGAAGAATACATAAAAATTAATACTTTAAATCAAAAGTTGAAGTGGGAATGTTTAATTAACATTCTCACTTCTATTTTTTTGTGTGCGGATAAGCACAAAATGGTGTTTTAGGTGTGTCGAATTTTGTCAATGAAAAGACAAAATATTAACGCTAAAATCGTTGACATACACACAACAGGTAATTAGAATATTTGTAAGGGGGAATTAAAAAGAAAGGAGGGAATAAAAAAAAGTAAAATTGTTTTTTCAGGGGGATTATATAAAAAATACATAGATGTAAATAAAGAATAAAAGTAGATATATGAGGAGGAAAAACAAATGAGTGAAAAAGAAATTGAAAAAATTGGAGAAAGTATATTTGAAAGTATAAAGCATGTAGATGAATATGGAAATGAATATTGGTTCGCAAGGGAGTTAATGAAAATATTAGAATATAACAAGTGGGAAAATTTCGAAAAGGTTATAAATAAATCGATAGAATCTTGCAAAAATAGCGGAATATCAACATTTGATTGCTTTCCTGACGTCAGGAAGTCAATAATTACAGGCAAAGGAAAAGAGACTATAATAAAGGATTACAAACTGACACGTTATGCTTGTTATCTAATAGCACAAAATGGAGATCCTAGAAAAGAAGTAATAGCATTAGCACAAACATATTTTGCGGTGCAAACTAGAAAGCAAGAGTTAAGTGAAAAGGAGTATTTAGCTTTAACGGAAGATGAAAAAAGACTATACCAAAGAGATTTAACAAGAAAGGGTAATTATTCACTTAATCAGACAGCTAAAAAAGCAGGAGTTAAAGATTTTGCAAAGTTCCACAACTCAGGATATAAAGGGCTGTATAACGGTGAAACAGCAGATGATATAGCCAAAAGAAAAGGCTTAAGATATAGAGAAGATATTCTAGATAATATGTGTAGTGAAGAACTTATAGCAAATCTATTTAGAATATCTCAAACAGAACAAAAGCTAAAGAGAGACAAAACAAATAATGAACCAGAAGCGTGCGATACTCATTATATAGTAGGTAAGCAAGTAAGAAAAGCAATAGAAGAAATAGGTGGAACAATGCCAGAAGATTTGCCTACGCCAGATAAGTCTATTAAAGAACTGGAAAAAGAGAAAAATATACTTAAATTAACAGAAGAATAATTACCAAGTTGTTTTTTGTTAAATAACATATAAACGCAAAATATCCGTAAGTTGTTACTTACGGATATTTGTTTTGTCTGGTTATGTAATTTAGGTGTGGTTAGCCTAAATAACGAAGACTAAGATAGAAAGCTCCAGCTGCAATAGCAAACCAACCAATGGTTGTGAGAATGTCTATTACAATTCTTTGTTTCTGGTAGCTTACCATTTCTTCTTTAAGTTTACCAGCGTACTGCTTGTTTAGTTTAGCAATTTCTTTAGCATTTTTAACACAGTCCTCTACAATCTGTAAAATTGAAAATACAATAAGGATTGCAAGAATAGGATGAAGTGCTTTAAACACTAAAGAAAGCGCTAAGGAACCAAAGATAATGATGCTAGCCCGGACTAAAGAATACAGTTTGGTTGTCATTTTCTCTCCTTTACAACAAATTTGTTAGTAGTCTAAATGTTTACCACGAATATATTATACCATATATTAGGTAAAAAAACAATGTGGATGAAGTGGACAGTGTGTTGTAAACTTCGACTTTTTGTGATATAATTCGGGAAAATAAGGGGGATAAATATGGCACTTTCACCAATGATGCAACAATACCTAGATATACGTGAAAAGTATCCAGATACAATAATATTATTTAGACTAGGAGACTTCTATGAGATGTTCTTTGACCAAGCAGAACTTTGTAGCCGTGAATTAGAACTTACTCTTACAGGAAAAGAGTGTGGACTAGAAGAAAGAGCTCCAATGTGTGGTATTCCATTCCATGCAGTTGAGGGATATATAGTAAAGCTTGTAGACAAGGGATATAAAGTTGGAATATGTGAACAAGTAGAAGATCCAAAAGAAGCAAAGGGACTAGTTAAAAGAGATGTAATTAAGGTAATAACACCTGGTACAATAACAGAAAATACAATGCTAGATGAGCATAAAAACAATTATATAGCAAACATTTATATGGTTGGGAAACAATATGCGTTATCTTATGCAGATATTTCTACTGGTGAGTGCTTTGTAACTCATGCAGATAATCTAGATGGTGTATACAAAATTATAGATGAAACATTAAAGATAAGACCTAAAGAACTAGTATTAGAAGATTTAATCTTAAGTGATAGTGAAGTAGTAAATAGACTTGTGAAGAAACAAGAAATATATATTTCAAGATACTTAAATCAAGATGAATCTTTAGTAAATGATATGCCAATGATGTCTGAAGCATTTACTCTAGCAGAAAGAAAAAGTTTAACACTTCTTCTAAATTACATAGCAGATACACAAAAGCAAGTGGTATCTCAATTAAATAAAATTACACCATATGATATAGAAGCAAGTATGAGGCTAGATGTAAATACAAGAAGAAACCTTGAGATTACAGAATCTAACCGTGAAAGAACTAAAAGAGGAAGTATTCTTTGGGTATTAGATAAAACTACTACAGCTATAGGTGCAAGACAAATTAGAAAATGGGTAGAAAGCCCAATGCTTTCTAAAAAGAATATAGATGAAAGATTAGATGCGGTAGAGAGCCTAAAAAATGATGTGTTTGTACGTGAAGATATTATAGAACTTCTAAAAAATGTCTATGATATAGAACGTTTAGCATCTAAAATGTCTAATGCAAATACTAATGCTAGAGATTTGGTAGCACTTAAGAATTCATTTAAAGTATTACCAAGTCTTAAAGCTACTATTGCAAGACTTCTTACTGGAGATAAACATCAGTATTTATCTAAAATTTATGATAGTATAGATGAACTTAAAGATATGTGCAACTTAATAGATACAGCAATAGTAGATGATCCACCAATAACTATTAAAGAGGGCGGATTAATTAAAAAAGGATATAATGCTGATGTAGATGAATATAGATCTGCAAGTACAGAAGGTAAGAACTGGCTTATGGAACTAGAGGCAAAAGAAAGAGATATTACTGGTATTAAAGGGCTTAAAGTTGGATTTAACAGAGTCTTTGGATATTACATAGAAATAACTCGTTCAAACTATTCTCAAATACCGGAAGATAGATATATACGTAAACAAACATTAGCAGATAAAGAAAGATTCATAACACCAGAACTTAAAGAGTTAGAAAATAAAATTCTTGGTAGTGAAGAAAAACTAGTGGATTTAGAATACAAGTTGTTTGCAGATGTTCGTGAAAAAGTAGCACATGAGATTGTTAGAATACAAAAAACAGCTATGGCAATTGGCGTAATAGATAGCCTTTGTAGCTTTGCCAAAGTAGCTGAAGAGATGAACTATGTAAGACCAAATATAACTCATGATGGAATAATTAATATTAAAGATGGAAGACATCCTGTTGTAGAAAAAACAATAAAAGGTTCAGAGTTTATACCAAACGATACATACATAGATTCTAATACAAGATTCCATATAATTACTGGACCTAATATGGCAGGTAAATCTACATATATGAGACAAGTTGCAGTAATTACATATATGGCTCAAATAGGAAGTTTTGTTCCTGCGACTGAAGCAAGTATTAGTATTGTAGATAGAATATTTACACGTGTTGGTGCAAGTGATGACTTAGCAGGTGGAGAATCTACATTTATGGTAGAAATGACAGAACTATCTAATATATTAGAAAACGCAACAAGCAACTCATTAGTAATACTAGATGAAATAGGTAGAGGAACATCTACATATGATGGTATGGCTATTGCTTGGGCAACTGTAGAACATATGGCAGATAAAGAAAAGGTTGGGGCAAAAACATTATTTGCAACACATTATCACGAGCTAAATGAGTTAGAAGGAACTCTTGAAGGAGTTAAAAATTACTCAGTAGCAGTTAAAGAAAGAGGAGACGATGTAATCTTCTTAAGAAAAATAGTTGAAGGTCCTGCAGATGAATCTTATGGTATATATGTTGCTAAACTTGCCGGTGTACCAAGTTCTGTAGTAGGTAGAGCAAAGAAAATACTAAACAAATTAGAAGAAGATACAATAACTAAAAAAGCAAAAGCGAATACAACTAAAGTAATAGATAATAACAATCAAATAAATATGTTTAACTTTAAGCTTGCTGAAGTTGGTAGAATGTTAGATAAACTTGCTTTGGATGAACTTAGCGCTAAAGAGGCACTAGATGTGTTATATAAGCTTAAAGAAAAAATGGAATAAAAATGTAAAAAACAATAAGAAAGTGTAGTGTTTACTACACTTTCTTATTGCAAAAAAAATAAATATATTATAGTATTATTGTATATATATTAGGGGTGAACATATGAAGAAAAACGTAAGGGTGTTAATATGTTTAGTCGCTTTAATTTTTGTATTACCAGTATGTGTATTTGCGGGTGCTTATCCAGAAAAAATGGATATAGTAGCAAATGTTAATCATGATGGTTCTATGACAGTTGAAGAAACTATTACATGGACAATAGAAGAAAGTATAAATGGAGTATATAGAGACGTACTTTGCTTTAATCCTGAAAATGAATTAAATAGTGCAAATGAAATATTTGTGCACAAAATTTTAGTAGATGGAAAAGAATTCGGTTATTCAGAAACGACACTAGAAAATGGCGATGAAGGAATGTATAACATTAATAGAATTGAGGGTGGAGCACAAATAAAGATATTTCATCCAACAGATGCATATCGTGTAACGACAATGACTCGTTATACATTAACAGATGTAGTTGTAGAGTATGCAGACGTAGCTGAGCTGTATTGGAATTTTATAGGTAAAGGCTGGGCTGGCGGAGTTGAAGATGCGAAGATAACTATAAAATTACCAGATATAAGCGATAGATTAGAAATATTTGGTCACGGGCCATTAGATGGTTACTCAGAAAAAATAGATAATCAAACATCAGTATTTCATATACCATATTTAAGAAGTGGAGAAGCAGTTGATACAAGGATACTTTTTGATACAGATATTGTTTATGCAGAAAAATTCCAAGATAAGAATATGCATGAAACAATAATGGCGAAGGAGTTGGAATTAGCAAAAGAAGCCGATGCAAGAAGAGAACGAGCAGAAATGTTTGCATATATTTGTTGGGGACTAACAGGAGTTATAGTTATAGTAATTATTGCTACATATATTTGGGCAATTAGTAAGGCAAAAAAATCTAATGTAGAATATAGATATTTTAGAGAATTACCAGAAGATTATGGCGTGCCTGTAATGAACTACTTGTTATATAAATACCATAAGCCTAATGAAAATATGTTAGCAACTCTTATGGATTTAGTAAGAAAGAAATATATTAAAATCTACCCAGTGACAAAAGAAGGTAAAGAAAAGCCAGTAGATTATGAATTAAAACTAATAAATGAAGATTTATCTAAACTTAATAAGGTAGAACAGCATTACATAGAAAAATTAATATTTGTAGACTGTACTTCTATCAGATTAAAAGAATTAAAGAAAAAGAATACAGCTTCAGTTTCTGCTAGAGAAAAGGCTGGTAAGGCTTTTGATAAATGGCAAGATATTATTGAGAAAGAATATAAAGCATATAAGCTTGAAAGAAAAGACACTAAGAAGGTTATAACTAAAGCAACGGTAATATTATCTTTATGTTTTGTACCGTTATTTATAATATTCTTAGTAGCAAGTATAATGGAAAACTTCCATGCAGCAATACCAGCAGGATTAGTTTTATTCCCATATATTTTTGTGTTTATATGGATGGTTATGAAACTACCTGCTAGACTTTCAGATAATGAAAAAGCATTAGAACATAAAGCTAAATGGAAGGGCTTTAAAAGGTTCTTAAAACACTTTAGTAAAATGGAAGAAAAAGATTATGGTTCAATTGTTTTATGGGAACACTATCTTGTATATGCAATAGGGCTTGGAATAGCAGATAAAGTATTAAAACAGTTAAAAGATATTTATCCAGAAATAACAGAATTAGATGACACATATTCTGGAATATATCACAGTAGTACGTATCATTCATTTAGCAGTTCATTTAACAGCGTTTCTACAGGAGCATTCACATACTCATCATCAACAGGCTCTGGCGGTGGCTTCTCAGGTGGAGGAGGCGGCCGGAGGCGGCGGTGGCGGCGGTGGTGGATTCTAATACGCCAAAGCAAACAAATAATAAATATAAGAGAAGATATTTTAAAAGTATCTTCTCTTTTTTAAGTATAACATTATTGTATTTCCTTGAAAAATACTTGCAAAATATATATAATATACTCGAATAATAATACAAAGGAGCAGCACAAAATGGGATCATATTTAATGCACATAGGAATAACGGAAAAAGTAAGAAGAAAATTAAAACTTTCTTCGAAGTTTATATATGGGAGTATATTACCAGATCTTATAAAAATGGAAACTGGAGATAGAACAGGCACACACTTTTTAAAAACAAAGGTTGATGAATATGGCATAAAAAGATTACCTGTAATAGATGATGCAATAACAATGCTAAATGGGAAATTAGATAAAGAAGTGAGATTAGGATATATAGCTCATTTAATTCAAGATCTTCTTTGGTTTGAAAAATATATACCAAGTTTTGCTACTAATTTGGAAGAAGGAAGAAAAGCATATTTAGCAGATAACAGTGTACACTCTGCTGAAGAATTTAGTGAAGATATATATGAAGATTATGTTAAGATTAATGCATATATGGTAGAAGTATGCAAGTTAGACTATGATGCTTTAAAGCAAGAATTAGCTAAGCTTATGACGGAAAATGAAATGAGTTTTTTAAGCAACAATGATAATATGCGAGATGTTAAAGAAATACATGCAACAAAGATAATTACAAAAGATAAATTAGATGAATATATAAAAGAAGCAGAGGAAAAGGTAATAGTAGTTATTAAAGAATTGTTAGGAGAATAATATGGGATTAATTGCAATTTTAGATGATAATACAATTAACAAAATAGCAGCAGGTGAGGTTGTAGATAGACCGGCATCAATAGTTAAAGAGTTAGTAGAAAACTCTATAGATGCAGGAGCTACACATATATCTGTTGAGATAAAAAATGGTGGAATAAGCTATATTAAAATATCAGATAATGGTAAGGGAATAGCAGCAGATGATGTTGAGATTGCCTTTGAACGTCATGCAACAAGTAAGATTAGAAAAGAAACAGATATATTAAGAATAACATCCCTAGGGTTTAGAGGAGAAGCTTTAGCTTCTGTAGCAAGTATTGCTAAAGTTACTATGGAAACTAAGACAAAAGATGAACCTACTGGAACTAGAATTGTAATTGAAGGTGGAAAAACGCTAGAATTAGAAGAAATAGCATCTAATAAAGGAACAACAATAGTAGTAGAAAATGTATTCTTTAATGTGCCTGCAAGATATAAATTTTTAAAGAAAGATTATACTGAAGCGGGATATATAGAAGATGTAATTACTAGAATGGCAATAATACATCCAGAAATATCTTTCAAGTTTGTAAGTAACAATAAACAAGTAATAAATACTACAGGAAATGGAGATATTAAACATGCAGTATACAACATATTTGGTAAAGATATTGCAAATGAATTAATACCAGTAGAATATGAATATAAATCTATGCATGTATCTGGAGTAATAGGTAGTCCTAAAACTTCTAGATCAACTAGACAATACGAATTTACATACATAAATGGAAGATATGTAAAAGATAAAACGTTAATGACAGCTTTAGAAAAAGCATTTGAACAAAACTTAAATATTGGTAAATTCCCATTTGCAATACTTAATTTGGAATTATCTCCAAGTGAAGTTGATGTAAACGTACATCCTGCTAAACTTGAAGTTAAGTTTGAACATGAATCGGATGTTTTCGATATAATTTACCACGGGGTAACTAATGCGCTTTTAGATTATCACAAAAGGACAAGCCCATTTGCTGTGGAAATTAAACCAGATGTTACAACAGTACCAGAAGTTAAAATTGAAACAGTAGTAACACCAGTTAGAACAGAAATCCCTCAAAGCATTACCACACCAACATTTGTTGTAGATACTGTGGATAAAGAAGAAGAAAAAGAATTAGCTTCAGAACAAATTGTGGAAAAACAAGAAAGCAAAGAAATAAATACAGTTAATATTCCAACATACACAGCACTGGAAACAGTTTATGAACGACCAAAAGAGTTACAACAAGTGGAATATGTGGATGATAAAGATATTTTAGAGATAAAAGACGTAGTGAATGCTGTAAGTGAAGAAGTTAAAAAAGAATATGAGACAAAGATAAACTATAAATATATAGGTTCGTTATTCGATACATATATACTTATAGAAATAGAAGAAAAATTGTATATAATAGATCAACACGCAGCACATGAAAGACTATTATATGAACAAATAAAAGAAATGTATTATTCTAAATCTAAAGAAACTCAAATGTTACTTATTCCATCATTAGTGGAACTTAAACATAATGAACAAGAACTTGTATTAAGAAATAAAGAACTTTTTGAAGAAACAGGATTTATGTTAGAAGAGTTTGGAGATAATATGATAAAAATATCTGGTGTTCCGAACATTGGATATGATATGGACTATGTAGAATTATTTAAAGATACATTAGATGAACTTAGAATGGAATCTAAAACAACTAAAGAGGAAAGAGAAAACCGTTTCTTAGCAACTATGGCATGTAAAGCAGCGGTTAAAGGAAATATGAAATTAACACATACAGAACATATTGCGTTAATAGATAAAATGGTTAAACTAGATAGACCATTTACTTGTCCTCATGGTAGACCAACTGCTTATGAGATAAGTAAGTATGAAATAGAAAGAAGATTTGCAAGGAAGTAAAATGAGAAATAAAGTAATAGTAATAACAGGGCCAACGGCTTCAGGTAAAAGTGGAATTGGTATAGAGCTTGCTAAAAAACTAAATGGTGTAGTTATTTCGGCAGACTCTATGCAAATATATAAAAAGCTGGATGTAGGTACAGCTAAAGTAACGGAGTCTGAGGCTGACGGAATTAAGCATGAATTAATAGATATTATAGACTACGATAAAAACTTTAGTGTAAGCGATTATAAAGATTTGTGCTATGAAAAATTAGATGAAATATTAGAGCAAGGTAAAACCCCAATAATAGTTGGTGGTACAGGACTATATATTAACGCTGTAGTAAATAATATGGAGTTTAATAAGTTTGATGAAATTTTAGAAAATGAAGTAAATGTTAAACTAGAAGAATTAACAAATGGTAAAACCTCAGATGAAATTTATGAACTACTATACAGTATGGATAAAGAAGCTGCATTAAAAATTGGAAAAGGAAATGGAAAGAGACTTGTTAGAGCAATTAAACTAAATCTGTTGGGGGTAGAAAAGAGCAGTATAGATGCAAAGAACGACTTATGGCACAAAAATCCAAGCAAATACAATTTTTTAACCGTATTTCTTGATATGCCAAGAGCTTTGTTATATGATAGAATAAATAAAAGAGTAGATATAATGCTTAAGGAAGGAATACTAGATGAAGTTAAGTTACTTTATCCATTAAAGGACGAAAAGCTAACTGCGGTACAAGCTATAGGATATAAAGAATTTTTTGCATATCTAGACGGATCTTCTTCGCTAGAAGAATGTACGCAAATTCTAAAACAAAAATCTAGAAATTATGCTAAGAGACAAATAACATGGTTTAAAAAATTAGACGACAAAGTTATTATAGATGCTTCTAAATCAAAAGAGAAAATTGTAGAGGAGATTATAGATAAATATAATGAAGAAAGTAAGTAAGATTAAGAGAATGGATGTGAAGCTGAATCCTGCAGGATATGTTGCAGGAGTGCTTTTCATCGCTCTAATAATACTTGCTTTATTTTTTGTGTTGAAACCAAAAGATGAAAGAATGTTGTTAGAAATAGGAAATATAGAAAAAACGGGATTATATACTGCCTTTGTAGTAAAAAAAGAAGCAGTCATAAATCAAGATCCATCTAAGATAATGGTTCCTGTAACAGGGGAAGGGTCAAAAGTACCTAAAGGTGGAATCGTTGCAACATATCGAGGTGAAGAATATACTAATTATGAAGAAACTTTAGCCAGAATGGATAAAGAAATTTTAGATTTAATGCAGGATTTACCGCCAATATATTCGAGCGAAATAGATACAATAGATAAAACAATATATTCATTAATAAAAGAGAGTATAGATGAAACTTCTTATTCTAAAATGCAAGAATATAAACAACGCATAAATTCATATATAAATAAAAGAGCTGGAATAATAGGGGAATTAAGTCCTGCCGGAGCAGAAATAAAAGAACTTATTGAAGAAAGAAATAAATATGAAGCAAAAGCTAAGAAATCAAATGATAATATTTTAGCCCCGATTACGGGTCTTGTATCATATAAAACAGATGGATTAGAAGAAAAATTAAAAATAGACGATATCGAAAAATTAAGTTATGCTTTAATAAAAAACTATATAGATGAAGACATTATAACAAACACATCAGAAATAAAGGTTGTAAATAACTATGAAGCATACATTGTTACTAAGGTGGGCTTGGAATTAAAAGATTATATAAAAAAAGGATACGATTATGAAATAAGACTTATAGAAAGCAATAATCAAACGTTAGAAGCCGAGTTAACAAAGACAGTTGAAGTAGAAGACGGCTATGAATTATACTTTAAAATTACAAACGGAATAGAATATATAGTAGATTTAAGAAAGATTGAAATAGAAATTGTTTGGTGGAAAAAAACAGGACTTGTAGTAATGAATGAACTTCTAAATAAATACGATAACAAAGATGCGAATTATATTTATGCAGTTAAATATTCAGAAGTTGTAAAAGTACCTGTAAAAGTAGTAAGACAAAACGATAAATATAGTGTAATAGACAATTATTCTAAAGAGGAGCTTAAGGAATTACAAATAGAAACGGATTATAAAATAAAACTTCACGATAGAATAATATTAAAGGCAAATAAGGAAAAGAAATAGGAGAATGAAAATGAACAAAATGAAAAGAGGTATTACAGTATCAACATTAAGTGTTGCGATAGCAATCATGTTAATATTAGTATCTGTTTCTTCAGTAGCTGGAATAAGAGCAATAAAAACGGCAGCATATGAAGAATTTACAAGTAAAATAGTAAGATTGTCAGATGATGTAAATATATATGTAAAAAAGAATGGTAAACTTCCTGTAAAAAACGAAATAGTATCTCGTGCGGGAATGAACTCTGATTTGAAATCGTTGCTTACAAACAATGGCGATGAAAATAATATGCTATACGTAATAGATTTAAGTAAACTCACTACGGAAGGCATCAATATGGGAGAAGGAACAACGGAAGATTTAGATGTTTTCTTAGTTGCGGAAAATACATATAATGTATATTACTTAAAAGGATTTGAATATAGAGGAGAAAAGTATTACGGATTTAAGGGTACAGATATTTCAGATTTGTAGACGCAAATTTTGTAGAAAAATGTAACTTTATATAAATTTGTAAAAGTTTTGAAAAAAACGCAAAAAATATATTGCAATTTAATATTTTATATAGTATTATAACGATATATGATGAGAGGGGTTATGTAATGAGCGCAGCAGTTATTAACAAATTTATGGGGATGTTAGGTTTAGCAGAACCGATTGATGATGAAGAAGAATATATGGAAGAAGAAGCAGTTGAAGAAACTGTAGAAGCGAGACAACCAGCAAGAGTTGGATATTTCGCAAATAGATTTACAAATAGAGAGCAAAGTGAAGAAAAAATTACAAGAAGTGCAAAAGTGCTTCCAATGACAGGGGCAAGTCCGGTCGTTACATCTTCAAAAATGGTTATAACTGAACCACAATGCTTTGATGATGTTAAAGAAATAAGCGAGCATTTAAAAGAGAGAAGATCAGTAATAGTTAATCTTGAAACTGTAACTAAAGATGATCAAAGGAGAATAATAGATTTCTTAAGCGGTGCTATATATGTTATAGATGGAAGTATGCAAAAGATATCATCTTTAATATATTTAATAACTCCAAAGAACGTTGAAATACAAAATGATATAGAAAAAGCACAATATAGAAGCAAACTTTCATTCTCATGGATGAAATAATAAAACAAATGAAGAGTGGTAGGCAATATGCATACCACGCTTTTTATTAACAGCATAAATGAAGTATAGGAGGAATATAAAATGGTAACACCATCAGATATAGAAAACAAAGTATTTAAAAAAGCAACAATTGGAGGATATGACGTAAATGATGTTGAATCGTTTCTAGAAAAAGTATTAGTAGATTATGAGGCTTTAATAAAAGAGAATAGCGATCTTAAAGATGAAATAGAAAAAGGTAATGAAAAAATAGCATATTATAAATCTCTAGAAGATGGAATAGAAAAGACTTTAGAAAATGCTAAACAAGAAGCAAATGCAATGAAATATACAGCTAATTCGGAAGTTAGCCAAATAAAAGAAAAAGCTATTCTTGAAGCGAATGAAATGAAAGCAAAAACAAACGAAGAATTAAAGGCATTAAGAGAGAGCACAATAGAAGAAGTAAAAAACTTTAAACAAAAAGAATTAGATGATGTAAAAGAGGTAAAAAATAAAACAATAGCAGAAGCAAAGGCAAAGAAAGAAGAAGAAATAGCAGAAGCAAAAGCATTTAAAGAAAAAACATTAGAAGAAATAAAGATAGCTAAAGAGACTGCAAAGGAAGAAGCGAAAGCGTTCAAAGAAAAGACGGTAGAAGAAACAAGACTTGCTAAAGAAAAAGTAGCTAAAGAGTGGGATGAAATAAAAGAAAGAAAAGAAGAAGAATGCAAAAAAAGAGTTTCAGAAATAAATGAAGAGCTAGCAGAACAAGAAAAGAAGTTTAAAGAATTTTTAGATGAACTAGCAGAAAAAATGGCGAAGAAAGAAAAAGAATTTGAAGAAACTAAAGAATCTGTAGAAGAAAAAATAGAAGAGTATAAAGAAAGAATAGAAAAGAAGAAGATAGAGTATAAAGAATACAAGAAAAAATTCAAAGAATTATTAGAAGGACAAATTAAAGCATTAGACAATGAAGAAGATTAACATATAAATAAAGAGCGGAAAGCAAGTCTTGCCGCTCTTCTTTTGAGCATATTCCTTGACCTTTAAACCCTTCTGTGGTAATATATTATATATAATTTTGAGGGTAAAAAATGGACATAATAATAGCACTAATAATATTAGTAATAGCAATCATGATAATATTTTTTAAATCAGATATATTGGATAAAGACACTAGTTTAAACAAAATAAGTGGAACTAGTGGTTTTGTCGTCTGCGTCGTCGCTCTAGTGGCGATATATATAATTAGAATGAATAAATAAAAAGAAAATTTGAATATAAAATAGTAGATGATTAAAGGAGAATATAAAATGAATTTAGATAGTAGATATAATCCCGAAAGTATAGAGGAAAGAATATATAAGAATTGGGAAGAAAAAGGTTATTTCAAACCAGTAATAGATAAAACAAAGAAACCATATACAATAGTTATACCACCACCAAACGTAACTGGTAAACTACATATGGGACATGCATTGGATAATACAATACAAGACATATTAATAAGATATAATAGAATGAAAGGTGTACCTACATTATGGGTACCTGGAACAGACCATGCAAGTATAGCTACTGAAGTTAAAGTAGTTGAAAAACTAGCAAAAGAAGGAATTACAAAAGAACAACTAGGACGTGAAGGATTCCTTAAAGAAGCTTGGAAGTGGAAAGAAGAATACGGTGGAAGCATTACAACACAACTTAGAAAATTAGGTTGTTCTTGTGATTGGTCTCGTGAGAGATTTACTATGGACGAAGGACTAAGTTATGCAGTTGAACATGTATTTGTTAAACTTTATGAAAAAGGACTTATCTACCAAGGTAAGAGAATAGTTAACTGGTGTACACATTGTAGAACTTCTATATCAGATAACGAAGTTGAATATGAAGCAGATAAATCTAACCTATGGCATATTAGATATAAAGTTGAAGGAACAGAGGATCAATATGTTATAGTTGCAACAACAAGACCTGAAACAATGCTTGGAGACACAGCAGTAGCTGTTCATCCAGAAGATGAAAGATATGCGGATATTGTAGGAAAGAATGTTATTCTTCCAATAATAAACAAGCCAATACCAGTAGTAGCCGACACATACGTAGAAAAAGAATTTGGTACAGGTGCGGTTAAGATAACTCCGGCCCACGATCCAAACGACTATGAATTAGGACTTAGACATAATCTAGAAGTTATATCTGTAATTGGAGAAGATGGAATAATCTCAGAAGGTTACGGTAGATTTAGTGGTCTTACTCGTGAAGAAGCGAGAGTAGAAATAGTTAAAGAACTTGAAGCAATTGGCGCTTTAGTTAAAACAGAACCATACGAACACAATGTTGGTAAATGCTATAGATGTCATACAATAATAGAACCTTATGCATCTAAACAATGGTTTGTTAAAATGAAACCTTTAGCAGAACCAGCTATAAAAGCAGTTAAGAATGGAGAAACAAGATTTGTTCCTGAAAGATTTGAAAAACTATACATGAACTGGATGGAAAACATCAGAGATTGGTGTATCTCTAGACAATTATGGTGGGGACATAGAATTCCAGCATACTACTGCGATAAATGTGGTGAAACAACAGTATCTACAGAACATCCTATAACATGTAAATGTGGCGGAAATCTTACTCAAGATGAAGACTGTCTAGATACATGGTTTAGCTCAGCATTATGGCCATTTAGTACATTAGGCTGGCCAGAAAAAACAGAAGACTTAGAATACTTCTATCCAACAAATACACTTGTTACAGGATATGATATTATAACATTCTGGGTATCTAAGATGATATTTAGTGCTATTGAACATACAGGAGAAGTACCATTTAAAGATGTATTTATCCACGGTTTAGTTAGAGATGCATTAGGTAGAAAAATGTCTAAGAGCTTAGGTAATGGAATAGATCCACTTGAAGTTATGAAAGACTATGGAACAGATGCATTAAGATTTTCATTAATCCAAAACATAGCTCCGGGAAATGATATTCGTTACATACCAGAAAAAGTTGAAGCAGGACGTAACTTTGCAAACAAATTATGGAACGCAAGTAGATTTAGCTTAACATATATTGAAAAGAATAAAGATGTTGAGATAGATGAAAATACACTTTATCCAGAAGATAAATGGATACTAAGTAAATTATCTAAAACAATAACTGAAGTTAGAAATAATATAGAAAATTATGAAATAGGAGTTGCATTAAACAGCATATATGATTTTGCTTGGTCAGACTTCTGTGACCTTTATATAGAAATGGCAAAACCAAGACTATACAACGAAGGAAGCGAAGGTTACCTAGCAGCAGTAGCAACATTAAAATATGTACTTACAGATATTCTTAAATTGTTACATCCATATATGCCATACATAACAGAAGAAATCTACTCTAATCTATTAACAGATAAAGAGGCACTTATGATTTCAAGTTATGCAGAACCTAAATATAACTTTGAAGAAGATGAAAACTTTGAAGAAGAACTTATAGAAGTAATTCGTGAAATAAGAAATATTAGAGCAAATGCAAACCTTACAAATTCTAAGAAAATAGATATGACTATGTATAGCAAAAAGTATACAGCAAATCTTGAAAAATCTATAGAAATGTTAAAGAAACTTGTATCTGCAGAAAACATTACATTAAAGGATACAGCAGGATTAGAAGGAACAGCAATACATACACATAATATAGATGTAGTATTAGATATGTCTGGAGCTATAGATAAAGAAGAAGAAAAAGCAAAATTAACTGCAGAGCTTAAGAAAGCAGAAGGCGAACTTAAGAGAGCAGAAGGAATGTTATCTAATGAAAAATTCGTATCAAAAGCCCCAGCAGCTTTAATAGAAGCAGAAAAAGAAAAGGTTACAAAATATACAGAAATAATAGCTAAATTAAAAGCAAGCTTAGATATGTAATTTAAATTAAATAGTAAACAACAAAAAGGCATCCATTTGGATGCCTTTTGTGTGTTAATAAAGAGGACACTTAGAAAGCGGAGGTTTTGTAGGATTATTGTATTCCTCAACTTCCAGTATTACATGTCCAGCACAGAAGATGACCTCAACAACTTTATAGGTTGTATGACTTACGAAATCTATAAGGTCGCCTCTTCTGGGAACGCAGTCTGCGGTGAAAGAGAAGAGCTCTTTTGCTATTTGCTCTTTGTTTTCTCTTTTCACTCTCAACATTACTTTTACGTGCATACTATCTCCTTTCAGCCTTTTTTACTTCTACGACAATCTTGTCGCCGCCGTTAGCAAGTGTGTGGACTACACGATCGACCACATACGGAACATGCCCGTTTACTTCAATGTATTCGCCAGTGCGGGGATGTGTAGACGCAGTATATGTGTAAACATGCTTTACGGAGCCTTCGGGAATAGTAGGATCATCTGTCCTAACAATTGTAATAACATTTGACATTTTGGTTCTCCTTTAAATTTATTCATTGGATTTTGTTTTTAGCCGCACATATTATACCATTTTACTATGTTTATGTCAACTTAGTTGAAGGCTAGGCATACCTTCACGGTATTGACCTCTTGTTTGTACACCACCGATTCCTTTTAATCCTTCTCTTGTATTAGAGATTATGCTAGCAAGAGGAGCAAATTTATCTACTGGAGTATATGCAACCGTTTGTGCCACTATAATAGGGTCTAGCATATCAATTAAGACTCTTTTTGGCGCGCTAGCAAAGTTAGCTCCTGCACTTAAAATAGCCTCGTAGTATGACTGACAGGCGCCTGCAAATATAACTAAATTATCTAATGAGTGTTCATATCTTCTTGCTTCTAAAACACTTTCTATGTAATATCTAGAATTTTTGTAATTATCTATATTATATATGTCGTTCCTTTTTCTAATAAACGCATCATGCCCAGTAAGGACAAGTATGTTTGGTCGTATCTTTGTTAAAAGATTATATACATATTTAGGTTGGTCTTGTTCTTTAATGTTATATACATGAGCAGTTATTCCCATCTTTTTATATACATCTTTACATTTGTTTGCATATTCTGCATCTCCATCTATGTGAAGAACAACACCTGGCTTTTTAAACACGGCTTCTTTAGTGTATGTTGGAATTGTTTGATCATAAGAAGTATAGTTACTTCTTAAGTTAAATCTATTTTTTACACCAGTGTAAGTTCTAGAGAGTCTAGAGCTAGTATTCTTTTCTATAATCTTCATTCTATTCTTTATTTCATCTGGTGGGACAAGTTTAAGGTCATATATTGGAGCGTCTGCAATTATTCTAACAGTTATTCCTATTAAATCTACCATTTCACCATATACTTTGGTTACTCTAAAAAGCACATCATAACCATAAGATTTTCTTGCCACAATATCTCCTGTATTAAATGTTTGCATATTATTCACCTATGGTAGTATATGCAAAAAAAGAAAAAGGTGTTAGCATTTGCTAACACCTTTAATGGAATTACTCCTCGGGGGTATTGTTTTCCTCGGTGGAGTCGGTTTCAGATTCGGGAGTTTCCTCGGGAGCCTCGGGCTCAGGCTTGGGAGCGTTAAGCTCATCTACCAGCGCTTTACACTCGGCGACTACGATAAGCTGGGCGTCGATTTCAGCACGGATAACTGTGCTGGTTCTACCTGCTGTAAGAGGTCTTCTCTTGTGAGCAGTCTTGCCAAGCTCGAGGTAGAGAGCGGTGAGTTTCATCTGAGCATCTTCCAAAGCTTTGTCTGCTTTGAACTTTTTCTGCTTATCCGAAATAAAGTCCGCGGTCTTGTTGAAGATTTCGGAATTTCCGATCGCTTTTGAGATAGTTTCTTTAAATCCTGACATGGATTTAATCCTCCTTAAATTTAATTTAGACTTAATTTTGTAGTGGATATAATTATATCACTAGAGTGGGTGGTTATCAAGATTTCTCGTAAATATACGCAGAGTCAGTATTGGTAACTATAAACTTGTTTCCAAATCTGTAGATACTAGAATCCTTTCTAGCATACTCACATTCAATACTCTTAAACGAACCAGAGTTTACGTTGTAGAAATAGATGTTGCCATTTCCAACATAGTACAGGGTGCTTCCATAGAAGGAAAGCGATGGACTCAAGGAACGATTAAGTGTAAATTCGGTAACCTGATCGGAATCTTTTTCTATAATGATACCTCTTGTAATGTTTTCCTCTTTGAAGACTACAAGACGTTTTCTTGAGATATCATCATAGCAGATACCAAGTCTTAAGTTACCAGTAAACTTACCTTTAGAAATAGAGTATACCTTTCTAGAATTACAATACACATCATATGTGTTTTTGTTTGTGTTCTCTTCTATGAAGACAAATTTATCTCCTTCGTCTACACTAAGATTAAGTATAGGGAAGCTTGTGGGCTTCTTAATCGTGTGAGTTTTTATCTCTCCAGTTTCAGGATTAAATTCGTCTACAAAAAGTTCACACTTGTCCACCGAAGTGTAATAGAGAGCATTAGGATTAATTTCAATAGCACCATTTGGATAGCGCTTATTAATTCTGTATTCTTTCTCAGACTTGATGTCGAAGAAGTAAGACATACTTCCTACTACAACCAAAATACCAAACTCATTCACACTTAATGTATCGTAGTTTCGGATATTTACCAAGACTCTTTCTTTGTATAACAAGTTGAGCTCGTTATCCAAATACACATCTGGTGAAATAATGGATTTTACCGGCCGTTCATACTGTTTAGGTATAAACATGTTATCGCATTTCTTAAGGTGTTCAAGGTACGCTTCAAGAATGCTAAGCATACTTTCGCGTCTCTTTCCTTCAAAAGTTTCAAGGAAATACTTAATAAGCGTTCCGGGCAGAAAATCCCAACCAATGCTAATGCTTGGCGGTACAATATGATGTTCACCAAGAACCGATAAACCTTGCTTCATACGTTCTGTTTCATTTGCAGGAACCTTATCCATATTTGAAATACCCCTAAAAGGATGGGAGTAAGTAAGGTAATAGAAAGACTGAACTGCAAGAGAATACCAGTCATCGCTAGAGGTAATGTTACCACTTTCAGCAGATGGCGGATAAATGTACATATTGGTGTACATACAGTTTTTTACGTTATCGAAGCTCATTCCGTCGATATCTATAATAAACACATCTGTACCACGAATTAGGATGTTTCCACCGTTAAGGTCGCCTATGAATCCACCAATAGAATGGAGAAATTCAATTCCTTTACAAACCTTAATTAGAATCTCTACCACTTGTTTTCTTGTATAGCCGTGTTCCTTAACAAACTCCTTATCTTTAAGATTAGAAATTTTATACGAGTCTTTTACAAACTCTTGAACAAAGCCTTTAAGAGTAACATTACCACCGTCCTTTAAGTAAAGGAGGGTAGAAGCAGAGATAATGTGAATGTCTGAGTGCGTGTTGTTAAACTCATCAATGAGTGGGTTCTTTTCAAGAGCTTTAGCAAGTATTTTAGATTTAAATGCTAAGTCTACATGACTCTTAAAAATCTTTTGGACAGTTCCTTCTTCGTAAGGATAGATATCTGCTTCACCACCATCGAAGTCTGAATCACGCGAACTAAGCTTAGTAAAGTGCGCCTTGTCCAAAAAGAGAACTTGCTTAGGCTTAATGCCATCCTGGCTACAAATAGGGCAGAGCGCTCTAGATGTAGCGAAGGGTTGCATATGTGTAAAACAGAAATTCTTGTATGTTTCAAGAGCGCTCTTGATAAGCGACTCATCAAAGTTACAAGCCTTTATATCCTCCACAATAGCCACAAATTTCTTAAGTCCAAGAGAATGCACCTTAGATAAGTATTCGTCAGCAAAGATATACTCCAAAAGGTAGTTCTTAAATATATCAAGAGTTTTTTCAGCCTTAGCCTTCTTAAATGCTTTATCTGTTCCAAGTATAACACTAGACTCTAGCATAGCAAGGTTAGGTATTAAAATTTCACCCTTGAAATCTTTATGCATCATCATCGTTTCGAAGATTTGCTTTGATGTGCAGATAAATGACTCGTCTTGAATCTTAGGTAGAACCTTTTTGTACATAACTAGAATTGCTTTTAGCCTTTGTATATGCTTGAAGCTATCTAGCGGTATAATGCTTTGCACATTAATGCTTGTAAGCATTAGTTTGTTAGGAATCATACCACTAGGAAGTTGCACCAGTCTTTCGGGTTTTATACCCGCAAAACTATCATAAAGATTATTTTCTAGAGCAAGTCTAACTTCATCTACAAAACTGTTAGGATGTACATTCTTGTTTGCAGAATACAAAATGTGACTACCTGCAATATAATATTTGGCGGTTTTATCCTCAAACGCGACATTCTTTTCGTAGTCATCTGTGTCTACTAACATAAATGTCTTTTTGCAGATAGGGCAGAACTCGTCCTTAAGGTGCCAATGTTTGTGGAATTTGCATTTCTGCATTCCAAGAACAGCACCAAGGAATTGGCTAGCTTGATTAGAATAACTTGTTCTGTTTCTTTGAGTAACAAGGTCATTGTACTCGAAAACATCATAGTTTACTCTAAATTCAGCAGCGCCTTCTAAGAGTCCTAAAAAGTACAAATAGTATTCTCGAGGATTGTATCCATTTGCTTTGTACGTGTTGTAGTAAAGTCTATCCTCGTAGAGAACAGGCATCTTAGAGTCTAAGGAAATAAGAAGATGATTGCTTGTAGGAGAAATAGAAAGTACACTTCTGTCATACTGAACATACATTTCCAGTACACTGTGAATGAAAACATATACCTCTTGAGTATGCAGGGTGTTAGACTTTATTACCTCATAAGCATTCTTAAGTCTTCCATAATTCCAAATAACCCCAATAACCTTGTAATTGCCTGCTATTGTTACATTTTTTGAAACAATAACTTTAGTAGGAGCAAGGAAGCCTTTACCACGAAGGTTAGGGTTTGCAAAGATATTCTTAAGAGAATTCTTTGAAATCTCTCGACTATCTATGTAGCCAAGACAATCTTCCAAGGCCATACAGCCTTCAGCAGCTTCTTTAGACTTTACCGTTTTAAGAGCTGCTTTTAGAGCACCTTCAGGAGTGTAATCCTTAAAGAGTGCAACCCTAGAAAGAAGAGCGGAGTCTTTTGATGAAAGGTTTTCTACAAACTCTACCTGGTTTACTTCAAGACCGTTAAACGTATCATCCTGGGGGGTAATAGTAACAATACCATCTTCCAAGAAATTAATTAATGCCTTCATAAACGTAGGGTGCAAGATTTTTACAAACTCACACTTATAAATATCCTTAACATCAATTTGGTTGTTAGTAAGGTATTCACGTATTACCAAGAACATTACATACTTGTAGTTAAACAGTTCACTTGCTTCAGTTGCGTTAAAAGAAATAGCAAGCGGATCTCCGAATGTAGGGTAGTATTCTATCCTATCCATCAAAATAGTGTTTAGGAAGTCTGTGTTCTTGTAGAACCAGAACCTCTTTATTTTACCTTTGTATCTGCCCCAGTCATCCAAGGTTTTAATAAGAGTGATGAGATTATTCTCCGAGGTATAACAATAAGAAACAGCACCTTTAAGTGTTCTACTTGTGCTCTTACCAAAGTAAATATATCTGCCGATGTTCGTAGATACGAGTACAGAGTAGCTAGAAAGATTAGCTATTTCGTCAAGTTCTTTAAGCTTACCCAAAATCATATCAAAATCTTTGTCGTTTTTTACTTTTGCAAAAGTAATATCGTCATTGTCCTCGAAAATTATGAAATCATCATTTTCTCTAACTTGTTTAACAGAAGCCAAAAATCTTTGTTCGTCGATAACGAACGCGGTGTGATGTCGGTCATAATTCTTGAAGTTAAGCACATCTTCGCCGTAGTTAAATAGGTCATGCAAATCCGTAATATAATTATTGTTCAAGGTATACCGTATGATGTTAATCTCAAGCTCAAAAGGGATATTGCTAGAATATCTTCTGCCGCTTTCAATGAACACACCCATTCTAAGCCATTCATAAAATGTAGAGTTAGAATTTGTAATGGAATACTTGAATTCTTTGTAAGAAGTATAATAGTTCATCTTAACAAAGATTATACTAAGGATAATGTCTATATCGCTTGGAGCGAGAGTCACAGGCTCAAACACCATTGCCATGAACAGTGCATTAATCCAGTGATCGTTTTCAGACAAAAGATACAAGGTGGGGTAGTGTATGTATACATTTTCCCCAGATGCTCCAAGAAAATCTTTGAAGTTATCTGCAAGAGATACAAGACTTTCAAAGATGTATCTTGGAGTTTGATCAATTATACGACCGTCATATACGGCAAAGACAGCTTTTTCTGCTTTGTCCACTGTAATAAACTTAAGGTTTTGGTATTCTGAAGAAATAGTTGCTCCAGATTTAATAGCCTTATATATGATTCTTGAAAGTCTTTCATCCGTTATATGGAGTACAATTCTTTCAAGACCATCATAAGTGTATACAGTTACAAGAGAATTAGAACGACCTTTACACCACTGCTTATCCATTTTGTGAAGAAGTTTTTTATACTTGCTTTCACGAATACCGATGCTGCTTTCAGATTTGTATGTAGCGCTCTTAAAAACAGCGGTTGGTTTAAGTAGTGTAAACATATTTTCCTCCAATAAATAGAATATTGGTTAGGAACTTATACGTTGAAGAAGTCGTCATCAACGATAGCCTGATCGGCTGCGGTATCTGCCGCATTGTCCTTGCTTGCCTTAGAGAAGAACTCAGACTTCAAGGAGTAAGAACTTCTAGACTGCTCCTTGCAGCTCTTAGAAAGTTCGCTGCCAAGACACGCTACAAGTTCCTTTACGGTAGTGATGTTTTTAGTGCATGTGAATCCAAGCTTTTCTCCAGCGCCGGTAGCAATTGCATCACCGAATGCAACAAATACCGTAGTAGCATCAAGCGAATTGAGCTCGGTAATTGCAGCCTTGGCGTTGTTCATATATCTGCCGTAATCTTCGTTGTCTTCGCCGTCGGTAAAGACGAGGAAGGTAATGCGTGCACGCACATTGAGTCTCTTTATGAGTTCGTTGTAGTATGCAATTGTAGATTCTACAGTTCTTACGATAGAAGAGTAGAGGTGAGTTGCACCATCGGCATGATAGCTTGTATTAAAATGTTTAACCTCTTTAAAAGCGCTCATCCAGTAGTTGCCGTTGAATGTTGCTTTGGAAATTGCGATGGAACCCTTTTCTTCAAACTTAGAAAAGTCATCGTAGAATGCATTATTTGCTTTCTGCATTGCATATACATGCTGTTCCATTGAGCCGGATTCATCATAAAGCAATGCGATGATGTTGATGTTGTCTGAAGAAAAGTCGTATTTGCTATCAGATACAATGTAATTCATATTAAATATCCTCCAATAATTTATATTCTCCAAAATTTGTTTCAAGATTTTTGAAACCGTTAAAGTATGAGTGGTTCAGATAAACTCTGTTACCTGATACATGGAAATCTAAATACAGATTTCTAAGTTCGTATGTTACGGTTAGAAGATTGTTATCCTCACATTCCATAAAGAGAATGTATTTCTTTTTCTTGCTACCGTGATACGAAAGAAGTTTCTGCTTTTCAGACCTAATGAAGAAGTCTGAGTATTCTGTGTACTTGCTGCTTAATGTTACAAACTTGCTATGAACAAAGTTGAATATCGTGTTTACAGACACCTTGAGCACATCGTCATAAAGCTCAAAGATTTTTGTAAGAAAGAAGAACTCTCTCCAAGAAATATCTTCCTTAAATCCTCTTAAAACATCGGTTAGTATTTTAGCACGATTTGTTTCAAGCATCGAAAGAAGAGATACGGCGGTGTTCTTCACGCTTACATTATTCTCAGGATTGCAACATGAGATAAAAGAGGGGAGTGGAAATACAAATTCCACACCGCTATTATCTGCGATGTTGTCTACCGTGTTTTCAAATTGAATAAGCTCTGTAAAGAAAGCTGAATCAGAGAAAGTGGTAGTGTAGTTCCTAAGTCTAGCTTGGAGCTTTTGACAACAAGAAATGATATGACCATCCTTGATGTTAGCTGTAACATAGTTTTGGTAATGCTCCAAATCTTCAATGAAGTATTTGAAAACCAAATCATCATACTCGGATTCTATAAACAAGTTATAGAACTTAGAGTTAGATTTTTTGTACTCATCAAAAGTGTCTGTTAGCCTACATCTTAAAGAAGATTTGAAGAAAATGTATTCTGCGTATATAACATAGTTTAGAAATTCTTCCTTCTTTCTGGTATCGGCTAAAAAGAAACGTTCACCTTTTGCTTTGTTAAGCAAATTGCTAAGCGAAGTAACAGCATTGTTAAGTTGAGATGCCACTACGTGATTTTCACGGTTGGTATCTAAAAGTGCATTGTAGAACTGATTCAGTTTCATCATCAGCTTCGAGAACTTATCTTTGTAAAGGTTGTAATTAACAACTAACTCTACAAAATCTTTAATCTCTATTTCTAAGTTAGAAACTGCAATAAGTCTACCAGACTCACACTCCGGATCAATAGCGAAAGTGAGCTCGCCGCTTAATCCATCGGAGTATTTTGAAAGTTCTGTTTCGTATTCCTTGCGTTCTGCGGCTATCCTTTCAAGATAGTGTAGATATTCACTTGGGAATTGAAGAGAGAAAACTTTTATGTATTGCTCAAGATAGTTCAATTTTTCATAAACTATATTGCGCATTTTGAATTTTTCTACTTCTTCTAATTCCTTTGAAAGTTCCTCTACAGAGGGAGTATCATCTACAACTGTCTCTTTTTGAGGTTCCTCAGAATTTTTAGGCTTTATGCGAAACACTTTCTTAAAGAATTCTTTAAGTTTTTCAAAGAATCGCATGTGTTTCTCCTTATTTATAGAAATTAGATTCGATGTGACCTATAACAGGGAAACCTAAGGCGGCAGCCTTAATTGTATGAATGTCTTTAAGACAGAAATACTTTACAGCTTTAACCTTCTTTGTTTTTGTTATGGTCTTCAAAAGAATGCGAGGATTGTGCTTGCATTCATCAGTTCTTGCCGTTCCGATAAAAATAATACGAACTTCTTCGAGCATATATTGCTTAGAATCTACATCAAACGTTTTGTAAAGAGTAACATAGTCCTTTACAAAGTTGTTAATGTGAGTGAGCGTAGAATAGATATCGAATTTGGTTTCAGCTTTTTCATCAAGAGTAAGCAGGGGAGATACAATATCTTTACCTTTAAGAGTATCTCCTTTAATAAGCTCAGAATGTTTTGTAGCATTGCCAAAGCGGATAAACATAAAGAACTCATCAGCATTGTCTGTAACAATTTTATTGATAAGTCTTGTAATTTCCGTCTTGTAACCTACAGTTTCTTCAGATGCTTCAACTACGATGATGATACCGCTTCTTTTTTCATATAACGGTTTTGGTGTATACACTTTGTACCAAGGCTCGGGTTTCTCGCCGGGTCTTAGTGGTTCAGCAGGACCTTTGTATGCATCGGGTTTGTCACCAATTTTAGAAGGTGTAACCGGTGCTTGGTAAGGTGCGGAAGGACCAATGTGGTTTTCCGGAAATGCTGGACCATCATAAAAATCTGTTTCTTCAGCGCCATATCCATAAGCCTGTGGAGGCGGATATGAAACTTGTTTGACAGGTGCTTTCTGCACTGGCTTTTGTGCTGGCTTTTGAGCGGGTGCAGGAGTAACTGGTGTCACTTTGGTTACACCAGAAGGTTTCTTTGGTTGCACGCCAAATACTTGTTCTATGGGATCAACCACAGGACTTTGTATTTCGTCAGGCTTTTTCTTCTTGTTAAATAATCCCATCATGTTCTCCTTATATAAGAATAGTAATGTCATCAAAGAACTGGCTTTGATTAGAGCGGATGATGCCTTCAGGAGAATACTTAGTATCCGTTCCCAAAACTAAAGCATCGAAATCCACATCGAGTTTTTTGTCTGCGATTGGTGCAATACCATCCGAAGCAATACCTACAAGCTTAAAGTCTTTCTTTGGATATTCGAAAGTCTTAAACTTAAGGGGCTCCTCATAGGTTGTTGTTGGAATCTTAGTGTATGCAAAGTACGGGGGAGTTTTGCCATAGAAGAGGCGAGTGTAACTCACAACATCTTCGTGGTTAACGGTTATTATATAACCATCTCCGATGAACTTTACGATAAACTTATCTTCAGTTTCAAAACAAGCTATGATGGTAAAGAGTAAATTGTTTGCGATGAAATCGTTTGCATCTTCTGGGTTTGTAATAGAAAGAATAGATTCAAACGCCTTACGAACGTTTTCTTCAAATTCATTTACATCAAACCGGTTGGGAAGCTTAGCGAAAGCCTGCACAAAAAGTCTTGTTCCTACCTCAGAAAATTCGGCGGAACTGCAACCATCTGTAACAAGTTTCAGGTTGTTTTCCATGTAACAGAAATCTTGATTGTTTAGGCCATTTAAATAATGACCATTTCCTTGTCTACATATTCGCATATAGACACCTCCTAAAATTTAATTAAATTTGCTATTAATATAAATTGCGGAAAAATTATATCATAAAACGCTCAAAAATTCAATATTATGTAACCTTAATTTGAAATAAAATAGAAGAAATAAATGTAAGCAAGAATTAGTATCTAAAATATATTAAAATAAAAAGAAAAAAAGTCGCAAAAATGAAAGAAGCACAGTATTTTAATACTGTGCTTCAAAGGGAATCTCGCCTTAGAACTTAAGGCCGGGTGAGCTTGTTGATGTAGAATCAGGAAGCGCATCCTTAACTTCACCTTCAGACTTGAGTCTGGTAACAAAAGGAGCAATCTCTGTTAAGAGGGTCTCAAGTTTACCAAGCTCGGTCTCGATGTTTGCAGCTCTTTCTTCACGTGCTTTCTTGATAAGATCGCAACCTTCGATAACTGTCTTAGCAGCCTCCAAAGCAGCTTCAACACTGTATACACCGTTTAAGAGAATCTTTTCAGATTCTTCAGCGGTAAGAACTGTGTTTTCGCTAACCTTTTTCATAAGCTCATTGTTAAGAGCCGAGAGAGACTTCTGGCCTTCGAGAGCAATCTTGGTCTTTGCATTAAGAACAGCGTTTCTAAGCTGCTGGGATGCAAGCGCCATGCTGTGGCTCTTCTGGGTGCGAACGGCAATCTGTGTGTTCTTGTTGGCCTTTGCCTGAAGGAAAAGTTGACCGATGCTGATAACGAATGCAGCGCGGGATTTTTCAAGGTTGAGAAGAACAACCTGCAAGGTTTCGTAACCATCTTTCAGGTTATCATACTTTTCTTTGTCTGCAATGAGACCGGAAAGTTCGTAGTCCAAACGTGCCTGTTCAACTTCGGCGGCGATTCGCTGCTCTGCAATACGGCCGGCAACAATGTACTTCTCCAGTTCTTCGCAACTGAGTTTGTCTTGCATAGCAGATGTGTGGATTTTGGTCCAACCATCTTTTAAAAGCTCGACCCAGTTATCGCAGGAATGCATAAGCTGTTCCAACAGTTTATAGTTGGTAATTGCTTTGTATTTTACATCTGCATCGTACTTGTCTTTGGCGCCTTTAGAAAGCTTCAAGAAGATTTTTTGGATAAAATTAGGTTCTTGAAGAACCAAGTTGAAATCTTCGTAGCTGTCGTTGGCTTGTTTGGAAAGCGCAACAACTTCGCGGATTACTTGCTGGTCTGCCTGAGAACCGGCTTCGTCCTGAAGAATTCTTCCTGCCTGTTCGAAAGAACGAAGAAGGGGAATAGAACCATAGGACATAACGTTCTCAATTTCTGTAACATTGATTTGTTCGGAAAGAGCTATAATATCCCGCTGAACGTCAGCAGGGAAGCTCGAAAGCGAACTGGTACTAAGCGGTGCAAGCTCCTTTGTAGGAACTGCGGGTTTGTTCTCGTCGCTAGACAGAACCTCGGGAACGATTGCTGTGTTTTCTGTCATTTCTTTAATCCTCCTAATTATTTAATTATGGTATACAGAATAAACGCACACATATTATATCACCTCTAAAGATTATTGTCAACTAATTATGGTAATTAGTAGAATGGTTAGATAGAAAAAAAGGTGCTAGCATTTACTAGCACCTTTTATAGTTAGGCTCCGCTTTTTTCAGAAAGCTGTAGGTTAAGGCTTTCAATGTTATTCTTACATACAGTGATTTCGTCTTTGATCACTTGAGCATCTCTGCCGGTAACGATAGGGGCACCGTAATAGGTTACTTTACCCAATTCGTTAAACAGGGCGCTGAGTTTTGCGTTCTCATTGTCCAATGATTCTTTTAGACGATACCGTCTTTGCTGTTCGTTTACGAAGCTGTTTGCTTTGCCAATACCTTTCGAGATAGAATCTCTAAGTCCCATTTTTTAGTCCTCCAAATTAATTAATTTTTTGTAGTGAAGCATCAC
The DNA here is from genome assembly GCA_017536445.1 of Clostridia bacterium. GTDB lineage: Bacteria > Bacillota > Clostridia > TANB77 > CAG-465 > UMGS1649. The sequence continues at coordinate 29,491 of JAFXHJ010000001.1, forward strand.
TGTTTTTATTATACCATAAAGCAAATATTATGTCAATTTTGCATAAAAAAGCCCCGGCTAAACCGAGGTTATAATTATTTTGCTAAAAGTTTTGCAAAGTGAGCTTTTTTTCTATCTGCTGTATTTCTTTTTAATACACCTTTAGACCAAGCTTTATCTACTTCAGAAACAGCTTTTTTGTAAAGTTCTTCTGCATTTTCGCCGTTTGCTACTGCAGTTTCGAATGCTTTAACAGCTTCTCTGTAAGCTTTTTTAACTTTTATATTTTCAAGTCTATTAGCATCGTTTACTAATACTCTTTTCTTAGCTGATTTAATATTTGGCATGTTTTTCCCTCCCTTTTATATGAGCATAATATTTTACAGTAACCATTTTAACATAATAATTTAGTAAAATCAAGTAGGAATTGAAAAAAATAAAATTTGTGGTATAATATGTCCAGCTTTAATAAAAAATCCAAAAATAATTAGGAGGATATCATGAAATTTGAATTAAGCAAAGAAGAAGAAAAAAAGGTCAGGGAGTGGGAAGAAAACCACAAATGCACTGAACGGAACAAATCCTGTTGCGGTGGCGAGATTACATATTCTTTTACTCCGACGAGTATTGGAACCGCGGTTGATGCTACATGCATCTGCGGTCAAACTTTAGCCGTAAGAGAGTTGTAATTTTATTTACACCAAATATCCTATGTGATATAATTCCTTTAGCAAAAAAGGTAAGCAAAAATTATTAAAAATATTAAAGAAATGTGAGGTTTAAAATGTCATTAAAAGGTAAAATTATTGTTATTGAAGGAACTGATGGCAGCGGTAAACAAACACAGGCTAAAAGGTTAAGAGAAAAATTAACCGAAGCAGGGTATACCGTTTATGCAAGTTCTTTCCCGAATTACGAAAGTGATTCATCAGCAGCTGTAAGAATGTATCTTAAGGGTGAGATAAAGGAAAAGGCAGAAGATGTAAGTGCTAAAGCAGCCTCTATCTTTTACGCTGTAGATAGATACATTACCTACAAGAAGGAAATGGAAGCAGTACATTCTAGTGGAGAACAAGTAATTATCCTTGACAGATATGTTGCTTCTAACATTATTCACCAAGGTGCTAAACTTATTAAGAGCGAAGGCGAACATGGACTTCATGAGTTCATTAACTGGCTTTCGAATCTTGAACATGGAGATTTTGGAATCCCCAAAGCAGATGTTACTATATATCTGAATGTTCCTGTAGATTACACGATTAAGCTTAGAGAAAATCGTGCAAATAAAATCACGGGCGGAGAAAAACAAGATATCCATGAAGCAAGCGAATCTCACTTAAGAGATGCTTCTACGTCTGGTCTTACTGCAGCCAAACTTTTGGGCTGGAATGTTATAGAGTGCGTTAAGGATGATACGATGCGTACGATCGAAGACATTGCAGATGAAATTTGGTCTGTGGTAGAAAATATTAAATAATTGGAGGATAAAACATATGTCTAAATGGGATCAAGAGTATCTGAATCTTTGCGAAAAGATTATTAACGAAGGCAAAGTGCATCACAACAGAACCGGCGATGATACGATAAGAATTATCGGTCATACATTTGAGCTGGACATTGCAGAGGAATTTCCTGTGCTTTCTGTGAAACAAGTTGGTATCAAAGGCCCGCTTATCGAGCTTTTGTGGATATACCAAGCTCACAGCAACAATGTTCAGTGGCTTCGTGACAGAGGCGTAACAATTTGGGATGAATGGGAAGTGGATACTGACGGTGTATATCGTCAAGGTGGAAATAACCGTTTCATCGGTAAAGAGTACGCCGGAACTATCGGTACAGCATACGGCTATGTTACCGGTCATTTCGGATGGCCTGAAAACAACATCAAGGAAATTCTGGAACATCCGGAAAGCAGAAGAAACATCATTGATCTTTGGCAGCCGCAGTTCTTTGATACTGCTGTTTTGCCTCCTTGTGTATATGGCAGCCAATTTATCGTTGACGGTGATACTCTTCATATAAGAGTAACTCAACGTTCTTGCGATGTGGGTCTTGGACTTCCTTACAACGTAACTCAGTATGCAGGTCTTGCATATATGATTGCACATGTAACTGGTCTTAAGCCTGGCAAGATGCTTTACCAAATCACAGATACCCATATTTATTGCAAGCATCTGCCTGCAATCAAGGAAATGATCAAGAGACGTGACCTTGCTAAACCTGCGCCTAAGCTTTGGATCAACCCTGAAGTTAAGGATTTCTTCCAGTTCGATAACTCAAGAGAACTAAAGGACTTCAAACTTATTGGGTATGAACACCTTGGCAAGGTGCCTATGGAGGTGTCTATATGATTAAGATAATTGCTGCAGTCGGCAAAAATCTTGAACTTGGAAAAAACGGCGGCCTTATCTGGCATCTGCCTAACGACCTTAAGTTCTTTAAGAGTCAAACGGTAGGATGTATGGTGGCTATGGGACGTAATACCTATAACTCTCTTCCTAAGAAGTTGCCCGGCAGAAAGCATTTGGTTATAACCGATGTTGATGATTTCAATAAATCTGTTGATGATGTTGATATCTTCTATAACATGGAGGATATGTTGAAAGAAATCAAGAAACACTCGGAAAACGAAGATGTATTCATTATCGGAGGAGCGAGCATTTACAGACAATTTGTGCCTTTTGCGGATGAGCTCATTCTTACCGAAGTTGATGCAGAAGCACCAGATGCCGACGTGTATTTCCCTGTTTTTGATAAAGCTCAGTATGTAAGAGAAGTTGTTGCTTCAAATGAGGACAACGGTATCAAATACGAGCATGTAAGATATGTAAGAAAATAACTGACAGACAAAAAATTAAGCGAGTACTTTGTACTCGCTTTTTTCTTTAGTATGTTTTCTGTATAAGACATACTTGCCGGTAAAATAAAGTTTTATTTTAACTGTCCGACCTATTCCAAGAAGTTTGCTTTTTTGGCAAGGGTAACACCAAATTGCAATGACTTTTATTTATGCGCATAAGAAAGTTTTTTCATCTTGGTATACTAAAATTCTACCCCTAGTAAAATGGATTGTCAATGACAGTAAAATTAAAAAAGTGTTACAAAACTGTTACAAATACTAAGAAAAGTCGACAATAAAAAACAAAAGCCGTAGTTGACACTAAATATTATATGTGGTAATATTTAGAAACCTTTAAAGCCAAAACAAAAATATTAATATATTAAGGGGGAGAATTATGCAGAAGAAACGTGTAGTACGTGACAAAAAGATTAAGACTATGAATGTTATGGGTAGCCCGCATTACGAGACAGTAGAAGGCAAACGACGGTTGATATACAACAGAAAATACGGCATTGCAATTATGAAGCACCCTGAAAAGGAAAAGTATGGCCTGGTAAATATGTGGAACGAAGTTCTCGTAGATACCAAGTATGATTTCTGTTGTTATCCTAAAATGGGCATTGCTTTTGTACAGAAAAAAGGATTGTGGGGATTTGTAAACCTAAGAGGTGATCTCATCTGCGATTGCAACTATACTCACATCTATTCTTTCAAGAAAAAAATCGCGCTTGTAAGAAGAGAAAACCAATACGGGCTTGTCGGCATCGATGGAAATATTGTTCTTAAGTGTAAATACACAAGAGAACAGGCGCTCTATGAACGGAGGATAATCCTTCATAGAATGTAACAAAAAAAGGCTTCACAGTACGTGGAGCCTTTTATATATATAGGTAGAAATATTAAAAAAGATGAAACGAATAAATACATAAATAGTAGAATGTTGATTTTTCGGCCTTTTCTAAAACTTTGTAAAAAAAGCGTAATATTTTTGTAAAAAATACTTGCAAAAAAATATGTTGTATGTTAAAATATTGATGTTGATTTGCGTAGAAGTGGTAGATGGCTATGCTTAGACATAGGGAACTTCCATGGAGCATGTCTGATTTTAAATCGGGCGGCAAGTATAAAATTGTATTTGCCAAGTATATATTTTTGAAAAAAGGTATGTTTATTTGGCATTATATTATACGACAATTTTGAAACACACGGGGTAGTGTAAAACTTGCGAGTCCTTGAAATTATAGTAAAGGAGTGAAATTTATGGCAAAAACAAATGTATCAAAAATGAGAATAAGACTTAAATCTTATGACCACGTAGTGCTAGAACAAACTGCACTTAAGCTAGTTGAAGTAGCTAGAAATTCAGGAGCTGAAGTATCAGGACCTGTACCTCTACCAACTAGAAAAGAAGTTGTAACTATTCTTCGTTCTCCACACAAACACAAAGATTCAAGAGAACAATTTGAGTTAAGAACTCACAAGAGAGTTATAGACGTTAAAGCACCTAATCAAGCAACAGTTGATGCGCTTATGGCAATCGATATGCCAGCTGGTGTTGAAATCGAAGTTAAACTTTAATAATATTTAGTAGCAATCCTTAAGTAAATTAAGGGAAGTGCAATACCCTATACTGAATATGACATTAGAAGTAAACAGAAAAGTTTAGTAAATTTTTAAAGGGAGGAAATTCAAAATGAAAGAAGTTTACGGTAAAAAACTAGGTATGACTCAAATCTTCAACGAAGATGGAACAGTAGTACCAGTTACAGTAATCGAAGCTTACAAATTAGTAGTTGTTGGAAAGAAAACTTCAGATAAAGAAGGATACAACGCTATAGTAGTTGGTTTTGGTGATGTAAAAGAAAACAGAGTAAACAAACCTGAAAAAGGTGTGTTTGCAAAAGCAGGGGTACCTGTTAAAAAATACATAAAAGAAATCAGAGTAGAAAACGTTGACGAATATACAATTGGTCAAGAATTATCACTTGAAGTTTTAGAAGCAGGAGACCACGTAGATGTACATGGTGTATCAAAGGGTAAAGGATTCCAAGGTGTTATTCACAGATATGGATTACACAGAGGACCAACAACTCATGGTTCTAACTATCACAGAAGACCAGGTTCTATGGGAGCTGGTACAAACCCAGGTAGAGTATTTAAGAATAAAAAACTAGCTGGACATATGGGACATGTAAATCGTACAGTTTTAAACCTTGAAGTAGTTAAAGTAGACGCTGATAAAAATGCAGTATTAGTTAAAGGTTCAGTACCTGGAGCTAAGGGAGCTACTCTAAATATTACTAAGAGTGTTAAAGCTTAGGAAAGGAGAAAGTTAAAATGCTTAAAACAGACGTATTAGATATAACAGGAAAGAAAGTATCTGACATCGAGTTAAATGAAGCAGTTTTTGGAATTGAACCTAACGAAGTAGTAGTACACCAAGTATTAGTTAACTTCTTAGCTAATCAAAGACAAGGAACACAATCTACAAAAACTCGTGCAGAAGTACGTGGTGGTGGTATCAAGCCTTGGAGACAAAAAGGTACTGGTAGAGCAAGACAAGGTTCTATAAGAGCACCACAATGGATAAAAGGTGGTATTGCTTTAGGACCAAAACCTAGAGATTACAGATTCAAACTACCTAAGAAAGTAAGAGCTTTAGCTATAAAATCAGTTCTTACAACTAAATTAGCAGAAAACAAACTAGTTGTAGTAGACAACATAGTATTAGATGAAATCAAAACTAAGAAAATGGTTGAAGTATTAAACAACCTTAAAGCTAACAAAGCTTTAGTAGTTTTAAATGAAAAGAACCTAAACGTTCAAGCATCTGCAAGAAACATTGAAAATACAAAAACAACAACTGTTAATGCAATCAACATTTATGATTTATTAAGATTTGAAACTTTAGTATTAGATGTTAACGCAGTTAAAACTTTAGAGGAGGTGTACGCTTAATGTTATACGCAGAAGATGTTATAATAAAACCAGTAATAACTGAAAAAAGTTATATGGAAATGGCAAATGGAAAATACACTTTCCAAACTAAAATAGATGCAACTAAGATCGATATAAAGAACGCAGTTGAAAAACTATTTAACGTAAAAGTATTAAAAGTAAATACAATGAGATATGACGGTAAGTCAAAAAGAGTTGGAGTACACCAAGGTAAAACAAATGCATGGAAAAAAGCTATAGTTACTATAGATACTAACCCAGCAGATGAAAAATACTTAACTAAAGGTGGAAAAGAAGTAAAAGTTGCTAAAAAATACAATACTGAAATTACTGAAATCAGCTCAGCATTCGCAAACGAGGGGGGAAATAAATAATGGGAATTAAAACATTTAAACCAACCACTCCGTCTAGAAGAAATATGACAGCTCTTACTAACGAAGAAATAACTAAAAATTCTCCAGAAAAATCTTTACTTACAGTATTAAAGAAAAACGCTGGTAGAAACAACACTGGTAAGATAACTGTTAGACACCACGGTGGCGGACAAAGAAGAAAATATAGAGTAATTGATTTTAAAAGAAATAAACTAGATATGTATGCAACAGTAATTGGTATCGAATACGATCCAAACAGAAGTGCAAACATAGCTTTAATAGAATATGAAGATGGAACAAAATCTTACATATTAGCACCTAAAGGATTAACTGATGGAATGAAGGTTATATCTTCAGCTACAGCAGATATCAAAGTAGGTAACGCATTACCAATAAGTGAAATTCCAGTTGGTACAGAAATACACAACATAGAAATGCACAAAGGTAAAGGTGGACAATTAGTAAGAGCAGCTGGTGAAGCAGCTCAATTAATGGCTAAAGAAGGAAAATACGCACACGTAAGAATGCCTTCTGGCGAAATGAGATTAATACCTGTAGTATGCTTTGCTACAATCGGTGTAGTAGGTAACTCAGATCACGAAAACGTATCATACGGTAAAGCAGGTAAAACAAGACATATGGGCGTAAGACCAACAGTAAGAGGATCTGTAATGAACCCTAACGATCACCCACATGGTGGTGGTGAAGGTAGAGCTCCAGTTGGACACGCAGGACCTATGACTCCTTGGGGTAAACCAGCATTAGGATACAAGACTCGTAAGAAAAACCATAGAACTGATAAGTTCATAGTTAAGAGAAGAAATAGAAAGTAGGAGGTAACATACTATGTCAAGATCACTAAAAAAAGGACCTTATGTAGATGCAAAACTTTTAGCAAGAGTTGAAAAAATGAATGAAACTGACACTAAAGATGCACTTAAGACATGGTCAAGATCATCTACTATATATCCTCAAATGATAGGTCACACAATTGCAGTTCATGACGGAAGAAAACATGTACCTGTATATATAACAGAGGAAATGGTAGGACACAAGTTAGGCGAATTTGCTCCAACAAGACTTTTCAGAGGTCACGCAGGAGACAAAAAGAGCAAACTTAGCAAATAATAATTAGGAGGAAACAAGAAATGGAAGCAAGAGCTGAATTAAAATTTGCACGTATCAGTGCAAGAAAAGCTAAAATTGTTTTGGACCTAATAAAAGGTAAAGAAGCAAAAGAAGCGCTAGCTATACTTAAATATACAAACAAAGCAGCTAGCCCTATCGTTTCTAAAATCCTTAAATCTGCTATGGCTAACGCAACAAACAATCATTCAATGAATGAAAACAAACTTGTTGTAGCAGAAGCTGTTGCAAATCAAGGGCCAACAATGAAAAGAATAAGTCCAAGAGCTCAAGGTAGAGCATATAGAATAAGAAAAAGAACTAGTCACATAAGAATAGTTCTAAAAGAAGTAGAATAGGAGGAAGTATTTATGGGTCAAAAAGTAAGTCCACATGGTTTAAGAGTAGGCATTATAAAAGACTGGTCTTCTAAATGGTATGCAAATAAACAAAACTTTGCAGATTACTTAGTAGAAGATAACAAAATTCGTAAATATCTTAAAGAGACTTTAAAAACTGCTGGAATTTCTTCTATCAACATAGAAAGAAAAGGAACAGAAGTTAAAGTAAACGTAATGGCAGCTAAGCCTGGTATGATCATCGGTAAAGCTGGTGCTGCTATAGAAGAACTTAAAAAGAAATTAGAAAAAATGACAGGTAAAACAGTATCTTTAAATATCGTTGAAGTTAAAAACTTAGATATGGATGCTACACTTGTTGCAGAATCTATTGCTTCTCAACTAGAAAGAAGAATATCTTTCAGAAAAGCAATGAAACAAGCAATGGCTAAAACAATGAAAGCTGGAGCTAAAGGTATCAAGACTCAAGTGTCTGGACGTTTAGGTGGAGCTGAAATAGCTAGAGCTGAACATTATAGTGAAGGAACAATACCTCTACAAACTTTAAGAGCAGATATCGATTATGGTTTTGCTGAAGCATTAACTACATATGGTATCATCGGTGTTAAGGTTTGGATATATAAAGGTGAAGTTCTACCACAAAGAAAAGAAGCTAAAGGGGGTAACAAATAATGTTAGTACCTAAAAGAACAAAATTTAGAAAAATGCAAAAAGGTAGAATAAAAGGAAATGCTACAAGAGGAACAAAACTTGTACATGGTGAATATGGAATAGTTGCATTAGAACCAACTTTCATAACTAACAACCAAATAGAAGCTGCCAGAATAGTAATTTCTAAATACACTAAAAAATACGGTAAATCTTGGATTACAATATTCCCAGATAAGCCAATAACTAAAAAACCTGCAGAAACAAGAATGGGATCTGGTAAAGGTAACCCAGAATATTTCGTAGCAGTTGTTAAACCTGGTAGAGTAATGTTTGAAATAGCTGGATTAAGCGAAGCTGAATCAAGAGAAGTACTTAAAAAAGCTATCCAAAAGCTTCCTATCAAATGTAAAGTAATTTCTAAGGAAGAAAGCCTAGGAGGTAATGACAGTGAAAAGTAATAAATTAAATGATTACAAAAAGATGGATGAAAAAGCACTAGTTGAAGAACTACAAGCTTTAAAATCTGAGTTATTTAAATTAAGATTATCACTTGCCATGAACGGCTTAGATAATCCTAACAAAATAGCAGAAACTAAGAAAAATATAGCTAGAGTTAACACAATCTTAACTATGAAACAAAATGGTGTAGAAGTTGTAGTTAAAGAAACAGCTAAAAAAGAAAAAGCAGCAAAAAAACCAGCTGCAAAGAAAACAGCTAAAAAAGCAGAAGCAACAGAAGCTGTAGAAGAAAATAAGTAGGAGGATAAACTAGTGGAAAGAAATGCAAGAAAAACTAAAATAGGTAAAGTAGTTTCAAATAAAATGGATAAAACTATAGTTGTAAGAATAGACACTAAGTTTAAACATCCACTTTATAATAAAATCATGAACAAAACATTAAAAGTAAAAGCTCATGATGAAGAAAATGTATGTGGTATTGGTGATACAGTAGAAATAATGGAAACTAGACCACTAAGTAAAGATAAAAGATACAGACTAGTTAGAATAGTAGAAAAAGCTAAGTAATTGAAAAGGAGGAACTACTATGATACAACAACAATCAGTTGTTAATGTCGCAGACAACACAGGAGCAAAAAAATTAATGTGTATAAGAGTACTTGGTGGACACCACAGAAAATGGGGTAACATCGGAGATGTAATCGTAGCTTCTGTAAAACAAGCAACACCAGGTGGCGTTGTAAACAAAGGCGACGTAGTAAAAGCAGTAATTGTTAGATCTAAAACTGGACTAAGACGTCAAGATGGATCATACATAAAATTTGATGAAAATGCAGCTGTTATCATAAAAGATGACAAGACTCCAAAAGGAACTCGTATCTTTGGACCAGTTGCAAGAGAGCTTAGAGATAAAGATTATATGAAAATAATATCTCTAGCACCTGAAGTACTTTAGGAGGTAAAGCACAATGGTAAAAAATATTAAGAATGAAGCTAAAATCAAACTAAGAGTAGATGACACAGTTATCGTAAACTCTGGTGTAGATGCAGGCAAAAAAGGTAAAATACTAAAAGTACTTAAAGCAGATAACAAAGTAGTTGTTCAAGGCGTTAACGTTAGAACAAAACATACTAAACCTAGAAGACAAGGAGAACAAGGCGGAATAGTTAAAGTTGAGTCTCCTATCCACGTATCAAAAGTAAATTACTACTGCGATAAATGTGGTAAAGGTGTTAAACTTGGAGTACAAGTTAAAGACGGTAAAAAAATAAGAGTATGCAGAAAATGTAATACTGAAATTAAATAAGGAGGACTAAGTGATGGATCTTAAAGAAAGATACACAAAAGAAGTTGTGCCTGCATTAATGACTAAATTTGGTTACAAATCTATAATGCAAGTACCAAAACTTGAAAAAATAGTTATAAATATGGGTGTTTCTGATGTTAAAGATAACTCTAAAGCATTAGATATCGCTGCAAAAGATCTTGAAGCTATATCAGGTCAAAAGCCTCTTATAACAAAAGCTAAAAAATCAATAGCTGCGTTTAAGTTAAGAGAAGGTATGAATATCGGATGCAAAGTTACTTTAAGAAGAGAAAAAATGTATGATTTCGCTACTAGATTATTTGACGTAGCACTTCCTAGAGTAAGAGACTTCAAAGGTCTTTCAACAAAATCTTTTGATGGAAGAGGAAATTATGCTTTTGGTATTAAAGAGCAAATGATATTCCCAGAAATCGAATTTGATAAGGTAGATAAAGCTCGTGGTATGGATGTTATATTCGTAACAACAGCTAAGTCAGATGAAGAAGCTAAAGCTCTTCTAGAACTACTTGGCCTACCTTTTGCAAAGAATTAAGGAGGAAAGTTTAATGGCTAAAAAATCAATGATAGCTAAACAACAAAGAACACCTAAGTTTAGCACAAGATATTATAACAGATGTAAATTGTGCGGAAGACCACATGCCTATATTAGAAAGTATGGTATATGCCGTATATGCTTTAGAGAATTAGCATATAAAGGTGAAATACCAGGCGTTAAAAAGGCTAGCTGGTAGTAAGGAGGAACGTAAGAATGAATTTAACAGATCCTATAGCAGATATGTTAACTAGAATAAGAAATGCAGCAAAGCAAAAACATGCAACTGTTGACGTTCCTTATTCAAAAGTTAAAGCTGAAATATCAAACATACTATTAAACGAAGGCTTTATTGCTGATAGAGAAGTAGTAGAAAATGGAACACATAAAAATATAAGAATTACTCTTAAGTATAAAGAAAATAAATGCGTAATCCAAGGTCTAAAGAGAATCTCTAAACCAGGTCTAAGAATTTACGCTGAAAAAGAAGAATTACCAAGAGTATTAAATGGATTAGGAATAGCAATTATTTCTACATCAAAAGGTATTGTTACAGATAAAGTAGCAAGAAGAGAAAACGTTGGTGGCGAAGTAGTCGCTTACATATGGTAAGGGAGGAGAAAATATGTCTAGAATAGGAAATAAAGCTATAACAGTTCCAGCTGGAGTAGAAGTTACAGTAAACGGAAATCACGTTGTAGTAAAAGGACCAAAAGGAACATTAGAAATGGACACTGTAAAAGAAGTTGCAGTTAAAGTTGAAAATGGAACTATAGTGGTTATGAGAGACAACGATGAACACAAAGCATTACATGGACTAACAAGATCCCTTATTGCAAATATGGTTACAGGTGTAACAGTAGGTTTCGAAAAGAAACTTGAAATAAATGGTGTTGGTTACAGAGCAGCTAAACAAGGAAACAAACTTGCTTTAACGCTAGGTTACTCTCATCCAGTTGAAGTATTAGATACTGCAACAGTTAAAACTGAAGTACCAGATCCTAACACAATATTAGTAAAAGGAATCGACAAACAAGAAGTTGGAGAATTCGCAGCTAAGATAAGAGAATACAGATTACCAGAACCATACAAGGGCAAAGGAATCAAATACGCTGATGAACGTATAATTAGAAAAGAAGGAAAAGCCGGCGGCAAGAAGTAAGGAGGATAAAAAATGAGAAGTAGAGATAGCAAACAAGCAAAAAGAGAAGCTAGACAAAGCAGAGTAAGAGCTACTGTAAAAGGTACAAGCGCAAGACCAAGACTTTGTGTTAACAAAAGCTTAACAAACATTTATGCACAATTAATTGATGATGAAACTAGAACTACACTTGTTTCAGCCTCAACTCTTGACAAAGAGGTTACAACTAAAGCTTCTAACGTAGAAGCAGCAAAAGAAGTAGGAACTTTAATTGCTAAACGTGCATTAGAAAAGAAAATAGATACAGTAGTATTCGATAGAAATGGTTACTTATACCATGGAAAAGTTAAAGAATTAGCAGAAGCTGCAAGAGCAGCAGGACTTAAGTTTTAAGGTTAGGAGGAAAATAAACAATGACTGATACTAAACAAGTTAAAGAAAACAGACAACGTAGAGAAAAAAGAGAAGACAGAACACCTGAATTCAAAGAAAAAGTTGTTTACGTTGGACGTGTTGCTAAAGTTGTAAAAGGCGGAAGAACATTTAGATTTAGCGTACTTGTAGTAGTTGGAGATGAAAAAGGAAGAATTGGTGTTGGTTCAGGAAAAGCATCAGAAGTTCCAGAAGCTATCAAAAAAGCTACAGATGCAGCTAAGAAAAACTTAATAAAAGTTCCAGTTGTAAACGGAACAGTACCTCATGAATATACTAAGAAACTTGGTTCTTCAATCGTAATAATCAAGCCAGCTCCAGAAGGTACAGGTGTTATCGCTGGTGGTGCTGTAAGACCAGTTCTTGAACTTGCAGGAATTAAGAATGTTACAGCTAAAACACTAGGATCTCGTAATGGAAGAAACGTAGTACTTGCTACAGTTGCTGCATTACAAGAAATGAGAACAGTTGAACAAGTGGCAGCAGCAAGAGATATTACAGTAGAAAAATTATTGAAATAATAGTATAAGAGAGGAGGATGACCTAAATGGAAATACATAATTTAGGACCAGCTGTTGAAAAGAAATCTAGAAATAGAGTAGGTCGTGGAATTGGAAGCGGTAACGGAAAAACTGCTGGAAAAGGACATAAAGGACAAAAAGCTAGAACAGGTGGAAAAATAAGAAGAGGGTTCGAAGGAGGACAAACTCCACTTTATAGAAGAATCCCTAAACGTGGATTTAATAACATATTTAGCACTGAATACGCTACAATTAACGTTTCTGATCTTGAAAGATTCGAAAACGGTACAGTAGTAAATATGGAACTTTTAGTTAAAGAAGGATTAGTAAGACGTGAATTAGCAGGACTTAAAGTGCTTGGTAATGGAACACTTACTAAGAAAGTAACAGTTGAAGCTAAAAAGTTCACTGATGCAGCTAAAGAGAAAATAGAAGCAGTAGGTGGAAAGATAGAGGTGAAATAGTATGTTTGCAACAATAAAAAATATGTTTGTAGTAAAAGACATTCGTAAGAAGATACTATACACTATATTTATAATACTTTTATTCCGTATTGGTACATTCATAACAGTACCAGGAATAAACAAACTGGCATTTATAGAAGCTTTCGAAGCTCAATCAAATGGAATACTTGGAACAATAAACATTATTTCAGGTGGAGCATTCAGTAGACTATCTATATTTGCGATGACTATATCACCATATATCACAGCATCAATCGTACTACAACTTCTTCAAACTGTTATCCCAAGTTTAGAAAAACTTGCTAAAGAAGGAGAAACAGGAAGAAAAAAATTAGGTAGATACACAAAGATGTTAACAATGGCATTTGCAGTTGTTGAAGCAATTGGTCTTTACCTAAACTATAGAACAGCAATGTTACCAGCATTATCTGTTGGTGCAATGAAAGTTGTTGGGATGATAATGTTTGTAGTAAGCATGACAGCAGGTACAGCATTATTAATGTGGCTTGCAGATAAAATTACAGAGCACGGAATTGGAAATGGTGTGTCAATGATTATCTTCGTAGGTATCGTTTCAGGTGCACCAGGAGCAATAACAGCTCTAGCAGAATTTGCAGCAATTAGAAAACTTAATATATTAATAGTAGCAGGTGTTGTAATTGCATTTATTGCACTTCTAGCAGGTGTAATATTTGTACAACAAGCTGAAAGAAGAATACCAGTAAATTATGCGAAACGTGTAGTTGGTAGAAAAATGTATGGTGGACAAAATACACACATACCATTAAAACTTGCAATGGCTGGTGTAATGCCAATCATCTTTGCAATGTCATTCTTAATGATACCAGGTACAATAATTCAATTAGTAACAAAAGGTGCAGCAACAGGATTTTGGGGAGTAGTTCTTAAAATATGTTCAGCAGCTCCAGGTTGGTATCTAGTAGCATATGCTATTATATACATGTTATTAATAGTTGGATTTACATTTGTATACACAATGTTTACTGTTAATCCTGTGGAAATGTCTAACAATTTAAAACAAAATGGTGGATTTATCCCAGGTATAAGAGCAGGAAAGAACACAGCAGATTATATTAATAAGGTTCTTACTAATATAACTTGGTCTGGAGCAATATTCCTAGCATTAGTTGCAGTACTTCCAGTAGCATGTCAAGGTTTAATGCCTGGACTAGCACTATCATTTGGTGGTACTACAATACTTATCGTAGTAAGCGTTGCTATAGAAACATTAAAGACTATAGAAACACAAATGGTTTCAAGACATTACGATGGTTTCTTAGACTAATAAGAAAATATAAAAAAGTTGTTCAAAGTTTAACTTTGGGCATCTTTTTTTATATATAAATATGTGTGAATTTATATAGACGGTACATTGACCATAAAACAAATTTGTTATATCATTATTTGTATAAGAGGGTGAATAATATGGATAATATGAATAACAATTTTAATAATCCAAATGGAACAGAAGAGGTAAAAATTCAAGGAGTAAGTATTGGTGCGATGATAGGTTTATTCGTATTAATAGGAGTAATAATAGGGACTGTAATGGTATTTTCTAAAATGTATAAAGAATTTAACGAATTTACAGACATGGTAGAAAATATACCAGAGAATATAGTACAAACAAACCCTGGGGATATAACGCCTGACTCGCCTATGGAAGATATATTAGATGATGTTGAACCAAGTGATGGGAACGAAGATGAGGAGATAACAATAGATCCTTATGCAAAACATAAAAATGTAGAATTTGCCGGAACTAAAGATACGGTTAAAAATATAACATTATACATAGAAAATGGTAAAGTGTATTCTAAAGATTCTTCTAATGGTAAAAAGACTCTTTGGAAAACAGTGGGAACACCAAAAAAAATATTGTTTAATCCACCAGCAGTTTCAGCTATAGTAGTAACTGAAGAAGGTAAGGCTTATGATGTAAGTTATGATGTATGCGAAGAATTAAAAGAACTTTCTAAATATACTATTATAGATATAGCAAGAATTAATAATCATACGTTTGAGACTATTTATTATCTAACATCAGATGGTAAACTTATAGATATAAATGGAGTTTCTTATGACAAATATAGTTTTGTTAATACTGTAGGTTACGGTAAGATGTGGCAAATACCAGTAGATAAAAATAACTATGGTTATCATTATAATTATGACAAAGATGAATATGTAGTAATAACTAACAAAGCAAAAGCAAAAGTATCTTTTTCTAAAATATATACATTTGAAGAATTTATTTTAATACAATCTTCAAAAGGTAAATTATTTAAATATGATGGAGAATCAAATATTGCTAATGAAGAATCAAGCAGTTTTGTATCAAGAATTGAAAGAAAAGTAGATGGAGATAATACAAACATAGTAGTTACATTTATGGATTTAAGCACAAAAGAATATAAAGAAGTTACTTCTGCTTATGATGTAAAGGCTGACAAAGAAATAGATATAAATAAATTAACGAAATATGTTGAACAACCTAAAGTGGAAGTACCAAACATTTCAGACACTATAGAAGAATTAGAAAAAATATCTGATTTATTACGTAGACAGATTATTGCAGCTTACGATGGTAAAACATTAACAGGAATAGAAGTTATAGTGGCTTTTCAGCAATATGAGAATTCGGATATGTCGATAATGGCAGTAACTAAAGAGAAGGGGACTGCATATACAGGCAAGTATAGATTAAATAAAAATAATTTAAAGGTAGAAAATAGTTTATCATCTGAAACTGTAAAAGAACATAAAGCATATGAAGGTGGAGTTTATTATGTAGGGGCAGCGGCTGAGTTTGATACAAATGTTAAAAGGAATTCATTAACAGAAATACAAAGTACAAACGGCTTTGGAATAAATGCCACTAAAGTATTCTATTCATCAATAATAAAAGATGTTGATGGAGATGCATTTGGAATATTGTTTTTAGAAAGATAATAAAGGGGGGATGATAATGGCAGCGGCAAGTGTAATTTTTGGTATATTGGCACTTCTTACATGTATTATGCCTGGAATTGGTATAATAACATCTATAATAGCATTAATTATTGCAATTATTGCTATGGCAAGTAAAAAAACAAGAGGAGAAAATACAGTTGCTAAATCAACTGGTTTAGGGCTTGCTATATTTTCAGCAATAGTGGCATTTGCGATAACATACTTCTTAGTAAATATATTTACAATGTTTTTTGATATAGCTGGAGAAGCAATAAGTACATCTAAACAAATATATGAGAATCCAGAAACGCAAGAATTAGTTTCAGATTTATATGAAGAATATTTAGGCATAAGAATATACAATCTACTAAATAAAGATGATATAACTGTAGAGGAAGCTGAAAGAAGATATATAGACGTTCTTATGAATGAATATAGAGAAATATATAATCAAGGATATGATATAAGAGTAGATGATGAATATAAATTCAAAATCGTATCTCCAGAGGAAATGATAATATAATAATGTAAAGAGGGTATTTAAATATACTCTCTTTTATTATCACACAACTTCCCATAAAAATATAATAATTTTTACAAAGTTGTATAGTAAGATATAAGTGTAGAAAGGATACAATAAAAGTAACTTTTTACATAGTATATACTGATAAATTTTTCCCCTTTAAGCGAACAGTTTTGTTCGCTTAAACTCTTTTTAGGGTTTACTTTAGCTAGTAACTGGTGTATAATATATAAAACTTTTAGGAGGTATTTTTATGATAATAGTAATACTAGGAGCTCAAGGTAGCGGAAAAGGAACAGTAGGCGTTAAGGTAGCCGAAGAATTAGGTCTTGTTCACATTTCTACTGGTGATATCTTTAGAGAAAACATCAAGAATGAAACAGAACTTGGAAAAGAAGCTAACACTTACATTTTAGCTGGAAATCTTGTTCCGGACGAACTAACAAACAGAATTCTTATGGATAGATTATCTAGAGAAGATGTACTTGAAAAAGGTGCAATGATAGATGGATATCCAAGAACAGAAAAACAATGTTATGATTTAGATGCAATGCTTGCAAACATTGATAGAAAAGTAGATTTAGCAATAAATCTTGATGTAGATTATGACGAACTTATTTCTAGAATAACAACTAGAAGAGTGTGCAAATCTTGTAAAGAGGGATACAATACAGAATACAATCCACCTAAAGTAGAAGGTGTTTGCGATAAATGTGGTGGCCCTGTTGTACAAAGAGATGACGACAAAGAAGATGCTGTAAGACAAAGATTAGACATATATTATGCTAACGCAGAGGTTGTTCTTAATCACTATGCTAAAGACGGTAAATTAAGAGTTGAAAAAGCAGGTGACAAAATAGGAAGAACTTCTAAAGAAGTTACAGCAGATTTAATTAGGGATTTGAAATAGGAGAAGATAAGAAACAATGGTGTATATAAAATCTAAAAAAGAAATTGAACAAATGAGAGTACCAGCGGAGATTATGAAAGAGGTTTTATCTGAAATAAAAAAGAATGTTCGCGAAGGAGTAACAACTTCATATTTAGATTACGTAGCAGAAAGTGTAATGATTAAACATGGAGCAGTTCCATCGTTTAGAGGAGTAGAATGTCCATACCCAGGAGGTAAGACGTATACCCATGCAACATGTATTAGTGTAAATGAAGATATAATTCACGGAATACCAGACTCAAGACCTCTTAAAAAAGGTGATGTGGTTAGTGTAGACGTTGGAGTATATAAAGGACGGATTCCATGCAGATGCAGGAAGAACGTTTATAGTTGGTGAGGGTTCACCGCTAGCTAAGAAGCTAATACAAGTTACAGAACAAGCCTTTTTTGCAGGTGTAGACCAAGCGGTGGCGGGTAATAGAATAGGAGACATATCTAATGCAATTCAAACAGTAGTTGAAGGTGCTGGATTTAATCTTCTAAGAGAATACCAAGGGCACGGTATTGGTAGAGAAATGCATGAAGACCCAGGTGTACCTAATATAGGTAAGAAGGGCAGAGGCGAAAGACTACAAGTAGGGATGGCGCTTGCAATTGAACCAATGGTTGTTGCAGGATCACCAGATGTAGTTGTAGGAAAAGATAAATGGGTTGTAACTACTAAAGACAAAAAGCTTTCAGCATATTACGAAAACACTATTGTAATAACAGAAGAAGGTCCTGAAATTTTAACATTGTAAAAGAAGAATCGAGATAGTAACATACTATCTTGATTTTTTTTATTTAATAATGCTATAATGACCTTAGGAGGCTAATATGATAAACAAAACTTTTGAAGAGTTAGGTGAATATAGAGCACCTGATGGTTATATAGATTTTGACAGAGTAGTAGAAGAAAATGACGTAGAAACTGAACGTGAAATAAGAGGTAATGAGAATAGAGAGAAAGATTGGATAGACATAAATGGTGGAAGAGTTCTTGTAAAAACAAATGTAGATGGACAACAAAACTCAGAATATTCTGAACTCATTTCTTGTGCATTAGCTCGTCAAGCGGGAATGGAAACTGCAGAATATGACATGGTCAGATACAAAGGCGAACAGGGATTAATAACTAAATATGTTTGTAAAGAGGGCGAAGAAATGATTACTCTTCACGAGCTTATAGGAAGCGGACCGGATGTTCCGGGATATGAAGATACAATAGATATAGATCATGTTTTTGATAATTTGCCATTAAAATTAAAACAACAAGGCCTGAGTGAACAAGATATAGATGAATGTATGTTAGGTATAAGAAAACAACTTCTATTCGATTTAGCGATAATGGAAGGAGATAGACACCTAGAGAATATTTCTTTAATTTTTAGTAAAGTAGATGGTAAACAGACAGTTAGAGTAGCTCCTATGTACGATACAGAAGCGGCGCTTATTTTAGGAAATGAACCTGAAGTTATGGAAAAAATATATACAGACTGGATGAAAACAGCAAGTTTGACAACAACTCAACCACCTAAGATATCCATTATACCTGAAGCTAAAGAGGAAGAGGTTTCAGATTTGCCGCCTGCATTAATGGGATTTTTAGCACAATTAAGAAGTGAGGTTAAGACAAACAAAAGAGAAGAATTTACTACTGATACAGAAGAAATGTGGATGACCACTTTTGACTTTTTATGTGAAGACGAAAGAGCAAGAGAGTTTTTTGAAACAAATTTAAAAAATATGGATATAAGAAAAGCTTTAACGGAAGTAGAAATGAAAATAGGTGTAAAAGTACCGGAACATATTAGAGGCATGGCTATTGCATGTTTTGAAGATAGAGTAATGGCGATGGACTATAGAAATAGAACAAAATTAAAAGAAATGGGAAGAGATATAAAAGAAGTTAGTGATGATAATACTGTAAGATAACGGTTGACATAAAACAAAAAGTATGTTATACTATTATAGTATGCAAATAATTATCTAATCACAACTTGTGAAAGGAGATATAAGCAATGATTAAATATGACGTGTGGTTTAAGAACTTCAGAATCGGAGAATTGTACATCAATGAATCTGGACAACACAAGTATGTTGTCGATATGGGTGCCGTAGAAATGGCAGAAAAGGATGATATAATTCTTGCTGATGCGAAGACCAATCGTGATTGGTGTGACCCTATCCCGTTCTTCGAAAGCAGGATTGCAAATTGCAAGAAGTTTGGCGAAGAGAATGAAATCCGTTATCCTAATAGCGAATACTATTTTATTAAGGATAACCATTACAATTAAATATCTATTACAAGAGCTGTGTGTAAAACACAGCTCTTTTGCTATATATTATTAAAAACATATTGCAATAATGTATAATATATAATAATATAGAAACATATATGTATGGGGTGGAAACTATGAAAATGAAAAATGGTGTAAGTTTAATAGTATTAAGTATAACAATACTTGTAATGGCAATACTTGCAGCAACGGTAATAATAGCTTTAGAAGATAGTGGAATAATAGGACGTGCTAAAAATACTACAGCAAAGCAAAACTATGCTGAAGAATATACAAGATTACAAGTAATAAAAAATGGAGTACTAACAGACAATCTAGGAACAATAACGGTAGATGAGTATATAACAGAATTAACAAGTAAAGGATTAATTGAAAATACAATAACAACAAATGCAAATGGAAGTAAAACGGTAAAAACTAAAACTGGATTTGAAGTAGTAATTTCACAAAATGGAACTCAGGATTTAAAAATATCGGTAGAAGGGTATACACCAGAAAATAATAATAATTCTAGTGGCGGTACGAGTGAACCAGAACCAGTGCCAGTACCAACAATAACATTAAGTAAAACTACGATGTCTGAAGAATTAGCAACAGGTGCAACAAAGACAGTATCTTTAACAGCGACAACAGCTAATCTAACAAGTGATGTAACATGGACATCGTCAAATACAAATGTAGCAACGGTATCTGGAACAAATACGACAGCAACAATAACTTTAAAAGGTGGTGGTACTACAACGATAACAGCTACATCTGGAACGGCAACAGCAACTTGTACCGTAACAGTAACAACAAAAACAATAACAATATCTATAAGTGCTAATACGCTAACAATATCTAATGTACCAAGCGGGGTAGGTCAGTTTGCTATATTTTCGGGATCGGCGTTAATGAAAACTGTGAGCACAACTACTGTAGACTTATCTACATTAGGATTAACAAACGGAACATATACAATAACGGTAAAACCTGTAGGTGGTGATTTCTCTGGCGCAACAGCAAGTAGTGGAAAAACATATACAGTAATTAAATTTACAATATCAGGTACTACATATTATACAAGAAGTGGTTCAACGTGGACAGAATGGGTAAATAGTTCATATAATAAAACTTCTGCTACAATATCTTCAAGCAAAGTATATATAGGAAGTTATTATGTAACAACAACATCTAGCGGAAGTACAGCGGTATCTAGCACAGCATCAATAACATCTGGAAACGCATATGGTAAATATACAAGTGGTAGTAGTTCTAATGATCATAGTGGTGGTGACTTATATGATTGATTTAGTTACTATTAGTTAAAATTTAATACAATTGTAAGAATATATAGACGTAGTTTTTACGTCTATATATTTTTTAACTAAAAAAGATGCTAAAATTCACATAAAAATGTATTAAAATCGTTGACTTTTAGCATAAAAAGAGTTATAATTTAACCGTTAAGTTATGGGCGATTTATGCGCTTTTTCAAAACTTAGCATCTATCTATGTGTATAGGAGGAATTTATGGCAAAAGATGACGTTATAGAAGTTGAAGGAACAGTAGTAGAATCAATGCCTAATGCAATGTTTAAAGTTGAATTAGAAAACGGACATGTAGTTACAGCTCACATATCTGGAAAACTTAGAATGCATTATATAAAGATTTTACCTGGAGACAAAGTAAAACTTGAGTTATCTACATATGATCTTTCAAAAGGAAGAATCACATGGAGAGATAAATAATTTATATTGGTATAATCAAATATTAGAGCGGCTGTATGAGAAGAGTGTACCTCTCATATATTTAATATTTGTTATATATATAAAACAGATACAGGTTTAAGGAGGAAATACAAAATGAAAGTAAGACCATCTGTAAAGAAAATTTGCGAAAAGTGCAAAATAATAAGAAGAAATGGTGTGGTTAGAGTTATATGCGAAAACCCTAAGCACAAACAAAGACAAGGTTAGGAGGAAGCTTAAATGGCACGTATAGCAGGAGTAGATTTACCTAAAAATAAAGTAGTAGAAATTGGTTTAACAGCAATCTACGGTATAGGTAGAACATCAGCTAAGAAAATAATAGCTGAAGCAGGAATTGATTCTTCTAAAAGAATCAAAGACTTAACAGAAGATGAAGAAGCTAAAGTAAGAGAAATAATCGAAAGAGATTACGTTGTTGAAGGCGATCTTAAGAGAGATGTTTCTTTAAATATCAAGAGACTTATGGAAATTGGATGCTTTAGAGGAATCAGACATAAAAGAAAACTTCCAGTAAGAGGACAAAGAACAAAAACAAATGCAAGAACTAGAAAAGGCCCTAGAAAAGTAGTGGCTAACAAGAAAGGAGTATAATCATGGCACCAGCAAAGAAAAAAGTAACTAAAAGAAAAGTAAAGAAAAACGTAGCAAGTGGTGTTGCACACATTCATTCATCATTTAACAATACAATAGTTAGTATGACTGATGAACAAGGTAACTTATTATCTTGGTCAAGTGCAGGTTCTCTTGGATTTAAAGGTTCAAGAAAGAATACTCCATTCGCAGCTAGTGAAGCAGCAACAGTTGCAGCAACTGCAGCTAAAGAACACGGTTTAAGAACTGTACAAGTAAATATAAAGGGGCCTGGAGCTGGACGTGAAGCAGCAATTCGTGCACTTCAAACAGCAGGTTTGGAAATCGATACAATTAGAGACGTAACTCCAATACCACACAATGGATGCAGACCACCTAAGAGAAGAAGAGTTTAGTGGGGGTGAAGACTAATGGCAAGATATACAGGAGCAAGTTGTAAAAAGTGCAGACGCGAAGGACAAAAATTGTTCTTAAAAGGTGAAAGATGTAACACAGGTAAATGTGCTATAGAAAGAAGAGCATATGCACCAGGACAACACGGAAAAAACAAAGCTAAATTATCTGAATATGGTTTACAACTTCGTGCAAAACAAAAAACTAAAGTTTATTACGGAGTTTCTGAAGCTCAATTCGTTAAATACTACGAAGAAGCATTTAGAAGAGAAGGAGTTACTTCTGACATCCTATTTGGATTATTAGAAACAAGATTAGATAATGTATGCTACAGATTAGGATTAGGTTCTTCAAGAAGAGAAAGCCGTCAATTAGTAGGATATGAAATGGTTACAGTAAATGGTAAAAAAGTAAATATACCTTCATACCAATTAAGAGTTGGTGATGTTGTAGCTATAAGAGATGAAAAGAAAGATAACACAACAGTTAAAGCAATGATCGAAAATATCAAAGCTAAAAACGTACCAGCTTGGTTAGAAGTAGATAAAGAAAAATTAACTGCTAAAGTTATAAGAATACCAGCTAGAGCAGATGTAGATCTAGAAGTAGCTGAAAACTTAATTATTGAGTTATACTCTAAGAACTAGTAAATAATACTCGGTAAAAATTAACTAACAAATTTATGTGTACGTGTAATCAGAGCGTACAGATAGGAGGAATTATTATGTTAGAAATGAAAAGACCAGAAATTGAATGTGTTGAAGTAGATGTAGACACATATTATGCAAAGTTTACAGTAGAACCACTAGAAAGAGGATTTGGAATCACTCTAGGAAACTCACTAAGAAGAATATTACTTTCTTCTTTACCAGGATATGCAATCAATACTTTAAAAATAGATAAAGTATCACATGAGTTTTCAACAATACCAGGTGTATCTGAAGATGTTACAAACATTATTCTTAACTTAAAAGAAGTATGTTTAAAATCTCATGATACAGATGTTAAATCATTAAAAATCTCTAAAGTAGGTCCTTGTGAAGTTACTGCAGCAGATATAATAACTGATGGAACAATAGAAGTTGTAAACCCAGATTTACACATTGCTTACCTTGATGAAGGTGGAGTACTAGAAGCTGAAATGACAGCTACAAAAGGTAGAGGATATATACCAGGAGATAAAAATAGAGATGAAGCAGGTGGAGCAATAAATACACTACCAATTGACTCTATATTTACTCCAGTAAGAAAAGCTAACTTTATTGTTGAAAAAACAAGAGTTGGACAAGAAATAGACTATGACAAGTTAACACTTGAAATATGGACTAACGGAGTTATTGAACCATATGAAGCTTTATCTATGGCAGCTAGAATATTAAATGAACATTTAGAAATGTTCATAGACTTATCAGATATAGCTAAGAATATGTCAATAATGTCACAAAAACAACTATCTGAAAAAGATAGAACATTAGAAACTCCAATCGAAGAATTAGAGTTTTCTGTAAGATCATATAACTGCTTAAAGAGAGCAGGAATTCACACTGTTGCAGATATCGTATCTAGAACAGAACATGATATGATGAAGGTAAGAAACCTTGGTAAGAAATCATTAGATGAAGTAATTGCAAAAGTTGCTTCTCTTGGATTATCTTTCAAGAAACCTGAAGAATAATAAGTAGGAGGAATTTAAAATGCCAGGAACAAATAGACTATCAAGAACAAAAGGAGCTAGGGACGCACTATTAAAAGGGCTAGTTACACAACTTATCCAAAATGGTAAAGTTGAGACTACTCTTGCTAAAGCTAAGGAAGTTAAACCATTAGCAGATAGCATAATTAGTCTTGCAATTAAAGAAGCAGCAAATTTCGAAAACAAAGAAAAAACTGTTTCAAGAGCTAAATTAGATAAGAACGGAAAAAAAGTAAAAATTGAAAAGACTTCAAAAAATGGAAAGAAATATGAAGTAGTAGAAAGAGAAATAGTTAAAGAAACAGTTAAAGTTGATAAACCTTCTAAATTAGCAGCTAGAAGAAAAATGTTTAAGCTTGTAAACAAAATTCAAGATAGCAAAGGTAATACAATCGACTTAACAGATAAATTATTTGACGAAATAGCACCTAAATATGAAGCAGGTAAAGGCGGGTACACTAGAATAACTAAACTTGTTGCAAGAAAAGGCGACGCTGCTGAAATGGCTATAATTGAACTTATATAAAAATTAACACCTAATCAATAAAGATTAGGTGTTTTTATTGACTTTGTTAACATAAAATGTTACAATATTATTGTATAAGAAAATCCTAAAACACCTTATTAAGTGGAATGGATGAGTAATAGAATAAATTCTATTTAATGGTTTGACGGATAATATTATTGATAATATGTATAGTATATGTGTTTTAATACATATAGTATATGTATTTTTAAATAGCGCATTACCTAGAATAAGGGAATGTTTGACTTGTTTATACGCAAGAAAAGCTATTTATATATACATATATGCATATAATTCAAGTGATACTTTGACGCCATTACTTCTGACGGGTTAGTAGTAAAACATCAGACGCTATTATATCTGAAGGGTTGGTAGAAAAACATCAGACACTATTACAGGTGTGATGTAAGGTAAGATTAGCCTAAAGATGCGTTATGGTATCATACTATTTTGTACAGATTTTGTTTGAACAAAATCTGGCACCGTATTGTGATAGTCAAGCTATCACGATTGGAGAGATAGGCGTTTCAGAGGCTCGCCTATACATTTTCTTAGTAATAGAATACGTACAAACCAACGCAAGCTAATTATTAAACAAACAACACACTTATATATTTAATGCTAACACAAATTAGCTTATATATAAAAACCGCCAAGGAACTCCATGACGGTTATTTTTTTATTTAAATTTTGTAATATATTTTAGTTATTTTACAACAATAGAATTCGTAAAATCTTCATTCATATTATGAGAGATATTGTTAGCTAGTATATCTAGATATATACTTTCTTTTTCTTCATTACTTAATGTATCTAGTATTTCATCAGTAACTTTAGGGATGTATGTTGTATTACCGCTAGATATTAAAGAAAGAAGATTAGAAGAATCTGTTTTTACTTTTAATACTCTAGCATAATTTACATTGCAAAGTCTAGTATATTTTTCTTTAGTAATGCCTAGTAATATATATATGCATATTCTTTTAATTCTACTTAATGTATATCTCTTGCTTTTTACATTGTGTATAAATTCATCGTAACTAGAAGAGTTTAATAGTTCGTCGTATAGTTTGTTTTCTAAACCTTCAGAAACATCTTGTATGTTTTTTAATCCTTCTTTACCTAATTTAAGAATACTAAATTTCAATAATTCCCAAATGTTTTTGTTTAATTTGTAACCGTTCTTTTCTAATGCTGAATAAGTATTTTGAGGTACGGAAGAAGATATTTCTTCTAATGTATTATCTAGTGCTTCGCGTATAGCTGTAGAACTTGCTAAAACGCAATTTTCTTCTATTTTATTATCTCTATGATTAGTTTTTAGTCTGTGAACCAAAACAGGCTTAATTTGGCTGTGAGATTCAATTAAAGCTTTAAGATATTCTACTCCTAAAAGGTTGTTAGGCTCTTCTAAAATGTTCTTTAGATCAAAAGCCACAAAATCCATTGTAGCAAGGTATTCTGCATTAGCTGCAGTTATACCATCTTTTAGATATTGTTTTTTCTTTTCTAAAATTTCACTTTCATAAGATATTTTAGCTTCTGCAATTTTTTTTAGGTTATTTATATCTTCTGTTTCTGCCCCAAAGGCTAAATGAGTAACACAACCGAGACTATTTAATATATTTACAGCACCTTTTGCAAAGTTTTCTGCACTAGATGTGGCATATACTGTTGGAAGTTCTAGTACAAGATCAGCACCACATTCTACAGCAATTTTTGCACGTGTAAATTTATCTAGTGTTGCAATATTACCTTGCTCGGTAAAGCTGCCAGACATTATTACTATGCTGTAATCTGCATTTGTTAATTCACGGGCTTTTTTAATATGGTAAATATGTCCGTTATGCATAGGATTGTATTCTGCTATTATACCTACAATGTTCATTTCTTCATCTCCTTTTGTTGCAAGTTAAATTTATATGATATATAATACCACAAAAGAATTAAAGTTACAATAAAGGAGAAGCTTATGATGAAGGTAACAATATATACAGATGGAGCATGTAGCGGAAATCCAGGACCTGGTGGATATGCGGCTATAATTATGTGTGGAGATAATAAAAAAGAAATATTTGGTGCAGAAAGAAATACAACAAATAACAGAATGGAACTAAGAGCAGCTATTGAAGGGCTTAAAGTTTTAACAAAACCATGTGAGGTTACATTATACTCAGATAGTGCATATCTGGTAAATGCGTATTTGAATAAATGGGTTGAAGGCTGGAAGAAAAATGGATGGAAGAATGCAAGTAAAGAACCTGTTAAAAATGTGGATCTGTGGGAAGAAATTGAAAGACTAAAAGAGATTCATGTGGTTAACTTTGTAAAAGTTAAAGGTCATGCAGATAATGAATACAATAATAGATGTGATGAGCTTGCAGTGGCGGCTATAAAGAATATAGATGAGCTTGAAAGCGTGGAAGAAAAGGTAGAAGAGATTGCGGAAAGAGAAGATCTTGTATATAAAGCATTTAAGGATTTACCAGAGCTTGAAACAGAAAGATTAAAACTTAGATTATTTAAGGATACAGATGTAGATGCATTATATGAAGCGTGTAGCGATGAAAAGGTTACTAGATTTCTTTCTTTTGATACATATACATCTATGGATGATGCATATAACAGAATTGAGTTTTTAAAAGAAGAATATGAAAAACTTATAGAACCACCTGTTTGGGCAATAACATTAAAAGGAGAGAATAAAGCAATAGGAAGTATAAATTACCTTCATGTAAAAGAAAAACATAGCGTAGCAGAGATAGGATACTGGTTAGCTAGCAAATATTGGAATAAAGGTATAATGACAGAAGCGGTTAAAGGGGTACTAAAGTTCGGTTTTGAAAATATGGGACTAAACAAGGTTATTATTCAGTGTGATGCAAGAAATACGGGCTCATATAGAGTAATGGAAAAATGTGGCCTTGTATATGAGGGGACATTAAGACAAGAAAGATTTTCTAAGGGAGAATTTGTAGATATAAAAACATATTCTATGCTTAAAGAAGAGTATTCTAGTAAATAACAAGTAATATACTAGGAATAAACATAAACCACTTAGAACATACATAGTATGTTTTAGGTGGTTTTGTGCTTAAGAAATTAGTTAGAGAATACATATTAAAAAACAAGTATGATTTATTTGTTATATTAATAATGCTTTTAATAGGAATTATTGTAGGAATAGGAGTATATGCTTTTTCTGATTCTAGCATTAAAGAGGCATTAATAACAGAAGCAACAGAAGTATTTAAGATTAGTACTGGTAAAGAATACTTAGAAACTAATGTTGTATTTAATGGGATAAAAACAAATCTTATATTGATATTAATATTTGCTATGGCTAGTGTTACGTTGTTTGGTAGATATGTAATAGAAATGTTAGCTGTAATAAAAGGGGCAATGATTAGTATATATGCAGTTATTTTATTTAATGTGTTTGGCTTAGGGGGTGGAATGCTAGTAGTATTTTTACTAGTTGTATTAGTTAATGTTATTTACATACCTGCGTATATATTTTTATCTGTTATGTTTATGGAAGTACATTTTAATATATTTAAGAAAAGAGCTGGTATGACAGGTTTAGAATTTCTTGGGTATATAGCTAAAAGTGCGGGCTCTTTTATAATAATATTTTCTAGTATAATTGCAGAACAAATGGCAAGTTTAGTAGCGTTAAAACTCTTTTTAAATATGAAATAATACCTAAAAAAAAGAAAATACAAAATCGGTTACATAAAAATCAAAAAACACTTGCAAATCCCGAAAAAGTGGTGTAAAATAGTAGCAGTTATTAAAAAATTATGTAATATACAGCATATGGGGGTAAGAAATGGAACTTATAATTCAAGACTTTATTGAGTACTTAGAAAGCAGACAAGTGTCTAAAAACACATTACTATCTTACAAAAGAGATATCAACCAACTATTAGAATATCTAGATGAAGTTGGTAAGAAGATGTTCGAAGCAACAGAAGAAGACCTAGTAGCCTATATTGCTTACATGCAAACATTAGGTAAATCTAATGCAACAATATCTAGAAGTATTGCTTCTATGAAAGCATTCTATAGATATCTTTTAAAATTAAAACTTGTTGAAGAAAATATAGCAGACAAGCTATCTTCACCAAAAGTAGAAAAGAAAGAGCTTTCAATACTATCTGTAACAGAAATAGAAAGTCTACTTGACCAACCTAATCTTTCTGACCTTAAAGGCCAAAGAGATAAGGCTATGTTGGAGACCCTTTACGCAACTGGTATCAGAGTTACAGAATTAATATCTTTGAATTTAAGTGAATTAAACCTTAACGCTGGACATATAAAAGTTAAAAAGAAAAATAAAGAAAGAATTATTCCATTAGGAAATACAACTCTTAGATATTTAAGAGAATATGTGGAAAATGTAAGACCTTTATTAATTAAAACAGAGGACGAGCCATCTTTATTTATAAATGCTAATGGTCAAAAAATGACTAGACAAGGATTCTGGAAAATATTAAAACAATATAAAGAACAAGCTAAAATAGATAAAGAATTAACACCACACACAATCAGACATTCATTTGCAGTACATATGTTGCAAAATGGTGCTGAAATAAAAACAGTACAAGAATTATTAGGCCACACAGATGTAGCATCTACTTTAATGTACACACATGTTGCAGATATGAGACTAAGAGATGAGTACTTAAAAGCACATCCAAGAGGATAAACATTAAGCGGATACATAAGTATTCGCTTTTTATATATATAAATGGTATAATACACATTGGGAGAGATTATGAGAAACATTAAATTAACAATAGAATACGATGGAACCAACTTTAGTGGTTGGCAAATACAAAAAGATAAAAGAACAATTGAAGAAGAACTAGAAACGGCTTTAGCCAAAATATTAAAAGAAGAAGTTAAAGTAATTGGGTCTGGTAGAACTGATGCTGGAGTTCATGCAATGGGACAAGTTGCAAATTTCAAAACAGATAAAACAATAAAACCAGAAGAACTTCTTTATGCATTAAATACAATGCTACCATATGATATAGTAATACTTAATGTGGAAGATGTGGATGAAAGCTTTAATGCAAGAATATCTGCTAAAGCAAAACATTATAGATATGTGATAAACAATGCTAAATTTCCATCAGCACTAAATGCAAATAGAGAATATCATTATAAATATTTCTTAGATACAGAAGCTATGCAACTTGCTGCAAATGATCTTAAAGGTAAACATGATTTTAAAGCGTTTATGGCGGCAGGAAGTACAGTTAAAGATACTGAAAGAGAAATTTATGATATACAGGTTGCAAGACTTGGAAATAGAGTTATAATAGATGTAGTAGGTAATGGTTTTTTATACAATATGGTAAGAATAATTGCGGGAACTTTAATAGATGTAGGTTCTGGAAAATTAGACATATGTGTAATAAAGAATATGATTGAAACAGGAGATAGAAACCTAGGTGGAAGAACAGTAGCTCCAGAAGGTTTATTCTTAGTAAACGTAACATATTAAAGAAAAGAGATAAAGAGGGAATAATGAACAAAAGATTAGGTAAAGAAGCTAAAAAATTGCTTTTTGGCGATTTAATATACATTTTAACAGGAGTGTTTATTAATACGTTTTTAGTAGCATATTTTTTGCAGGTGACAGATGATAACATATCTAAAATAGCATTATACTATTTAACGGTACATGCTATAAGGTTTATAGGGTCACTAGCAATAGGTGAACCTATAAAAAAACATCCAGATATAATAAAATTAGTATTATCATTAAGTGTTATAACAAGAGCAATATTTATACTTTTTATAGTAGTGCTAAAAGAAGAAATAGTAAGAAACTATATATGGGTAGCAAGTATATATGCATTATCTGAAGTGCTATACTGGTCAACGCATGAGATGATGTATATTGGCCTTACAAATAACGATAATAGAAAACAATTTGTATCTATTAAGAAGGTATTAGATAAGGTAATAAACATAGTAGCACCGGTAGTACTTGGAACATCTATAGAACTAGCATCATTTAATGAAATAGCTATTTATGTATTTTGTTTAGCAGTAATAGAAATAGCAATTACATTATCTATAAAACAGCCAAAGCTAAGTAAAACAAATAAAATATATAATATGGAAGCGTTTAAATGGAAGATTAACGAAGAAAAGTTAGAAGGAACAAAGAATTTTGCTAGAGCAGGCGTTGCTTACGGAATATTTGAAAAGACAATAAGTAAGATTATTATTGTAATAACTCTTATGACATTTAAAACGGAAATGAGTTTAGGTATACTTACAACAGTATTTTCATTATGTTCTATGTTAGCGATTTTAATATATAACAAACTAGATACTAAAAAGACATACAAGTCTATATTCAATATTCTTTCTATAGCAATAATATTTAGCGTAATTGGATTATTCTTAGACATAAATAAAATAACACTTATAATATTTAATTTTTGCTATATGGTTGGTTTTGGAATATATGATGTTGTATATAACATAAAGAAAGCAAATATAGTAGTAGATGAAGGATTAGAGGAATATAAAGAGGAATATCTTGCGTATGTTACAGCATCGATATCTTGTGGAAGATTCATAGGGTATAGCATGATGCTAGTTGCAGGAGTATTAAATAGTTTATTGTTCTTTAAGTTACTTTTAGTAGTAACAACAATAGCAATCCCTATATTTACTAGGTATTTAATAAAACTAGAACAAAATAGTAAAGTGAAGGAATTAAGTTGGATGAAGAAAACATAAAACTTGATATAACGCAGTAATTATGATATAATTACTGCGTTATTTAATATATTTTCATCAATAATTTGAAGGAGGATAAAATGATAAGAGTTAGCGGTCAAAGCTATAACAATGGTATTAAATTTATAGGTGAAAAGTATAGTGTAAATTTCCGTGATGAACATGGAAAAACGACAATTTCAGTATCACAAAATGTCTTAAAAGACACAAACAAAGTTATGCGGTTTCTTGGAAAACTACCAATTGTAAGAGGTTTCTTAAATGTTATATGCAAGAATTATTTTTTGCTTGCTATAATAATAGCAGATGTTGTTATGAATTTAATAACAATAGGAGAAGAAAGTACATTAAGCGATAAGGCGGTTATGCTTCTTGGAATTTTATCTCTTTGTACGTTTATAACAACAGTTGCCCTGTGTTTATATATGATGTCCAGAATTTTTATGAAAATGAAGAACACTTGGATGTACCATGGTGCAGAACATATGGTAATTGAAACGAATTATAAGGACAAGGAAATAAACCTTGAAAATTGTAGGAATTCACCTAGAGTGAGTGACAATTGCGGCACGATGCTTGTAAGCTTGATGATATTTGTAGGAATAGTTTTAAATGTGCTTCAAATAATACTTAAAGTACAGTTTTGGAGTTCGATAGAACTTATTCTTATGATAACAATAGCTTATGAACTTTTCAGAATGAAGAGGACAAACATTTTGCTTAAACCTGCATTCAAGCTTGGATATTTTCTTCAAGAGAAACTTTTTACCAAAGAACCGAATGATCATCAATTAGCTCAGGCAATGCTTACTTTCTCTATACTTGAAGGTCTTGAAACTGGTGAACTCACAGTAGAAGATGTAAATGAAGTATTGGAAGAGGCAAAGCTTGCAGGCTAATACAAAAAGGCTAGTTTTTACTAGCCTTTTTTTGTATTTATTAATTAGTTGAAAATTATGTTAATCTATGGTATAATCTGTAACTAGATTTAGGGTTTAGATATTCTTAAATTTAGGAATGTGATGGCAAAAATTAATAAAATAAAAGGAGAAGTATTATGGTACTTAATTTTTTAGGAAGTGGTTCTGGTTTTGCAGATAATCACACCTCGGCGTATTTCACTACAAATGACAAGGAACTTGTCATTATTGATTGCCCGGTATCTGCTTTTCAAAAGTTGAAACGGATGAAACTTGGTGATTATGAACAAATCTATGTTTTCGTAACACATACTCATGGCGACCATGTTGGAGGACTTGGACTTTTTGCTCAGTATGTATTCTTTGTTTTGAAAAAGAAGCTTACAATCGTGGCGCCTTCTTCTGATGTGTTCGAAGATATTTTGACCATCATGAAAATTGAGGGCAACGACTCTGAGTGGTACAACTTGGAACACGTATTGAATCTTGCGGAGAAACCTTGGCTTAAAGGTTGCATTCCTACAGTTCATTCGCCGCAACTTGAAAGAAAATGTTTTGGATACAAGTTCTTCGCAAATGGCGAGACCATTATATATACCGGAGATACAGCTACGCTTAAGCACTTCCTTGAACGAATGGAAGATGTTAAGGAACTTTATGTAGATACTTCGGTATATTACGGAATGATTCACCTTAAGCTTGAAGATGCATTGCCGAAATTTCTTGAACTTAACCAAAGTGGAGTAGAGGTATTCCTTATGCACTTAGACGATGCTAATGCCGCTGAAAAAATGGTTGCAAATTATCCGAAAATTAATGTTGTAAGATAAGATTTGAGGAGGAAATATGATTTGTTTTGAAAGAAAAAAGATTGAGTCTTGGAGTACACCTAACGGTTGTATGGGACATATAACCTTGGAACGGTTAGCTAAACCCGAGACAGTCAAAGTTATGCTAAATGGTGAGGAAATAATTCCTATATCATTTAATGCATTTGGACATCCTAACTTTAGCGAAGAGCAAGATATGCTCTTTATGTTTAAAAAGGAAGCATTAAGTAGAGCAGCTGGCAAACATGTGAGTCTGGAAGCTGATGTTACATACGAAGAAAGGGTATTTGATGTACCTAGAGCATCTTTTGATACCAAAGAAGGCATTAATAAATCTATTACTAGCCTTAAGGGATTAAGAGAACTCTTGAACAACAGAAGTATGTACTTGAAGGTACATCCAAAAGAAAGACTTAATGAGTTTGTCATTTTCAATTGCTTTTGGCTTGATCAATTTGCTCAGGTAATGTCGCTTGAAAATCCGGAAAATACAGTTGGGATTAAGCTGCCGGATGTAGTAGATATGGACATTTTTAGGCGGTATAATTCTAATTTGTCATTCTCTACTGGCGGCAGAGCTATTCCTACAGAAGATGCAGTATGTCCTTGCTGTGGAAAAGCTTTTACACTTGAAGATGTAAAGAGGAATACTGCGGTCTATGTAGAAGGTAAGTATTATCACAGAGAATGCAGATTAAATTACGAGCATCTCCATGAAATAGATAGACTTACACGAATTCTTATGGACATTGTTTATGACTATAAGGATTACACATTTGATCTCTTACCGAATGGGTACTGCAGTAGAGGCTGCTGTAATCATCTTCCATGGCTTCTGTGTCATACGCCAGACGGCGATATTATCATCGGCTGGAGAAAAAGAGTAATTTCTATTGAATGGCAAGAAAACTATAAGCCTTTTGATATGAATGAACTTTTTGCGGATGAGAATGTTACCAAGTGGATTGAAACAAATAAATGTGGTATCCATGCTTGGGGCAGAGAAAAAGCTTATGAGTATCTTAAGAAAGTGCGTGAAAAGGTCAATCCTGATTACAAAAAGTAATAACAAAAATAAAACAAAACACCTTGAGAATTTTCTCAAGGTGTTTTTGTGTGCTGGTAGTATTACAAAAATCAAACGTTAGAATCCAAGCTTCTTTTTGAATTCAGCGCGAATCTTCTTTTCGACTTTTTCAGTTACTTCTGCAGTAACTTCTTTTTCGATTTCGCTTCGCATGGTAGAAACAACTTCTGCTTTAATCTCAGCACGCATTTCAGCCTCTTTTTTCTTAAGCTCTGCTTCAATGTTTTTCTCGTACTGAAGAAGTCTTTTTCTTAAACGATCGTTTTCGTCTTCCAAGCGTTTGTTCTCTCTTTCAAGAGAAGGGCTAGAATCACAGTTGCAATTGCAATTACATGCACTGCAAGCGCCACAGTTAGAGCCATCACAACTAGGCATTATTTTGTCCTCCTTTATGGTAAAGAATTTTTTTGATCATATACAAGATAACAGCTTTCATAATGTCGCAAGTAAAGTTTTTATTGATTTCTTTATTGTGCATTTTGCAACCGCCACCACATATATCTGCAATTGAACAATCCTTACACTTTTCAGGCAAAGTGTAGTTGTATCCGATTTTGTAAGCTTTTTGATCTTTCATTGCCTGTACGATGTTATCGCAAGTATAAATGTTGCAAATAGGATCATCGTTTACGAGTGTTTGACAAGGGAAAACATTACCATCTACATCAATGGTTATAAGTTTTTCTCCAGCAGTACAGCCATCGTAGTTACTGTCAATTTTGATGTTGTTGAACTTGAAACGATGATAGATATCATATCCGGAATTGGATAAAACATCTATAACCTCTTGCATCTTATCTAAGATAATCTTAGAATCGATTTCGCCGCAGAAGAAATGGTCAAGATAAACACCCCAGCCAAGATTTCTTTTTGCGACCCATTCAGCCAAAACATCTACATCGCCAAAACTCTTTTCATCTACAACAGTAGAAATATCAATGTTATTGATGCCTATTTTAAGCAACTTGTCTACATTGGCTTTAACGATTTCGGCAGAACTTTTTCCGTTAATAAAAGGCTTGGAATAAGAATAACCATCTAAGGAAATTCCAAAGCCAATTTTATCTTTGTATTTAGTAAAGAATTCAAGCATTTCATCCGTTAAAATGGTAAGGTTAGTAATAATGCTAACGAAACCTTTAGAACCGCATTTGTTTAAGAATTCTTGGACGAACTCTTTCCAATCATGAAAAACAAGAGTAGGTTCGCCGCCAGCTAAACGATATACAACAAAATCCAGTTCACCGGTGTCGAGCATATGTAGAAATCTGCTGTTTATTTTGTCGTAGGTTTGCCTAGACATTTTTTTGTCGTTCCACTTGACATAGCAGTATGGACATCGAAGGTTGCATTGGTTAGTGGTAAATATCCACGGGGACATATACTTCATTTTGTAATCCTCCTTAATATCCTTTTACGATAGTTTCAAGCATAACATAGTAGTCGGTTCTATCGTAGGAATCATCCTTACCTACAACTTTTACGCCAAACATGCCGCGAATAAATGCGGCTTTTTCTGCCACGTTTTTGATTCTTGTGGTTTCTTCAATAAGTTCGTCTGCCTTTTCTGCACTAGGTGCAGTTTCAATTAATAGTTTGAGTTGCTCATGGGTTAAGTTCATTGTGTATTCTCCTTAATAGTATTTTTTGACATGACTTGCTGTAAGATATCCATATAAATTTCTTCCTCGTCATTGAGAGAAACTTTTATAAGGGATTCTTTATAAAGTTTTTTGATTAAAAGATACTTCTCGCGTGTATCTGTTATACCTGTAACAGATTCAATAATATGATTTGCAATATCTGTGTTTGGTGCGGTAGAAATTAAGTGCATAAGTTCTTCTGAACTCAAGATTTCCGCCATATCTCCAGAAACAAATGTAGCTTTCTTTTTTTCTCTAGCACGCGCTAATCTAATTCTTCTTCCATCAAAGTTTGCGACAGTAATAATTATAATGCTTATACCAATGTTTGTTATGTGTATCCAAAATAAAGGTAAAGCGATTCTACCACCGGTAGCAATTAATAGTGATGAACCAAAGAGCAACGCGTTAAAGACAACAAGATTCTGGATTCTTATTAACATCTTCATATACTTTTCCATTGTTTTGTCTTCCTGTTCATCATATTGATTTCCAAGAAAAAGAGTCAAAACATAATACATAGCAAAGTACAGTAGACCAACGAAAATACCAGACATTATAGATAGAAAAAGCATTTTTTCAGTCCGGACAAAGTAGTTACAAAATGTGCCATAGATGATTCCAAATATGCCAAATACAAGGGCCGTAATATAGTATCGTTTTTTCATATGTAATCCTTTCAAAAATTATTTTTTCAGTATATTAAATTAACATAAAATATTTTACCACAGATTGCTAATTTTAGCAACAAAAAACACCAAACATTATGTTTGGTGTTAATTTGGTGGGAAAGATCGGAATCGAACCGATACGAGTGTTACCTCGCAGGATTTTAAGTCCTGTGCGTCTGCCAGTTCCGCCACTATCCCATACAAGAAATATCTTAACATTTTTTTAGACTAAAGTCAACTAAAAAATCAAAAAAAGTTATAGAAATTTTAACTTTTTTTATTTATAAGGAATTATTAAGAATTTTCAGTAGTACAAGTTGTATATTTTAACCCCTTGTGTTACAATACAGAAGAAATAATCATATTTCGGTACGCTTTAAATATAAGCGTATATTTTTAATGCTCACTTTAAAAAGGAGGTTAATTGTGAGAAAAAACATATTGAAAGGAGTAGTTATATGTACGATAAGGTAATGCTTAAAGCGGAATATATGGATGCTGCGCGGACACTTTTTAACAAAGAACTTTCGGTGCTTAATCCGTATGAATTGAATGCGGTAATCGCAAGAGTAATAAAGACCAAGATAGTTAATTGTAACTTTAACGAATCTTTGAATCTTTATTCTAAGGAGAAAATAGCAATATATTTCTCTATTGAGTTCCTTATGGGAAGAATTGTCTTAGATACCTTAACGAATGCGGGTTTAAGGAAGTTGACAGAAAAAATCTTCGCCGAGGAAGGAATAGACATTAACTGTCTTGAGGATGTAGAAGATACTGCGCTTGGTAACGGTGGCCTTGGAAGATTAGCTGCATGCTTTATTGAATCTGCAGCAACTCTTGGTTATCCTGTATATGGCGCAGGACTTTATTACAAGTACGGCTTATTCAAGCAGATGTTTGATCATAACGGTAATCAGATTGAAGCTATTGATGATTGAACAAGTCATGGAGAGCCTTGGTTTGAACCGTATTATGAAGATGCGGTTATAGTCGAATACCAAGATACCAAGGTAAAGGCGGCCCCGTATATTTTACCGGTTGTAGGATATAATACCAGTAGAAAAGATTATGCGGCCAATGCATTTCCACTTACCCTTTGGAAGGCTGAGGGGATAGAAGGTTCAAACGAATCTGTTATTAAAATTTCGGATGTACTTTATCCAAAGGATGATACGGATGAAGGCAAGAGACTTAGATTAAGACAAGAGTACTTTTTCTCAAGTGCTATGATGCAATATGTGTTTAAAAAGCATTATGAGAAACACGGAACTTTATCTAACATTGATGAATACTATGTTTTCCAAATGAACGATACCCATCCGGTTGTTGCTTGTCTTGAATTTATTCGCCTTCTTAAGAATGCAGGATATTCTTTTGGTGAGGCGTTTGAAAAAGCTAAGAAGTGTTTTGCGTATACAAATCATACAATTATGAGTGAAGCTTTGGAAAAATGGCCTATAATTATCTTTAAGGATATGCTTCCTAATATTTTTAAGATAATTGAGGAAATTAATCAAAGCTTAATCAATGAGCTTATAGGTAAACCTGAGTTTAACTTTACAAGTATAATTGAAGGTAAGGTTTGTTATTATCCTAACTGGGAAAAAGTAAGAGAGTACGAAATGTTTTCGCATGGTGTTATCCATATGGCAAATATCGCAAGCTACGTTTCTTTTAGAATTAATGGAGTTGCGGAGATTCACAGCTCTATTATTAAAAAAGAAACTTTGAACAAGTGGTATTTACTTTATCCGGATAAATTTATCAACAAGACAAATGGTATTACGCAAAGGCGTTGGCTTAAGCTTGCAAACTATGAACTTGCTAACTTCCTAGATTCTTATCTTGGAAAAGGGTGGACAACCAATCTTTCGAGGCTTGA
The DNA here is from genome assembly GCA_017536445.1 of Clostridia bacterium. Classification (GTDB taxonomy): domain Bacteria; phylum Bacillota; class Clostridia; order TANB77; family CAG-465; genus UMGS1649. Next base: position 68,142 of record JAFXHJ010000001.1, read on the forward strand.
ATCTATGGAAAGATATAAGAATGACCAAGAAGTTCTCGCTCGTTTTGCTAAAGTAAAAATAGTTGCTAAGGAAAATCTTGCAAGATATATCTTGAAGATGGAAGGAATTGATATTGATCCTAAGAGCATAATTGACTGTCAGGTAAAGAGAATTCATGAATATAAGCGTCAACTTATGAACGCTTTACGAATTCTATATATCTATGATGGTATAAAAAAAGGGAATATTAAAGATTTCTACAATACCACATTTATTATTGGTGGAAAGGCTGCAGCTGGTTATGCTGCTGCAAAGCAAATCATATCGCTAATAAAAGATATTGAAAATCTTGTAAATAATGATCCGGATATGCAAGGTAAGATGAAAGTGGTATTCCTTACAAACTTCAATGTAAGCTATGCTGAAAAAGTGTATGCAGGTGCAAACTTCTCAGAACAAATCAGTACGGCTGGTACAGAGGCTTCTGGTACAGGCAATATGAAATTTATGCTTAATGGTGCGCCTACTATAGGAACACTTGATGGTGCAAATATTGAAATTGTAGAAGAAGCCGGTACGCGTAACAACTATATCTTTGGAGCTACTGTAGAAGAACTTAATCGTATCAAACCCATATACAATCACCATTCTTTCCTTGAAGCAAATAAAGATTTGGTAGAACTTTTAAGTTATCTCAAAGGTGAAAAAGGGCTTGTGCGGACGTATTGGGATCTTGTAAATACTTTGCTTTATGATGATAGATATTTTGTTATGTATGACCTTAGATCATACATTTCAGCTACCTTTAAGGCAAATGCGGATTATGCAAAAGAACAGATAACAGGCGATTATAATAGTTATACAAGAAAAGCTTTCAAGAACACTATTCATGCTGGAAAGTTCTCCTCAGATAGGACAATCAAAGAATATGCTACAGAAGTATGGCATATTGAAAAAGTTAGAAGGAATTTTAACAAATAACTTTTAACTAAAGCAAACTAGAACTCTTTAGGATTTAATTATCCTAAAGAGTTCTTTTTATGCATAAAACTATATGAAATAAATAGAATTAAGTATAGATACTATTTGAGGTGGAATGTTATGAAAATAGGAAATAAGTTAAAAAAGCAATTTGTAATATGCGTGGTAGTATATGTGTTTTCGCTTTTAATTAATTTAGTATATGCATTACCGGATTTTGCAGTAGTAGAAACTAACAACAAAAAAGTTACAACTGTAGAATCTTCTATTCAAACAAATGCGCCAACGTTTAATTTTAAATCCGGAGCACATATTTTAATGGAAGCGAGTACGGGTAAAATAATTTATGCAAACAATGAAACGGAAACACTTTATCCTGCTTCTGTAACTAAGATTATGACAATGTTGTTAATAATGGAAAAAATAGATTCGGGCGCTCTTAAATATACAGATACTGTTACGTGTACTAAACAAGCTTCGCTTATGGGTGGATCTCAGGTATGGTTTAAAGAAGGTGAAGTGTTAACAATAGACGAAGCGCTAAAGTGTATAGCAGTTGTATCAGCAAATGATGTGAGTTATGCTATGGCTGAGCTTGTTGGTGGTAGCCATGATAATTTTGTTAGTATGATGAATGATAAAGCGAAAGAATTAGGAATGGATTATACAAAGTTTATGAATGCGCATGGAATAGACGAAGAAGGACATTATACGTGTGCTAAAGATATAGCATTGATGTCTAGGGAATTAATTACAAAACATCCAGATATATTAAAATATACAACAATATGGCAAGATAGTATAAGAAATGGTACATTTACTTTGTCTAGTACGAATAAACTACTAAAAACGTATAGTGGGTTAACAGGTCTTAAGACGGGTTCTACGTCTCAAGCAATGTATAATTTATCTGCAACAGCTACACGCGAAGGATTAACGTTAATAGCGGTTGTTATGAAAGCTCCGTCTGGAGATATTAGAGGGCAAGAAATAACAACGCTTTTAAATTATGGATTTTCTAATTATTCTGTTTTGGAAATGTGCAAAGAAGCAGAAGTTGTAGACAAAATAAAGATTAATAAGAATATATCTGAGGAAGCGGAAGTCGTAACTAAAGAATGTAAAAGCTTGCTAATGTTAAAGGGAGAAAAAAGAGAATATACTAAGCAAATAAATATAAAAGAAAAGCTAATTGCACCATTAGAACTAAATGAAGTAATTGGTGAGGTGAAATGGATAGATGAAGAAGGTCAGATTGTGTGTAAAACAGAATTAGTTGTAAACAAAAAAATAGGACGTTCAAAAATAGATGAATATATATCAAGAATTCTTCAAAAATTTACAAGATTCGAAAAATAGTACTAATATATAAGCTCATTAAAAACGCTGTAAATAGGTAAAATAAATGTAATGTTACACAAATATTACATTTATTTTACATTTCAATTTAAAGCGTTTCAAATAGCCTAAAATCGTTGACTAAAATGACGGTTTGTTATATTATTTGGTCAGTATTATGGAGGTTTATACATATGATAGGGATGAATCAAATAAAGAAGAGGTTATTTAGAGGTATTGCAATAGGACTAGCAATAGGACTAGTGGGTATGGTTGTAATATTTGTACTAATGAATAACATTGTAAATTCATATAAAGATGGAACGAATGACAATTTCCTAAGAGATTATACTTCGGAAGTTGTAACTTTAACAAGAGATGTGGTTCAAGGAGAGAAAATAACATATGACATGTTGACAACTACTAGAATTCATAAAAACACTGCGGCTACGAATGCTATAACAAGTCCAGGAAGTATAGTTGGGCAAATAGCTAAGTATAATATAGCACAAAATACAACTGCTGTTTCTGGTATGTTTGCAGGTAAATTAGTAGGACAAGATACAAGAATACAAGAAATCAGCTCGGTATTATTGCCAATAGACTTGGTAGAAGGAGATTACGTAGATATACGTATAATGTTCCCAAGTGGTGTTGAATATATTGTTTTAGCACAAATGCAAGTTCAAAAAATATATGGAAACGTAATTTGGTTAGAAATGACAGAAGAAGATATTTTATTATTAAACAGTGCGATTGTAGACTCATATTTGACAGAAGGTTCTAAGTTGTATGCTGTTAGATATGCAGATCCAACAACACAAATAAAGCTTGGTACAGAAGAAGAGCTTACTAAAGCAGAAGATTATATAAAGAGTAAGATTGCATCTGAAATAACTTCTTTAGGTGGAACACCAACTACTGAAGAATTGTCAAAATTGATTTCTAAATATGCGATAGAATATAGATATTATATAGAGTCATACAATAAGATGACAATTAATTACCAACCAAATGATGAAGTTATGAAATTCATGAGAAAGAATCCGTACATAGTTGAAAAAGCAAAAGAAAGATTGGATTCGGTAGCACGTACTAATATTGAGTCAAGTATAGAATTATTCGAGTCAGATAGCGGAGAAGCTTATGAAGGTTTAATTGAAGGAATTGAAACTTCAATAGAGTCAATAAATGAAGTAAGAACTGGCTTATTAGAAGGATAAAATATAGGAGGAGCAAATGCAAAAAATAGTAGGTTTGGTGGGATACGTAAATAAATCAGAATTGATTATAAATCTTGCAAAAACACTTTCTATTACCGGCAAAAAAGTGCTGGTAATAGATGGTACACTAGAAGAGAGATTGAGATATACAATACCAGCCTTTAATAATTCTGAAAAAGAATATTTAACGAATTTTGATGGTGTAGATTATGCATTGGGATTCAATAGCATAGACGCTATAAAAGAATATATTTGTACAAAAACATCTGATGCAGATACATATGACATCATATTATTAGATATAGATAATGCAGAATCATATGTAGGGTTTAGACAAGGTACAGAAGAATTTACTAAAACATTCTTTTTTATAGAGTATTTAAATATTTCTTTTGGAAGAAATGCAGAAATATTAAAAACGCTTACTTCTTTTTCGGAAGAAGGCAAAAAGCCGGTTTTAACAAGAGTGGTATATAAACAATATGTATCTAGAACTAGTGACAAGTATTTTGCAAGAATGATAGAAGAATATCCTGTAGAATGGAACGAAAGAGACTATGAGCTTCCATTTTTGGAGCAAGATAAAATTGCAGATATAGAAATGCAACAAAGTGGATTTATAGATTTAAATAGACATACAAAACAATTTGTAAATATGGTAGCAGATATTGCGTCAGAGATACTAGGTGATGTTGCATCTGCAGATATTAGAAAATTAATAAAAATGTATACGAGGGGGAGAGCATAATGCCAAAAATAGTTTTTTGGAGTCCAGAGCCTAAATCGATAGGACAAACATTGGCGAGCGTTGCGATAACGACTGTAATGGCCATAGAAGAAGATTATTCAAATTTATTGTTGCACGGACATTGGCAAGCAAAAAAGATTGAAACGGCATTCACATATTATGAAACTTTGAAAAAAACAAATGTTTTTGGGAGTTCAAGTATGGGTATAACAGCGTTAGCAAGATTAGTAGAAAGTAATAAGTTGACTCCTGAAGGAATAAGAAATTATGCGAAGCCGGTATTAAAGCAAAGATTAGATATAATGTATGGAACTAACGTTGCAAGTAGAGAACAATTTGTGCAACTAACAAAAAGTTTAAATATGGTTATAAAGAACGCAGTTCAAACATACGATTTAGTTTGGATAGATCTTCCGAAGGGAACGGATAAATCGTATATAACAGAAATTCTATCTGAAGCAGACTATGTAATATGTACAATAAATCAAGAAGCAATGTTTTTAGATGAGGCTTTAAAACAATATATGGAAAATGATTACATAAAAGATAAACCAAAGATGCTTTTAATGTGTAATTATGAACCAAGGTCTAAGTACAACATACCAAATATAAGAAGAAAATATGGAATTAAAGATCCAATTTATAGTATACCAAGTAATTATTTATTTACGGATGCATGTAACGATGGAAACGTTATAGATTTTATATATAACAATTTGAATGCAGATAAGAATGATTATAATGGCAGTTTTATTTATGAAGTTAAAGAAGTATTAAAAGAAATTTTAAGTAAAGTTAGAGTATAAAGTAAGGGGGTAATAACTTGGCATTATCAGCAGTATTTAATATTATATTGTCGTTAGTTGTAGTTTTACTTGTTGGTGTTTGTATTTATTATGCAGCTACTAAAAGAAGTGAGCTTGGCATAGTAGATGAAGTAGAACGTGAAAGACAGAAATATAGTGTAAAAGGTATGTCAGATTTTATTAAACATGAGTTTGATGAAATAACAAGAATGAACCTTTATGATTTAGCTCTTTCAGAGGATGAGTTCGAAAGAAGAAAAAATACAAAATATGAATTAAAGAAGGCTTTAAAAGGAGCAGGTTATGCTTCAGCGAACGATAAAAAGTATGTAAAAACATTAATGTTTGACTTACTTAGAAATCAGTATAAAGTAAATGAAAGAAATATAAATTATGCTATTTCTTTCGATAACGTAGATAAAATGACAGCGGCAGATAAATTTGATATTCTTCTACATATGTATAAGAAAAAATATAAATCTAATGCGTTGTCACAAATAATATCAGAATATAGACTTGATGAACCTAAATTTGAATATGATGCAGCGGTTCCTTCTTATGTAATAACACCAGAAGAAATTGATCAAATATATAACGAACAAATAATGGGGCAATCAATAGATTTTGAAGATAAACTTCAAATAGTAGTACAAAGAATATACCAAGGTTACAAGGGATTTAGTGTTATAGATGATATACGTGACCAAAACATAGATGGTGTTTCTGGAGGCGTATCGGGTATACCACCAAGCTTCTTAGATCAAGTTGGTGATATGGAAGATTACCTTGATGCAACTGGTAAATTCAATATACCAATGTCATACGATTCGGTATGGATATTCTATAAAGGTAAATCAATGTACTTATCATTCCTATCATTTGGTAGCGAAGCAGAACTAAGAAGAGTTTGTCAAAACATATACAAGTTTAACAATCCAGGTCAGTTATCTGAGTCAGTTGGTTTTAAAATCAACGAAATGAAGGATGGTTCCAGAATAGTTGTTCTAAGACCGAACTTCTCAGAATCTTGGGCTTTCTTCGTAAGAAAGTTCGCTCCACCGGTTTTAGTTAACCCAGAGCAATTGTTAATACACAAGAATAAAGAAAACGTAATAGAACTATTAAAATATTTAATTAGAGGAGCGAGAGTTACAGCCGTTACAGGAGAACAAGGTTGTGGTAAAACAACACTTCTTATGGCGATAATGAAATTCTTATATCCTACAATTACAATTCGTGTACAGGAAACTGCATTCGAATTACACTTAAGAAAAATTTATCCAAGAAACAACATCTTGTCTCTTAGAGAAACAGACACAATCACTGGTCAAATGGGACTAGACGTTCAAAAGAAAACAGATGGTGGTGTTAACATCCTAGGAGAGGTTGCAACAGACCCAGTTGCTGCTTGGATGATACAAATGGCGCAAGTTGCTTCTAAGTTCACACTATTTACGCACCACGCCAAAACATTCCCTAACTTAATAACAGCACTTAGAAACTCACTACTAAAAATAGGAATGTTCAATAACGAAGACGTTGCAGAAGTGCAAGTTGTTAACGTTATAAACTTTGATATACACTTAAAAAGAGGTGTAGACGGAACAAGATTTATTGAAAGAATAACAGAATGTGTTCCAAAAGAAAAAGAATTCAAATATCATGAAGGTTATAGAACAGCTAAGAATATGGACGACAAATGGGAAGCTTTTATGGATAATGCTACAGAATACTTTAGACATATGACACAAACTTCTAACTATGATTATCATAATATAGTAGAATTCAAAAACGGTGAATATGTATTTACTCATGAACTATCTGAAGCAAATGTACAAGCAATGAGAGAAAATATGTCTGACGAAGACGTTAAAGAATTTGATAAATTCTTAGATACAGCTTGGGGGTGAGATAGTTTATGGGAGCAAACAATAACATATTTCTAATAGTAGGTTTGTTGTTAGGCGTAAGTACATTAGGTATGTTAGCTCTTTTAATCTATTACTCAGTAACTAAGAAAAAATACGCCAAGAACAGCAAATTAAATCAAAAAGATCAAATAGTTGTTAAAAACAAATCAAGTTTTAAAGATATGTTTGATAGGCTTTATCAAATAATGTATTTAATATTTGCTAAATTGCCATTAATAAGTCACTATACAAAGAAAACTAGATTAAAACTTGAAATGGTTAATGACTATACAGAATATGAAATAAGAAGAAAAACAGGTTCACTAGTTTTAACGTCAGTAATATTTATATTTGCAGCGTTATATGTTTTCTTAAATGTCGTAGACGATTTATATATGGCTCTTGTAGTTATACTTATGGTTTTTGTAATCAACGATGTACTTGTTAATTCTAAAGTTAATAAAGTAGCGGATAAAATAGTAAGACAATTACCAGAAGTATTTACAGAAATACGTCACTCATTCCATGAACATGGAATGATAGAAGAAGCATTTAATGATGCTATAGATGAACTTGAAGAACAAGAAATAACACCGCAAATAAAAAGGATTAAAGAAGCAATACTTTCAGACAATCCAGAAGTACAAATGGAAAAGTTTTATGATACTGCTCCAAATAAATACTTAAAATTATTCTGTGGACTTTCTTATCTTACAATGGAACTTGGAGATAGAGAAGTAGATGGTGTTTCAGTTTATCTTAAAAACTTAAACAATATGTTAAATGATATTTATCTAGAAATATTAAAGAAAGATAAATTAAATTATATGTTTAAGAGCTTAACAGCAATCACGATAGCACCAATATTCTTTATAAAGATTATTGAAGGTTGGGCAGTTAAGAACTTCCCATCGCTTATAAACTTCTATTCAAGTAGTATTGGTTTTATAATTCAAGCAGTATTAGTCGCTTCTATATTCATTGCATACTTCCTGTTAAAAACTATTAAGGAAGATTCAAATGAAATAAAGTTTGATAGAATAGCAACTAAGAGGTGGCAAGATAGATTATATAAATTACCACTTGTGAGATTTGTGGTAGATGGATTTATTCCAGCACCACATACAAAAAAACATCAAAAAATATCTGAGAACATAAAATCATCTAACTCATATTTAACGTTACAATGGTTTTATATAAATAAATTAACTTATGCGGTTATAGCGTTTATAGCTACATTTGCTTTACTTATAAATATACATATTATAGATGTAAGAAGTATATATAATGATATAAGTGAGGAGTTTATAAGTCTAGGTTCTTTATCCGATGCGGACAAGGCTCTAGCAGAACAAACAAATGAGCAAGATAGAATAATTGTCGAGAAGTTAAAAGGCAACAAAGTTTCAGATGAAGAACTTAAAGCAACAATTGAAACAGAATTAGGAAAAAATGCTACTGAAACAGATATAGAAAGAATATTTGAGAAGGTAAGTGGAATTAATAATTCGTATTGGAAAGTATGGGAAACATTGATAGCATTATTAGTAGCAGTAATAGTTTACTTTGTTCCAAACATAATTTTATTAATTAAAAATAAAATTAGAGCAATGGAAAAAGAAGATGAAGTAATGCAGTTCCAATCAATTATATTGATGCTTATGTATATAGAAAGAGTCGATGTACAAACAGTATTAGAATGGCTAGAAAGATATTCATATGCATACAAAGAACCAATAGCTACAGCCCTAAACAATTACGAAGCTGGTGCTATTGAAGCATTACAAGATCTTAAAGATGCAGTACCTCAAAAAGACTTCAAGCGTATAGTAGAAGCTTTAATATCTGCAGTTGAAAGAATTCCAATAAGAGATGCTTTCGATGAATTGGAAACAGAAAGAGCATTCCAATATGAAAAAAGAAAAGATGCTAACGAAAGAATAATACAAAAGAAAACTTCGTTAGGAAAAACAATAGGATTCACACCATTAATAATATTAGTTGCAGCTTACTTTGTAGGTCCACTATTATTAGTAAGTATATTACAATTAGTAAATTATATGGGGGCTATGAATTTTTAACAGGTATAAACACCGTAAAGGTGGTATACATATATTAGGTTAAATCGCGATAAAGGCGTTTAACAATATATTATAATATATTATCTATAAAGGAGGTTATTAGAATATGGATAATGCACAAAAAGCGATTATGATTGGTGTTGGACTTTTCATTACAATTATAATCATATCTTCAGTACTTTTAATATCAAATATGGGTACAAACATGATAACTAGTGCGCAATCACAATTATCAGGTATAACAAAAGGTTTACAAAACCAAATAACAGCTGCATATGATGGTAAAACATTAACTGGTGCAGAAGTTATAGCAGCTTTCCAACAATATGAAAGCTCTGAAATGTCTATCGTTGTTAAAGTAGGTTCTACAACACCTAAATATGGAAAGACAGGTAAATATTCACTTACAGAAGGAAACATAAAGGTAGGAAAAGATAGTTCAGCTACAGCACCAGGTGCAACACAATCTTACCCAGGTGGTGTGTATTATGTAGATGGAACTTATACAGAGTTTAATGCTACTACTACAAAAAGAACAACATTAACTGAATTACAAGCTACTGGTACTGGAACAACAGCTTTAGGTGTTAACGCATCTAAAACTTTCTACAGCAGTGTTATAAAAGATAATATAACTGATACAGTTATAGGAATAATGTTTGTTCAAAGACAAAGCTAATTTAATTTAAAGTCCAATTTAGAGGCATATAATTATATATATTATATGCCTTTAAGTACTATTTATTAATGAGTAAAGAAATTAATAAATATAAGAAGAAAGAAATATTCTTTTTATACTTGTTAATTAAAAAGGAGGCTATTATGGATGAAGACTTTGGAATAAAAGCTATGTTTATAGGTCTATCGGTTTTTGTAGCAATGTTAGTTTTGACGCTACTTGTAAATTATTATAATGTAGCAAAGGGTATTTCAAAACAAGCACAATTAAAGATGGACATACCAGAAACATTTGACGCAATAGTGAAGAATCATAATCAAGTAGAGGACAAAATATCTGGAGCTGAATTACAATCGCTTATAAGAAAATACGCATACGATGATACTGTTACTATAAATATTGTTTCAGTAAGTAATGATGATAGTCCTGAAAAAAAACAATATCATATAAATAAGACATGGTTTGATTCATCTCTAGGAATTGTTAAAGAGACGATGTTAAGCACAATAAATCCATCTTGGGTTATATTGGTTGAAAAAGAAATATCAGGTACACATACAACATTAAATGTACATTTAGATTATACAATTGATGTGCTATAGAGGGTGGTTATAAATGGAAGATAATATACAAATTTTTCTAGGCACCTTTGTTTCAATTTTTTTACTTTTCATATTTCCAGTGTATATGGCTTTTGAAAAAAAAGATGATATATCTTATGTATTAGCATTAAGATATACGCAAGAGTTTGTAGATTCTGCAAGATCAAAAGGGTACATAACAAAGGATATGTATGCAGATTATAGACAAAAATTAGCTGTGACGGGAAATCATTATGAAATATCAATGACTCATGAACAAGTAAAATTAGAGCCACTAGTTCAGTATTATTCAGAAGATGCTGAAGGCAAATTAGTGCTAGAAAAAACAACTTCAAAACAAGAGAAAGAAAAAACGGATGCGGCAGCTCTAGCGGTAGGTATGGCAGATCCGGATAGATATGGAATATATCCATATTCTACAGATCAAGACAAATTAGCTTTTTTAGACGACTGGTATACTGGTTTGGGCTATAAAAAAATAATAGAAACATATGAGGCAACAACACATGTTTATCCAACGGGACACATTGAGGCAATACTAGAACTAGAAAACAAATTATGGCTAGATGCAACAACTGAAGATTTTGTCTGTGTGGATGAGTGGGAAGCTGAAGATTTAAACACTTCTCCAAAAAAAGTAAATAGTTGTAAATATGCATATACGATGAATGAAAATGACATGTTTACTGTAATAATAAAAAACACAAATGTTACACCAGCTGCACTAATATATAATATGGTAACAGGTAACACTATAAAGAATAATATAAGGGTATATGTTAATTACGGTGGTACTGTATTAAATAGTAGATGGTACGGAAAAATAGATTATACTAAAATGAAGCATGACACTTTGGAAATATACCAAATGGATTTGAAAAGCTTCTTTGTTGGCGAAAAAGAATTTAGCAAATCAGAACCGATATCTAATTATACATATTTTACTCAAGCAAGTAGAGGATATGGTTATATGGTAGAGTTTGAAGCTAAACCGCTTGATACTACGGATTTACAAAAAGTGGGAACTTCGATTGTAGCAGATGACATAGAAAAATATAATTTTGTATGGGGAACGGATGCAATTAATATAGGAATGCAAATAAGCGTTGGCTTAAATGGAATTTCAATTTTAGGAAGAAATTCAGCAGCTAATACCCAAGTATTACTATCATACCCAATACCAATAACAGGTTATACAAAAATAAGGGTAAGAGTAGATAGAAGAAAACTTAATTCTTCAGATTATGGTTATAAAGCAATACTATATGTAAATGATAAGCGTGTTGGAGAAACAGAAGAATTTGTAAATACATTAATTAAGATGTATAGACTAGGACAAGGATTAATAGGAAATTCTAGACAGAATTTTGAAGGATATATTAGAAACATCAAATTATATTATAATGGATAGGAGGTGTCTAAATGGAGGATTCATCAACAAGAGCAATAAACTTTGCAGTAGCGTTAATAGTAACATTAATAATTGTTTCATTGGTGGTTACTTCGTTTAGCAAGGTAAAAGAAATATATTCATTAACAAAAAATACGGATAATGCTATACATTCAGGCTTTGATAATATTTATGAAATATATGATGGTAAAGAACTAAATGGAATGGGACTTTTAAATACAGTAAAAAAGTTCGAAGAAGATAATGAAATAGTAAGTGAAGTAAGATATCCAAGTAGTAATATTGTAAAAGGTAGAGTGGGAAGTGATGGTAGAGAGTCCACACTATTGAAGCAATATATGCAGGATAATGAGTATGTGTATGGACACAGATATAGTTTTGAAAGAATGTATAAAGTTGAAGTAAAAGAAGAAAATGGAAAAATAATAATTAATTTTAAAGTTTAAAAAATAGGAGGTGCATAAAGTGGAAAATTCAGCATATGAAGCGGTGATAATAGGGGTAAATACAATAGTATTTATGGTAGCAGTGTCAGTTGGAATGTTATTAATGACAACTATAAATCAAATGATAGATTATACTAGGGAAATAGCAGATTCAGAAATTGGTGGTAATTTAATAAAAGAATATGGCGAACAACAAGAAAGAACTTTTACTGGCGCTGAAGTTTATGCACTTTATGGTCAAGCCTTGAAAGGTGAATTAGATGACTACACAATAAGAGTAAATGCTAGCGGGTCTAATACAGAAATAAAAACATATGGATCTAGTTTGGGCATTGCTCATTTAAATAGTACATTTGTATTGAAGCACTCGGGTGCAAATACATATACATTTGTAATAAAAAACGATTAATAGAAGGGAATTATATAGATGAAAGATACAATAAGTATTATATTTGCCTCTATATTTTTAGTATTAGTAATCGTGATACTACCATTATTTAGTATATTAGATAGACAAGATAATATAGCATATAATGTAGTGTTAACACAAACTAGTAAGTTTGTTGATGAAATACGAGCAAATGGTTTTGTAACTGAAAATCAATATATGGCATTTTTAAGTTCATTAGCAGCAACTGGTAATACATACAAGGTAACATTGGAAGCATATAAACATACTTTAATTCCATCAACTACTGGTACACATGAATATCAAGATGAATTAGAGCTATATAACACTAAAGATGTAGCAGATTATTTAACAAATAATGCAGTGAATGAAGAAGTTGAAGAGTCGAATAGAAAAGAAAATGTTTATTTGTTTGAAAAAACAGATGAAATATACGTTAATGTATATAATACAAATATAACGGCGGGCAGCGTAATGTATAATATGCTAATGGGTGCAGTTAATCCAAAAGTTATAGACATAAAATATGGAGGAGTTGTAAACAACGTTAACTGGGAACTATACAATAAAATAATAGTTGATACAATAGCTGTACCAAAAGTTATATTATCTGTACCTGTAAATGCAGAAAATAGTATAAATATTGTTAAGCTAATGACAAATGATGAATTGAAAGCTGTAGAATGTATAGTAGAAGACTATGGTGGACTATTTGCAACACCAAAAGAAATGTGTGAAGACATTCCAGCAGATTCAGCATACAAATATATATATGATTTGCAAGAGGAAAAGAATAGAACAATAAAAATAGCAGCAAAATTTGAGGATGTAACACAAGTTCAAACAAGCCCACCAAATTTATTAGATCATATATTATATGATATATTTTCATATAGCACATGGGAGTATGTAGTAGATAATGATTTATTAGACAAAGATGCTACAGATATAGCAAATAGATCACAAGCAGAACAATATATAATAGATAATTATATTGCCTTAAATGGAATAGAAGCGGATATTAATTTAACAACAAATGGTATAGGCGATAAACATGATTTCAATATAGAGCTTACAAATGTTAAAATTGCAACAGTAGACGCGTTAACAGAAGTAGCTAGTGTATCAGTATTACCGGGATTAGGAAGAAATGATTATCACGATTTAACAATAGGTGATGAAACAATAAAGTTTGAAGTTACAACTAAATCAGATAAAGAAGATATAGAAATCTTAGGGCCATATAATTGGAAACAATTATTGAAAGTTAAAACAATAAATGCAACTGCTATAGCAACAGATCCAGTTATAGTATTTAGAAACCAAGAAATATTTTTTAGAATACAATATTCAGGATTTGCAAAAACTCCTAATGAAATGGCAGTATTATTTGAAAACAAATTAAAATTTGTAAAAGAGAATGTGACAAAAACACTTGAAACTTCAAGTATTTCACCAGTATTTTATACGCCTCAACAAATGCGAGAGCAATTTGGAGTTACAGTGGAAGGCGATTGTATAATTGTAAAAGTAGAATATACGGATTCACATGATTTTGTCGGAAACAGATATTTATACCTTGATGAAAAGTGGATTGAAACTATGCCTGAAGAATATAGTCAGGAAATATATTATTTAGATAGAGATACCGCAACACCAAATGCACCATATTTACTATTAGATGGTGTAGAAGGAAACAATGGTTGGTATATATCTGATGTTGCAATTTCAGTTTCAAGATTGTCAGATAAAACACAAACACCTTCGGTATCAAGACAAACAAGTTCTGGAGAACAAGTTACTAGCGTTTCATCTGGAATTTGGCGTACAACAGCTACTATGTCTGGTGCGCAGAATCAAGCAGAAACAGATTTAGATCAAGGCGTAAAAGTAACAACAAACGGAACTACTACGGTAAAGATAAAAACAGAAGATTATGCAGACAATTCTTATTGGCTACCAACACGCACAATAAAAGTAGATAAAGAAAAACCTTCTACACCAAATGTGAGTGTACCGGCAGCACCAGCATCTGGTTGGTATACAAGCAATGTAACAATAACAGTTGGAGGTGGAACTGATAATCATAGTGGATTTGATAAAACCACATATTTAATAGAAGGAGCTAATGCAACAGGAAGTGAAAAAACGTATACAGGTCCTATTACATTAACCGGTTCAGGAATAAGTAAAGTAACAATAAAGAATTACGATAAAGCTGGAAACACATCAACAGTTACAAAGGAAATAAAAATAGATAAAGGTGAACCTGCAGCAGTTTCTTTTGAGAATATTAATGGATTAAAAAGAACGGAAGATACGGAATGGTACTATACAGAGGTAGAAACTAGAATTACAGTGCATTATACAGGTTCAGCAACACAGTCAACAACGGCATATTACGAGGTATTAGGAGAACATCCAATTACCAAAACATCATTTGAAGGAACAATTAAAGATTTAAAATTAGCAGGAAATGGTACTCATACAATAAAAGTATATACATATACAACAACAGGAAATGAAAAGGTTTCTACACATGTTGTAAAAATAGATGAAGATGCTCCAAACGATCCGAATATAGAGTTAGAAGGAACAAAAGGTGTATTTGATTTTGGAGATGAAGGTACAGAAGAATCAGCGTGGTATACTACAGATGTAACAGCAACTATAACATTAAATGGAGATTATGGAACATCAGGAGTGGAAAAAATAGTTTATACTACTCAGTATGGCGATGAAGAACCTAGCGAGGAAATAAGCGCATCAGATGGGTCTGTAATAAGTTTTAGTAGAGAAGGAATAACATTACTAACTGTAAAAATATCAGATGCTGCTGGAAATGAGAGTATATATCAAGAGTATATAAGAATAGATAAATCTGCTCCTACTGCTGCAGAAATAGTTATAAGTGCAATAGAAGGAGAAAATGGTTGGTACAAATCAGGAGCATATATTTCATACACAGGACAAGAAGATGAAATTAGTGATATAAGCTATGTAACAATTGAACTTCAGACAGAAACATCGCCAGGAGTTTGGGTACACGAATCTACTGGTATATGGAACATAGATAATAATACAAAAGGAAAAAAGGTTATATTAACAACATATAATGGTGCGGCGTTATTTAGTAAAACGGAAAAAATTATAAGAACAGATTCCGAATTCCCTAAGCTGCCATCAATAGCAGTAACATCTGATGGTATTGGTCCGGGAGAAAGTACATCAGGCGTATATATGATGAGCTCTGCGATTACGGCGACTATAACACCAGGAACGGAATATATAACGGGCGGTAATGAGTCGGGAATATGGAAAACTACATATAAAGTAACTTCTGGAGAAAGCGTAATAATTCCAGAAACAGTAGGTACAAGCGTTACTGTATCTGGGGTTGAAGGAGAAGATAATTATTATTCAATAGTAGCTACTACTTATGACTATGCTGGAAATAAGACAGAAGAAACAAAAGCTATAAGAATATGTAGAAAGGCGCCAGAAAATCCTGAAATAGTAGCAATTAACGGTGCAAACGTGGATGGCGGAGTGGCAAGAGGATTACCTGGTGCAGGTAATATAATTTTAACGTCTACAATAGGAGTTGAATTGAAGGCGTATGTAAATGGAAGCTGTACAGCTACAATAAATGGAAATAGCGAAGATATAAGTTTTTCTTCTATTTCAAGTGGAACGTATTTCCAAGACGGAAATTCATATAGTGTGTATGTTATAGTAACAGATGTATTTGGAAGAACAGCTATAAGTAATAGTGTAACATATATATGTAAAGTGGAGGAGGATTAGTGATGAGATTAACAGATTATTCAATGATATTTATTGCAATTTTCCTCCCAATTGTAATAATTGCATTCGTAAATACATCATTTATGATAAAATCAGAAAAGAATGAAATGTATTATAAGGCAATAATAAATTCAGCAACTAAAGATGCAGTTGCTGCAATGAAACAAATAGAAAGTGAAGATATAGATTATGGTTATTCTGGAATTGTAGATAAAAAGGTAAGTATAAATCCTAAAGCAGCAATTACAACATATTATAATTCACTTGCAAATAACTTTGGAATAAAAGGAAATGAAAATGCATTACAAAGATTAAAAATGTATATTCCAGTAATAGCCGTAATAGATTATGACGGAATATATATTCATTCTTTGGAAGAAACAACAGCAGGAAAGATAGAGTTTGTTACTAAGCCAAAGATAAAATATACATATACATATGTAATTGCAAAAAAAGAGATAAATCCTATTACACATGAAAAAGAATATGATATAATAAATGCAGCCGGAGATGTAAATTTAGGCGCATTGGAAATGTTATCTGATGTTATATATGAAATTACGTATACAATGGATGATTATGTATATTTAAATATTTATAAAAGAAGCCATTTTGATGTCGAAGCAGAAAAGAAAAACTTGGTAGTAAATAAAGGGTTTTATTTGACAGATATGGAAAACAATTTAGAATTGGTATATTCCGAGGATTTATCTTCAGATCAAGAAAGTGCATTAAGAGAAAAAATAGTTAAGCATTTAAGTGAAATGAGAAAAGATGTTATAGCAAGAATAGGAATGAAGCACATTTCTTACGCGATAAATCATCATAACGATTTCTCGGGATTAACAGGAATAGATTATAAGTTTACGTTCACAGTAGACTCAGATACATCTTGGTTTGAAACGATGAATGGTATAGGAATTATATCTGTAATTCAAGGTATTTCATTAGGAAATAGATATTTAAATTATAAATCATATAGTGCGGCAGAATTATCAGAAACAAGAAAATATTATGTTAGTGCTGCTCTAGAAGCTGATACTAAGGAACCCGAACCAGTTGCTGGAATTCCGGTTGAAAAAGAAAAAAGGTATTATCTAGAGTATAACTTATATCACGCATCTACAAAATGTCTTGTATATGAATATTATATAAGCATGGCGAAAGATACGGTAGTGCCTATTTATTATCAAAGTAAAGCGGCAGCGGCAACGCAAGGGTATTATGCTTGCCCAATTTGTAAACCATAGGGGGAAATATGAAAAACGAAAAGAAAGTAAAAGTTAAAGAAGCAACTAAAAAGAAACTTGAAAAAAAATCGTCAGTGTTTTCAAAAATCTCTATTGTGATACTAATAGCTTTAATAATACTGATGTGTGTAGTTGTATATTGTGTAGTACAATCGTTTAAGTATAAATCATATACAGACAAAATGTATTATTATGGATACAATGAATTTTATTCGAACAAAAAAGCAACAGCATATAAAAAATTATCTAATTTAGATATGTTCAAAGTGCTGATAGGTTCTATAAATAATGCATCAGATTTAGACAAGCTAGCTTTAGTAAACAAAACAGAAGATATGACAGATGACGATGTTTGGTATGAAACAGCAAGACTTATGAATTTAGCTCTAAGAATAGAAAAAGAAGACGCTAATAAAAAGGCTACAACTATCGATGCAGTTATAACTGCTATGAGAGTATTAGAAGCAAGTTTAAATATTAATATAGAAGAATCAACTTTAAATATGTCAGAGAATAAATTAAATAAATTTATTGATTCAGATAGAAAGTATATTGCTAAGGCAGTAACTCTAGGAATTATAGAGAATAATGATTCTTCTTTAAGAAAAAATAAAATGATAAGAGGAGAACTAAATAAGTTAGTAATTGAAATATGTAGTAAATATGCAACTGTTTATTACAAAAGCCAATATGTTAACGAAGAAGGGAAACTGGTTAAAAATGATGCATATTTAGTAACAGATGAAGCAAATTTACCAACTAATAGTGAAGAATATCCTTATATAATAAATAAAGTAACTAAAAACGAATATGAAATGCCTTTGATAATAGAAAACGAAAGAGATTATATGAGCCCAAAAGAAGTTTTCGAAGATATGGGAGACTTATATGGTCAAATTGATAACGTTGTTACAGGGTATTTAGATAAGGTTTTAAACGTAGATTACAATACAATAAATTATATAAAATTTTATAAAGATTTAAATAGATATTCTATATATAACCTAGATAAAGATATGGTAGAAATGTATACAGAATATGTTATAGATAACAAAATTATATTAAAAGGTAATGTCGAAATGTTATTGCCTATATTATATTACACAGGCGAAAGATACTGTGTAAGAGCAAAAGTAACAATGCAAGTAGTAAATTCAAATACTAATAAAGATTTGTTATTTGCAGATACTGGAAATGATATTGAGTATAATGGAAAAGAAATAACAATGTACGTGGATATTCCATTATCTATGACAATAAATTCTAAATCGTTATATGTTGAACCAGTATGTTTAGCAAGACGTTTAGTATCAAAAACAGATGATGTAAAAGTTCCAAAGATAGGAGGGGTAATATATGAAGAAAACAAGTAAAATACTAATAATATTTATAACAATATTTTCAATATTATCCATATTAGGAACAAACAGCGTTTTTGCTGTTGCAGATCATCATATTGCTTGGAGAAAAGATGTTAATGGTGACGGGAAACCAGATTTAATATTTAGAAAATATTCAACCGCAACACCAGAACAAATCGAAGCATATATCAAAGAAAAAGCATCCGGTTATGTAACAACAGATGATGGTTCATCAATATATGGTTTTACATATAATTCTATATATTATCCATCAAAATGGGTAGAACCTGATGCAAATGGAGTAAAAAAACCATCTACAAAAGAATTCCAAACAATAGGTTATACATTCCATAGTGAAATGTTAGGAGAATATGTATATACACATGAAGGAACAACAGCAGCAACTATGGTTTCCACTAGAGAAGACAATGTTATTGTTCCAATAACAAATAGTATATCTAATATGTTCGACTATTTTAATAATGTAAAAGCAAGAGCTGTAAAGCCTAAATTATTAGAAGATGAAGAAGTAATAGAAACATTACCATCATTAATTTACGAAGTATATAGCAACAAAGGAGCTGTAAACAGAGTTGAGTTTGGTACAAAATGGAATGTAAGCACTGTACAACCTAGAAACAGATTAGTATATAGATATGCTATAGTAGAAGCGCAAAGAATAGAAGACGGAGTGCTAGATACTGAATATGTATATATAGAAGATCGTGTTATATATCACGATGATTTACTAAAACTTAGAGCTGCTCTAGATGAATCTGAATGGAATGAAGAAACAGATATGTTATTTATTTCAGATATAGTAATATCTGAAGCACAATATGATGATGGAGGATATGAATTATCAAAAACAGCAGCAGAATTCTTTAGTCAATATAAAAAACGTGGATATACAAGAGAATTTTGGCCTATAGAAGTAGTAGGTACAGCAGAAGATGCAACAAGAGCTGCATTAAACTCATTTGATAATGTAATAACAATACCAAAAAAATCTAAAAGAAATGTATACATAAGACACGTTGGAATAGGCTATCACACTTCATTGACAAGAGATGCTTTAAGTGAAGCAGTATTGTTAGAATCAAATAACCCATATTTAGATGTAAAAGATGATTTTAATGGTGAGTATGAAACAATATATCCAAATAGAATAATGGATGGCAAAGTAGAAGCATACGAAGGTGAAATTGAAATTTATCAATACATAAAGAAAGTAGCAAATGAATATTCGGGTGCAGATAAATATGTTCCAATAGGATATAATATAGCAGCTGGAAATTCTTTTGAAGAAGCATTTACGGTGCTACAATTAAAAGAACTATTTGGAATAGTTTCAGATCAAGGCACAAGCGAAGTAGAACTTGATGGTTTAATTGCAGAGAGCCCATCAGAATGTGTAATAATAGAATTCTATTATACAAAGAAACCAGATATATTATACGTTAACCATTTATTAGTAGATGTTAATAATAATGTATTAAAAGCAGAAAAACAAAACATAAAAGCAAACAATCAAGCATTTACTGGAACACTTTTTACAGAACCAATTTCTGCAGTAAAACCACCATATGATTCGTTAGAAGATAATGAATCTCTAATAAACTACATTCAAGAAAGATACTATAGACAATCTGGTCAATCTGTATTAGTAAGAACATCGTTATTCTTATTAGATGAACGATTTAGTTTAAAACATATATTTGATGGGGTAAGATATGTCGGCTATCAAAAATATAGTGATTATGTAACATTGGATAAATTATATGGTACAAAAGTAACACCTAAAAAAGAATGGTATAAACCATTTGACGTAGTATTAGGTGTAGTAGCAGAACCAGGAACAAAACAAGTAAACTTCTACTATTATAATCAAGATAAAAAAGAAGCAGCAATACCAGATAAGTTTATATCAATGAATTATTATTTTAAATCAGATTCATCGGATGAAGGTAATTGTTATAATGAAAATCAAAAAGAAATAATTTCTGTTCCATCAGGTGTTAAAGCAAAAGCAGGTATAACAGAACTATCTAAAGTTATGGCATCCGCTATTAACTTAGAATACGTTGATTCTAAAAATAATAAGCAAGAAGTAGATGTAAAATTGACATACACATGTGGTAAAGACAAGACTACAATAAACGTAAATAATGTAAAATATTCATTTAGTTATTTCAGAGTAGATGAATTAGTAGTAGATACTTTACAAAAAATTACGGTATTTGACGCTAGTGAAGATTGGTCTTCAACAAACGGTGAACCAATATTTAACTGGTCAAATGATAAGAAAGAATATTCATATAACACATCAACACCAAATCTTGAAGTAAAAGCTATTAAAACAATAGATACTTCAGATTATGATAATACAAAAAATTGGAAGAATTACGCTACAGTTGAAGTAACAGATAATAAAGGAAATAGAAGTAATTCAGACCCATCAAAAATAGAAATGTCACATAGATTCTTATCTGAATCACAAATTAAAGAGGTAGACGCTAATGGCGATGGAAAGATTAACTCTAAAGATATAAGTGAATCAGCAAAGAAAGTAACTGAATTAACTAACACATTGAAAAATGTAAATAAAGTTAATGAGTATACAATTGATAAATATGAAAAAAAACAACAACAATTAAAAGAAGCAGAAGAGAATTATCGAAAAGCAATAAACAGAAGTGAAGTGTTAGGAGCATTAGTAACTGCTGCAAGAGGCGATTTAGAAGAGGCTGAAAAAGCATTAGCAGCGACTCGTGATGGAATAGTAGCAGAAGAAAACAATATAGCAGAAGAAAAAGAAATAAAAAAAAGTAACGCTAAGAAAATAGCAGATGCTACGGTATTGATAAATACAGCACAAACTCAAACGATTCCAACTTTAAGAGCTCGACAAGAAACACAAGAAGAGGAACTTGAGGCTTTAAAAAGTGATTTGTCATCATACGTAAGTGCGAGTGATTCTTGGAGTGATACAGTAGCAGAATACGAAGCAGAAAAAACAGCAGCAGAGAGTGTAAAAGCTGTATATGAGTCAAAAAGAACAAGCTTAAACATTCAATTAACTTCAGCATCAAGTACTAGAGATGAAGCTGCAACAGAAGTAAGTACACATTGTGTAGATGGAGGCAATGAGACTTTATGTGACGGTGCTAGAAAAAAACTAAGTGCTGCCGATGATGCATTAGTAGCAGCAAAAAATAATTTTGATGAAAATGAGAGACTTATAGCAGAGCAAGATAGTATAATTGGCGGTATAGAAGACAATATAGCTAATGCAGAAGGATGGGTTAATTACTATGATAGAATGGCTTCTTCTACAAGAACATCAATAACAAATAAAGAAGAAGATATAAAGGACACAAAAGCAGCTATAGTTACACAGGAAAATAAGATTAAGCAATGGAAGCAAGATATACTAAATTATCAAGCGGATACAGAAAGAGCAAATAGATCAATAAGTAGTTCACAAAGCGCAATAAGAAGATTAAGTTCAACAATACAACCATTAACAGATAAAGTGGCTCAGGCAGAAGCAAATCTAGATATAAAATTGAAGGATTGGAATGTATCTGAAGAAGCAAACGTTATAGCAGCAAAACTATGGTTAGAAGCTTGTAAATTAGAAGAAAAACATCGTGAGAGTTCAGCAGAAAAAGCACTAGCTGCTGTTAGAGAAGCAGAGCAAAAATTACAAGCACAAGAAGCTTATGATGATAATTTAAGAAGAAAATACGCAGCATATAAAGCAGAATACGATATATATGCAGAGATTAAATCAGAAGCAGGAATAATCGTAACAAAAGCAAATAAAAAGGCAATAGCGGATATAATGGGAATAAATATTACATTTAAAGTAAGTAATATGCATATTAAGATAAATGGAGAGAATTTAAATGATCCTAGTAAATTAATAGCAACAAAGACGCTACCTTTAAAAGATGCTATAGATGAAAGAACAGAAATAGATGCACCAGAACCATTATTCTATCAAAAGGCATATAATGGTATAGGAACAAAAGTAACAGACGCAGATTACACATATTCTCAAATAGCGAAAGAAACAGCTAATGGTGTAAGAACTATAGCGGCTGAAGCTAAGTACAAAACTGAAATATTAATCGCAAAGGAAGCATTCTTATATAAATCAAAAGTTGATACAGTTGAAGACGATGTTTATTATTCTAAAAATATAGATATTAAACAAGAATTAACAAATGGTAGATTTAAATTAGACTATGATGGATTAATAACAAAGAAATCAAGACAAGTAAATATTTATACACCAATTGCCGCGTCTGCAACACTAAAATCAGACGAATATGATTTAGTAGATCAATCAAATATAACAGATAGTTCAGTTCAAATAATTCAATTAGGTGTACCATTTACAGTTACTTTTGGAAATAAAGTAGATACTACTATAAAACCATACACAAGTTTAAGAGACGCAAAGAAATATAATGCGGGATATTATATTAAATTTGATTTCGATATTTGTGATGTAACAATACTTAGAAAGAATGTTCTTGGTAAATGGGTAAAAGCAGGTTGGGTACCTTCAACTGGAACAGTAAGTACAAACTTAAATACAATTAAGAACCAAGTAATAAAAGCAGGAACATGGATTGGCCCAATAGAAACTGGTTCAAAAGATTATCAGTTAAAAGCACAAGTATATTCAAACGTTACGGACGATACAATAAATGCAGCAGAGGAAACACGTTCATATACAGTAAGAGCATATGCATATAATGCAACTAGTAAGGCAACAGGTTATTCATTAGGAACATATTACGCAGATAAATACGATTTATTAATAGATATGTTACAATATCGTAGTACTATAAAAAATATTGTAAAAAATATTTGTACAGATAAAATAACAACTGGCGCTGAAACAGACGTACCAAGTTATTTTGCAGATAGAACATATGAATTAGTAGTTTTAAATAAATTGTATGACTTTAGAATTACAGATGTAAAAGATGTTGCATGGAAATCAGTATTTAGAAAAAATACTAATTCAATAGTAAATGCTCATACAGGAAATCTATATTATTCAGGTATAAGAAAATGGATATATTCAAATAAAGATGTTACTAAGACTACAACAAGAACAGCGGCAGAAATAGGTAAGGATCCAGTTAGAACATTACCGATTGGACCATATAAGCATACAGATAAGACATATGTAAATGCACCAAAACTTGGATATACATTTAGTTATGATATGAAAGTAACAGGAGCATTCTATGATGAAGATGGAAAACCATTAACTAACAAATATGTAGATATTAAGACTAAATTCTACTACATATCTAAAGATGGTAAAACATTCTTAGAAGAAGGTAGAAATGGTATATATCTATTCTACAAGAATGCAAATGGTAAATATGTAAGACTAGATGAAACAAACGGTGGAGGATACGAATTAAAATTCACACCAAATGATGCATATAGATATATAACAGATAAGGAAAAAATAACTTTATCTAAAGATGTAGAAGTTTTAGGAAATTTAAGAAGTATTAAATTGACTCATAAAATGGCTACAGTATATCAAACATATGATACAGCTAATACGGCTAATAATGGAACAATAATAACATACTATGGAGAATACAAGCTTCCAAACTCTACGATAGCTGTGGCAGTAGACTCAAGTGGAAACTATGATATTAACAAACCATTAAAAGATGGATATATAGGAGTTATATTTGATATTACAGCTAAGGCTGGTACTTATGGTAAGAATTCTACTCCAATAAGCCTATCATATGGCGCACCAACTAAGACAGTAGCAGAAATTAACGCTAATCGTAAAACAGCCGATTTACTTAAAACTGCAGATGCCGCAAATACATCTCAATGGGATTATGAAGGATATCTAGGATTTAAAGATTTTGGTTACACAGCTAAATTTACAGCAGCAACAGCAATACGCCTAGAAAAAGGTCAATGGATATTAAGCAACGATATGTACAAGAAGATAAAAGGAACAGTAATGCTTTATGATATTGATGATAGAGCGGCTACAGACTTTGAATAATAAAATATAATTGAAAACAAGACTTTTTAGGACTCTAAGAAGTCTTGTTTTTGTTAGAAAAAAGGAATGAAATAAATGATATTTAATTCTGTAAGATTATAGCGAAAAATGGCAACTTAATTGACTTTGGAATTTTTTAAATATATAATTTTAAAAGAGGTGGAAATATGTTAGATTACAAGAAGACAGGAACTAAATTATTAGCACTTGCAGGGGTTTTTGTGTTAGTGTTTGGTGTAATATATTTAGGAGTATATTTTTGGCCGTTTTTGATTGGAATAGTGTTGGCAGTAATACTAGAAAAACCGGTAGAAACGATAGTAAAAAAGACAAGAATACCTAGAAAAATAGTTGGCCTTATTGCAGTAATTTTGACATTCATAATATTAGGTGCATTAATTGCATTAGCAATTACATCTCTTGTAAATGAAGCAATAACACTAAGTACAAAAATACCAAATATATATGAAAATTTACGAATTGAATATAAAACGGTATATACATCAATAACTGAATTATTAGATAGAACTCCAACTGCAGTTTCAGAATCTATATATAATATAGGTTTAAATATATTATCTAAATTAGCAACTTTAACGACAAAACTTGCAAATGCTATAATAAACTTTATAATGTTTGTGCCTAATATCTTAATATATATAGTAGTAACACTGCTTGCTACATTATTTTTAGTAACAGATAGAAGAACAATAACAAAATTTATGACGGATGCTCTTCCAAATAGTTGGGTAAAAAAAATAACGGATATAATAGCAAAATGTTTTACATCATTAGGAGGATATTTAAAAGCCTTATTAATACTAATAACAGTTACTTTTGTAGAGCTTTTAGTTGCATTTATGATATTAGATGTAGAATATCCATTATTAATAGCATTAATAGGAGCTATAATAGACGCGTTACCAATATTAGGAATAAGTGCATTGCTTCTTCCATGGGCAATATATTCAGCTATAACTGGTAATTTGGGATTTGGTATAGCACTAGTAGTACTTTATTTAATAATGACAATAATTAGACAATTAATTGAACCAAAAGTAGTCAGCAATAATATTGGAACACATCCATTTATTACGTTATTATGTATGTATTTAGGATTCAAGATAATAGGTTTAGCAGGACTACTTATAGGTCCAATTCTTATGATAATATTCAAAAATGTATTTTCAACAATGTTTAAAACTGGATATTTTAAAAACATTTTTGTTTTAAAGAAAGATAAAAATAGGTAAATGAATAGATAAAAAATAGTAAAAATGGATCGTGATTAATAAAATTACGGTCTATTTTTATGCTACAATTTTATAAAGAAATGAATAAAATATTTGACAAAAAATATAATATAATATATAATTAGTACCAGGTAACAAAAAAGCTTTAACAATATGAAGACTAATATTAAAACTAATAGATTATATATAATTTGAAGGGAGAATAATATGTTAGGAAATGTATTAAGTACAAAAGCAAAATATAAAGGGTATAAATTAATAAGAGATGGATTTTTAGATACAACATCTAGACTTCCAGAAAAAGTAGGTTTCTTAGAAAAAAGACCTGGAATGGATAAGTTTAGAGAAATTACATATAAAGAGTTTAGAGATGATGTTGCAAGCGTAGGAGCGGCATTAATTGAAGAACTAGATCTAAAAGGCGAAAGAATAGCAATTATTGGTGAAAACAGCTATGAGTGGGCTGCGTCGTACTATTCTGTAGTGTGTGGTGCTGGTATAGTTGTGCCATTAGATAAAGAGCTTCCAGCAGAAGAAGTATTAAACTTAATTAATCGCTCGCATGCGAAAGCAATTTTCTATTCGCCAAGAAAGAAAGATATAATTGACACAATACGTGATAGAGCAACAAATATTAAAGCATTTATTCAATTATATGAAAATGAAAATACAATAGAAAACAAAACAGACAAAGACTATACTTTTGAAGAACTTGCAAAAGTAGGTTATAAGTATAAAGAGGAAGTATTACTTAATGTGCCAATAGATGAAGATGAATTTAGAATATTATTATTTACATCTGGTACAACAGCTATGTCTAAAGGTGTAATGTTATCTAACAAAAACATTATGGCTAATATGGAAGCAGCGCTTGAAGCAGCAACGCTATATGAAGACGATAGATTCTTTTCAGTATTACCACTTCATCATACATATGAAGCTTCAATAGGTATGGTAATACCTATTTCAGCAGGTCTTTCTATAGGTTATGCAGGTGGTCTTAAGAGTATAGCAAACGATATTAAGGAGCTTGAGCCAACAATAATGTTAGTTGTTCCAGCTTTAATAGAAAGCTTAATAAAGAAAGTAAATAAAAACATAGATAAACAAGGTAAAACTAAAGTTGTAGATGTAATGTCAGATGTTACAAATGCATTTGGTAAACCAGGTAGAAGCTTAAAGAAAATAGTATTTAAGGATATATTAAAAGCTTTAGGTGGAAAGATAAGAATAATAGTTTCTGCAGCAGCTCCAATAGATCCACTTGTAGGAAAGAGAATAGAAGACTTTGGTATAAGCTTCTTACAAGGATATGGTTTAACAGAAACAGCACCTCTTGCAACAATAGTTCCAGAGGACAAGAGAAATCCTGCATCAGTTGGTAAAGCGGGTAGTTGTTCAAAAGTAAAAATACATAATCCAAACGAAGATGGAATAGGAGAAG
Organism: Clostridia bacterium; assembly: GCA_017536445.1. GTDB lineage: Bacteria > Bacillota > Clostridia > TANB77 > CAG-465 > UMGS1649. The sequence continues at coordinate 95,938 of JAFXHJ010000001.1, forward strand.
TATTAATAAAAGGTAAAAACTTAATGATTGGATATTACGAAGATGAGGAAGAAACAAAGAAAGCTATTGTAAAAGGGTGGTTCCATTCAGGAGATTTGGGATACTTAGATAAAGATGGTTTCTTATTCTTAACAGGAAGATGTAAAAACTTAATAATAACAGGTAACGGTAAGAATGTTTATCCAGAAGAAATAGAAACATTAGTTAATCAAATACCATATGTTAACGAGTCAATGGTATATGCAAAACAAGATCCTAGAGATGAAAAAGAATTAATAATAGCAGTTAAAGTAACTTTAGACACAGCATTCCTTGATGAAAAATATGGTAAGAATAAATATCCATCAGATGAAGAACTTCACAAATTAATTTGGGAAGAAATTAAAGAAGTAAATAAAAAGCTTCCAAGTTATAAATGGATAAAAGAATTAGAAGTTAAAAAGGAAGATTTCGTAAAAACAACTACAATGAAAATTAAGAGACATGAAGAATTGAAAAAATAATAGATTTAATAAATGTATTGTAAATAAAAAAGATATAATATATACTTATGTAGTGAGATAAATAATAAGTATAAAAAACATATATAATACATTTACTAATATTTAAACAGTAGTAGCACTTTTGTGCTTAAAATAAATTAAACTAAACTAAACAAAGTAATATGTATAGATACGTGTTACTTTGTTTTTTGTATACAAAAGAAGTAAAAGGAGAAAAGAAAATGCAAAAGAAAAAGGGCATATCATTAATAGTTTTAGTAATTACAATAATAGTAATGATAATTTTGGCTGCTGCAGTAGTAATTACACTAGATAATAGCGGTGTAATAAATAAGGCAAATTTAGCCGTAAATAAAACAAACTTAAAAGAAGTACAAGATTTAGCCTCACTCGTATGGATGGATGAATATATGGATGAAAAAAGAGGAGAGACATTAAAGACAAATGTACTAGAAAAATTGAAAGAATATACGGATAAATATAATATAGAAGTTACAGATGAAGGTGTAACGGTAACCGAAAAGGAAAACACATCAGCAGATAAAGAAGCTACAATAACATTAAATACTGCCCAAATAGTAGAAACGATAGAATCAGGAACGACTAAAAATGTAACATTAATAGCAACAGTATCAAATGTAACAGATACATTAGTATGGTCAAGTAATAATACTGATGTAGCAGCTGTAGTAGGAAATGGAACTACAGGGCTAGTAACGTTAAAAAATGAGGGAACAGCTATAATACAGGTAACTGCAAATGGAGTAAATGCAACTTGTAATGTTACTGTAACAGAAACTACTAAAAAGATAGCTTATAGACCGTTTACAGTAGAGGATTATACATGCACGGTAGAATGGGAATCAGATTCTGCACAATATACTGTACTTTGTGATGCAATAGATAAGGCGGGTAATCCAGTATATATGATAGGAAAAGGAACAACTAAAGAAGAATACAATCAAATGGGATTGAAGTTTAGAAAAGGTAGTTGGATATTCTTAAATATAGGAATTTTAGCACCTACATATATGCCATTAGGTTCAACTGGAGATATATATTACGCATATGATGCGGTAATTACTGAAAAATGTTGTCCGACTTATCAAGTAAATGGAAATGGTTCTATAGCAGTAAGCACAGCATCAACGCAAATTGAGTCGGGCTATACAACAATAGATAGTACACCATATTCAACTTGTAATTCTGTTGAGGTGTTTAAAGATTTATCTAGTACAGCTACAATTTTTTCAAAAGGCGGAATGCCATTTATGTATGATGGGGCAATAGCAACGGATAAGGCAAAAGGAATATGTTTAGAGTCATCAGTAACAAAGGCAACTTGGAGTAGTCAATTTAATTTGCCTACAACTTTTGCAGTTGGTTCTTTAATGTATACTCAATGCGAATTATCTGGCAGCTTTTTACTATTAGATACACTAGATGGATGCTATTGTTATGTAGTAGTTGAATAGAATATAAAATAAAGAGCAAAAAGACGTCTTTAGACGTCTTTTTATCTTTTTAGGTAAAGTTAGTAGGAAAGAATAAACTAACCTTAATTTCCGCTTACAGCGCTTTTAACGGCATCTATATCTGCCATTCCTGCAGGGGCAGCTGGTACATAGTAACCATTATCTCTTGCAAATACATATAGTTGCCATTGTAAATCTTCTAGTTGATTTCTATAAGTAACAAGAGTATCTCTAAAACTTTTGTTATTAGATTGTTGTATGCTGTAGTTTATCATATTAATTATAGAGTTTGTTGTAGATAAGCTATCTGCTATTGCTATTTTTTCATTCATAATTTATACTTCCTTTCTTATTATAAATTTTGTGTTAAATCTTCTTTCAGACTTGAACATGTTTTACAAATTTTTGTTAATATATCTATAGCATTTTGATCATTAACAAGTGTTTTGTAATATTCAATTTTTGTGCAAAAACCTGTAGCTGCACCGCATATGTGTCTAGTATCTTGAAGTTCAATTTGATTTAATGTATCCATATATTTTCCTCCTTAATAAATACAAAAATATTATGTGTAAAGAATAAAAATATATGTAGTAAAATTTTAGAAAATATATTGAAAAAAATTTTAAAATATAATAATATAAAATCATAAAGAGGGGTTAACAAATGATGAAAAACGCAGAAAGCCTTGCGGATGTGTACATAATCATTTCTAATGAACAAACATTAGAAGCGTTTTTTGTACTTCAAAATAACAATAGAAACTAGCAAAGTAACATACATAGAAATATGTGTGCTGCTTTGATTTTGGCATACAAAAAGGGGAGATAGAAAATGCAAAAGAAAAATGGTATATCCTTAATAGTTTTAGTCATTACCATAATAGTAATGATAATCTTAGCAGCAAGTATAGTAATAACGCTAAGTAATACGGGCGTAATAAACAGAGCGAACGAAGCAGTAGATAAGACAAATGAAAAACAAGTACAAGCTTTAGCTGCGTTAACGTGGGCAGATGTCTATATGGACAACCTAAGAGGGCAAGACTTAATAGATAAAGTAACAGAAGAATTAGCTAAACAAGGAGTAACAACAGACAAATGGGATATAACAATAACAGATACAGGAATTACAGTAGATAATAAAAATAATGGCGGTGGAGATAACACACAATCAGGGACTGGACTAGGTTCATTAATCTCTAAAGATAATTATGGAGATAAAGTAGATTATACTGTAACTGTAGATGGAACAGTGTATGATGATTGGCAAATATATTATCATAATAGTGACTATGTTTATCTAATAGCAGAAACTTATGTAGAAGAAGTTTCATTAGATAAAGGAACAACCGTAGCAAGCCTAACAAGTGATGAATTAGCGTTATATGAAAAATTTAGAGTAGGTAATGCAGATAAGTATACATTAGCAGATATAGTAAGTGGAAATGGATCAAATAACTCACAATCAGTAGCACAATTAATAAAAGACTATGCAAAATTTGCTAATACAACAACATATGGAACAAATGTAGTAGGGGCAATAGGCGGCCCTACATTAGAACTATTAGTAGCAGGATGGAATTCGAAAGGCTATACGCCAACAATGACACTAACAACAGGTACATATGGATACAAGATAAATAATACCTATTATGTAGATGTAACAAGTGATGGTTTATATGTACCGTCAGATTATTGGTACTGGTTGGCGTCTCCGTCTGATTTCAGCGCTGACACTGTTAGTTTGGCGGGTTATGACGTTCTAGGCGGTGACAATCATACCTTCTGTGCCCTCCCTTACGGTGTGCGCCCCGTAGTTTGTCTAAAATCTAGTACCCCTGCAACAGTGGGAACAGGAGATTATGATTTCAATTTAACAAAATAAAAATAAGGAGTGAATGTTTTAACATTCACTCCTGTTTTGTTGTGTGTTTATGGTTTTGCTTCAGTCTTAAAGACTTTCAAGAATTAAAGTCTGGATATCATCGCGAAGTTTTGCGATGGTATCATAGTCTTTGCCTTCAACCATAATACGAATGTAGTTCTCTGTGCCGGAAGGACGAACAACAGAACGCCCGTCGTTACCCAAGGTTTCGTATACCAAATCGTTGATACGCTGTCTCAAAGAATTGTTTGCAATAAATGCATTCTTTTGTTCAGGCGTTGCTGTGATTTGTGTGGATACCTGCGGGTATTTGAACATCTGATTCTTAAGTTCAGAAAGTTTCTTGCCGGTTTTGTCCATGATGTTAAGCACCATAAGTGCGGTAAGGATACCATCACCAGTAGTTGCATACTCTTTGAAGATAATGTGACCAGATTGTTCGCCACCCAAAGAACCGTTGTTGGTAATCATCTCCTCAAGAACATACTTATCACCAACCTTGGTAGAAAGGAATTTGATTCCCTTTTCTTCGCAGAACTTTACAAGTCCCAAGTTTGACATTACTGTACCAACAATCAAGTTGTTCTTAAGAAGGCCAAGGTCTTTAAGGAACCCACCTACGATTGCAAGCACGTGGTCGCCATCGACAATTTCGCCGGTTTCGTCAACCATAAGACATCTGTCTGCATCTCCATCAAAAGCGATTCCGCAATCAAAGATAAGGCCGGAATTCTTAATAAGGTCCTGAAGAAACTCAAGATGCATAGAACCGCAACCCTCGTTGATGTGTTCGCCGGAGACATCGGTGTTGTATTCACGAACAGAAAGGCCTAATGATTTGAATATTTGGTAGCAGGTAGAAGCAGAGCCGTTGGAACAGTCTACAGCAATTCTTATGGGTTTATACTTAAACTGCATAAGGGAGGCAAAGTAGTCGTTCGCGGCAAGTGTGGCATAATCGGAAATAATTTTACCACATGTTTCTGCGTAGTAGCTTTCTACCGTGTCGGGTTTGATTTTAGAAATCAAATCCTCAATTTGTTCCTCGAGCTGATCGGGAAGCTTGTAACCATCAGGTCCGATGATTTTGATGCCGTTGTATTCCTTCGGATTATGCGATGCGGTTATCATAATGCCCAGTACTGCAAATGAATAGAGCTTGGTAAGATATGCAATTGCAGGAGTGGGGAGTATGCCAACCGGAACAATGTTAATTCCGCCGGCAGTAAGACCAGAAGTGATTGCAGAAACAATCATATCCTTAGAAGGTCTGGTATCTGTGCCGATGAGAACAACGGGCCTATCATCTCCAAAAGGAGAACTTTTTACATCACGGAAATGGTTGGTTGTGATGAGCTTTGCGGTTGCAAGGCCAACCTTATATGCAAGGTCGGCAGTCAGAGTTTTGTTTGCGATGCCTCTGATACCATCGGTGCCAAAGAGTCTTCTCATTTTTTCTTCTCCTTTTGGGTAATAGTAAGTTTGGTGCTAACAATTACATTAGCGGGAATGATTCCACGAACGCAAGAAACAGGGTAGACAATAGAGCTTTTTCCGATAACAGTGCCGGGGTTTAAGACAGAATTACATCCAATTTCTACATGGTCGCCAATGAAAGCGCCTGCTTTACGAAGGTCGGTTTCGAATTCTCCGCCGATTATAACCTGAGTTTTAGTACTCTTGAGGTTAGAAATGATAGCACCTGCTCCAAGATGAGCATAGTTTCCTACGACTGAATCACCAACATAGTTGTAGTGAGGCAGCTGGACGTTGTCCATAATTACCGAATTTTTAATTTCGGTAGAGTTTCCGATGACACACTTTTTTCCGATAATTACTTTGCCACGGATAAAAGCTCCATGCCTAACTTCGGTTTCGTGGTCAATAATAAGCGGCCCATAAAGATGTGCGTCAGAAGCAACCTTTGCGGTTTTGGCAATCCAAATATTTTGCTTGCCGTCAGCACCGGTGCAAAGTTCGTACTCATTAGGGTCAAGATGTGGTGCAAGGGAAAGAATGAAATCTGCTATCAAAGGGAGAACTTCCCACGGATAAGTTTTGTCTTTGAACAATTCCTTTGCAAGATACTGTTCAAGCGAATAAAGTTCGCGAACAGTAACATTCGTACAATTTTCCATACGTTTTACCTCCAATAATTATTTTAGGTCAAATTTTATGACTGCACAGTATTATATCATAAAGCAACCTAAAATTCAACTTATGTAAACAAATGCTAGAGTAAGCTACATTTAAGCATATTACAGAAGAGTATAAAAAAGACTAGAGTTATTAACTCTAGTCAAATAATTTGTGTTTGCGTTCTTTCAAATTACGAACAATGTCGTAGTCTGAAATACACAGGTTACCTTCCATGCCAAGGCCGATTTCTACATTATCTGTCGAACGTCCGTGAAAGTCTGAACCAACAGTAGGGACAAGGTCAAACTCATTACAAAGTTCAAGGTAGAAATTACGTCTTTCATCTGAGTTGTGCGGGTTATACACTTCCATTCCTTGAAGGCCATAGCTCTTAAGCAGTATTATGAATTCTCTCATATCCGACTCGTTAAGTCTTAAAGTTTTAGGATGGGCAAGTATAGGTATGCCGCCACATTCGATTAAAGCTTTAATGAGTTTATCTATTTCCATCTTTTCTCTATCTACATAGATGTGAGAAGAAGTATCAAAGAATTCTGTATATGCTTGAGAAGGGGTCTTAGCATAGCCGTAACGATGAAGGGCAATTGCTATATCAAAACGGCCAACGCTTTCAGGATTTCTTGCACATTCCAAAACCTTGGTATAAGAGAGGTTGATACCTTCTTTTTTTAGAAGTTCCAGTGTCTTTTTTACACATTTCTTTCTACTTAATTCATATTCGTCAAATACTTTATAAATTTTAGTAGTAGAGAAATATGATATTATATGACATACATGCTTTTTGCTAAGTCCATGTTTAAGCAAAGAAGAACTAAGCTCAACACCTGGGATAACTTCCATACTTTTACCAACGATTCTGCGAAATTTTGTAAGAGATGCTAAAGTGTAGTGTTCAGTGAGAGAAATAACTCCTACGTTATTTTCTTTACACATTTGGGCTATTTGATTAAGAGAAGAATTGCCATCTGAATGTTTGCTATGCACATGCAGGTCGATCAGTCTGGGTCCCATAAATCCTCCTTTCTGTTTATTAAAACAGGAAATTAATTCTAATAACAAGATTATTATATATTAAAAGGAGAAAATAAAGCAATGTTATTTCTTAATATTTGGCTTAGAAATTAAACCTGCAAAATATCCAAAGATTATAGCAGCAGAAATACCGCCTGCAGTAGCTGTTACACCGCCAGTAAATATTCCAATAAGGCCTTTTTTATCTACTTCTTCCATAACACCTGTTGCAAGAGAATATCCAAATCCGCTAATTGGTACAGTAGCACCAGCCTTCCCGAATTGTACTAGTGGTTCATATATTCCTAGCCCTGTTAGAATAACTCCTAGAGTAACAAAGAGAACCAGTATTCTAGCGGGTGTAAGTTTTGTTTTATCTATTAGTACTTGAGCTATGGTACATATAAAACCACCGGTTATAAATACTTTAAGATATGTTAAAAATATTTCCATAAAACCTCCTAGTTTTCTATAACTACAGCATGCGCAACACCCGGAATAGATTCACCTTGACCTAAAGAGACGGGACTCATTAAAGCGCCGGTTGCAATAAATAACACTCTGTTAATTTTCTTTTCTTTAAGCATAGGATAGATGTAGCCACAAAATACAGAAGCAGAACAACCGCATCCACTTCCCCCCATAGCTGTGTCCTGAGCATTAGTATCGAAAATTTTAACACCACAGTCTATATGATTGTTATCTATGTTATAGCCATAGTTTTTAAGTTGTTCTTTTAAGAGTTTGGAACCTAAAATACCTAAATCACCAGTAATTATTAAATCATAGTAATCTGGAGTACGGTTGGTATCTTCGAAGTGTGTAATTATAGTATCGAATGCTGCAGGCATCATTGCTGCTCCCATATTTGCAATATCTTTAATTCCAAGATCTATAACTTTACCAGGTGTAGCCATAGATATATGAGGATATATTTTTTTGTTATTTTCATCTGCTTTAGCAATTAATGTAGCACCACTACCAGTTACAGTCCATTGACTAGTAGGAGTAAGTTGAGTTCCTTGCTCTAAAGGCATTCTAAATTGTCTTTCAGAAGCGCAAAAGTGAGATGATGCACTTGCGATACTGTTATATGCATATCCTGCGTTTACAAAGGAAGCAGCTAGAATATTTGCTTCAGCAAATGTAGAACAGGCACCATAAAGACCAAAGAATGAAATACCTAGATTTCTAGCTGTATATCCAGAAGAAATGCATTGATTTAGAAGGTCACCCGCAAACATATAGTCTATTTTATGTATGTCTAATTCAGCTTTTTTTATAGCTAAATCTATGGCTTCTGCCATAAACTTAGATTCTGCTTTTTCAAAAGTTTTTTCACCAAAGTATACATCTTCTACTGAAGTATCAAAATACTTAGAAAGCGGACCTCCTTTTTCTTTGGGACCAACTGCCGAACCAGTGGATATAATCACTGGAGTATTTTCAAAAACGATTGTATGTTTTCCGATTTTCATATAATCCTCCTACATAAATATGTTAAATATATAATATATAAGTCCTAAAATTACAGATGAGCCAATACCATAAACAAGTACGGGTCCTGCAACTTTAAACATATTTGCGCCAATACCTAATATAAGCCCCTCAGATTTATATTCTATAGCAGGAGAAACAATAGAATTAGAGAATCCTGTTATTGGCACAATAGAACCGGCTCCTGCAAATTTCCCTAATGGTTGATACAGCTTAAGAGCAGTAAGCAAAGCACCAATAAATATTAAAGAGATAGAAGAAATAGTTCCTGCAGTTTTCTTATCTAGCCCATAATTTAAAGCAATATCTGTAATTATTTGACCAACAATGCAAATTAGTCCACCAATAATAAAAGCAATGATACAATTCTTTAATATTGAACTTTTATCCGCTTTAGACTCTACATATTCTGTATATTCTTTTTTATTCATTCCAATTTTTGTATAATCCATAAAATCACCAATAATATTATTTGTACAATATTTGCAAATATAACATTTTTTTAGTAATATTAAATATAATTAAAAGAAAACTAATAATAAAAATAAAATAATAATAGTAAGAGGTGGAATATGTCTAAAGATTATACAAATAACGAAGTAGAACATATAAAAGATGAAGAAACAAAAATAGAGTATTTAAGATTTAAAGCTTTAGAAAAATATAAAGATAAAATAGATGTAATAGTTACATTAAGGCACGGCGGAGTAAGTTATGGTGTATTTAATTCATTAAATGTACGAGCTGCTGGAACAGATAAAATAGAAAATGTGATTGAAAATGTAACTAGAATAGGAAAAATAATTAATGTAGATTTAGATAATATTTGTAAAGGCTCACAAGCACATACAGACAATGTTATATATATTAATGAAACTAATATGGATGAATATAGTTATTCAAAATTAAATGATTATGAAGTAGATGGGTATATAACAGATAGGGATAAATTAGCTACACTTGTAACAACTGCAGATTGTAACCCAATAGTTATATATGATCCAGTACATAATGTAGTTGCAAATGTACATAGTGGCTGGAAAGGTACTGTAAAAAGAATATATCTAGTAGCATTAAATAAACTTAAAAAACAATTTGGAACAAATTCGAAAGATGTAATTATCTGTGTTGGACCAGCAGTAAAGCAATGCTGTTTTTCTAGTGAAGAAGAATCTTTCAAACAAAACTTTACAAACATTTGGGAAGATGAAGAAAATTATATATATTACGAAAAGGAAAATCCAAAGAGATTTCATATAGATTTAAAATATGTAATAACAAAAGATTTTATTAAAGAGGGAGTAAAAGAAGAAAATATTCATTTTGCAGACATATGTACTTGCTGTAATAATGAGGACTTTTATTCTTTTAGGTATAAAACAATGCATAAAGAGGAAGATTATGGCTGCTTTGCGACGGTTGTTAAGTTAAAATAGTTGTAGATAATGTGGATAAATAGATATAAAAAACAAACAAAAAGAGCAAGATGTGTATATCTTGCTCTTTATTTTGGAGGCGCCACCCGGATTTGAACCGGGGATCAGAGTTTTGCAGACTCGTGCCTTACCACTTGGCTATAGCGCCATTAATAAATTATATTAATGTTAGTTATATAATATGCAAACTTCTTTAAAAATGCATAGATATATATTAACATTATTTTTTATATAAGTCAATAATAGAAATGAAAAAATAAAATTTATCGTGTGCTGAAAGGTATTAAATACTCTTGAATAAATAAGTAATATATAATAAACTAAATATATGAAGAAAAGAAACAAAAGAAAATGAGAAAAAATAGCAAGGGCGTATCTTTAATTGTTCTAAGTATAACCATTCTTGTAATGGCAATTTTAGCTGCAACAGCAATAATTGCATTAGAAGATAGTGGGATAATAGGAAGATCTAAGAATACAGCAAGCAAACAAAATTATATACAGGAATATGAAAGGTTACAGGTAATTAAAAATGGACTTCTTACAGATAATCTAGGAAAAATAACCATAGATGAATATATTACAGAGTTAACAAATAAAGGCCTAGTAGAATCTGGAGTGACGACAAATCCAGATGGAAGTAAATCTGTAACCACAAAGACGGGATTTATAGCAAATATAATACAAGATGGAGAGTCTAATTTAATTATATCTTTAGGAACATCAAATGCAACAATAACATTGAGTACAACGACTTTAAGCGGAGATATAACAAGTGGATCTGTAACAAAAACAATAACAGCAACAACAAAGAATGTAACTGGAGATATAATATGGACATCTTCAAATTCTAGTGTAGCATCTGTAACAGGAACAAATACTAGCGCAACAGTAACAATGAAAAATGTGGGTACAGCAACAATAACAGCTACATATGGAAATGCAAAAGCGAGTTGTACGGTTGTTGTAACAGAGAATACACTAGTTACATATGAAGTAAGTGGAACTTGGGTGTTTAATGAAATTTTAGATTCTAGTGGATATGATGACGGTGGCTTAGGAACGGAAATAAGCTTTGTTTCAAATGGTACTAGTTATAGTAGTCTATCTTTTTATATAGATTCTATGTGTACGGTACTTTTATATGATTACGATCAAGCATGGTCAGAAAGTCTTACAATGGCGAATTATGGAGAACAAGTATGGGAAAGTAATTCTTATAGAACAGTAGATTTTGGTTCTACACCACAAGCGGTTTCTGAAGAATTTTATAATTGGTTTGTGGCAAATGCGGAAGAATATACTCCAAATCTCATTACTTTCACAATAGGTGAATATAGTTTCCAAGCTGAAGAAGGTATGACTTGGGAACAGTGGATAAACAGTAAATATAATCAAACAATTATAATGGAAAATGGCGATACTGTTGAAATGTGTATTAAAAGTGATAACGTTTATTTTATTCAAAATGATAAGGCAAACGGAATTATAGGCGAATTTCTGGTAGCTTATGATAGAAATACTACTTATCCACTTGAGTTAACTGACACAATACAGGCAATAGAATATTATTGTTAATCTAAGAGATCCTTTAAAATTTCCTTTTGATATCTTTAGTATGCATTTTTCTCAACTTGAAAAATGAACGGGTTCATGTTATAATATTAATCTTAGCAAATATTATGTGGCCCAAAATTAATATTAAGAGGAGAACAGATATGGTAGAAAAGTTAAAAGAAGCTATTATGGCTACAGATGCAGAAGTAATTTTACTAGATATAGATGGAACCATCAAAGATCTGGTAAAGGAGCATCAAACTGCGTTACGGATAACTGTTAATGGGTTTAACCGCGGTAAGAATTTAAGAAGGAAACTGGTATTTTTCCTAGATAAAGTTGCAATGGGTTTTGTAAAGAGTGGAATACTTTCTACAAATAGAGATAGACAGGAGTTTCTGCTTGGACTCTATGCAATTATACTCGGAAAAAGTGTTAGTGAATTCAGAAATCTTTATGATACCTTTTACAACGATAAGGTAATCGTGTTTAGAGGAATCAGAGAGCTTTTTGAAGAAGTAGCTAGCAAGAAAAAGTTATGCTTTGTAACTGTAAACGCTCAGAATTTAAACATTGAGAAACTCGGAATTAAGCGCGAAGATATTTATTGTGTTCAGTCTAAAAAGAAAATTTACGCATATAAAACTGCGCTTATGATGAACGATCTCGATCCAGAGGATGTCCTCGTTGTTGGTGACAATATCTTTGATGATATTAAACCCGCAAAAAAGCTTCATTGCAGATGCTTGCTTATAGATAATTATAAGAGCAAGTTTAAGCGATTCTTAGCAAAACTTTTTAAAGTAGGTATTGTATAATACCTACTTTTTTCTTTACAAAATGTGAAAAGTATAGTAAAATATTAGGGTTAAAAGGAGGCCACATTATGATAATGGCAAACGGAGTTACTCTTAGATTTGGTAAAAGAGTACTTTTTGAAGATGTTAATATTAAATTTGTAGCAGGTAACTGTTATGGTCTTATTGGTGCTAATGGTGCAGGTAAATCTACATTCTTAAAGATTTTATCTGGTGAAATTGAACCAACTAACGGAGAGGTGGTAATGCCAAACCAGGAAAGACTTTCTGTACTTAAACAAGATCATACTTTATATGATAATGAACAAGTACTACAAACAGTTATTATGGGGAATCAAGTGCTTTTCAAGCTTATGAAAGATAGAGAAGCGATATATATGAAAGAAGACTTTACTGATGAAGATGGAATTTTAGCGGGAAAGTTAGAAGCAAAATTTGCGGAAATGGATGGATGGAACGCAGAAACTGATGCTGCTATTCTTCTAAATGGTTTAGGTGTAGCAACAGAACTTCATGATAAACTAGTTAAAGATTTAAAAGAAGAAGATAAGGTTAAAGTACTTCTTGCACAAGCATTATTTGGAAATCCAGATGTATTACTTCTAGATGAACCTACTAACGGTTTAGATTTACCAGCAGTAGAATGGTTAGAAGAATTCTTAATTAACTTTGAAAATACAGTTATAGTTGTATCCCACGATAGATATTTCTTAAACAAAGTATGTACTCATATAGCAGATATAGACTTTGGTAAGATACAATTATTCGTAGGTAACTATGATTTCTGGTATGAATCTAGTAGACTTATTCAAAGACAAATGAAAGAAGCTAACAAGAAGAAAGAAGATAGAATAAAAGAATTACAAGACTTCATAGCAAGATTTAGTGCTAATGCATCAAAATCTAAACAAGCTACTTCTAGAAAGAAAATGTTAGAAAAGATAGTTTTAGATGATATTAAACCGTCAAGTAGAAGATATCCATTTATAGACTTCAAACCAGATAGAGATATCGGTAACGATGTTCTTGTTGTTAAGAACTTATCTAAAACAATAGATGGAGTTAAAGTATTAGACAATGTATCATTTACAATGACAAAAGAAGATAAGATAGCTTTTGTTGGTGAAAACAGTAATGGTATTTCAGCGTTATTTGCAATTCTTTCTGGAGAAATGGAAGCAGATAGTGGAGAATTCAAATGGGGTCAAACAGTTACTTCATCATACTTCCCAAGAGAAAATATAGAATTCTTCCAGGGAGATTTAGATTTAACAGACTGGTTAAGACAATACTCTAGAGAAAAAGAAGATGCTTTTGTTAGAGGCTACTTAGGTAGAATGTTATTTAGCGGAGAAGAAAGTTTAAAGAAAACAAAGGTTATATCTGGAGGAGAAAGAGTAAGATGTATGCTAACTAAGATGATGTTATCTGGAGCAAACGCGTTACTTTTAGATGAACCTACAAATCACTTAGATATGGAAAGTATAACTGCATTAAACGAAGGAATGCAAAATTTCAAAGGTGTGCTTTTATTTAGATCTTATGACCACCAATTAGTACAAACAGTTGCTAATAGAATTATAGATTTAACACCAGGTGCATATAAAGATAGAAAATGTACTTACGATGAATATCTAGAGGAAAATAAGTAATATAAAAGATAATAGAACTCATTATATACTTTTGTATATAATGAGTTCTATTTTGTTAACTTTATATAATGTAACGTTTTTTATTACATTGCATAACATACTTTAACGGAGGTATGTGTATGGATATAATTGTACAAAAATTTGGCGGAAGTTCTGTTAAAGATAAAGAATCTTTAGAACATGTAATATCTAAAATAAAAGCAGAAAAAGAAAAGAAAAATAAGGTGGTAGTTGTTGTATCTGCACAAGGTAAAACAACGGATGGTTTAATTGCTAAAGCAAAAGAATATACAAATAATACATATAACAAAGAACTGGATTTGTTACTATCTACAGGAGAAATAATAACTGTTTCGCTTCTTACCATGATGTTAAAAGATATTGGATATGAAGCAATTGGGCTTACAGGTTCTCAAGCGGGAATAATAACAGATTCAAATTATTCTTTTGCTAAAATAAAAACAGTGTTTAGGGAAAATATATTAAAACATTTAGAAAATAATGATGTTGTAGTTGTTGCAGGATTCCAAGGAGTAGATAAATTTGGCAATATTACTACACTTGGTCGTGGTGGAAGCGATTTATCTGCGGTAGCTATAGCAGCAGCACTTAATGCTAAAAGGTGCGAGATTTATACAGATGTTGACGGTGTGTATAATACAGATCCTAATCTAATAGATAATGCTAAACTTTTAGATGCAGTTTCGTATGATGAAATGCTTGAAGCAGCAAGTAGTGGTGCAAAAGTTTTACACAATAGAGCTGTGAGTATGGCTAAGAAATATAAACTAAAGTTGTTAGTAAAAAACACAAAAAACGATAGTCGCGGAACAGAAGTAATAGAAGAAATAGGTGTGAATGAAAAAAAGATTCCTAGAATATTAGCGGTAGAAAAAGACTTAGTAAGAATTACATTAGTTGGAGAAGAGTTAATGAGTAATTTATCTAATATACAAACTTTATATAACATAGCAGCAGAAGAAAATATATCGTTAAAATTAGTTAGTTTAAGTGAAACAAAATTAAGTATTGTTGTAAAAAATGATGAATGCGAAAGAATTTTAAATAAAATACATAAAAGAATGTTAGAAAATGTTTAAAAAGCTTGCTTTTTGTAATGTGCGGGAGTATAATGGAGTCTAATTTAAAATGAAAAAATATTAATTATATATTTTTAATGAGTTAAGAAAGGAGAAACGGTATGAAACAAGAGTATTATTACAAGGAGTATCTTTTACTCAACAAGACTCCGCGGCAGTTTTTGGAAAGAAGGCTTACCAATATCTTTGGTATAAATTCTAGAGCTATTGAAGCTCTGGAACTTGTTTGCAAAGAAATGTCTGCTGAAAAGGGCTTTAAAAGAGATGATGGTCAAGACTATTATAACCACTGCATCGATGTTGCAAACACGCTTATTTCTTTTGATATTCGCAACGAAGATGCAATTGTAGCAGCACTCTTACACGATATCATTGAGGATGTAGAAGGATATTCCGAAAAATTTATCGCCAAGCTTTTTGGTGAAAACGTAGCACATTTAGTATCTTTGGTAACAAAAAAGCCTGGTCTGGATTACAAAAAAGAGGAAGTTATTATGGATTATCTTAATGCAATTTCCGAAGATCCTTATGCAGCTGCAATTAAAACGGCAGATAGAATGCATAATATGACAACCTTGCAGGAAAAGACTTTCGAAGCAAGACATAGAAAAGCTCTTGAAACAGAACGGTATTATATGCCTTTCTTCAAGTTCTGCAGAAAGAAGTATCCCAGATATGAAAACTTGTTCTATCAAGCAAGAACTCAAATTTATCCTTTGATTCATGAGATCAAATCTTTCTATGCTGAGATTTTGAGACTTCGTGGTGAATTAGAAAAATACGAGAAGCCTGTAGAACAAATGCCGGAATCTCCTAAAGAAGAGAAATATTCTGACGGTTTACCTGAATAAGCCACAATAAAAACGAGTAGTTATTGCTACTCGTTTTTGTTGCTATTTTAACATTTCTTGTGCTTTTTCAAATGTTAAGCTATTGGAATGTTTAGATAATATATTTCCTTTTTTGTCTACTACATAAGAAACAGGTACAGTATTTTCATCAGGATCTATATTTTTTCTAATGATTCTTGAAAAATCTACTAAAACCTCAATATCTCCAAAATTAACGTCATTTTCTGTTAAGGAAATGATATCTGTTAATGGATAATCTGAGTTGTTAAATTCGTGAGCTATAACTAGAATATTTACATCTTTGTTATCTTTGTAATAGTTTAATATTTTTTCTATTTCTACTAGTTCTTCTTGACAATTAGGACACCAAGAACCAAACATAATTAATAGATTTTTTTTAGCTGTAAATAGATTTTTATCGTATTCATTAATAATTCTAATTTTAGTTTCACTTTTAGTATTTAAAAGTGTATCATTACCCGTAGATGGAATATCTCCTTTAAATAGTCCTAATTCTTCTTTAGAATTTAATCCTGCGTTAGGCAAGGGTGTAGTACTTTCTCTACTTACTAAAATAAAAACTAAAATAGTTAGTGTAGAGAAAATAAGAATAAACATTACTATAGCTAAAATAATTTCTTTTTTCGTCATTTTAATCACCTTTATATAGCTAGAATTATATACAAAAAACACTAAAAAAACAATAAAGTTGCTTGTAAATAGCGAAAATATAATATATAATTTTTACGAGGTAGATAAAGTGGATACAAGAGAGACTAATGTGAAGACTTTAGCATACATTGGGGACGTGGTTTATGAATTATATATACGTGAATATGTAATATCTAATTCACGTGAACAAGTTAACAAACTTCACAAAAAGACAATAAAATATGTTAGCGCTAAAGCTCAAGCAAGAATTGTAGCAGCAATGAATGATGAGTTTAGTGATGAAGAGAAAGACATTATCAGAAGAGGAAGAAACGCAGAAGCAAATACAGTACCTAAGAATACAGATGTAGTAACATACAAAATAGCAACAGGTTTTGAGTCGCTTATTGGCTTTCTTTATCTAGAGAAAAGAATAGAACGTTTAGAATATATAATTGGCAGGAGTATAAAAATTATAGAAGAGGTGTAGAATATGGCAAAAGATAAAGTAATGGATGAATATATACCAATAGACCCGCTAACATTTTTGAGTGAGTTTAAAGAGGAAGAATCATTAAGAGAAGTAATGTTTAATATGGGTGAACAAGAAATAGTACAAGAAGACGGTAGATTTTATTTATGTCATACTATGTATCCTAACGTTTCAAAAGAAATATCTAAAGCTACTGCTACAGAAATGTGGCAAATATATAATATGAAAGAAAGAGGAGATATTTCGTTTCTATTCTAAGGGATAGAATGCAACCTAATATAAATATAATAAACGGTCGTTACCTTCTAGTAGGAACATATGCGTTTTGGCAGCATATAATATACCATACTAGGAGGTAATATTTTTATGGAAAATTATTTAACAGACGATCGCTGTAAAATGTACGGAAATAATTGCTATGAAAAAAAATTAAATTGTGGTATGTATAATATGGGATATGTGCCGCATCAATATGGTAATATGGAGTGTAACCACAATATGATGGATTATAATCCGTGTATGAATTATAATATGAATTATATTTCGAATTATTGCAATAAGGAATATGAATGTATGCCTGGAAACCTAGCAAGAGGGTATGGGTATCCTATGCAAAATATGATGAAGATGGAACCGATAGAAAATATGTGTGGTACATATAAAATGCTTATTGTTTATGTAGAAAAGAGCATAAATAAGATAATGATGGAAAATATGGGGATGATGCCAAAAGCAATATCTAAAGATAAGTATCATAAGGAAATGAATGAAATGCTTTGTGAGGTTATGAAAAAAGAAAAAGAATTAAAAGAGCTTGTTGTAGTAGATAGAACAGAAACTGAAGATAAAGAAGATTTAGATAGAAGTTTATGCCCATATTGTGGTGGTTTCTTAAAAGATACACTTGGTATATTGTTCTTAACAGAATTATTAAAAAGAGGATGCACTTCTTGTTATTAATATAAAACATGTTGAAAAAATAAAAAATATGATATACAATAAACACATAAGAAGGGGTAACAAAAGATGAAAAACGCTGAAAGCCTTGCGGCTGTACACACACACACACACAAGTACATTTACTAATGAAAAAACATTAGTAGCGTTTTTGTACCCAAAAATAATAAGGTGAAACTAGCAAAGTAACACATACTAAAAAGGTATGTGCTGCTTTGCTTTTTTGCATACAAAAGAAGGAGGAATGAACAATGCAAAAGAAAAAGGGAATATCTTTAATAGTATTAGTAATAACAATAATAGTTATGATAATCTTAGCAGCAGCGATAATAATATCTATGAGTAATAATGGAGTAATATATAGGGCAAATAATGCAGTAAATTTAACAAATGAAAAACAAGTACAAGATTTGGCTTCATTAATATGGGCAGAAGCATATCTTGATGAGGAAAGAACAGACACAATAGAAAACGTAGTAAAAGAGAAGTTAGAAGAACAAGGAATAACAGATACGGACTGGGATATACAAGTATCTGATACGGGAATTATTATAAAATCTAAGGAAGACAATAGTAATACTCTAGGTGCCTTAATAACATCAGATAACTATGGTGATACAGTAGATTATACTGTAACGGTAGATGGAACAACTTATGATGAATGGCAAATATATTATCATAATGAAGATTATGTGTATTTAATAGCAAAAGAAAATGTTAAAGAAGATTATGTTTTACCAGAAGATGTATATGTGTCACAGTTAACTTATGAAGAAAAGGAACTATATGAGAAGTTTAGAGTTGGTAATTGGCCTAAATATACATTGGTAGATAGTTTGTCAGATGTTGGAATAAGAGCAGCATCTTATAGTAGTATGGGAATTGCAGCTATGATAAAAGAATATGCAAATTTTGCAAATACTGATAAATATGGAACTGATGTAGTAGGAGCAATCGGTGGTGTAACAATTGAACTTTTTGCTGCAGCATGGAATGCAAAAAATGATGCAAATCAAATAACATTAAGTATAGGTGATGAGGGCTATTTAATAAACAACAAAGCATTTCTTACTCTTGAAACAGATGGTTTCCTATTAGAAGAAAATAACTCATATAGCTTATTGTCGCCAACATATGAATGTAATTGTTGCTTAATTCAAGCATCAAATAATACAATCGGAAAAGATGATTGTGATGAGGGATTTCATGAAAATATTCGTCCGGCGGTATGCTTAAAAGCATCAATACCGGCATCGGTTGGTACAAAAACAAATTTTAGCTTAGAAAAATAAAATATATAACGGGTCATATTTTTATGACTTGTTATTTTTTATTGTCTACGTTTAAAACTGTCCCTTTTTGCTTGCTTTTTTGGCGTTTTTGTAATAGAATATAGTCCATAAATAACGAGTATTAAAAATTTAACTAGAATCAAATTGTGACAAAAAATGATAGTATAGTTGATGTAATATATGTAAAATAAGAGGTGTTCACATGTTGTTTAAAAAAGATTTGGTAGTTAATGAAACTGTAAATATACAGACGAATAGTACAAAAAAAGAGGTTAAAGGGTTTTTTAAGAAATTAATTAATTCTAAGACGCTGCCATATATAATTATGTTGTTTTTAACAGCAACAGTAGAATTTATAGGGCTTAAACCTTTTGCTTTTGTAATGTTAGGTGTAGCAACGATATTTAATATACCGTTAATGATACCGCTAATAATAACATTAATTTCGTTTGCTGTATTTAAGTCGGATTTAAGTTTATATGTAAACTATATAACCACATATGTAATTTACACAGTTTTAGCTTCTATTGTTGAGATAGAAGGATTTAGTAAAAAGTATATAACATTAATGAAATTAAGTGTTGCATGTTTAGCTTCTAACTTAATTATATGTCTAATATTTAAAAAATTATTAGTAGATGGAATAGCTCACTTTCTATTAGTTGTAGCTTTGTATCCGGTATTTACTTCTGGACTTACAATGCTATTAAATATTAGTAAAAAGATAATATTCTCTAAAGAAGAGATAATTAGTTTGGGTGTATTAGTAACTTTTGCTTTAATGCCATTTGCAAGTATTAACATATTTGGATTTAGTGTTGTAAATGTATTGCTCATTGCTATGATATTAACTTTAGGCTGGAAGAATGATTGGATGATGGGAATAGCATCGGGTGTAATTATTGGACTAGTTTATGCAATACTTAACCCGAATGTTAATTCATTAATAATTACATCATTTACGTTTACGGGATTAATAGCAGGCGTACTTAGTAGATATAATAAATGGGTTGTAGCAATATTATTTATTATTGGAAATATGATTTTATCTGGAGTATACGATAAAGATATAAATATATTTGTCCGTTTGGCAGAAATGCTTGTTGCATCTGGAATAATATTAGCACTTCCAAGAAAAGTAATAGTTAGACTTGAAGATATGTTTGGAAGCTTTAAAGGACTAAATGGGGGATATGAAAATCTTCTTGGTGCAGGAAGCGATGCTAAAGATAGACTTAATGCAATATCTGAAGTTTTTGATAACCTTTCACATATGACTACTACAGTTACAGATGAGACAGTATCTGAGACTAAACAAGTAATTAAAAAATATCTTGTGGATTACAAAAAGAATGAATGTATAAGATGTCCAAACAAATTTAATTGTATAAATGAAGAACTTGAAGCTGTATCAGAACATTTAGCAAATAGTTTGGAAAATGATGGATGTATAACAAGCGAAATGCTTCCTGTAGATTGTGAAAAACAAGAATTAATAATGAAAAACATAACAGATGTGTATAACAATGTTAAGCTTATGCGTTTTGTAAAACAAAAAGAAAACGAAGCAAATGAAAAACTAGCAGAAGAATATAAAGCAATTTCTAGCTTTATTAAAAATATAGCAAGAGATGAAGAACAAGTAGTAAAACAAGATACTTATGAACAAAAAAGAATAAGAGAAGAGTTAAAATATTTAGGATATGTTGTTTATGAAGATACATTCACCAAAGGTGAAAATCAAGATACGATGTATGAGTTTATAACAGACATTATAATAGATATAAATAAAGCAAAAAAGGAAATACAGAAAGTTGTAAGTGATGCAGTTGGAACAAAGATGTCTATTAAACTTGTATTAAATAGTAGTAAGACAGAGCGTTCTAGAATAAAACTTCTTCCAACAAGCAGATATGTAGTTAAAGCTACGGTAAAACAAATTAGAAAAGCAGATAGTTCAGTAAGTGGTGATTCCTACATAGTAACAGAGCTTAAGGATAATAATAAGGTTATTGCAATAAGTGATGGTATGGGATCTGGCGAAAAATCTAAAGAGGTAAGTACATCTGTAATTAATATGATAGAAAAAATGGGACAAAGTGGATTTAGTAACGAAGAAACTCTAAATATAATAAACAGGCTTGTAAAGCTTAAAGAAAATGGTGAAGTATCTTCGACATTAGATATGTGTGTTTTAAACGAAAAGAGAAACATATTAGAATTTATTAAACTTGGAGCAGCTAGTTCGTTTGTAATTAAAGATACGGAAGTAGAAGAGATTAAACAAGAAACATTGCCGTTAGGATTGCTTACAAATTCACAACATACAACTATAGAAAAAGAAGTAGCAAAAGGCATGTATGTAGTGTTAATGTCTGATGGCGCTGAAAGTGATGTTAATAAAGAGGCAATACAAGAAATTGTAGAAAAGTTAAGTATATTAGAGTATACTGAAAAAGATCTTATGAATGCAATTATGAATAAAATTGTTGGTCGCCAAAATAAGATAACTTTAGATGATATAACAGTAATAGTTTGTAAGATTATATGATGTAAATAAAATATTAATGAATATATCCATATCAAAGAAAATATACTTTGGTATGGATGTTTTTAATGTAGTTATAAATAAAATTAACACCTTTATTTGGGGAACTCCTTTTATTATATTATTAGTTGTAACTAGTGTAATATTGATGTTAAAACTTAAATTTAGCGTTTTTGATATAATAAAAGGGATAACAAGTAAGAACGTAGAAGAAAACGGAGGAAATAGGCGTATAACTAATTTTAGCGCCTTAACAAGTGTACTCGCAGGTACGTTAGGTACTGGTAATATAACAGGTATTGCGGTAGCTATTCTCACAGGAGGAGTAGGAAGTCTTTTTTGGATGTTTGTATCAGGCATAGTCTCAATTATAATATCTTATACAGAAAATTTTATTGTAATGTTGTATAGGAAAAGAGATAGTAAGTTGGGCTATTTCGGTGGGACCATGTATGTTTTAGATGATGTGTTAGGTAAAAGAAATCTTGCTATTTTATTTGCGTTAGTTGTAGTTGTGTCCACTCTAACGTCTGGTACTATGACCCAAGCTAATTCTTTATCTGAGTTAGTAAATAGCAGCACAAACATACCCAAGAAAACGGTGGGGGTAATACTTGCTGTAATTACAGCCTATGTTGTTTTTGGAGGAAAATACAGGATTGCTAAACTAAGCAGTATAGTAATTCCAATATGTTCTTTAACATATATAGCATTATGTACGGGGGTACTTGTTAAAAATTATAATAGTATATTTGGGGGAATTAAAGAAATAATATCTGTAGCTTTTGGAGCAAAACAAATGATAGGTGGAGTAGTGGGATTAGGAATAAACAAAGTTATTGGTAAAGGATTTTCAATAGGCGTATTCTCAAATGAAGCTGGAATGGGAACAGCTCCAATGTTTACAGCTGCGGTAGAAAATAAAGATATACATAAAGCAGCAAGTGTAGCATCAATGTCTGTTGTAATAGATACATTATTTTTGTGTATGCTTACAGGAGTAACAATAATTAGTACTGGCAAATATAATATATTAAATCCAGGTGAAATGTTAAATAGTGTATTTGGAGAACTGGCTTTTGGTAAGTTGTTATTAAATATTTGTATGATATTTTTTGTGCTTGCTACAATACCATGCCTAGAATATTATGCGGAACAGGCAATACGTTATTTAACGAAAAGAAACCTTGCAATATATCTTTTTAGAATATTATATATAGTTGGAATATATTTAGGTAGTATTGCATATTCTAGTATGGTATGGGATTTATCCGGAATATTTAGTGCGCTTATGACATTACCAAACATATATATGATATATGCATGTATGGACGATGTAATACATGCCAGAAAAATGAGAGTAAATAATAAATTCTAATTATTTTTAAAAAATTATTTAAAAAGTGTTGACTTTTTTATCTAAAATAGCTATAATATAAATCGTAGCGGATGCGGGTGTAGTTCAATGGTAGAACCTCAGCCTTCCAAGCTGATGGCGTCAGTTCGATTCTGATCACCCGCTCCACTTTTTTTATGCCTAGAATCATTGATAAATAATGATTCTAGGCTCTTTGTTTTTTTGGTGAAGCGTGGTATAATATTAATGATAAAAAATTTAATCCTATAATAATTTGGAGGAGACAAATGGAGAATTGCAAAAAAATTAATTTAAACGACTATGTTTATGTAAAATTAACCAACTTTGGTAAAAAGGTGTTGTCAGACTATTGTAGCAAAGCTGGAGTAACAGGAAAAGAGGCAAGAAAACTCTACAATATGAGATACAACACGATTAAGATTCAACTTTGGGACCTTATGCATATATTTGGTCCGACATTATATAATGGAGCAACCGAGCATCCATTTACGACTGGATTTGTTTTCGTTCCTGAAGATAACATAACAACAATGTAAAAAGTAAACAAAAGACCGTACTCATTTGAGTACGGTCTTTTGTTTATTTGTGTTATCTGGTAGGTAGTTCTTCCCACCATTTGCACCTGTCATCGGGGACAGAGGTATATCCCCAAAAATCTCCATGCTCATCGGGAACTGCAGGAACCATAGTCATTTCGCCGGATGAATAAGATTTTGAAACATCCTTAAGACTTATTATAAGTTGATCTGTCATTTCCATTGGCATACCTTCAGGACCAGGTCCGCGGTAAGAAGGCACTCTGCCTTTTTGATCTACTTTCCACCTAGGAAGCGGAAGCTTTTTACCTGTAAGCGTTCCTACAAAGCAATCTTTCTTTTCTTTCCAAGTACATTCTTCGTATTCCCTTGGACTTTGTCTTAGTTCTGCGCACGGAGCGCAAATAAGAGGTTCGGTATTCATATACGGCCGCCATAACTTTATATGTTGTTTTCCACAAACAGCACATGCATAAACTTTCACATTAATATCCTCCTTGCTAATTAGCATAAAATATTATTTAAATCTTTGTATATTATAGCATACTCAACATAATTTAACAAGTTAAAGTGTTTTAACCTAACTATGTTGAAATATACTAATAAACAATGTATAATTTGCATATAAAAGGGGAAGAAAAGAATTGAAAGATGTAATAAAAGTAAATAGAAGTAAAAAATCTAAAATAATTAAACTCATTGCATTAGGTGTATTTTGCGTTATTGCATTAATAATATTTATAGCAATGTTTCCTGTAATAACTAGTTTCGGCTCGGAAGAAGCAAGAATGGAGTTTAAGGAAAGTATAAGTGGAAATAAGGTGAAGGGAGTATTGCTAATCGCAGGTTTGCAGATGTCTCAGGTTATAATTCCAATGTTACCAGGAGAACCTATGGAAGTATTAGCGGGAATATGTTTTGGACCTGTAGGTGGATTAATATTTATGCTTATATTATTTTGGGTAGCTACAGCGGTGATATTCTATTTGGTAAGAAAAGTAGGAGTAAATTTGGTATATACTTTTTGCAATGATGAGTTAATAGGTAAGATACAGAAAAGCAAGGTATTTCAAAATCCTAAAGCTGTTGAAAGAATAATGTATATACTATATTTGACACCACTTATGCCTAAAGATTTCTTTACATATATAGCTGGTTTATTGCCGCTAGAAAAACCGCTTAGATTTATAACATTATGTACTTTAGCAAGAATACCATCGATAGTATCTTCAACTATAGCAGGCGCTGGAATGATAGAAGGCTCTATATGGATTGTAATTTGGTCGTATGTAATAGTATATGGTATAGTTTCTACAGGAATAATTATATATATGAAAATAAGCAAAGATAAGGAAGCTAAAGAAGCTATAGAATTAATGACAGAAAAGTATGTGAAGAATGGAAATAATAAAAAGATAAATAAAGAAGAAAACGTTAACTAATTAAGTTAACGTTTTCTTTTGACTTGTTTGCTTAAAAGAGTATTATAGACGGTCTTTTATATAGGTTTTAATCTTGTTGATTAAAGGTTCAATACCGATTTCAATTTCAAAACCCGCAGCTTTTTTATGACCGCCACCACCAAGTTCTTTTGCAATTTCATCAACATCTATAGTGCAATTACTTCTAAGAAGCCCGGAAATACTTCCATCAAGTTCAATTAAGAACAAGCCGAATATATCTAGGTCTTTTAAATCATAGATATATGATGCACACTTCTTAAAAAGTGTATTGTACGGAACATACGTAAAGATTTCATCTTTTCTATCCAATATAATGTAGTGAAACGTGTCATACTCAAGATTGTTAAACATATGTGAAAGAATAGTTGCTTCTCGTAATGTCATATTCTTGCATACATTTTTAACAACAAAAGTGCTGTCTACGTCATATTTCATAAGCATACTAGCTATGCTCATAGTATTAGAAGTTACTCTTCTATAGAATGAGTTTGTATCTGAAACGATTCCCGCATATAGTAAAGTAGCAATGGTTTTGTCTAAAATTTTAGGATATTCCTTTGAAAGAGTGGCGATAATTTCAGCAGTCGAACTTATATGTTCATCTACAAATGTATATGTTGCTTCACATTTTTGGATTTCGTGGTGGTCGATGAGGATAGTATTCTGAGCTTTGTCAAAAAACGCTTCAAATATACCTAGACGTTCTTTCCTGGGAGAATCAAGAAGGATAAAATTAAAAGTTTGTTCTTCAGCATAATCGTTAATTATTAGAGAGGTATCAAGCCAATCAGTTTTATCCATATCACTTTCTTCAATGAGGGCATAAGCAGTATATCCAATTTTGGTAAGGATATTTGCGAGTGCAATACATGAAGTAATTGAATCGTAGTCAGCGTTTTTGTGGCCGGCAATAAGTACAACAGTACTCTTTTCTAGAAGTTCTAATTTTTGTTTTAAGATTTTGTAATCAATCATATTACACCTCTATTAATATTTATTTTGAAAATATTTTATCATAAAAAGCTTAAATTTACAACCAATTAAGGTGGTACAAACTAAAGCAGTTGAAATTAAAAAAACTTTAATATATAATGAATTTGTAGGGTGAAGGGATGAAACCAGATTTAGAATTAAAAATAGAATGTTTCAATTTAAAATACACATTAGAATGTGGTCAGTGTTTTAGATGGGAGCAAATAGATGAAAATGAATATATAGGTATTATACAAGATAGAGTAATTAGAATAAAACAGGGAAATGGTAAGGTTTATGTGTGGTCTTCATTAAAAGACAACTTAGAAGAAGTAGTAAAAGAATATTTTGATCTTAACACAGACTATAAAGAATTAGAAGAGTCAATTTCAAAGTTAGATGTAAATGTTAAAGAATCACTAAAATATTCATCAGGGATACATATATTAAATCAACCACTTTTTGAGACAATAATATCATATATAATATCTGCTAATAATAATATTAAAAGAATAAGTCGTTCTGTAAAAGATATTAGCAAGAAATATGGTAAAAAAGTTATATTTGAAAATAAAGAATATTATTTGTTTCCAACCTTAGAGGAAATAAAAGATATAACTACTGACGATCTTTTGGCCTGTGGGACAGGCTTCAGAGCAAGATATATTAAAAATACAATCAAATATTTTGAAGAAAACATAGAGTTTTTAAAATGTTTAGAAAAAGAAAACACAGAAGAAGCAAAAAAAATGCTTACTTCTTTAATGGGAATAGGTCCTAAAGTTGCAGATTGCATACTACTATTTGCGTTAAAGAGGAGCGAAGTTTTTCCTATTGATGTATGGGTAAAAAGGATAATGGAAAAACTATATTTTAAAAAGGAAACAAATATTAAAGAAATTTCAAGTTTTGCGAAGGATAAATTTGGAGAGTATGCTGGAATAGTTCAACAACATTTGTTTCATAATGTGAGAGAAGGGAATATATAATGTTAAAATTAGATTTTGAGCAAGCTAAAATTAATGAGCAAAAAAGGCTTAAAGAGAAGATAAATAAGAATAAAAAGAGGATAGCTTTAGCAATGTATTTAATAGCAATACTTGTATTATTATTAATAATTGTATTAGCGGTAGGAGCAAGAATGAAAAAACCGCAGGTTATAATAGATAATACGGCAGTTGATTTGAAACACGTAAATGGAAGACTTGCTGAATACATACAATCATTAGGTAATTCATACAATATAAGATATTTAGGTCAATTTGGTGCAGCTAATTGGAATGATAACCCGAAAGAAGCAACTATTGAATATACAAAACAAGGTTATAAATCTGCTATATATTCTAAGGAACTAAATAAGCATATGATTTTTGATGGAGAATATGCTTATTCAATATTAAATGTATATAAAGTGATATTGAAAGCAAAAGCACCAGTGGATTTTGAAACGTCAGAGTACAATTTGGTATCAGATTTTGGTCAAAGATATATTGCTGATGTAAAGATTAAAGAGGGTGGAGTAGAATATATTTATCAAGAATATGAACATAAAGATGCTAAAATAAGATATTATTTTGTGGACAAAGATTTAAGATACATAAAAATAATAGTTGGAGATGTTGAAAGAAAAATTAATGTTATTGTAGATAGAAACACTGTAAAAAAAGAATTAATGGAATTACCAGCAGAATATAAATATGTAAATTCATAAAAGAGGGAGAAATTATGAAATTAGAAATACCAAGAGAGAATCAAAAAAAAATAATAATAACATTTATAATAGTTGCTATATTAATAACGTCAATGGTTCTTATAGCAAAGGTATACTATTTAAAGTCAAATATGACTGATGCAGAAAGACTTTATGAAGAATATGGTAATATACCAGTAGATAATGTTTTTAAATTGATCACTGCAGAAGAAGCATACGAAACGTTAGATGACGAAAAAGCAATATTATTATTTGGATTCAAAGAATGTAAGTGGTGCAGGAGTTATATTCCGATTTTAAATGAAGTTATAACTGAAAATAATGTGCCGGTAGTATATTATTGTAATATTAAAGAAGATAGAATGAAAAACACGGAAGAATATAAAAAACTAGTGGGTGCTTTATCTGAATATTTATATGAGGATGACAATAAAAACAAACGTATATATGTTCCAGATGTTTATTTTATAAAAGACGGAAAAATAATAGGACATAATAATGATACGAGTATAATAGAAGGAGCCGATACAGAAGAATATTATACTGAAGAAGCAAAGAGTATATTGAAAGATAAACTTACTAAGTTGACATTAGAAGTATATCCTAAAACAGAAGCATGTGATGATTCGAAAGGATGCTAAAAATAAAGAGTTTAAATTAAAAAGTGATTGAGTGTGAAACTTAATCACTTTTTTAGGCATTGTTATTGTTTTATAGCATAATATTTGTAATGTATGAATATATATTATATAGAAGGAATGGTGGGAAATATGGATGATAAAAAGGTACAAGGAATGCACAACTTGATAATGGAGAATAGAGGAAAAATAACGTTGACAGGTGTAAAGGATATACATAGTTTTGATGACGAATTGGTGTTAGTAGAAACAGAAATGGGAATATTAACAATTAAGGGTTTGGATTTAAAAATGAATAAATTGAATTTAGACAATAACGAATTAAATATAGAAGGTAGAATTGTTGCTTTGATATATAGTGAAAGTGAAGTGGAAAAGAAAAACAAAATGTTTAGTAAAATATTTAAGTAGGTGATATGTTTGCATATTCAAGAAGAGACAAGAAACTTTTTATTCTTCGTGGTAATTGGGACTATATTTAGCGTTATTTTTGATTTCTTTAGAGCAGTAAGAAAAGTTAAAAAGCCTAAAAATAATATAGTAACAATACAAGATGTTATCTATTTTGTATTAATAGGAGTAATATTAGTATTAGCGATAGTTAATATAAAAGATGAAGTGTTTAGACTTTATTTAATGTTAGCAATTGTTTTAGGAATTATAATGTATTCTTTGATTATAGAGAATAGGATACGAGATATATTTGTTATATTAATAAATAGTATGGGTGGAATAATGGAATTTATATTTCTGCCATTAAAGGTACAAACTGTTTTTTGGAGCAGGATATATAAAAAAGTTAAAAAAACTGTAAAACTATGTTGCAAAAAAAAAACGAATATGATAGAGTTTTATCATAGAAAAGTAAAATTTGGTAAACAGAAGGTACGGCAGTAGGAAACAAAAGAAGGAAGAGAGTTGAAAAATGACGAATTCGATAGATTCAAAACTAAATAAAAGAAAGAAAAAGAAGTACAGAGTGGATTATGTAAGAGTACTTCTAATTGTTTGTCTCGTATATTTTTCAATTACTTTTGTTAAACAACAATTTGAAATAAACGAATACAACGTAAAGATAAATAGTGTAAATTTGGATATTGCAAATGCAAACGCTAGAATAGAAGAATTAAATGAGATAAAGGAGAATGTAAGTGATCCGGATTTTATAGAGAAGATAGCTAGAGAAGAATGTGGATTAGTAAAACCACATGAAAGGATTTTTATAGATGTAGGTAAATAGAATAAGCAAATCACATTTATAGTGACTTGCTTATTTTTTTATTATACAAATATAATAAGTAATCGTATAAGTTTAGTAGATACAGATTAATTATTATTTCCAAAACAGCAACAGAAAAGAACAATCGCTACTATAATAATAATCCAAATACATGAACAAGAATTATTATTTGATGAACACCCACAAGTACTACATCCACATCCGCAATCATTTAATGAATCAGAAATATTACAACATCCATTATTCATAAAACCAACCTCCTTAAGACATATTATTCAAAGTAGCTTGCTTAAGTTCCAAAATACGCTTGAAAAAAATAAAAGCTTTAAAGTGTGAAATATATAAAAATATTTGTGAAAAACGATAATAGTAAGAGTTGGTTATAAATTAAATCTTTTAAACGTTGTTTTGCAGTTTTAATAATTAATAGAAAAAATAAGCGATATTTTATATTAAAATAAGGTTGAGGGAAAAAGAACGTAATCTGTTATGCAGATAAGCTTTCTTGTTATAAGAGGTATTAAAATAGTTTAAAAGTGCTGCCAAGAGGACTTTTAATATATATTTTTAACAAGGAGGAAAAAGAATGAATAAACCGTCGGATAAAGAATCTTAGATGTATTTCCACAAAATTCAGCATTTAAGAATTAGAGTGATTAAATTAGAGAATTAAAACAAAAAGGAATTAAATAGATTCCAACCAACAAAAAGAGTACCAATTTAATTGGTACTCTTTAATTTAATACATGATTATGCGCTGCATATTGTTAATGTTTGAGTGAAAAGTTTGTTTTTTTCATCAATAGTTGTGGTTATATTACCTTGAGAATATTTTTTTAAGAATTTTTTTATTTCATATAACCCAAAGCCGGAAGGGGTTTCTTTTGTTGAGTAATTTTTATTGAATATTTTTTCAGTATCTATATTTGTATCGTTTATAGAATTAGAAATAGATATTACATCGCTATTTAATTTATAATCATGGTGCATACGAATTATTAATTTTTTTGCTTCGGTACTTTCGCCGGCTTCAATAGCGTTATCTAAAAGTATTCCTAAAGTTCTAGAAAGTTCAAACATAGGAAAGTTTATTTTAGAAACAGTAGTGGTGATATCTAAAGTTAAGCTCATATTACTTTCTCTAGCAGTTAATATTTTATTTACAACAATGCCGTAAATTCCAGGATCATCTATAACTTCTGGTGAAAGAATAGATAAAGTGTTTATATCGTTAAATCCTAAAACTAGGTTTTGACAATATGCTTTGGCACCTTCAGAATCGTTAATTGCAATATACCCAAGTATAGCTTGTACAATGTTTCCCATATCATGTTTGAATCCGCGTACACCTTCATTTACTTTAGAAAGTGTCTTGTTGTGAATTAATGTGTTTTCTAATTTTTGCTTAGTCATTTCTTGCTTGGCGACTAATCTTAAATTAAATATGCTAACTAAAGTAATTAATAACATTTGTGTTACGTTTAAAAATATAAATATTTTAGAATACCTAAAATTGTTTACCATAAGGAAAAACATATTAGGCATCAAACACATAAATATTATAAAAAGCTGTGGTGCAAAGAATCTTACTTTGTTATTAACATTATCTAAAGATTTATTACATATCTTCAGTATAAGGGTAATTGCTGCACCTAAAGCAGAAATTCCTGTGCAAAATAAATTTGAAGATAACGGCTTTTTTATCAAATCTGCTAGTGTTAAATCGAAGTCTAATAGAATTAGAGAAATTAAGCTACTTATAACAATAGGAAATAGTATATAAATAAAGGCAAGTAATATACACTTATAAAATTTTAAATCATATAGTTGATGACAGCTAGTTACTATTGTAATTCCGAAAAGTAGTATACTAACCAATATATGATGTTCAAATAATGTAGTAATAATTATTTTGTTTAATACTAGTGTTATAAATATAGCGATGAATAGTTCTATAAACGAAAATTCATCGTTATTGATATTACTTTTATTTTTAGTTCCAAAAGATACAAGTATGTTAAGTGAATAAGTTATCCCTATTGCTTCGATACAAAGAAAGATTATTGTTATTAAAAAATCTAATATACTCATAAATTACTCCTTTATATTAAATGTAATAGGTTGCCTATTGGACAATTTAAGCCATTATTAAAATATATGAGCCTATCGTCTTTATCTATTTTAGCAACTTCATTTTGATTTATTATAAACGACCTATGATTTCTAATAAAATAGTCGGGCAATGAGTCTAGGATTGTGTTTAATGAATTAGTTGTTTCATAAACAGAATCTTTGGTATATATTGCAGTTTTAGATTTGTTGTGTTCTATATAGTAAATATCTTCAGTTCTAATAGTATAATCTTTATTTACTTTAATGAATCGAGTACGAGCGGCCATTAAATCATCTTTAAGACGCTCTAATACATATGTTATTTTATCTATGTCTATTGGTTTTAAAATGTAATCAAAAGTTTTACATGAAAATGCAAGCATAGCATATTCAAAATGACTAGTAACGAATACTAATTTAAATTTTTTGTTAACCTTTCTTAACTCATTTGCAAATTCAATTCCGTTTTTTCCATTATTAAAATTTATATCTAAAAACAATATATCAATTTCACGTTTTTCGATTCTGCTATATATAGCTTGTTGATTACTAGTTGCAATAGATATTTCTGCATCAAATTCTATAGAAATCAATCCAGATTCGATAAGCTTTTTAGTGTAATTTATGGAAGATGTATCATCGTCGCAAATTCCAATGTTTATCATAAACATCAACTCCTATTTTGGCGTGCATAAATAATATTACCTATTTTTACCAATTATTTCAAGTGTGACTTTGCACTCAATAGGTAATATTTGGAAAAAATATAAGAATAATGTATAAGAATGTAGCATAAAGATTCAACTTGGCAAGTAAAATGTAGTGAGGTGTTATTGTGAAAGTAAAAAAACATAAGTATAAGATAAGTTTAAGAAAATTGAAAAAACCAAAAGAATTTAAAGAGGATATGGTAAGTAAGATTTCAGAATTTTTAGAAATACCAGGAGAACTTGTAGGAGATAATACTAAAATAACTTTGGTGGGAAACAAATATCTATATCTAGAAGGAAAATATAAAATAGCAGATTATTATGATTATTATATAAGAATAATAACCAAAAAATATGCTTTGAATGTATCAGGAAAAAACTTGGAAATAAGCGAAATGAAGGAAATGGAATTAGTAATATCAGGAGATATAAGGGGTATAGAATATGAAATAAGGAGTATAGATGAAGGTAAGTAGTTTAGGAAAAAATATAAGAGCAGTTATAGAAGTGGAAGTAACAGGATTCTTTGTCGAAAGATTAATTAATTTATTAAAGCAAAATGGAATAGAGGTATGGGATGTAAAACATATAAGTGTAGGGGTAGTATCATTTAAAATAGAATCAAGAGATTTTAAGAATATTAAATCATATATAAAAAAGAGTAAGTGCAAGATTAAGATAACATCTAAGAAGGGAATATACTTTGAGTTTTTTAGGTATAGAAAAAGAAGAATGGCGATATATATGTTAATGTTAATTTTTTTACTATATTTAATAAGTTCAAAGTTCATTTGGAGAGTAGAAATTAGTGGAAACAATAGAATAAAAACAGAGAGAATAGAAATGCTACTAAAGGAATGTAAAGCTAGTGTTGGCGCATACAAAAAAAGAATATCTAAAGGCAAAGTAGCTGACTATATTAGAGCAAATATATATGATGCGGCGTGGATTGGCGTAAATATAAATGGAACAACTATGGAAATTACGGTTGAAGAAAAGATAATATCTACTGAAGAAGATAGAAATATAATAGGAGATATTGTAGCAAAAAAAGATGCAATTATAACAAAAATAGTCGCAGATAATGGTACTGCAAAGTATATTGCTGGAAGTTATGTAGAAAAGGGTAGTATTCTTATAGAAGGTGTAATAGAAAGCGAAATATTAGAACCTGAAAGAGTACATGCAAGTGGTGTAACGAGAGGAATAGTGGATTATACATTTGAAAAAGAATTAAAATTAAAACGATCTGTTAAAGAAAATACTGGTAAATCAATGCATGGTGTCGGGGTAGGCATAAATAATAAAGAATTTATATTAAAATGTTTGCCAAAAAAATATAAATATGATATAACTAGTAAAGTCAGAATGTTTCGTTTTTTAGGAGTAAACATTTCATTTATTTTTAATACATATGAGGAATATATCTTAAAGGATATTGTAAATACAAAAGAGAGTCTCATCATACAGGGTGAGAAGGAGAGCAACCTATTTTTAAATCAGATACTAACAAGTGATAGTAAAGTTAAAGATAAGAATATAGAAATAATAGATACTAAAGATGGAATAATATATAAGTTAACGGTAAGCGTCGAGGAAAATATAGGGGAATTTTTAAAGACAGGGGATAAGTGATATGGGAATAAGTATAGACTATTATACAAATTATGAAGTTAAAGAAATGATTGAAAAGTACAATAAGTTTATTGAAACATATAAAGGTGCAATAGACAAACTTGTAGCAAAAGCTTTCAAGTTAGAAGGCTTTAATCTTCCGAATGTATACATTGGAATAGGCGTTGTAACGGAAGAAGAAATAAAACAAATAAATAATGAATATAGAAAGGTAGACGCTCCAACGGACGTCCTATCTTTCCCTATATTTACAAGAGAAGAACTAGCTAAAATGAAGGCGGACAAGTGTGATACTGAAATGTCTATAGGAGACATAGTACTTTGCATGGATGTTATAGAAAGACATGCTGTAGAATATGGTACAGGATTTAATAGAGAGATGTTATATATGATAGTACATGGAATTTGTCACCTTTTAGGATATGATCATGAAATACCAGAAGAGAAAAAGGAAATGAGAGTTCTTGAGGAAAAAATATTAGAAGGATGTGAAGTATAGTTTGGATGAAAAACTAAAAGACAAGAATCTAGATGAGAATCTAGACAATGTGCATAAGAATAAAACATGGTTTTCTGCGACTAAAAATGCATTAAACGGGATAATTCACGCTTTTAAAACTGAAAGGAATTTAAGAATCGATTATCTTATAGGTGCGTTAGTTTTCTTTATAAGTCTATTTTTCGATTTTACAAAAGTAGAACTTATATGTCTAGTTATAACTATAGGATTTGTTATATTTGCCGAGATGATAAATTCGGTTGTCGAATATGTGGTAAATTTAATAACAACAGAGTATAACTTAGATGCTAAAGCGGCAAAAGATATAGCAGCAGGTGGAGTACTAATAGCCAGTACGATATCTGTAATAGTTGCATATCTACTATTTATAGATAAACTTAAAGTTGCATCTACAGAATTATTACATGCTGTGTTAAGTACAAGATCGCATATAACTGTAGTTATACTTTTTGTTGTGGTGTTATTAGTAGCAATATTAAAAGGTATATTTACCAAAAGAGGTGAAAGAAATTACGTTAAATCTTTCCCTAGCGCAAGAGTAATGATAAGTTTTGCATTAGCAACATACCTTTTAGTAATAACAGAAAGCTTACTTGTTGGTGGTGTTGCATTCGTTCTTAGTGTAATGGTTTCTTCGATGAAGAGAGAAAATGATAAAACAACTATGATTCAAGTAGTATTAAGCGCGGCTTTAGGTATTTTGGTAGTATTAGCTTTATATCAATTAACAAAATTAACACCACATGTCGCAAATTGGACATTTAAATTATGGTAATATAAATACCGGAATAAATATTAATAAAATGGGTGGAGGTCTTACATAAAGTAAGATCTTTTTTCATATACTTAATTGGTGGTTAGGTGAAAAGATTTTTTATTTGTTTAGGAATATTAGTATTAACATTTATCATATTTGTAGTGCTTAATGAAATTCGCATAAACAGTTTGTGATATATAAAACTAAAAGTAATACTTGATAAATTTATAAATATCATATAAAATAACACTAAATTAAGGTGATTATATGAAAAAAGGAATAACAGTAATTAGCTTATCTGTCGTAATATTATTACTTGCAATAGTTACAAGCACAGTAATATATACAAATAATGATGCGCTTAAAATTACTAATAAAACAAAATATGCAATGGAATTTTTAGATGTTCAGACAAAAGTGGACAATTATTATTTAGAAAACGGCAAGTATCCGAGTGTGGCAGAAGTTTCTTTTGACGTATCTAAATTTAAAGAAGAAGAGAAAATACAAATATCAGGAGAAACAGTAACGAGCAATAAAATTAAATTATACAGCATAGATTTGAACTTGTTAGGAATAAAAAATTCACTTTTGGGTAATAATAAAAGCAGTACAGACATTTATGCCGTTTCTGAGATTACAGGGAAAGTGTACTATCTTAAAGGCTTTAGTTATAAGAAAGTAAGATATTATACATTAACAGATGAGTTGTATAATGGGCTTGGCACAACTATTCTTAATAAGAATTACAAGGAAGTTAGAAAAGAAGAAGTTATATTTAGAGTTAGTGAATTAGAGGATACTAATCAAGCAGTAACTGTAGATGTAATGATACCGGTTGCTGCAACTGGTATCACTGTAACAACAACTAATTCTGTACCCGTTGCTTCTTTTGTAGTAGACGGCGAATATAAAAAGTATGTGATTAATGGTACAAAACTAGTAAATAATTATGACATAACAGTAAAATATATTCTAAATGGAAAAGAAAAAACTATAACGTATTCT
This sequence comes from Clostridia bacterium, assembly GCA_017536445.1. Taxonomy (GTDB): domain Bacteria; phylum Bacillota; class Clostridia; order TANB77; family CAG-465; genus UMGS1649. The sequence goes on from JAFXHJ010000001.1 coordinate 132,506, forward strand.
GTAAATAATGTAGACATTATAGGCCCAGTGATATCGATTAGTACTGAGGCGAATACTGGGTATACAAAATTGATAGTTACAGCAACGGATGCGAATAACGAAGTTGTTAAAATAAAGTGTGATATTGGAAATCTAACTAAAGAGTATTTTGCAAATTACGGAAAAACGTTAATAGGAAACACAATAAATTGTTATGAGACGGGTACGTATACTGTATATGCTGAAGACTCATTAGGAAATTCAACATTATATACTAAAAGTATAACAGTTAATTAAATTGTGTTAGATAATGTAAAATATAAAAGAGACTTTAAAAATATATAAAACTATGTTAAAATGAATTTGTTGAAAGGTGGTAATTATATATGGAAAACAAAAAAGAATTAAAAGAAGAAGTTGTAGAAGCTAGAGAAGATGCAACTAACGTTGAAATTGCTAGCAATTTAACAATATCTGAAGACGTTATAGGAATAATAGCAGGTCTTGCTGCAGCTGAAGTTGAAGGCGTTTCTGGAATGACGCTTGGATTTGTTGATGGAATAAATCAAATACTTGGCAGTAACAAAAAATATGCTAAAGGTGTTAAAGTAGAATTAGATGGAAATGAAGTTGTAATTAACCTTTATGTAATAGTTAAATATGGTGTTAAAATACCGGAAGTTGCATTTTCAATCCAAACATCTGTAAAGAATTCTGTTGAAGGTATGACGGGCCTTAAAGTTAAATCAGTAAATATAAATGTACATGGTGTAACTTTTGATAATGACAAAGTAAAAAACAAAGATGAAGAATAAATGAATAATGGGACGAAAAAAGTCCCATTATTTTTATTATACAAATATAAATAACCTATTAAGTAGCATAATATAAATAGGATTGCTCCAAATGTTACAAAACAATTACAAACAAATAACAATTAAAATACAAATCGGCTAGTTAGGCAAAAAATGTTGATTTGATGCCACCTATATGTTAAATTATTTATAGAGATTTTTATCTACGATAAAGGGTATTGTAGGTATGAGAAATATTACAGAAGGAGTTAGTATGGGAGCTTGTTTAGGAGTCTATTTAGGCGAAAAAATTATTAAATATGCTAAGCTTGAACAAGATGAAAAAACTAAGAAATTTAGTTTAAATTCATATGGCACTAAGTATGTCTTTGGGAAAAAAGAAGATGAGCTAATGGATCTTATTTCTCAAACTGGTAGTGACAATGGTACAGTGTGCTTAAATATATCTGAAACATATAAGATAGAAACCGAAGTATTAAAGCAACTAAAGAAATCTGACGTGCAAAGTGTTATTGCACTGGAAGTTTCAGATAGTGCTATACAAAGGGGAATTAACGAAAAAACAGTTGAACATAGATATACGCTAATAGATTCTAAGATATCTGCAGCGAATACCCATGCGATAATTGAAATAGCTAATAAATCAGATATAACAAAATATTCTGAGAATTCAAACATAAAAAATCTAGCTGGTATATATCCGGTTGAACATTTGTTAAATAGGATAACAACACAGCCAAATAATTATATATTACTAAACGTTGACGAAGAAACAACAATGATATTTGTTTCTAATAATGTTCCTATTATGTCTAAAAAAATAGATGTAAATATGAAGAATATATTAGATTCATTAGCGATTCAAGAAGGTTCTTACGCTAAAGCGTGTGATTTGTGTAAGACTATAAACGTTTTATCAGATGATAGTTTAGATTACAAGTTAGAATCTGTGATTGAACCGGTAATACAAGACTTGTTAAATAGAGTTGGAAGAGTTATTGAAGAAACAAACTTCCAATGTGGAAAGATAATGTTGAATGGGCTTATTAATTTGTTTATAAATATTGAAGTCCTATTTGAACAATTTTTTGGAATAGAAACGGAAAAATTAAAACCACAATTTTTAGGTTTAGATGAAACAACGGTTAATATGGCTGAAGTAATCGAAACAAACGAAGCTATAGCGTTGGCATATGAAGGTTTAACAGGCTTTAAAAAAGAACTAAATTTCTATGCGCCACCCGCTCAAGTAGCTGCTGCAGCAAATAGTCCAATAAATCTAAAGAATATATTTTCAAAACCAAAACCAGGTGAACAAAAGAAAGCTTTTGTTATGCCTGCGATAAATATAGATAAACTTAAGGTTGAAAAGATATTAACATTATCTAATTTAACTGCGGCATCAGTTTTGGTGTGCTATTTAGTATTTAGCATAATATATGCTAAGGAATTGGATACATTACAATCTACTTTAAATCAAAATATTAGTCAGATACAGGTAGATATAAGTAAAGTAAAATCAGATACTAAATACATAAATGATGTAAAATCAAAATATTCAACATACAACAACTACATTTCTTCTACAGTAACAAAAATTAAAGAAGGAAAAATTGGTAAGTATTCAACATATAATGTTGCAAACTTTATGCAAAAAATAGCTAAATACATACCAACAAATGTTGAATTAGTATCTATTGCATCTAATGATAATAAATCTGTTGCAATAATAGCAAGATCAAAATCGTACTCAGAATTAGGTTATTTTGTATCACAACTAAAACTAAAAGGAGTATTAGAAAATGTTAAAACTGGAAATGTAGAACATGGAACATACATAACAGTAACGATTGGCGGTGATTTGCCATAATGAATATCTTAAAAGAATATAAAAAAATATTAATAATGTTAGTAGTATTGCTAATACTAGTAATAAGCATAGTAGTTGTTGTAACTACAGATATTTCACTAGGAAACATTAAAAGTGCAGCAATATTTACAATTTCTGAAGGTAAATCGTCATTAAACGGTTTAATAGAAAAAGAAGCTACAATAAGAGCTGAACATCAATCAGCATTAGATACGTTGGAACGTACAAAAAATAGCTATGCTGTTGAAAAAGAAAGATTTGACAAAATAGATCAAGCAACAATTGATTTAGTAAAAGAAGCAACAAAGGATGAGAAATATTTTATAGAATATTTGTGGATAACACTGGGTAATTATGCAGAGGACAATAAGTTGGCAATCGATGTAATAACTCCGGGTTCAACATCTGCTTCGACAGGAGAAACACTAAATGGTTCTCTTGGAAATCAGAATCAAGATCAAACATCACAAGATTCGAACATAGACACTGCAATTGGAAATAATGCAATTAGGATTATTGTAAAAGGAAGATATGCAAATGTTGCAGACTTTGTTTATGATGTGGAAAATGACAAAGAATTAAAATTTAGATTAGACAATATGAAAATGGTGTACAAATCAAATAATCAGATTGAAGCAACATTTAATATACTAAGTCTACAAGTTAAGAAATAAGGAAGGTGATTTTAGTGGGAAAGAAAGAATGGATGATATATATTATTGTAACTATAGCAATGTTCGCTTTGGTTGCAGTTATGTTGCTTGTTTCAGTACCACAAGTTGAATCAGCTTCTGAGCTTCCAGAATCATATAAGGGTATAGTAAAGAGTGAATATACGTTTGATGATTCGGTGAATGAAAATACTCTTATAAAGGAGTATGATATAACATCTAAGGATGTTTCGAATGGATTAAAAAAAGACAAATATGAACAAGGTAATATAAATCCATTTACACCACATGCGGATGTGACAATATATAACGAACCTACTAAAAAACCAGTAGATAATACAAAACCGTTGTCACCAAGCGATAAATAAGGTTAATACATCGCCTTACCTTGGCGATGATTAATATAAATTTTAGAGGAGGAATAAAAATGAAAAAAGGTATTTCTTTAATCGTATTAGTAATCACAATTATCGTTATGATTATCATAGCTGGAGCTATAATAATCTCTTTAAACAGCACAAGTGTTATAGAAAAAGCTAACGATGCTGTAACAAAAACTGACGTTGGAACTTTAAATGATAAATTAACATTAGCTTATGTTGATGTTAAAGCTACATATCCAACAACATCTAAATTTGATACAACTACAAAATATACTATAAATGGTGCTGAACACACTGGTATAGTTGCATATTACAATACAGCATTAACTGGTGTAACAATACCAACTGGTTATTCTTTAGAAGTTTTAGAAAATGGTTCAGCTCAAATAGTTGAAACAGCTAAATTAAACGCTGACAGATTAAACAAATAATCTAAATTAAACTTAAGAAAAAATTTTAATTAAAAAACTAATACGAAATGTACATAGGACATATGCATAAAAATAATGTATATGTCCTTCGTACTAATATTATATTTATTTGAGAGTTACTTTGAAATAAGTATAATGTATAAAAGGAGGGGTAATAAATGGAGGAGTATATACATTTAGTTTGGTCGATTTTTATATTTGTAACTGGTTTGCTGTTTGGTAGTTTTTTTACACTAGCAACGTATAGAATACCTAGAAAATTGGATATAGTAAAATCTCGTTCGTTTTGTCCAAATTGTAAGCATAAATTAGGATTTTTCGATTGCTTCCCAATACTTAGTTATGTATCTACGCTAGGCAGATGTAGATATTGTCGTAAACCAATAAGCATTAGGTATCCGATAATAGAATTAGCAAGTGGATTTGCATTCTTAATACCTTATTTGTTTTTCGGATTTAGTTGGCAATTCTTTATAGTTGTTATTACATATGTTTATGCTATGTTATACATAGGAATAGATGTAATGAGATATAAAATGACGGATGAAGAAAAAGAAGAAGTAAAAAAACAAAGAGAAGACATAAAGAAAAAGAAATTAGAAAAAAAAAACAACAATAAAACTGGAGCGTTGAGCTCTGAAATAATAGTAGCAATAGGTATATTTATGTTGTTTTTTGTATCATCAATATTTGCTTTGCGTAATTATTATGGGACATTATCTTTAACTAGCAAGAAATCAGAAGCTTTAAATATATGTTTAAACAATATTAACAATGAAAAATCAAAGGATTATGCGAGTATTGCAAATAGAAATGGTACAACAAAAATAGGAAATACGGAATATGCATACGAAATAAAGGTTAGTGACTATATAAAAAACGGAACAGAGGTTGTATCGGGGGCGAAAGTGATAGAGAGTATAGTAACATTTGAATCAAACGATAAAATAGAAGAAGTATCATTGAAATGCATAAAGGTGGAATAGTATGAATTTAAAAAGTAAGAAGGGAATTACTGTATCTTCATTAGTATTATATGTTGTATTGTTTTTTGGTATAACTGCGTTTGTGTCAATTATATACACGAATATGAATGAGACAATGTTCAATAACCGTGGGATGGCGTTGAATTATACAATGCTAAATAAACTTGAATATAATTTAACAGATAGTTCTTTTAATAGTATTGATGTTGCGATAGTAGATAATGTTATAACATTTTCAAATGGAGACAAATACTATTATGATGAAGCTAAAGATATGGTTATACTAAACAATGGTGTGCTTTGTACAAGCGTGTCGAAGTTTGAACCAACAGTAGCTTCGGAAAATGAAGTAAAAAAATTAACAATAGAAATAACTTTAAATAAATATTTGGCAACTTTAAATAAAAGTGTAGTATGTAGTATAGAGGAGGAATAACATGAATAAAAAAGGTTCAGCAACGTTAGTAGTTATACTTTTTTCTACTATATTTATGCTTTATACAGTTTCAACATACGCAGATGTTAGGCATATGCAAAAAACATATAACGAATATGAAGAAGAAATAATAAATATGTATGAAAAAGAATATGACGAGATGGTAAATGTATTGTAGGAGGAGTATATGTTTGAAAGTATAAAAAATAAGAAAAATTTGTTAGGTACAGAATTAATAAATGCAGGATTAATAACACAAGAACAATTAGATGAAGCTTTAGCGTATCAAAGAAATCACCCAGAATTAAAAATAGGTGAAATTGTAGATATGTTAAATATGTGCGATAAAGTACAACTATTAAATGTTATTGCAGAGAAATTACAATTAAAACCAGCAGTAATAGACGATACTTTGGAATTAGACTATACAAAGTTATTGTCTAGAGACACAGTAATAAATTCAAAAGCGATACCATTTGAAATAGATGGAAACAAAGCAAAAGTAGCGTTTGCAGATCCAGATAATGTTAGAGTTGTAGAAAGCGTTAAGCTACAATTATTAAATATTGGTCTAGAGATGGAAAAGTACGTTACACTTAACTCTATGATTGTAGATAAAGTTAAAAACGTAAAGAATGTACAAGATAAATATGTAGATACTAACGAAAAAGATACAACTGTACTTGTAGATAATATTATATTAACTGCTATAAAACAAAGAGCTAGTGATATTCACATAGAACCAATGGAATCTAAAGTAAGAGTAAGATACAGAATAGATGGTGAATTAGTAACAGTATCAGAACTTCCAAAACAAAGACAAGCTATGATAGCCGGAAGAGTAAAATCTATATCTAATATGCACCAGGAAATAACAACAGACCAAGATGGTAGTATTAATGATTATGAAAACTATAGTATCCGTGTATCTTCACAAAAGAATATTAATGGCGAAAAATTCGTTCTAAGATTACTTAAAAAGAGTGGAAGTGTTAGAAAACTATTTGATTTAGGATTTCCAAATGATGAAGCTTTAGTAAAGAAAGCTTTTGATAAAAGAAACAGTATAATAATTGTCTGTGCACCAACTGGAGAAGGTAAAACAACAACTTTATATAGTATATTAGATTATTTAAACAGACCAGATATTAATATAGTAACAATAGAAAACCCTGTTGAAATACGTATGCCAGGTGTTAACCAAGTAGAAATAGGTCACCATACATCGTTTGCAGGAGCACTAAGAACTGTTTTAAGACAAGACCCTAATATTATACTTGTTGGAGAAATAAGAGATAAAGAAACAGCTGCTACGGCTATTGAATCTGGTCAAACAGGTCACTTGGTTTTAACAACAGTCCATACAATTGATGCTATCGAGGCAATCACAAGAATAAGAAAAATGGGTATATCAGATTATGATGTTTCCTCATCAATAGTTACAATAATATCTCAACGTCTAGTTAGACAATTATGTCCAAAATGTAAAAAGAAACATAAGATGACACAAGAAGAAAGAGAATACTTTGAAAGAGTAGAGAAAGTATCAGGTGTAAACTTAGACATAGAACATGCAAATATGTATGAGCCTAAAGGATGTAAAGAATGTAATAATTTAGGATATATTGATAGAATAGGCGTTTTTGAAATATTATGTTTTGATGAAATGTTAAAGGATATGATAGCCGATGGTAAATCTGCTATAGATATAAGAAAATATGCAATGGAAAATACAGAATATAGACCTTTAATAGCCGATGCGGCAAAGAAATGTCTAAATGGAATAACGACTATTTCTGAAATAGATAAGAAGATAGTTATTTAATAAACAAAAGGAGAAATATGGAAAGGTTTTTAGAAATAATAAATAAAGGAATAGAATTAGGGGCTACAGATATTCATTTACAAGAAGGCGAACTACCTTTATATAGGATAAAGAGAGCATTAATAAGAAACCACGAAACAGAACCTATGACAAGATTCGAAATGGAAAATTTGTTAGATGGTGTTGTTGGTGAAAATAGAGCATTATTAGACCGATTTGAAGAAACTAAAAGGTTAGATATACCATACGATTTAACGTCTAATATAAGACTTAGAATTAATGTTTCTTTATCAAACGGAATTCCAACCTTTTCAATAAGAGTAATAAAAATAGCTAATATAGATATTGATGCTTTTAGAATAAGAGATATAATAAAAGAACTTAGAAAGCATCAAACAGGTCTAATATTAATAACAGGTAAAGTAAATTCAGGTAAAACTACAACTTTAAACGCTTTTGTACAGGAAATTAATAAAATATATAACAAAAAAATCATAATGCTAGAAGAACCTGTAGAATATATTCATAAATCCTTAAAGAGTATGATAATACAAAAGGAAGTTGGTAGTGAATCAGATGTTAATTCGTATTATGATGGCGTAATTAATCTTTTAAGAGAAGATTCAGACATTGCAATAATAGGAGAAATAAGAGATAGAAAAACAATGGATGCTGTAATTGACCTAGCTGAAGCAGGAGGTTTAGTTATAGGCACATTGCATACGCGTTCATGTGGTGAAACTGTGGATAGAATAATAGGAATGTATGAGCCTGGAGAACAAAAGGCAATAAAAAATACAATATCTAATGTTTTGAAATTAGTAGTGTCACAAAAACTAGTAAATGATAAATCTGGAGGAGTAGTATTGGCTCCAGAAATAATGACAGTAAATCCTACTATCGCAGCTTTAATTAGACAAGAGAGATTTAGCATATCTGAAATTCAAGATGCGATTCATCACTCTAATGGAAGTGAATTGATAAGTTTCGAGAGATCCTTTACAAAGTTATATAAAGATAATATAATAGACATAGAAACAATAGAACAAAATGTAGAAGACGACAGCTTTAGACTTATAACTAATTTGATAGGGGGCGGATATTAATGCCTGAGTATAAATATAGAGGAATGCTTAGGAATGGAAAAATAGTAAGAGGTATTATGGTGGCAAAAAACCGCCATTCTTTACTAAAAAGTTTAAAAGATAGTAGAATACAACCAATTGAAGTGAAAGCAATGAGAGAAAAATTAATATCTGAGTCTAAGAAAAAGGTGGATCATTCTAAACTTCAAAAAATACAAAGAGATTTAGAAAAACAAAGAATATCAGATATTAAGAAAAAGGCAGAATTAAAGGCAAAACAATCTACTGCATCAAAATTGGGTATAGATATAACTTTTGATATGCCTAAACCAAGAGATATTCTTGTTATGACAAATAGTTTATATGTGTTAAAAAAAGCAAAATTTAATAATGTTACAGCATTAGAATCGTTGTATAATAGTACAAAGAATAAAAGATTAAAAGAGACTATTGAAAATATATTAATAGGTGTTGAAGGTGGTGCCGCCATTCATGAAATGATGGCACAATATCCAAAAATATTCCCACCGCTATATATTAACTTTATAAAAGTTGGTGAAAATTCTGGTTCGCTAGATATGGCATTACTAAATGCTAGAGACTTTATGGAAAGTGAAATGAATTTAAAGAAACAGATAAAAGGAATACTATTACCAAAAGTCTTAATGTTTATAGGTATCTGGATTGCAATGATCGCAGCTTTATTATATGGTGCGCCGTTAATACAAGATGTATATGATATGTTTGGAGTAGAAAAAGAATTGCCAGCTGCTACAATGTGGGCTCTTAATTTTTCTAAAGCGTTAATTAAATATTGGTATGTTGTAGTGTTGTTAATAACTGCAATTTATGGAGTATTTAAGGCATATTTATCTACGTCTATAGGAAGATATGAATGGGATAAAATAAAAATTAAAACTCCAATAATAGGTACACTAAATTTAAATATAATAACTAGTAAGTTCTTTAAGGCAATGCTTTTAAATTTAAGAAATGGACAGAGAATACAAGAGAGTCTAGAAAGTGCCAAGGCAGTAACAACAAACTATTATTTCCTTTCACTAATAGAAACAGGAAAGAACCAATTGCAAGCAGGTGGTTCTTGGATTGAACCATTTGAAGCAGATAATGCATTTCCAGTAATGGCAATTGAAATGTTAAAAATAGGAATGCAATCAGATCTTGTAGAAATGATGGACAAGGTAGAAGAATATATTCGTCAAGAAATAGATGAATCAATACAAAAAACAATAAAAGTATTACCAGAAGTAACATACGTATTTGTTGGTAAGCCTATACGGACCATGACGTCCTGATCCCCCATCAGGACCTGACGGACGAACGCTTCGTGGCCCTCAACGGCTATGAGATGGAGGTGGATCAGGAGAAGCGGGAGGGGAGACCCTCCAAATGCTGCCATATGTGCCTGGTGGCGCTGGACCCGGAGAACATCACCCAGG
>JAFXHJ010000007.1 GCA_017536445.1 Clostridia bacterium
AGTACAGCAGAGTATACAATAGCGTGTGATGCTATAGATAAAAACAATAATCCTGTTTATTTGTTAAAAGCAGGTATGACTAAAGCAGAATATGATGCGTTAGGTTTAAAATATAGAAGAGGAAGCTGGATATTTATTTGTTTGGGGTCACTTGTTACCAAAGAATCTACAGGTTATTATTCTACAGGAGAAATATTAGATACCTATGCGGCCACTATTCAAAACTATAGATGTCCGATGTTCCAAGTGAATGGAAATGGTACGATTTCAGTGAATTCAAGTAATAGTAGTATATCAACAAATAATTCTACTTATGCAACAGTAACTAATCCTTACCCTTCAGATAAATTTATAACAGTTTCAAGTGCGGAAACAATGGCAGCATATTCTTTGATGATGTTTGATGGAAGTAATGGGGAAAATTCAGCAAGCGGACTTTATGTTCCGTTTGATCTATCGATAAACCAAACATCAGATTTATTATTTGCACCCGGCTCATTGTTATATGCACCAATTACACTAACTGGTAATTTAGTATTAGTTGATAGTGTTGATGGATATAATTGCTATGTTGTTATAGAAGAATAAGAAGAAAATAGTACACTTTTTAGTGTGCTATTTTTTAGTCTTTTATTTGCAACATATGACAAATTGTGCTAAAATATATTAGCGTATAAAGGAGAAAAATATGGTATTTAGTAGCGCGGTATTTTTATTTGGTTTTTTACCAGCTTTGCTAGCGTTGTATTTTATAGCAAAGGATAAATATAAAAATTATATATTGTTAGCATTTAGTTTATTGTTCTATGGTTTTGGGGGACCAAAGCTTTTAGCTATGATGATAGTTGTAGTAATGTTAGACTATTTAGCAGCAATGTTTATAGATAAAACGGATAGTAAAAAGAAGAGAAAATGGTTGTTAATATTAACAATTGCGCTTAATATAGGAACATTGTTCTATTTTAAATATACTGGATTTACAGTTGAAATAATAAATAGATTGATAGGATTAAGTATACCAGTGCCTAAAATTGTCTTGCCAATAGGTATATCTTTCTATACATTTCAAGCTATGAGTTATGTTATTGACGTGTATAGAAAAGAAGTGAAAGCGGAGAAAAACCCTTTTTTTGTATTGCTATATGTAAGTATGTTTCCGCAACTTGTTGCAGGGCCGATTGTTAGATACAAAACTGTAGCTGATGAAATTAAAGAAAGAAAAATTACATTACAAAGTTTTACAGATGGTATAGAAAGATTTATATTTGGACTTTGTAAGAAGTTAATAATTGCAAATAACACAGGAAAGCTTGCCGATGTAATATTCGGAACTGAAACTTTAGAAACACCATTAGCGTGGCTTGGTGCAATAGCATACACGCTTCAAATCTATTTCGACTTTTCTGCATACTCAGATATGGCAATTGGACTTGGAAAGATATTTGGATTTAATTTTGAAGAAAATTTCAACTATCCATACATATCTAAATCTGTTACAGAATTTTGGAGAAGATGGCACATATCTTTATCTACATGGTTTAGAGATTATGTATATATTCCTTTAGGTGGTAACAGAAAAGGTGTAAAAAGACAAATACTAAATTTATTTATTGTATGGGCGTTAACGGGTATATGGCATGGTGCAGCGGTAAACTTCTTGTTATGGGGACTATATTATTTTGTATTCCTTATATTAGAAAAGTTTGTGCTTAAGAAATGGTTAGATAAGATGCCTAAATTCGTAGGACACATATACACATTAATAGTTGTATTATTTGGTTGGGTGTTATTTAGATCTGAAGGTATGACGGAAGTTTTAAGAGTAGTCAAAGCAATGTTTATACCATATATAACAAATATAACATGGCAACAATTAACTATTTATTTAAGTAGTTATGGAGCATATCTAATAATGGGAATAATACTTTCTATACCAGTATTTCCATGGATAAGAAATGTTATAATGGCTAAATATAAAGAAAATATATTTGTGCAAATTATATATTATGGATTTGTACTTGGAATGTTTGTTATAGCAATAGCATTCTTATCTCAAGCAACATATAATCCATTTATATATTTTAGATTTTAGAGGTGAACCATGAAAGAAAAAATAATTAGAATAACATTTTGTTCTTTGTTTATATTAATTATTTCTGTGATGGGAATCCTTACAATAATTAATGATGACAAAGTTAGTAAAAGAGAAGGAAGAAAACTTGCACAGTTCCCAGAGGTGACGATAAAAGGTCTGCTAGGAACGGACTATTATACAAATTTAACAAATGCATTTTCTGATCAAATGGCATTTAGAAATCAATTTATAACAATATATTATTTAGCAAATCTTCAAAGATATACAGGAGATGTTGTAAAAGCGGATAATGATGAGCTGTTTTTAGCGCCACAATCCTTTAGCAATAAAGAGAAAACACTTGAAAATATAGCTAAAGTCACTACAAATCACATAAATAAAGTAGCCAAAGAAGTAACAGGAGCGGGTTCAAAATTCATGTTCATTTCTATTCCAAGAAAAGATGTAATGATGGAAAAATATTTGCCTTCATCATATATTGCGGGAACAGATATGTATATAAAGTCCATAAACACTATAAAAGAAAATGCTGACCAAAATGTTGTAGTGTTAGATGCTTATGAATTATTAAAAGGAAAAGTTGACAGACCTTTTTATAAAACAGATCATCATATGAACATTAGAGGTGCATATGTAGTTTTTGAAAATATAATAGGCTATGTAAATGATACATCTAAAAGTAATATAAAGATTGGAAAATTAGAAGAAGAATATGAAATAAAGAAACAAATAGTGAATGGAGCGTTTAATAGAAAAATTGGGCAAAGTGTAAAAGCGGACGCTGAAGAATTAAATTTAAGATATATTGGTGGAAATGTAACATATACAAGATACGAAGATGGAAAGATATCAGATATTCCTGTATTTGGAGATAAAAATACATATGCTTCTGCATATATGGGAGATGATATGGCTGAAACAGTTATAGATACAAATAACGATGATGCACCAAACATATTATTTGTAGGTTCGTCATACACAAATATACTTGAAGCTTTATCTGTACATAAATTTAATAAGATGGTTTCGATAGATTATAGACATAATAATACAGGGAAGAGTATAGCAGATTATGTAAAAGAATATGATATAGACTATACAGTATATATTTGCTCCCAATCTACAGGTGCATTCAACATAGGTAGTATGAAAGAGCATTTGGGAGTGAAAGATTAAATAATTATACAAAGGAAGAAGAATAATATTCTTCCTCCTTTAATACAGCTATACTTGTTTACATAAAACTTGAAAAAGAAGTGAAATTATGGTATAATATATATGTTGGTAAACATATATAGCCAAAAAATATTTTTAATAAAATAGGAGATTTAAAAATGACTGACAGAGAAATGAGAACCATGGAAGAACACACCAGAGCACTTCAGGCTAACACAAGAGCTATGCAGGAGCTTATTCCGCTTCTTCAAGTATTTGCAAGCAAGAAATACATCGATATGATGGCAAACAACGCAGATACTGCAATGGGAGCAGCAAGAAAAATCGAGGATGCAGTTTCAAATTTCGTTACAACAACCCGAAAGGTTGTCGAGAGTACTGCAAAGAATGAAGAAACTTCAAGACGCATCGAAGATACGGCTGCGCAGTTAAGACAAAGTGCAGTTACAATGGGAGCGGCTGGAGAGATGATGCTGGATGCAGCAAATAAAAATCTTATGGCAGCAAATTATTAAAAGGAAGCAGCAAGTGATTAATTTCACTTGCTGTTTTTATGTAAATAATGTATAAATAGAATGTAGAAAAGCTTGCGTATTTTGGCGAAAAAAGGTATAATATTATGAGTATCAAAAATAGTTGAAAGGAATAATATATGGTAAATATAACAGACTATACAATAGAAGAATTAGAAGAATATATTTTAAGTATTGGTGAAAAGAAGTTTCACGCAAAACAAATATTTAAATGGATACATAGAGTAGGCGTGGATTCTTTTGATGAAATGACAGATATATCTAAAAGCTTAAGGGAAAAATTAAAAGAAAATGCATATATAATGAGACTAGAAGTGTTACAATGCCAAGTGTCTAAAAAAGATGGAACACATAAGTTCTTAATAAAACTTTCAGACAACAATGCAGTGGAATCTGTTGTTATGAGATACCATCATGGTAATACAATATGTGTATCTTCGCAAGTTGGATGTAAAATGGGATGTAAATTCTGTGCATCAACTAAAAATGGTTGGAGAAGACATTTATTAGCTTCAGAAATTGAAGGCCAAATTATAGCTGCAGAAAAATATATGAATGAAAAGATCTCTAACATAGTATATATGGGAATAGGAGAACCTTTAGACAATTACGATAACGTAGTTAAATCTGTAAAATTAATTAATTGCCCTGAAGGTTTAGGAATAGGTGCAAGACACATTAGTATTTCTACTTGCGGATTAGTAGATAATATACGTAGACTTGCGGATGAAAAATTACAAGCAACATTGTCTATTTCTCTTCATGCTGTAACGGATGAAAAGCGTAAAGAAATAATGCCAATTGCTAATAAATATAGCATAAAAGAGTTGCTTGATGCGTGCACATATTATATAATGGTGACAGGCAGAAGAATTAGTTTTGAGTTTGCGTTAATAGCTGGAGTAAATGATGATGAGGAAACAGCTAGAGCTTTAGCAAAGCTACTTAGAGGTATGATTGCACATGTAAACTTAATACCGGTTAATGAAATAGTCAATGGACAGTTTAAGAAGAGCAAACCACAAGATGTAGATAGATTTATGGGAATTCTAAATAGTTCTGGCGTGGTTGCAACAGTAAGACGCGAACTAGGTTCAGACATTGATGCGGCATGCGGCCAATTGAGACAAAAATATTTAGATGAACAAGAAAATAATAAATAATATAAACAATGTAAAGTAAAAGAGGTGTTTAAGATAGTATACTCTAGAACAGATGTAGGGATAAAAAGACAAAACAACGAAGATTATATGTTAACATATAGTCTTGATGAGTCGTGCACTTTATACATCGTTTTAGATGGTATAGGGGGAGCTAGTGGTGGAGAGATAGCATCTAAAACCGCAGCAGAAAAAACACTAGAATATATAAAAGAACATTATCAAGAACAAAAAATAGAAGATATGTTAAAGCTTGCTGTTAAATACGCCAATAAATGTGTATATGAAATAGCAAAGAATAACAAGGAATATAAAAATATGGGAACAACAATAGCTATGCTTTTTGTAAAAGATGACGTTGGTTACCATATAAGCGTAGGAGACTCTAGAATTTATGAATTAACAGATAATGCAATAACACTTTTAACAGAGGATGATACATATGTTAATGCGCTTTTAAGAGATAATATAATATCTAGAGAAGAAGCGAAGGTTCATCCGGAAAGGCATGTGTTAGTAAGAGCGATAGGAATTGCTAAAAATGTTAATTTTGATGTAAACAAGATAGAAAATATAAAAGGTAGAAGATTCTTACTTTGTACAGATGGTTTAACAACTACAAGTACAGATCAAGATATTCTTCTAAAAATAGCAGACAGTAATGATGAAGATATTTGTAATATATTAGTAGATATGGCCAATGAAAAAGGCGGAGTAGACAATATTACTGTTATGTATGTTAAAGTGTAAGGGGGCGAAGAGTTGAATCTAGTTGGTAAGACTTTGTGTAATAGGTATGAAGTGTTAGAAGAAGTCGGCATAGGCGGAATGGCCACGGTATACAAAGCAAAATGTAATTTATTAAATAGATTTGTTGCAATAAAAGTTCTTAAAGACGAATTTGCAAAAGATGCAGAATTTGTTAAAAAGTTTAGAGCAGAAGCGCAATCGGCAGCAGCTCTTACACATCCAAACATAGTATCAGTATATGATGTTGGCGAAGAAGACGGAATAAACTACATAGTTATGGAACTTTTGGTAGGGGAAACACTAAAAGATTATATAGATCATAATGGAAAACTTTCTAACGAAAGGACGTTAAGATACGCAAGCCAAATAGCATCGGCTTTAGAAGCTGCTCATAGTTCTAAAATAGTACA
>JAFXHJ010000008.1 GCA_017536445.1 Clostridia bacterium
ATATTCCTCAGTATAATTTTGTTTATTTACTGTATTTTTTGAACGTCCTATTATTCCACTATCTTCTAAAGATATTATTGCTGTTGCTGCAAGTATCGCCATTACAAGAATGGTTATGCTTAAAACTATTAACGATATACCCCTTTTCTTTTTTATCATTTGTTGCCTCCATAAATATTATACCCTTAGTTTATATCAAACTAAGGGTATAGTCAATATCGATTTTTACTTATTATTTTTATAATATGTACACGTTATTATTTTTTACCTTTTTCGATAGAATTTATTCCGCTACAACATATACATTATATCCATCCTCTGAATGTACCTTTACAAGTCTTCCAGGCATATCATAATCGCAATATATTAAAGAGCCTGGTATAAAATTACGATTTGCTATTTGGCTCCAAACCTCAAGCTTTAATATATAAGGAAGTACATATGAGCCTGCTTGCGAAGTCAAAGCCGCACCATCAAACATTACCATATTTTCTGCATTGTATATTATATCTGAACTATTTAACTCTCTAAACACATCAACACTTGTTGCCGTTGAGTATATACTAGGATTTTCTGTAGTGTAACTTGAATTAGGACTATTTAACGTACTTTCAACGTTTACTGCTATCGTTCCATCGCCGTTTACTTGAAACATTGGGCATTTATTTACAGTAATAGCTCGAGCATAAGTATCTAATATTTCACCAGTTGAATAATAATATTTATCATAGTTCGAAATGAGCGTACCATAAGCAATAAATATCCAACTTCCTCTTCTAAATTTTAAACCTAAAGCATCATATTCCGATTTCGTCATGCCAGCTTTTAATACATAAACCGGATTATAATCCTTATCCATAGCATCGCATAATATAGTATGTTCTGCTATATTCGAAGCCCATTCAACCGTACAAGAATAGTCAGAAATTGTAAATGGCCTATTCGCAACTAATGGCGTATCTCCTGTTATTACATTTTCTGTTACAACAACTGTACAACTTGCACTTGTAGAACCATATTTAGCAGTAACAACTGCCGTTCCACCCGATTTCATTGTTATTGTCGCCGTATTTCCATTTCCTGCTACCGTTACTATGCTAGTATTATTACTAGCCCACGTTAACGCGCCAGATATATTTGCCGTTGTTGCTGTTATTGTTTCTGTCGCTGTACTTCCACTATTTATTGTTTTAGATATCATTGTTTTATTCAATGTTATTGTCGATGCAGAGCC
This sequence comes from Clostridia bacterium, assembly GCA_017536445.1. GTDB lineage: Bacteria > Bacillota > Clostridia > TANB77 > CAG-465 > UMGS1649. The sequence continues at coordinate 1,235 of JAFXHJ010000008.1, forward strand.
ACCATCTCCAACATTACTGTCTGATTGGTTGTACCCAACAATTATTATTTTTAAATCATTAGGCCCATTTTGAGATACAATAACATCAAGTCCAGTTTTCGTAGTTACAGTTTTACTTCCATCAGCATTTGTTATTATTTCAGATTCTATTAATCCTTTATTTGTTAATTCGGTAATATATTCGTCTACCGTTATTGTTCCTAAATTATCTGTAAGTATTCCGTTTTTAATCACTTGTAACCTTGTATATTCTTCAGAATAATTATTGTTTTTAACAGTATCTTTCGAACGTCCTATTATTCCACTATCTTCTAAAGATATTATTGCTGTTGCTGCAAGTATCGCCATTACAAGAATGGTTATGCTTAAAACTATTAACGATATACCTCTTTTCTTTTTTATCATTTGTTGCCTCCATAAATATTATACCCTTAGTTTATATCAAACTAAGGGTATAGTCAATTATTCTTTGCTTTATTCTAATTCTATTAATGCGTGTACTGTTTTATCATCTTCGCTTGTTATTACTACAACGTGTTTATTTTCAACATTTGCATATTTACATTTAACAGTTTCGCCTAATTTTATTTCTTTTTTATATGTTATTCTAACATCGTTAAATAATCTTTTTTCGTATACTTCATCAGGTAAAACTTCATATGCTAAATCTAAATAATATAAATTGTGCATATGTCCAATAAAATCTATGTCTTTTCTTTTTACAGTATATAACATCTCATTTGTATATTCTTCAGGTGCTTTTATCTTTTCTAAATCTTCCTCAAATACTTTTCTTTCTGATTCTGATTCGTATTTAGCAATCATTGTTTCATCTGGTTTAACAATGCTTCCTTTTTCTGTATTTATTAATAACCACTTTGAAGTTCCAATTACACAAAGTTCTCCTTTAGAATTATACATATTAAAGTCTCTGTTTGCATAGTATTTTTCTATACTTCTAGACCATGTGTCTATATGTAATTCCTCGCCATATTCTATTCTTTTTATACTTCTTATTTTCCACTCTAAAAGTATCCAAGATAAATGTGTTTCATTGCTATTATTTAGTCCATAGCCAAGACTATCTGAATGATGTCCTGCTATGTTTTCAAAAAACTTTAGAATAGCTTTATTACCTAAAATATTATCTTTTTCTATATCTTTTAATCCTATTTTAGCTGTTTCTTTAAATATCATATGAATAGTTCTCCTGTTTGTATTTTACCACCACGAATATAATCTCCACATCCCATTAACTTAGAGCCTGCTGGTTTTATTCCTTTTAGATTTATATATCCATCGTTACATTTTACTGCTAATATGTTCTTTTTATCGTTTAGATATACAACTTCACCACATTTAGCAGCACTATAGTCTTCTTCTAGTTCTACTCTTTCTGCAAGATAAATTTTATATGTTTTTTCTTCATCTATTAAACACCAAGCAGATGGAAACGGATTTGTTCCTCTTACTAAATTTACAAGTGTATCTACATTTTTGGTAAAATCTAATTTTGTATTATCCTTATCTAACATTGGAGCCATAGTACATTCTTCTGGTTGGACTATACTTTCAAGTTTTCCATCATTTGCTACTAATCTTTCTAGGTCTTTTACTAAAGTTTCTGCACCTAATATCATTAGTTTATCATGAAGAGTACCGTATGTATCTAATGCATCTATTTCTACTTCTGCTTTAGTTATCATATTACCAGTATCCATTCCTTCATCCATAAACATAGTAGTAACGCCAGTTATCTTATCCCCATTAATTACAGACCATTGTATAGGAGCCGCCCCTCTATAATTTGGAAGCAATGATCCATGTACATTTATACATCCAAATCTAGGATAATCTAGTACATATTTAGGAAGTATCTTTCCATATGCCACAACTACTATTAAATCTGGATTTAGTGTGTTTAGTATTTCTTTTACTTCTTCGTTATTTCTTAATTTTACTGGTTGGTATACAGGTATATTTTTTGATAATGCATACTCTTTAACTGGAGGTGCCATAAGTTTCATACCTCTACCTTTTGGTTTATCTGGTTGGCAGAATACTCCTACAATGTTAAAAGCGTTATCTACTAACGCTTCTAAACTTCCTTTTGCATAATCTGGAGTACCCATAAATACTATTCTTAAATCTTGTTTTAACATTTATGTTATATCCTACTTTCTTTTACAATTTTTATTTTTCTTTTTTGTTTTTTCTTGTTCTTTTCTTTCTAATTCTTCTGCTTCACGCTTTGCCGCTTCTATTTCTTCATCACTTAATTTGTATACATCATATGCCTTATCTAAGAAAAGTACACCATCTAAGTGATCTATTTCGTGACAAAGAATTACTGCTTCTAAATCTTCTGCTTTTAATGTTTGTTTTTTGCCGTCCATATCAAAATACTCAACTGTAACATTTTTAGGTCTGTCTACATTTCCAAATACATTTGGAGAACTTAGACAACCTTCTTCACCAGTTTGTGAGCCAGATTTTTTAGTAATAACTGGGTTAATTAAAACCCTTGGGCCTGTTCCTGGATCTATTACAATTATTCTTTTAAGTATTCCCACTTGAGGTGCAGCAAGTCCTACACCATCATATTTATACATAGTATCTACCATATCTAGTGCTAGTTCACGTATTTTATTATCTATTTCTTCAATTTCTCTAGAACGTTTTCTTAAAACTTCATCTGTATCATATCTAATATTTCTAATTGCCATTTTTAATTCCTTCTATTCTATATTATTTAACCAAGTCTTACAGGATTCTTAACTAGAGAAACCGTAACACTTACATCTTTAATTTTATCATAAATATCCATATTTTCAATGAGTTTATCTAAAACTTTATTATCTACTTTAGTTTTTATTATCATTTGTATCCTATATTTATTATTTATTTTACTTACAAAAGGTGCTTTAGGTGAATATACCTTATATAGGCTCTTTTCTTTATTAAATATATTATATATTTTTTCGCTGTCTTTCATAAGTTTTGTTTTATCTTTAGATGTTAGTTCTACTACCACTATATCTACAAATGGTGGGTAGCCTGCCATCTTCCTAAACTTAATTTCCTGCTCATAAAAATCTAAATATGAATTTTCACTTACAGAATTCAATATATAATTTTCTGTATCATAAGCTTGAAGAATTACTCTACCCTTTTTATCTCCACGCCCTGCTCTTCCTGCCACTTGAAGCAGATTAGAAAATGCCTTTTCAGATACAGTGTAATCATCTCCTGCCATATAGTCTGCATTAACTACTCCTACTAGTGTAACATTTGGTATATCATGGCCTTTACTTATCATCTGAGTTCCTACAAGAACATCTACATTCTTTTCTTTAAACTCATTTAATATTCTTTCGTGTGAGCCTCTTTTAACTGTTGTATCCATATCTAATCTTAAGGTAGTTATTCCTGGGAATGTTTCTAAAAGTTCTTTTTCTACTCTTTCAGTTCCCATTCCGCCTTCTTCTAAAGTATCTGCAGAACATATTGGACATATGTCACTTAACTTTTCACAATATGAACAATAATGGCAAAGTAACAATCCATTCTTTCTATGATACGTTAAATTAACATCACAGTTAGGACATCTTAATGTTTTTCCACATGTTTTACATGTTATATACGAAGAAAAGCCACGTCTATTTAAGAATACAAATGCCTGCTCTTTTCTCTTTATATTTTCTTCTATTTCCTCTTTAAGCCTTGTAGATAATATTCTAGATTTATTTACAACCGCATCTTGTTTCATATCTACAATTTCTACCTCGGGTATAACGCTTGTACCTGGACGTGTTAACATTGAGTAATAATCTATTTTTTCTTCCATAGCTTTATACATTGTACATACATCTGGAGTTGCAGAACCTAATACAAGATTTGCATTATTAAGAAATGCTAGTCTTGTAGCCACCTCACGCGTGTTATACTTTGGTGTAGTCTGTGATACATAACTTGTGTCATGTTCCTCATCTATTATTATTAATCCCAAATTTTTAAATGGAACAAATAACGCAGATCTTGGTCCTATTACAATCTTTGCTTTACCTTTTACAATTCTTTTATATTCCGTTTGTCTTTCTAAAGTAGTCATTTTACTATGCAAAACAGATACCACTTCACCAAAACGAGATATAAATCTACGTTTTGTTTGGTCTGTTAAAGATATTTCTGGTACAAGTACAATCGCATCTTTTCCTCTATTTAAGCATTCTTCTATTATTTGAAGATATACTTCAGTCTTGCCACTACCGGTAATGCCGTGTATTAAAGATACTCTAAATGTATCTAAGTTTCTAATTATTCCATCTATAGTTCTTTTTTGTTCTATTGTTGGAGTTAACTTTTCAGTTCTTGTTATTTTAGAATAATCTTCTATTGCAGTGTCTTGTTTTACAAGTTTAATATATCCTTTTTCTTCTACCGTTTTTATTATATTTCTAGATATACCTAAAGTATTAATTATATCTTCTATTGGTATATTATTATTGTCTTCAAGCTCTCTTAACAACTTAATATGTCTTGCACTTGTTATTTTTCTGCTTTCTATATCACTTTCTATTTCTTCTTTAGTTTTATCTAGAGCTACAACCGTTATTTGTTTACCAACAAGTTCCTTTTGCTCTAACTTTTTATTTGGTGTTGGTGGTAACATTAATTTAAGTGCCGTATATACGTTGCAAAAGTACATTTTAGACATCCATTTAGCTAAAGAAAGTCTTTTCTCATCTAAATAACTGTTTTCATCTAAAATCTCTTCTACACGCTTTAATTTATCTAGCTTGTCCGATTCTTCATCTTTTAATATCTTAACAATTATTCCTTCACGACTACTACCTTTGCCACTTCCAAAGTTTACTCTTACTCTCTTGCCAAGCTCTACTAATTCTTCGTTTTCTTCTTTTATTTTATAATCATAAACTTTATTAAGTTTATGTGCTGCATTATCTATTAAAATTTTAACTACCACCTAATCACCTCCTAACTATGACAAAAGAGGGTTATCTACCCTCCCACTTGCCATATTCTTCAATTATTCTATTTGATGCTTCATCTGGAGTTAAATCTGAAGTATCTATTACATAATCATAATTAGATAAATCATGTATATCTACATCATATAACTCTAAATATCTTTCTTTTTCTGACTCCTCGCGAGCTAGAATAGCATCACGTGCTTCTTCAACAGACTCATACTTTTCTTCTTTACCTCTTGTTTTAGAAGCTTCAAAAAGTCTCTTAGATGCAACATCTAATGTTGATGTCATGTATACTTTAAATGCTTTTGGGGCAATATAGAAACCAAGTCTTGCATCTATTACAATCTTATTGCTATTTTTTACTTTTGCTTGTGTATTAAACTCTACTTGCTTATCTATATCTGGATTTTTGTCTACATAACGACTAAATTCCACTAAACTCATATTTTTTTGTCTAGCAAGTTCTCTAAATGATGTGCTTGCTTTATACAGTTCAAACCCAAGTTTATTTGCAACTATTTTTGCAACTTCGGTTTTCCCAACAGCTATATTTCCCGTTATACATATCATCTGTTTTTTCATATATTTTTCCTCTTATTCAACAACATCCTCAATTATTGCGTCAGCTATTTGTTCTTGTTCATTCATTGCTACCGTTACTTTTCCTGCATCAATTTCTTTAGTAGCTACATCTACTGGATCAGATATATCTGGATCTCCTTCTTCTACTCTTTTATTAGAAATTTGTCTTGCTCTTTTAGCAACTGCTAGTGCCACTTCGTATCTTGTTCCTACTTTTGGCATAACATCGTTTACGCTTGGTTTTGCTAACATTATTATTCCTCCTAAATTCAACACTATAAATATTCTAACATACCACATATATTTTTGCAATAATTTATAGTTAAATAACATAGATAAAAATATTAAGCTAAAGCAAATTTAGCTATTGTTTTTTTATTTTGTTTATTATACAATTTAATCGTAAGATTATATATTTTATATTATACGGAGGATAAAAATGGGTTATTCAGATTTGGAACATTTCAAAGAAGATTTTAATGCATCAGATTATTTTGTAGGAATCACAGAATCATTAATAGATAAATTATTAGAATACGAGTATATCTCTTCTTTTAAGTTACCACATTATATTCATAAACTTACAAATAATATATCTGAACTAAGAATTGATACAAATAATCCTTATGAATACAAAACAGGATATTATGACGCAAACAAAAAAGAGCTATATATAAAGAACACAAAAAATGTACCAGCCACCTACTTACGTTTGTTATATGCGTTAACAACAACAGAAGTGGATAATAATGTGTATGAAACTGGATACGCAACAACTAAATTATCTACAGAAAACTATAAACTTTGTCATTATAACTTTGGTATAAACCGTGCTATAATGTCTAACTTGGTATACAAACTATGTAATTTAGTTCCTTCTTCATTACAAATAATGGAAACTAGACAAACAAACACGCATAACTTTTTAGGGTTTAAAATCGAATCCCAAAACGATATGTATTATTTAGAAGGTAAAATTCTAAGCGAACTTTGTTATGTTTTAGATTTAGATCAAGAAGTTTTATACAATGGTCTATTTACAAGACATCCTATGAAAATATTAAACAAAGCCTTTAAGAAGAAGAAATTTACACGCAGTGAAGATTTTCTTATTGTTTTAGATAACATTAGTAGAAAATATTCTACATACAACAAACTTGTATTCTTATCTCAAAAGTTAAATGATAACTATGTTGAATATAAAAAGAATGTTTTAACAAGTGATGTTAATGATATACATAAAGAGCAGGCTTTAATAGAACAAGAAATTGCGTTTGTTCTTGAAAAATTAAAAAGAGATAGCGAAGTTATAAAACCATCTGAAGACGACGAAAATGAAATAATAGTTGAAGATTTAGATGATGTTTATGAATATACTTCTGGACTTGCAGAGACTATACAAAATCTATATGACGAGTTAAGAGAACAAATTATATATATACAAGATATTTTAGCAGAACAACTTATCGAAAGTTCTAAGCACTTATCTTATACTCTTTATGCAAGTCGTTTAAAATGTTTTAACAATCTACTTATAGTACCTAACAAGAGATTAAGCGATAAAATTGAAGAAATAATAATGTTTAAACTAATGCCTGAGTCTGAAGTTACTGGAAGCAATCTTGTAGATAAAATTAAGTTTGCTTTAATAGAACAAATTCTTGCAGAACGAGATTACTCAGATATATCTAATACCTTCTCTTTCTACAATATCGACTCATTAGAAAATGCTGAAAAAGGTTCATGTTTAATTATACTTAATTCTTCAAGACCACCTTCTAAAATATTAGAGATTTCTGGTTTAGACGAGGCTGGTCACAATTATACTTTAACACCAGTTCCATTAGATAATTTAAATCATATATTGAATACTGGATATTCTGCTTTCTTTGTTGGAAATATAGAAAAGTTATATACTGACTTAAAAAACAATTATAAAAAGTTTTCAAATATACCTTTGGAACAAATTTATGTATTTGAATATGATTCAAAAAAATATCTTTTAGTTCATACAAATAACGGTCCGCATATAGTTTCATTCTCTTCGCAAGCGATTAGGAACTTTCAATTACAACCGTTATCTGAAAAATATAAAGTATTTGGTAAATCTGTAGTTAAATCTAGAGAAAAGACTTCTTCTTCATTACCTACTTTATATAAAAAGTAAATAAAAAAGATTAAGTAAAAACAAAATTATTATGAAAACTAAAAAGAATAGTATAAACTAAAAAGAGAGCGATTTATCGCTCTCTTTTTATATTTAATTTTAAATTGCAGTACACATTACGACCGTGTCTCTACAGATTTTTTTGATGACGCATTTCTCATCTTTGTAATAAACAGTATCGCCATTTGCTACTACAGTTCCTTCTGGTCTAGGTATTTTTCTCCTTCCTCTGTTGTCGTATACAGAGACGTTTTTGTTGAATGCAAGTACACACTGCTTACCTACTATTCTTGCAGGCAGTTCAATGTCTTCGTTTTTTTGCTCCGTTTCAGTATTTACAGGGACAATTACCGGTGCATCTTCCTGCTTTGAAGCAAGTTCTCTGATGTGTTTATCGATCTGGGCATATGCTGCAACACGTGCTCTCGATACCGAAAGCAATTCCACGTTAAGCTCTTTCAGTTTTGCCTTAAAACTTTGGTCTCTATCGCAAGTGATAAGTCTAATGGTATATCCTTTCTTATGATACTTTTCCACTGTGTATACCACCTGTTCATCAACCGCCCAACTTCGAATAGCATCGCTGGCAACTTCTACGTGTAGCATAGGATTGCGTATATTACCTTCAATAAACTTGTAAATTTCTTTACAATTATCGTTGTTACGTCTTCCCACGCTGATTTCATGACTCACGCCTTCGGGAATAATGAGTGTCACCAACCCTTCTTGCAAGGTTTTCTTAAAAAGTTCAAAGTGATTGCTAAGAGCCGAGGTATCCCACACCTCATACTGTCCAGTCCGTCTCCTAAACAGATTCATAATAAACCTAAATACTGCCATAGTTTTGTTTTTCTCCTTTTTAAAATTTAGTTAAATTTTTAAATAAACGCACGGCTACAAATATATTGTACCACTTTTTAAGTGTTATGTCAATCATTGCCGCGTTTTGTTCGTGTTTTCAAGTTGTTTTATTTCTTTTTCGTTGACTTTTATATCGTTTTTTAATATAATTTTATTTGGTGATTTTATGTTACAAAAAATAATTGGAAAAACAAAAAGGGCAATAGAAGACTTTAATATGATAGATGAAGGTGACAAAATAGCTGTTGGATTATCTGGTGGTAAAGATAGTATTACACTTTTATATGCGTTGTATTATCTTCAAAAATTTTATAAAAAACATTTTACTATAATGGCAATAACTATACATACTGGAAGCAATAACTTTGATACAACAGAACTTCAAAGAATCTGTGATGAACTAGGTATAGAATATTTAGTATTTAACTCTAACATAGCAGATGTTGTATTCAACATTCGCAAAGAGGAAAATCCTTGTTCTTTATGTGCTAATATGCGTAGAGGTATGTTAAATAGCTTGGCTGTAGAACATGGGTGCACTAAAGTAGCATTGGGGCATCATATGGACGATGTAATGGAAACGTTTATGATGTCACTTCTTCTAAACGGAAGAATACACACCTTTGCACCGGTTACATATCTTAGCAGAAGTAATGTAAAAACTATTCGTCCAATGATCTATGTAGAAGAAAAATTAATACGTGCCGTAGCAAGAGAAAAGAACTTCCCTGTTCATCCAAAAACTTGCCCTGCGGACGGGTTTACTAAAAGAGATTATATGTCTGATTTAATACACAATTTACAAAAAGATATTCCTAGAATAAAAGAGCATATTTTTGGAGCCATTAAACGTTCTAAAATAGAAGGATGGGTTAGAGAACCTGAAGAGGAAAAATTAGATCTTCCTGAAGTGAACGAAGAGTTAGATTAAATCTATAATATAATGTATTTTATTTAATATTTGGAAGCAAGCTTACGCTTGCTTCCTTTCTTCTTTAAACTCTTTCGTACTAATTACTTGAGTAGTATTCATATAATAGTCATGGCTAGACATAACATCTTCTAGTCTGCTTTTTATATCACATATATCATAACAATTTATTATATATCCATTAAAATTATTAATATCTAAAAATTTATTTACATTAGAAACAAACTTCTCGTTACCATGTACTACAAATACAAATTCTTCTTCATCATAATTATTAAGCATATTTTCATTTAGCCATTCACTATAATACATTCTATCCTCTATTCTTTTATAAAATTTAGATATTATACTTTTAACTTTTTTAGTTTCATTTTTTTCGTTTATATATATAATTTTCACATTATCCAAATTATTAGAAATATAATTATTAGCAATGATACAAGCATGTGTAGTATTTACCGTAAAACAACATAATTTATTCTTCATTTGTTTTTACCTCTCTTATATAAATATATTACCAGTTATTTCCAGTGTAGTCAACGAAATATTTTATACACTTTTGTATAATTTTGGTAATTTTCTCACATAATACTTTTAGGTGATACCAATGAAAAAATATAAATTTACTTTATACATATTTATACTTGCGTTTTTTATATTAAATATTACATTAATGCTTAATATATTTAATGCAAAAAACAATATCGACAGCTATATTAGATTACATATCGTTGCAAATAGTGACAGTATTTCTGATCAAATACTAAAACTTCAAGTCACCAAAAACATAAACGAATATATTGCTAAAACAACTAAGAGTATATCCGATAAAAAAGACTACCTATTTGTAATACAAAATAATATATATAACATATTATCTATAGCTCAAGATACAATTACAAGCAACAATTCAAATTATAAAGTTTCTGCACTAATTGGAAATATTAAACACGAGGATAAAAAATATAATAATAAGTTAATGGAAGCCGGAACATATCTTTCATTAAAAGTTATTATCGGCGATGGCAACGGCGAAAACTGGTGGACTTTATTATATCCTTCGCTTCCAAATGAATTATCCATAGAAGATTCTTTGTCTAACGAAAACATACATTTTAAATCTAAAATATTTGAATTATTTAAGGGATTATTTGACTAAAAAGGCAACTATCTTACGATAGTCGCCTTTTTTATGTTATTTTATATATAATGCTGGTCTAAAACCTAACAATCTTCCTTCTACTGAAGTTGGATCAATTCCCGAACGATATGCAACAGTACAGTTTGTTCCAGTCATACCCGCAGTTCCTCCACGTTGTACGCGTTTATCTGTAGAATTCCCCTCCATTGTTAATTCAGAAACATTACCTGCCATATCATATATATTAAATATATTTGCCTTTTTATATCCGCCTGTACTTAACAAATACCATCTATCTGTAAGTAATGGTTTAGATATAAAATTCCCCCAAGGGCCCCAATAATATACATACACCGCATATTTAGTATTAGGATTCGCCTCATCTTGATCTATAACCACTTCTTTAAATACACCTCTTTCTTCTGTATCTAGTATATTTAAATTTGGATTCAACTCCGTCCACCAATCAAGAGTCCTATCCCATTGTACGCCATATGTTAATGTAGAAACTACTCCATATGTCGTTTCTTCTTTTGGATATAATGCTCTAGAAAGTGATACCGCTCCATCGTCTCTTACTTCATTACTCATTGATGATCCCCATGCCGGTTCATTATATGGATATTTCCCCATAGTAACCGATAGATCTTTATATGTTCCATCAGATATCTTTACTCTTTTTGCTATATATCCATGCCAAGTTCCGTTTAATGTAAAATATTCCGTTTCCGAACCACCCATCTCATATCGAGCCATATAAAAGCCACCATATTTCTTTACGCTTTCATACATAGCTGTTGCTTCTTGTAATGTTTTAGAGGATACATAACTTGTATTTTGTGTTGCGCTTGGCATATTATTTTCATCTAGTAACAGTTCCCAATATCCTTCTCCACCCAACTCGTAAGATATTTGTGATTCTTCGTTTAAGAAATCTTGCCTTCTAAATTGAGTTTCAAATTTATCTCTATCTACTGGAATCCACACAAATTGATTTCTGTTTTCTAATGAATGTTGATGATTTGGATCTACTGTAGCTATGTTTGTTACTCCGTCTTCTATCTCTTCCTCTGTTAGTGCATATATTACTAGTCCGTTATTCTTTTTTCCTTCGTTAGGATATGGTGATTTTACAAATCCTATTGGTATTGGCACTCCATCTGATGTTATTTCTCTCACACTTGCTTTCCATTCCTCTGGAACGTCTATTTTTATACTTACAGCTACTCCTTTATTTGTAACTTCTATTACATATTTGTCTTTATCTATTTTATTATCTGTAATTACTTTGTCTACTGCTTCTTGTAGTTTTGCAACTTCTCTTTCTCCAGCTGCATATGCATCCGCCCATGCAATCGATGCAATTTGCTCAACTTGTTTTATATCTGTTTTATTAACAGCATCAGATGCTTGATTTATTATATTTGTATTGTTTAATGTTATTACTACACTTGCCGCTAAAATTACCATAACTATTATGGTAATAACCAGTACTATTAGCGATATACCTTTTTTCTTTTGCATATTATTTTCCCCTTTTCCTTTGATTATATATTACTATATATATATTATTATTTCAATAGATTACAATAAAAGAGTTGCACCTCACGTACAACTCTTTTATTCTGTTTATTTCCAACTCATCATACTTCTAATCAATCCATAGTATGTCAAACGTTGTGTAGTTGTTCCTTCCTCACCTGTTCCAGGTGTTGTTGGTGTCTCTGGTGTTCCAGGATTTGTAGGTGTCTCTGGCGTTGTTGGCGTTCCTGGAGTTTCCGGTGTTGTTGGATCACTTGGGTTAATTGGATTTTCAGGATTCTCTGGCACCTCTGGAATCTCAGGTTCAACAACTGGAGCACTTGTATGTAATGTACAAGTTTTAGTTGGTGTTATATATTTTTTATCACTCGTTTTTGTATTTGGCTTATCTCTAGTTATTGTAGAGATTTCTACCAATTCTTCATATAGTTCACAAAATTCTGTTGGTAATAATTTTGATGTCTTACATACTTTCACTAGTTTATGTACTTCACATTCCGCTGTTGGTACTGTTCCTGACGCAAATATTTCAGATTTTACTACATTCTTTTCATATGCTCTACATGCATCTGTAGCAACCAATCCAGATAAAGTACACACTGTAGCTTTAACAATTCCTTTTGGTTTGCTAAATGATGCTGCTTTAAGATTCTTATGTATAGTCTTCATTACATTTGTCCATACAACTGTGGCGGTATATGGATATGTTCCTAAAGTTTTTCTTGAACCTATTGTTGTTGGTTTATCATAGCCATTCCATACAACTGCTGTATAGTATGGTGTATATCCTGCAAACCATTGGTCTTTATCATCAGTTGTGTTACCTGTTTTACCTGCTATTTGTATTTTTGTAGAGAACTTAGCAGATGTACCTGTACCACTTGATACAACAGTTCTTAAGCAGTCTGTTAACATATATGCTGTTGTTTCAGACATTACTTTAGTAAATTTAACTTCGTTTACTAATACTTCTTTTCCTTCATAATCTAAAACTTTAGTATATAACTTAGGTTCTGTATAAACACCTCCATTTGCCATTGTAGCATATGCAGCTGCCATATCTATAACTTTAACGTTAGCTGAACCTAAAGCCAAAGATAAGTTTTTATTTGCTTTTTCTGTTAATGTTGTTATACCCATACTTTGAGCAAATCTTAAGGCATAACCTAAATCTATAGATTTTAATGTTTTAACCGCTGGGATGTTCATTGATTGATTTATTGCTTCTCTTACAGAAACATAACCATAATAATATCCATACCAGTTAGTTGGTTTATATCCACCAAAATTTACTGGAACATCGTCAATACCCATACCTGGATAAGATTCTCCAAGCTCGAAAGCTGGTCCGTATGCTGCTATTGGTTTAAATGTAGAGCCAGGTTGTAATTTAGATTCTGTAGCTCTGTTATAATCTAATCCTGTTTTTTCTCCTACACCACCAAGCATACCCACAACATTACCTGTTTTGTTATCTAAAACAATCATAGCACATTGCATCATACCTTTTTTCTTATCGTTATAGAAATATTTAGTATTTGCTGCTTGCTTGTCTATTGATGCTTGTACTGTTGGATCTATTGTTGCATATATTGTATAACCGTTAGACGCAACCATATCTCTTGCCGCTTGATATGTAATGTTCATTGCTTCGGCTAAGTCTTCGGCAACCGCTTTCCATACAGCGTCTCTTGCATAAGATTGAACTGCTGATGTTGATGCTATTTTACCTTTCTTGAATACTAATTCATAAGATATTGCTTCATCATATTGTTCCTTAGTTATCTTGCCAATTTCAAGCATTTTATTCAATACAACTTTTTGTCTATCTATTAGTTTTTCTTTATTCTTTTCTCCGTTATATGGATTTGTTACTTCTGGTAATTGTATTGAAGCTGCTAAACATGCCGATTCTGCTAAGTTAAGATCTGCTACTGTTTTAGCAAAGAATGTTTGAGCTGCCATTTCTATACCATTAGCACCTTCTCCAAAGTATATCTTATTTAGATACGCTTCTAAGATATCTTCTTTTTCTAGGTTTCGTTCAAGCATTATTGAGCGATACCATTCTCTTATCTTTCTCTTCCAACTGCCCTCATTATCTTCAGTTATATTTTTGACTAACTGTTGAGTAATTGTACTTCCACCGAAAGAAGAAGAACCTCTATTAAGGACAAATGTAACTATGGCTGCACCTGTTCTCTTAATGTCCACACCAAAGTGTGTCCAGAATCTTTCGTCTTCAATTGCTACAACTGCATCCACTAAATGTTTAGGTAATTCTTCGTAGTCTGCCATAAGTCTGTTTTCACCTGAGTTTACAGTTCCTAATTGATTGCCTTTACTATCTAATATTGTAGTTGTTAATTTTAGATTCTTAAGTTGTGAATAGTCTACTGTCGATGTTTCGCTTATAATGTCATTCAAAACATACAAAACAACACCACAACCTATTACAAATAATGCTAGTCCTACAAAGAAAAATACTTTGAAAATTCTCCAGAATAATTTTTTCTTCTTTTTAGGTTTTTCACCGTTTTTTTCTTTCTTAGATTTTTTACCTTTATTTGCTTTTTTCTCTAATTTAGCTTTTTTCTTTTCCTCTTTTTCTTTTGCTTTATCTCTATCTAATTTTACTCTTTTTAATTTCACTTTTTTACCTTTTTCGGGTTTTATTAAATTGTCCATTTCATTATCTGACAACATTATCACCTCGATATATATTTTACTACAAATATATATAATTTACAAGCATAATACACAAAAAGAATACCGCTAAATAAGCGGTATTCTTTTATTAGCACCAAATGTGGTCTCTGTACGCTCTCATAACATATCTTTTAGGTAATTTCACTTCCTCAATGTAAATCAGTTCTTCGCAATGACTACATCTTGTATAAAAGTTAATCCGTCCTTTATACCCAGTATTCATTGTTCCTAAGCTATCGCATTCTACGTCATACGACGCTCCACAGCTACATTTAGCTCGTACAGTTTCTTTTTTTGGTTCTTTCTTTTTCTTATTCCAAAACGCCATATTGCTACCTCCTTATTAAATTCGGCATTTTTCTTATTCCGAATTAATTATATACTAAATATGTCGTTTTTTCAAGGAATTACATAATATTGTATCTTACACTATATTTATTTCTTAAATTTTCTGGATACTTCCTTTTATTTCTTACTATCTCAGTTATACAATCTGTGCTATCTGGAACTATATTGTATTTTTTGTTATATGCATCTTCAATATAATATTTTCCTTGTTTACATACAGCTTTACATTCGTTCTTTTCTTCGGCATTAGATACAAAACTTGCTAACATACAATATCTTGTGGTCATAGCAGTTGCTAAGCCCTCTACAAGCTCCACATTTTTAATTTTAGCCATTTTTTCTATATCTGCATCTTCCGTTTCAAATATAGGAGTAACAATGTCTAAATCCTTAAAATGCGAGGCAGAAAAGCTATTAAATACATTTAGCGTATACTCACCAATTAATTCTATGCTATATTTTTCTTTAAGTTCTATTGCAAGCGGTAAATATCCTACATTGCCAATTACTATACCACTTATTCCCTCTTTAATAAGTCTTTCTATATTTTCTCTAATATATTCATCTAGATTTTTTAGAATAACATTTGGTATATGCATATATACTTTTGTTTTACCCACATATTTTAATATATCTTTTTCATATTCCTTGAATGCTCTTGCTGGAACATACAGTTTGTCTAGATTTGTTTCATATCTCTCATTACAAAGAGCAATGTAATCTTCGTTTGGATTATATCTATACATAAATATTGCTGTTGTTTTTGGCAAAGTCTTTTTACTAGATTCTGTTTTCAAATCTTGTTCTTTAACAATTATTTCTTCTCTTTTTACAAGTCTACTCTCTTCTATTTTCTCTACCAAAGCTCTTCTCAACTCATTTAATTTAGATACTGGTACAAACAATCCTTCATCTATGTCTGCTTGTATATTATTAAATATGGTTGCTGTATCTTCTGTTTTGCTAAACACTTCTTTAAGTTTTTCTTCTGTTACACCAACACTTTTACTTATCTCTGGAATATATTCTAATTCTATAAATATATCTTTATCCAAAGATTTAGCAGAAATATTTGTATCTTTTTTTATAGTTACAATTACACTTTCTTCTACTCTTTTTTGTTTTTCTTTTTTCTCTAAATATTCTCTAGATTCTTTATTTAGTTTATTATCTGACGTTTTATATACTATATCTTTTGCTTCTACTTTACCTTTAACATCTCCAAGATATACAATACTTCCTTTTTTACAGTTTGTATTTAATATATTGCCCTTTTCATCTTTAATACAAGTAACAACAAAAGATACTGGGCCATCAATAGTTACTGCTTCTACACCATCATGAAGATCTATATCTTCTTCTAATTTAATCTTTATATACTTATCCTTTTTAGCCAAAACTTGTCCTAAATATAAACCTGTGTTTTTAGGAGTTACATCTGATATGCTTCTTTTATATCTTACGCCATTTAGATAGCCATCACATTTTCCACTACGGTTAAATAGTTGAAGTAGTTCTTTTTCTGTATTATTTTCTACAACATAATTATTATCTACTGCTTTTCTATATCTGCTAACAACACCTGCTGTATATTCTACTGTTCTGTTTCTTCCTTCTATCTTAAAAGATTTGACTCCTGCATTTTTTAATGCTTCTAAAGTATCTAATCCATATATATCTTTCTTACTTAAAATATATCTATCCTTAATAACAGCTTCTTTTTTAGATTCGTTATATAACGAATACTTCATTCTACATGGTTGTGCACAGCTTCCTCTATTAGCACTTCTTTCACCTATTAACGCGCTTGCCATACATTGACCAGATACCGAAACACATAATGCACCATGTACAAATATTTCTACTTCCATAGATATATTTTTTGTTATATATTCTATTTCTTCTACACTTAGTTCTCTGCCCAGTACCACTCTAGAAAAGCCTAAAGACTCTAAATATTTTGCTTGTTCTAAGTTAAGTACACTCATTTGTGTACTTGCATGAAGTGGTAAGTTAGGCATAAATTTATGTATTAAAGTTGCAATTCCTATATCTTGTACAATAACTGCATCAAGGCCTTCTTTATACAAAGTACTAACTATATCTAAAGCTTCTTTAATTTCACTATCTAAAAGAAGTGTATTAAGTGTTAAATATACCTTAACGTTCCTTTTATGCGCATAATCTATTGCTGTTATATATTCTTCTATGCTCAAATTATTTGCCATAGTACGTGCATTAAATTTGTTTACACCCATATATACGGCATGAGCCCCAGCATTAACTGCAGCTACGAATGCTTCGTAACTACCTGCTGGAGCTAATATTTCTACTTCATTATCCATATTATTTTTCATACCCATTCCCCTTTATTTACTCTTTATTTGTTTGTTAAATAAATAAAGTGTTTTGTTATTTGCTTCATCTGTTACAATTGAATAGCAAATACCTTCTTCATATATTTTTTTGCCTGTTTCTGTAGTTTCTATTCTAGAATTTGTAAACACAGTTGGTTTAGAATTTGTAAACATCATATAATCTACTCCAAAAAGGCATCCCCATAAAAGTACTATAACAACTAGCACAATTGCTATTGTTGAAAATACTACCTTTACTTTTTCTCTTTTTTCATATTGATCTAATAACATACATTCTCCTCTATATTAATTAAATTTTGCTATTAATTTATATATAGGTCCATTTACCATGAATTTAGCTTCGTATTCTGTCATTATATTTGGCTCTTCATCATCTAATTTTCCAGCATCTATATCTGCATGTAAATTTAATGTTAGATACTCAAATGACATTTTGTTTTTGTTCATATTCTTTAGCGAATACTCAAACAGACTTCTATTATCTGTCTTAAATTCTATTACAGAACCTTCTTTTAATATATCTTTATATACTTCTAAGAAAGCATCAGATGTAAGTCTTCTTTTTTCATGTTTCTTTTTAGGCCACGGATCACTAAAGTTAAGATATATTTTATCTACTTCATGATTACCAAATAATTCTTTTAATTCTAAGGCGTTGAAATCTAGAACCTTAAGATTATCTAATTTCTTTCCGATTTCTTCTTCATATCTTGCAATCTTTTTAGTTGCTAAAGATACTACACCTTTATTTAGTTCTATTCCTATGTATAGATTTTCTGGATGGCGATTAGCACATTCTGCAATAAACGCACCTTTACCAATACCTATTTCTAAACATATATTTTGATATTTACTTTTATCTAAAGATTTTATATCTCTTAAATATTTATCTGATGATGCTAAAATTTCATCGCAGTTTTTAACATTTCTTTGTCTCATAATTTCTCCTGTTATACAAGTAAAGATTTAGCATATGATGCTATAAGTTGTAGCACACTTATTATTATAGTAACATTTACTATTTGGAATAAATCTAAATCTTTTTTCTTGCTTTCTAGTTCTTTTATTTTATCTTTTCTTTTCTTTTCTATTGCCTTAACTTTATCTTTTTTATTTGTAGCTTCAAATATAGCTAGGCCTAAATCCATTGAATTTTTGCTTTGCACACTTTTTATTCTTTGAGAAAGTGTTGCATTGCGGCATATATAGAAACCAATAGCTGTAGCAATAGCTAAGAATAGTAGGTTTAATAACATTGGTAATATATATACCAGTGTTCCTTTCATCCTACCTACTGTTAATACATAGTTTGCAAAGTACATACATTCAGTAGATATACCAGCCGCGAGACCAACTACAGGAATATACATGTATGGAACAACTCCCGCAAAGACAATAATTGCTAATACTTGTATTCTTTCTATCCAATCACTTACAAATGTTACATCTGGTTTATCATATTTAAATGATGCGGGCGAATATAGCACCGAACCTATAGAAAACAATGCTATTGCTAGTAATATTAATGTTATCTTTAACAAATTATTCTTTACGAAATCATATGTTTCTTTTATGTATGATTTAAATGTCATACCAGAAAATCTTGCCTTGAATAATTCTTTGAAACTCTTTTTTTCTTTTCTTTCCTTTTTATATTTCATATTATCCCCTACTTAAACAAAAATCTATTTGTTTTGTGTGTTCATCGGCTCTTGCAACAATTACCTTTACCTTCTGGCCTATTTCATACTTTTTACCAGTTCTTTCTCCGATTAACACCATTTCTTTTTCATGGTAAATATAATAATCATCATCTAGGTTAGACATTGTAACTAAACCTTCAATTGTATTATCTAATTTTACATAGATGCCAAATCCAGTTACAGAAGATATTACTCCTTCATATTCATCGCCTAAATGTTTTTTCATATATTTAGCCATGAATAAATCATCAAATTCTCTTTCAATTTCTGTAGCTGTTTTTTCGCATTCGCTACTAGACACTGCATATTTTTCTGATTTGTATTGTAATTTTTCTAAAGTTCTATCGTCTAGTACATAACCATTATCTAGATATTTAGATATTACTCTATGAATAAATAAATCTGGATATCTTCTAATTGGTGATGTAAAGTGACAATAATCCTTAAAGTTAAGCCCAAAGTGTCCTAAACATTCTTCTGAGTATTTAGCAAGTTTTAAGGATCTTAAAAGCATTTTAGAAACTATCATATACTTTTTCTCGTCGTTTTCAAATGTTTCTAATGCTGTTGCTAAAGCTCTAGGATGTATTTTATTTATACCTTTAATGCTTGAACCCATATTCTTAAGCATTTCATTTAATTCTCTTAATTTTTCTAAATCTGGAGTTTCGTGAATTCTATATATAAACGGAGCCTCTAAATCTCTAAATGTTTTAGCTACAACTTTATTTGTAACTAACATAAACTCTTCTATTATTGAGTTTGATACACCAATTTTATATGGCATTACATCTATTGGTTCGTTATTTTCATCTAAAACAAAGTGAGTTTCTGGAATATCAAAATTAATACTACCATTTGCAACTCTCTTTTTATTTAGAATTTCATATAACTCTTTCATAAGCATAATATCTGCCTTATATGGAGCGTACTCTTTTAATGTTTCTTCATTCTCTCCATTTAATACTTCTTCTACCTTATGGTAAGACATACGCTTTTTAGAGCATATAACAGATTTATATATTGTGCTAAATATAACCTTAGCATCTTTGTTTATTATCATATCTACAGAAAGAGCTAATCTAGTTTCACCTTCTGTTAAACTACAAATCCCGTTAGATAATGTTCTTGGAAGCATTGGTATAACTTTACCTGGTGTATATATGCTTGTCCCTCTTTTTATAGCTTCTTTATCTATCTCACTACCTTCTGTAACATAGTGACTTACATCGGCAATATGTACAGATAGTTTATATTCTTCGTCAGATATCTTTTCAACAGAGATAGCATCATCTAAATCTTTTGCATCATCGCCATCTATCGTATAAATATTCTTATCTATTAAGTCTACTCTAGAGGTAATGTCTTCATCAGAAATAACAGAAACTTGTTCTGCTTCATCTATTACTGCTTTAGGAAATTTTTCATCTATTCCATAGCTCTTAAGTATTACTGCTTGTTCAATATCTCTATCTGATTTATGCCCAATTACTTCAATAATTTTACCTTCAGCTTTTCTATTTGCTGTTGGATACTTAGTAATTTTAATAACTACTCTATCTTTATTTTGCACGCCTTGAAGTAGTTTGTATGGTACATACACATCTTCAATTACTCTTCCTTCTACACTAACAAAGCCAAAAGAATCATTCTTTTCTACAGTACCAACAAAAGTAGCTTCTCCACGTTTAATAATCTTCTTAACCGTACCCTCTAAGCTCTTTCCTTCTTCTTTATGGCCATTAGTTTCTACTAGAACAATATCTTCATCAAAAGCGCCATTAGTACACTCACGAGATATGTATATATCTTTAACATCTGCGTCTGTAGATAAAACGCGAGCGAAACCAAACCCTTTGGATTTGGCTTCAAACTTACACACGAACTTTGAAGTGTTGTTTGGTACACATATACGTTTGCTGTCATCTATATATATTTTACCACTCACTTCTAGTTTATTTATTATTTTTTCGAACTCATTCATATCATCCTTAGGAACGCCGAAAACGACTGCAATTTGTTTTGCAGTCATTATCTTATATTCTTTAGAATTAACATATTCTAATATTCTATTACTTCTTTCTTCAAACTCTTTCATATCCACCTATTACTTAGTTACTGTAATTGTAGTTGCGAAGCATAATACTACGA
The DNA here is from genome assembly GCA_017536445.1 of Clostridia bacterium. GTDB lineage: Bacteria > Bacillota > Clostridia > TANB77 > CAG-465 > UMGS1649. The sequence goes on from JAFXHJ010000008.1 coordinate 22,745, forward strand.
ATGCAATTCCTAAATATATAGTTAATTTAGATAATACTCCATCTAAAGTTTTTCCTTTATTTGCACCATAGAATGTATTTCCTAATGCTGCAGAAGCCCCATCTTTAGAACTTTGTAGCATTACTACTATTGTTAACGCAACTGCTACTATTATTGTTAATGCTATGCATATCCATGCAATCCATCCAATCATTTTATTCCCTCCAGTTTGTAATTTTAACACAAAGATTATACCATACATATATATAATTTACAACAAAAGAAATAAAAAAGTTTGCCTGTTTTTTCAATTTTTTTAATATTTTTGTTGACATTAACATACAATTATATTATACTAATAACATGCATCGCGGGGTAGAGCAGTCGGCAGCTCGTCGGGCTCATAACCCGAAGGTCACAGGTTCAAGTCCTGTCCCCGCAACCATAAATTAAAGAAGAGTGAATAATCACTCTTCTTTTTTATTATTCATTTGTTGTTTCAACAACTTCTTTTTTATTTTTCCCCTTAAAATGTGGCATTTTAGGTTTAATATCATTAACAGATATAGTAACTCCAAATATTAATTTTACAACCCATAACATTACAAATAACACACCTACCGGTATTACGCATGCTGTTATTAATAATATAGCTATAGCATTCATAAAGTTGCTTACTAAGTCTTGTCCTTTTTCGATTAACTTTTCAACTGTATTTCCTACGCTAGAAACCACATTAGAAACAGCTCCTGTTATTTTATCCCATACGTTAGTTTCTTTCTTTTCTTCCTTTTCTTCAACTTTACTATTTTGAACATCTTTAGCTTGTTCAATCGTTTTGGATATTTCACCGCCATAATTATCTTCAATAAACATACTTAATTTTACACTTACTGGAACTATTGTAAATATTATTAACCCAAAAGCCACTAGTTTAAATGCTAGCACTTTAAGCTTTTCTTTCTTAGCAAAAACATATGTTGCTGTCAGCACACAAGCTGCCGGTATTAGTATTAAGAATGTTAAGTTACCCGTTAAAGTTAATAATATCTTTTCTAAAAATATGACTCCTAATACTATTAATAGATATCCACTCATATCCATAAGTTGATTAGCTATCGGGGTTGTCGCATCGCCTGGTGCCGCTGCAAGTATCGTTGCAGCTCCTGCTGTTGTTGCAGTTAAACCAATTACTTGTCCTTCTTTCTCATTTAAATGTTGTATTGATTTTTGATGAAATTTCTCACTTCCAAAAATATCAGCCAAAACAAACATTGAAACTAGAGCTATTACAACAAGTCCTACTGCAATCCCTATTTTAATTAATATTTCTTTGTTGTTAATAAAAAAATCCTTATCCATTTTTCCTCCTTTATATACACCCTAACAGCAAATGTAATTTTCGCGAAAACATTCACTATGTCCTTTTATACACATAAATATTATCACACGAATCAACATTATTCAACAATTTACAACATATATAAAAAAGATAGAGTATCTTGCCTCTATCTTTTTATCTATTCATATTATTCTGCTGAACCTTCTGTTGAATCATCGCTACCTGTATCCGGAGTTGGTGTTGGTTCCGGAGTAGGTTCGGGTTTAGGCTCAGGTTTTGGTTCTGGTTCAGGCTCTGGTTCAGGTTCCGGAGTAGGCTCTGGTTCTGGCTCTGGTTCTGGAGTAGGCTCTGGATCAGGAGTTGTACCCGGATTTTCAGGAGTTGTACCTGGATTTTCAGGAGTTGTACCTGGATTTTCAGGAGTCGTTCCTGGATTTTCAGGTGTTGTACCTGGATTTTCAGGAGTCGTTCCTGGATTTTCAGGTGTTGTACCTGGGTTCTCAGGTGTTGTACCTGGATTTTCAGGAGTTGTTCCTGGATTCTCAGGTGTTGTTGGAGTCTCTGGCGTTGTTGGAGTTGTTGTTTCCTCCTTCTTCTCTTCTTCTTTCTTTTCCTCCTCATATACACCTCTTGGAACTACTAGCTTATCATTGTATTTAGATAGGCTTATTGAACCACCTTCTAATAATTCACCATCAAGTATTTGATTAATTAATTTTGTTGCTTGTTTAATATTTCCCGCATAAGGAATCATAACATAAAGTAATCTCTTGCCCATAGAATATGTTCTTTCGCTTGATCCCAAACCACTTAATGCTGTTGAAGATACTGTCCATTTTGCATTATCTGTTATTTGCATTCTTACTAATTCAACCATTTTTTCTGTAGACATATTCGTTTGGAAACTTCCTTTTACTGAAGCTAATATATCATCAAATTTAGTAAGGATTGTTGTTGATGTAACTTTTTGAATTATTGCATCTATAACTGCTTGTTGGTTTTTACCTCTTGTTGCATCTCCACCTGGTAAAGAATATCTTTCTCTAGCAAAAGCTAATGTTTTCTTACCATTTAATTTATTTAATCCTTTTTTAATTTTGTATTTTCCTATTTTTGTTGTGAATGCATATTCAGAGTCTACTTCTACTCCACCAATTGCATCAACAATTTTTACAACTGAATTAAAGTTTACTTTTACATAGTAGTTTATATCTATATTTAATAAATCTTCTACTGTTTTAATAGATTTTTCTACACCGTATATACCTGCGTGTGTTAATTTATCTCTATATCCACTTGTACCATTTAATTTTACATAGTAGTCTCTAGGGATGTTTACAAGCAATACTTGTTTAGTTGTTGGATTTACTGAAACAACCATATTAACATCACTTCTAGATTTAGAAGGCATTTTTGCAGCACGTGAATCTATACCACTTATGTATATATTGAATGGTTTTTCTGTTACAGCTACATCTTTAACTACTTCTGGCATTTTATCTTCAAGATTAAACTCATGAAGAGTAGTAATTTGCTCTCTGAAATCTGGATAATCTTCTTCAATAAGATCATAGTACGCTTCTTCCACAAGAATTGCGTCTACAGATTTATCTATTAACTTTTTAGCCAATTCATGAATGTCATCTGTTTTTTCAGACATCATTACTATAGCTTCTTTAAGTTTTGCCATAGCTTCTTCTGTTTCGCCCATTTCATTATCATAATACATTAATAATTTATATGATAAATCTTCTAGCTTTTTATATTCACCGTCTTTTAATACAACTAATGCATAAGCCTTAGTTTCTACAACTTCACTGTCTATTTCTTTTAATATGTCTGTAGATTCACCTAAAATTGAATTTACATATATGCATACAGCTACTATTGCAGCAGCAAAAACTCCGAATATCACTTTTACTATACTACTAAATTTCTTCCATAAAGTAGTTGTTGCTAACATACCTACTAATATTGCTAATCCGCCGCCAAAAACGAAATATAATATCTTCATATAATTTGCTGGTATTAAATTAAGGTCGTTATTTAATTTAACTCCTCTTACAAAAGTTATTATTAAAATAACTGTTGCAACTAATGTTAATACTCCTGTTACTATTCTAATTATTTTCTTTGTTTTTGTATCTTCAAAAGGCTTTTTCTCTTTTATCTTCTTTTCTTTCGGTTCTTTTACCTTTTTCTCTTTAACTTTTTTCTCTTTTATAGGAGAATCGTTAGCTTCTACCTTATTTCTTTTTAAGAAAAGTTTTTTATTTTCTTCTCTTTGTTCTTTTTCTCTTCTTCTTATTTCCCTTTGTTCTTTTCTGCTTTCCATTTTATATTTTCACCCTCGCTTGTCATTATATCACTTGTAAAAAGTATTATCAACAATATTATGTATATTAACTTAAAATTAATATAAAAAAAGAAGTAGTTCGAAACTACTTCAATGTGGTAGCGGCGATTGGAATCGAACCAATGACCTTTCGGGTATGAACCGAACGCTCTAGCCATCTAAGCTACGCCGCCGACTACGTATATAAATATACACTAGTTAAGGTAAATTGTCAATATCTTTTTTTACTTTTTGTGTATTTTATTTAGCACTATAATTTTATTAAAACAAATAAGAGATGGTTGCCCACCTCTTATATTATTTGCAATAATTAAATTACCATACCACCATTTGGACTTATTACTTGTCCAGTAATATATCTTGCGTTATCTGACGCTAAGAATAATACTAGTTTAGCAACTTCTTCTGCTTCACCAAGTCTTCCCATTGGTATATCTTTTTTAATTAATTCTATGTCGTTTTCGTCATATTCTTTGAATATCATATCAGTAGCTATAGTCCCTGGTGCAACTGTATTTACTGTTATGTTGCTTGGAGCCAATTCTTTAGCTAACCCTTTAGTTAATCCTATAACACCTGCTTTTGATGCAGAATACGCCACTTCACACGAGCTGCCTGTGATTCCCCATATCGAAGAAACATTTATTATAGCTCCATCTTTTTTAGATAGCATGCCTTGCTTTAATGCAGATTGAGTTACATTAAATACACCTGTAAGGTTTACATCTAATACTCTTTTCCATTCATCTTCTTCTAAATCTGTAAATAGTCCTACTTGTGAAATACCCGCATTATTTACTATTACATCTATTCCACCAAATTCTTTTACAGCATATTCTACCATAGCATCAACTTCATCGCGGTTTGTTACATCCGCTTTGAACATTTCTACTACGCCATCACAACCTTCTAAATCTTTAACTATATCTTTAGCAGATTGTTCTGAACGATTGTAATTTAGAAGAACATTATATCCCGCATTAGCAAAGGCATATACTATCGCCTTGCCGATTCCTCTAGAACCTCCTGTTACAAGTGCTGTTTTCATATGTATATGCCTCCTTATTATTTATTTTATATTTTAATTATTAACCGTCTATATCATGACCAGTAAATTCCACCGTTGGTTCTTCAGTATCTTTTTTTTCAACGATAGTCTCTTTAACTTCTTCTGGTGAATATACATTGGCTGATAGATTATCCATCATATCTACCTTATCTGGAGCATCAGCACCTTTTTCTGTCTCCGCTTTTCCCTTATGTTCCACTTCACTTCTTGAAGCTAAGGCTGCCGCCAGTGCTGCATCTCTCATAGTTCTATCTTGATCTGCCACCGCTTCTCTTCCTACTCCATCTATATCCGCTCTTACAGAATCACGAACTGCTTGAGAAGCTGGATCTATTTCAGTAGATGCTGGTAAAGAATCTATTTTGTCTCCACCTGTTAACCAAGCTATAGGGTTAAGTCTTCTTTTAGCTTTTACTTTTTTGTGAACATCTAATGTCTCTCTGAATGTTTCCATTCTTCCTAATTCTTTTTTAGCTAATGCGTATAATCTCTCATCTTCGCCGCTTAATTCTCTGCCCGCTGCTAATCTTGTATCTCCTTCTTCAACAACTTTTGCATAAATAGCTTCTGCTTTTATTCTAGTTTTAGGATTTGAAGCTAATGCCTTTATTCCTTTCCAAGACGCTAGCTCTATACTTGGTACTACACCTTCACCAAAATCTTGTTTTGAATCTATTCCATACACTTTTTCTATTTGAGATACTGGTTCTTTATATTCTTTTACCATATAATGGCCCATAGCTGTAAATAGAACTTTAGCCTTATTTCTAAATAACCCAGTAGTTATTCCGTATTTAGTATAAGCTGCAGGATCTGACATAAGTGGTAACAATTTCTTCATATGTACATCTTTTAATTGTTTTTCTTTAGCAAGTCTATATATACTGTTGAATTCTTCAACCGTTAGTTCAGCTGGTGCTTCTGGCGCTGCAGGGCTAGAAGTTCTACTTCCACCTGGAGTCGTTGTACTGCTTCCACCTGGAGTTGTTGTATCATTTCTACCTGGAGTTGTTGTGCTACTTCCACCTGGAGTTGTTGTATCATTTCTACCTGGAGTTGTTGTGCTACTTCCACCTGGAGTTGTTGTGCTGCTTCCACCTGGAGTTGTTGTATCATCTCTACCCGGAGTTGTTGTGCTGCTTCCACCTGGAGTTGTTGTATCATCTCTACCTGGAGTTGTTGTACTGCTTCCACCTGGAGTTGTACCTGGAACTGCTGTATCATCTCCACCTGGAACTGTTGTATCATTTCCGCCTACTACTGGATCATCTTTTGTTCCAAAGTTTTTCTTAGCTCTTTCTATTCTTTTTTCTAACGCAGATAAATCATCTATTTCTTCTTGCGTAAATACACCTTTATCTTTAAACAAAGCCAATATTGGCAATAATTTTTTCTTCTGGTCTGTTATTTTCTTTTTAATTGATTTTTCGCTTGGTATTTTCTTAAGATCTCTATCTATACCTTCTATTTCCGCTTGATAAATTCTTATTTTGTCTTTATCTCCTGCTTCACCTTTTTCTATTTCAGTATCTATTTCTGCTTGTAACTCAGCTTTTCTTTTTTCTGCTTTTTCTTTGAATTCTTCATTTGTTCTTATTTTATCTTCCAAACCGGCTATAGCTTCCATTATTTCAGCTTTAGCTTTATTAGCAAGTCCAATTATACTTTCTTCTAAGCTAGCAATAGCATTATCAAAACCAGCAACGGTATTTGTTCTTTCTTCATCAGTTAAATCATCTCTACCTTCTGCGGCTGCTTTATCTGCAACAAGCTTTTGGTATTGTTCTTCTAATATTTCATAATCTTTTCCCATTTTTTCGCCCTCCTATTTTTTTAGTTCGTCTACTTTCTTTTGTAGCTCTGCTAGTTTTTCTAAATCTTCTGTAGCTTTCTCTAATTTTTCTACGTCTGCATTAATTTCTTCTTCAGTGTAGAATTTCTTTTCTTCCATAATATATACCTCCACATGCAAATTTGCATACTCTTATAACTCAATACTAACATATATAAAAAAATATGTCAACGTTTTTTTATATGTTTTTCGGGGTATTCCAAGGCTTCAGCGCATATAATATATATAACTTGACATATTTTATGTTTTAAGTTAAAATATTAGCCGTAAAGTATTTTTAAACTTAAAGGAGTGAGTTTAAAAAAAGTTTAAGAATATTAGCGCAGGGTTTTGCTAGATATAGCAAATTGACGAGGATGATAGTTATCGAAGAATCAGCGGGTGCTATCACGGTTTAATGGGATCGACATATAGGTACAAAAGGTAAAATTCGGGAATTACTACAAAAAGCCTATAATCCAAAAGTACATTGAAAATAGAATATGGAGGATTATTATTATGTGCGGAATTATAGGATACGCTTCAAAGAATTTAGATTCTTGTAGCGTTGCATTGTCATGCTTAAAAAACTTAGAATATAGAGGTTATGATTCCTCTGGTGTCGCTACTAGCGAACAAGGAAAAATCAATATGTATAAGGCGCAAGGTAAAATCGCTAATCTAGAAGAGAAAATTAAAGATCATGAAATTTCTGCTTCTACTGCAATTGCGCATACTAGATGGGCTACACACGGAGAGCCAAGTGAGACTAACGCTCACCCACATAAGGTTGGGCACGTTACTTTAGTGCATAATGGAATCATTGAAAACTATTCAGATATTAAACAGGATTTATTATCTAAAGGAATGAATTTTGTTTCTGAAACAGATTCTGAAGTTGCATGTGGATACATTAATTATATGTATGAACAAACGGGAGATAAAATGGCAAGTATAAAAGCCGCTTGTGATGAATTTAGGGGTTCTTATGCTCTACCTATCATCTTTGATGATGAGCCAAATACAATTTATGCTGTTAGAAAAAACAGCCCTTTGATCGTTGGTAAAAGCGATGATGGTAACTTTGTATCTTCTGATGTTTCAGCAATATTAAATTATACAAATAAATATGTATTGTTAGATAATGATGAATTCGTTAAAGTTACAAACGATAATGTTGAAATATTTGACTCAAACCTAAACAAGATAGAAAAGAAAGTAGATACTGCTACTTGGAGCGCTGTAGAATACCAAAAGAACGGTTATGACCACTTTATGTTAAAAGAAATCTATGAACAACCTAAAGTTGTTAAAAACATATTAGGTAAATTCTATGATGACATAGACTTCACAAAATACGACAATATACACATTGTTGCTTGTGGTAGTGCTATGCATGCTGGTATGGTTGCTAAATACCTTTTAGAAAACAATGCTAAAATTAGAACTACAGTAGAAATAGCTTCAGAATACAGATACAAAGAAAATCTAATTACGCCTTCTACTCTAGTTATAATAATATCTCAATCTGGTGAAACTGCAGATACTTTAGCTGCATTACGTCTTGCAAAAGAACAAGGTGCGTATGTTTTAGCTATAGTTAATGTTGTTGGTTCTTCTATCGCTCGTGAAGCAGATAAAACAATATACACTTATGCAGGACCAGAAATAGCTGTTGCTACAACTAAAGGTTATTCTTCACAAGTTGCTACATTAACAAACGTAGCTCTTACAATAATGAAACAAAAGGGATTATTAGAAGATTCTGTTATGGATACATTCTATAAAGATATAGAAAAAATAGAAACATTAGCAGAAGATTTAATTAATTCTAGAGATATGTATAAAGCTATTGCAAATAAGTTATATACTCACGAAAATGTATTATACATTGGACGTGGCATAGATAGTGCAAGTTGTATGGAAGGTTCTCTAAAACTTAAAGAAATTTCATACATACACTCAGAAGCGTATGCAGCAGGCGAATTAAAACACGGTACAATATCACTTGTAGATCAAGGAACACCTGTTATAACTATCGCTACAGTAGACAATCTATATGAAAAAACTATAAGCAATCTAAAGGAAACAAAAGCTCGCGGAGGTTATACTCTACTTATTACTACAGAAAATCAAAATGTAGATAATATAAAAGACTCACTAGATGATGTAATTATATTGCCTAAAGTTTCTGAATTTTTAGAGTCACTTCTAGTAGTTATTGTTCTTCAATTAATTGCTTATGAAACAGCTATACTAAGAGGCGCAGATATAGACAAACCAAAAAATCTTGCTAAATCTGTTACTGTTGAATAATCCTTTTAGTATAAACAAAATTTAAATAATATATAAAATAAAAAAGAGTGTTAACTTAATTGTTAACACTCTTTTTTATTTATTTGATTTATAAATTGTTATCTATTCTTCCATATTAGTTTTAGAATCGGTTGTAGCTTTCATCTCTCCATACTTTTTATACATCTTTACGAATAATGCTACTAATATAACTACTCCTAAAGCAAGCATTGCAATTCCGCCTAAAATAGTTTCTTCTAGCATTAAGACTCCTACAAGAAGTATTAATCCAGTACCCAATAAATAAAGTAATATAATTATTATAGCTAATAATACTCTTAGAGCTTTAGGAACCTTCTTGTTCTCGCTTGCTTCTACTCCAACTTCAAAAATTAATTCTATTAAAAATTCAATTAAATCTTCCATACATTTTCTCCTAATATTTTATACTTGGTACTAATACTTCATTTACCTCTTTATTAACATTTTCATTAGATATATCGAAGTATTCTTCAAGTATTGGTTTTACAATGTTCGCAACAGCTGTACCAGAATCTCCGTGTTCTACTATTGCAACAACTGCTATTTGTGGATTTTCTATTGGTGCAAATCCAACAAATACTCCATTTGGATGTCCACTAGATACTTGAGCTGTTCCTGTTTTACCAGCAACTTCTATATCTGAATTCTTAAATACAATATATGATGTGCCACCTTGTTCTGATGTAACAGATTTCATTCCTTCTACTACCGCATCAACATGTTTTTGATTTAAATCTAATCTTGTAGATATGAATTTATATCCTGTTACTTTTTCTGCGTGAGCTAACAAATCCTCCGACGACACATATTCATCTTCTGCATTTACTACGTTTTTAATTACTGTTGCTCTGTTTAATGTTCCACCATTTGCAAGCGTTGCTATATAGTTTGCAAGTTGCACTGGTGTAAACGAATTATATGATTGTCCAATTACAGCAGATAATGTATCTCCTAGATACCAATCCATATTTTTATTAGCTCCTGCTATCATACCTTTAGCCTCGCCATAAAGTTCTACGCCTGTTTTATTTCCAAGTCCAAACATCTGACAATATTTAACAAGGTTGTCTATTCCCATTCTTCTACCTACTTCATAGAAGAAGCAGTTGCAAGATACTTTAATTGCGTCGCTTACATTTACCCATCCATGAGTTCTGCCATAATATGAATATACCCAACACATTGGACGGTTTGCATATTCATATCTTCCGTTTGCTTTTATCTTTTCACTGATTGTTATTACTTTACTATCTAAACCTGCTAACGCACTTAGCATCTTAAATGTTGAACCTGGTGAATATGTTCCAGATATTGCTCTATTAAACATAGGCTTGCTTGTGTTAGCCATAATCTTTTTCCAAGAACTATATTTTATCCCAGATACAAATTCATTCGGATCAAATGTCGGGTAGCTTGCCATTGCAAGAATTTCTGCACTATTTACATCTATTGCTACTACAACTCCAGATGTAGCATCAGACTTTTTAGAATAACCAGGGGCACCAGTTCTAATGTTGTTTATTACCTTTTTAAGATTCTTTTCTGCTACTTGTTGCAATCTATAGTCTATTGTTAAAGTTACGTTGTTTCCAGAGTCCGCCTCTTTATATATATATTCTCCTGCTATTTCTCCTTCAGCATCTACTTCTGTTCTCTTTATGCCATTACTTCCCTTTAAGAAGGCTTCCATAGTGGTTTCTATTCCCATTTTACCAATAATACTGTTATATGTGTACCCTTCATCTTTTAGTTCTTTGTATTCTTCATTACTAATTTTACTTACATATCCTAAAAGATGTGATGCTATTGTACCGTTTGGATAGTATCTTTTAGAGTTGACATTTATCTCTATACCTGGCAGTTCGCTTTTTAGTTCTTCTATCATCGCCATTGAGTTATATGATATATCTTTTGCTAATGTTACAGATCTAAATAACGAAAATGGATTTGTTCCTATTTCATATCTTAGTGCAACTAATTTATTCTTAACATCATTTGACACATTAAGTTTATTTAAATCATATTTAATGTATAGATAATCTAATATTTCTGCTGTTGTGCTTTTGGTGTCTATATCATAAGTTTCACAAACTTTTACTCTATCCTCATTGCTATGGAACTCATTATCTTCCATCGGGAAAGATGATGTGTACTCATCTTTATTTTGTTCTAATATATTTAACACTTTAAGTAATGTATTATTTAAGTTTTCATCTCCAACTTTAAATATCTCCACATCATACGCAAGTTTACTTGTTGCTAATACTACTCCGTTTCTATCATAGATTTCTCCACGTGGTGCTTCTATAGTAGTTTCTCTTAACATTTTCTTTTCTGATTGTTCTCTATAACTTGCTCCATTTATTATCTGAAGATCTATTAAACGCAAAGCAAAAACAATCCCAATAATTATTACTAGGATTTTTAAAATTAATATTCTGTTTTCAAAAAAATTAATATTAATCTTTAACTTCACTTTTCTTTACTCCATACCTCTATTTATTTTTGCTAGGATAAAGAACAGCACATATGCCGAAAGTATATTTAATAATATACTTTTTACTATCGCAAATATTACTGTTATTATTCCTACTGTTATTCCCACACTAAATATATTTATTAACAGTGTTAATACTTCAAATATCCCCATTCCAATTGTTGTATATACCGCAACTGAAAATGGTGTGTCTTGCTTGTATACATTTTTCATGCTTTCAAGTATTATACTTAAAAGTGTAAATATTACAAAATATTTTGCAAGTGTATGTCCAAGTACAATGTCTGTTAACACACCTGCAACCATTGATAAATACACATGCCTTTTGAATGAATTAACCATTATTGTTACTATTACAAAGCACGCAACTAAATTAAATTTTGTACCAAATAATTCAGTATTATTAAACACATTAAGTTGCAATATTATAATTAACAAAAGTAATAATATATTTAGAATATATGTTAATACTTTCTTTAACATTAAACTCCCCTACTTTACTATTATACCTACCATATCTAAAGAATCTAAATTAACGAACGTTTCTACTATAGCGTATCTATCTATTTCATTTTTCTTATTCTTTATACTTTTAATTATACCTACCGGTATTCCTTTTTTATATAACCCGCCAATACCTGTTGTATATACCTTTTCACCTTCAGAAAGTTCTGTGTCTATTGGTATATTTACAAGTTTTACGGTATTGCTACCGGTTAGACTATATTCACCTTTTATTAAAGCAAGTTTGTTTATATTTGAAATTTGAACACTTACAGATGTACCTGGTTCTAGTATAGTTGTAACTACACTTGTATTTTCATTTACTTCTGAAATATATCCAACAAGCCCTTGTTCTGCTATTACAGTTTGTCTTTTTTCTATTCCATCTTTAGAGCCTTTGTTTATTACGAATGTTTCATTCCATGATTCGTAATTTCTAGAAATTATATTTGCATAAACTTTTTCAAAGTGACTGTAATTTTCTTCAATTTTTAACAAATCTCTCAAATCTTCATTCTCTACTTCTAAAGCATCTAATTCTACTTGTAACTGTTTTGTTTTAGCAAGTTCTTCTTCAAGTTCGGATATTTTCTTATTTAATTTTTTAGTATTACCAAAGAAAGAAGTCCCGTCTTTAAATACCCCAGTTACCGTTCCTGTTATTCCATCTACAAAACTTACAACTGTAGATGATACTTTAGTCATAAAAGGAACCTTTAATATGGCTAGTAAATAAATTGATATAATTACGCAAACTGCGATAATTATACCAATCATTATTTTATTCTTTTTTTCTTTTCTTCTTAGTTTGGCATCCCTCATGTAATTCATAGTTATGCTCCTTATTTTCTTCTAGTTTTAATTGATTTCTTAAGTACTTCTATATTAGATAATGCACTTCCAACTCCTCTTGCAACACATTCTAATGGATTGTTTGCAATATATACTGGAATTCCTATTCTATCTGATATATATCTATCTATATTTTTAATATATGCTCCGCCACCACAAACAGCTATGCCTTTTTCCATAATGTCCGCCGCAAGTTCTGGAGGTGTCTTTTCTAGTGTTATATTTATAACTTTAATTATATCTTCTAATATTCTTCTCATTGCCGCTTCGATATCTGATGTTGTTACAGTTATTGTATCTGGTAACCCCGTTGTTAAGTTTCTACCTTTAACTTGCATCCTTTCTTCTGTCATTGATGAAAAAGCAGCACCTATTGTATTTTTAATTTCTTCTGCTATATTGTCTCCAATAAGTACATCAAATTTATTTTTAACATATTCAATTATATCTTTATCTAGATCATCCCCAGCTACACGTATGGCATTAGAAATAACTATTCCTCCTAATGATATAACCGCAACTTCAGTAACTCCTCCGCCGATATCTATTATCATAGCACCTTCTGGGCTATCCACTTTAATACCAGCACCTATAGCAGCTGCCATTGCTTCTTCCATTACATATACTTCTTTTGCTCCTGCAAGATGTGCAGTTTCTTCTACAGCTCTTTCTTCAACATCTGTAACTCCAGATGGTACACATATTACTACCCTTGGTTTAGATAACATACTTTTATTTGTACATTTTTTGATGAATTCTTCAAGCATCATTCTTGTTCCATAGAAGTTTGCAATAACTCCACCTTTTAAGGGTTTAACTGCAAGAATATTATCTGGTGTTCTACCTAGCATTTCTTTTGCCACATTGCCAACCGCTAAGACATCTCCAGTCACATCATTAATTGCAACAACTGTTGGTTCTTTTAGTACAATACCTTCACCTTTAACATATATTTGTGTTGTTGATGTTCCTAAATCTATTCCAATATCTTTTGCCATCAGTTTCATAATATTCTTCCCCCCATAAATAGTGAATTGTTTGTTTCTTTTATACTTGTATATCCATTATTACCAATAATTATATGATCTAAAACTGTTATATCAAAAACAGCTGCATATTCTATAATCTTTCTAGTTAACAATACATCTTGCCTACTTGGTGTCGTATCCCCACTTGGATGGTTATGTACTAACACTATAGAACTAGCTAGTTGTTTTATTGGTTCGCTTAAAATCTCTTTAGGCGAAACCATAGATTTATTAGTTGCTACTATACTCACTGTTATAATAGATTTAACATACGCCTTGGCATCTAATAACACAACTTTCACTTGTTCTGTTTTTAAATCTTTAAGTTCGCTAGCAAGCAAATCATATATTGTTTTTGGACTTGTTATCTTTGTTTTTATTTCGTTTAATTTATTACTATTTATTCTTTTAGCAAGTTCTAACACAGCTTTAATTTGTATAGCCTTTACTCTGCCTATACCAGGCACCATCATAAGTTCGGCTATAGATGCTTCTTCTAAATACTTAAGTCCTTCATGTCCATTTGTGTGTTTACTTAAAAGAAGTCTAGCTACATCTATTGAGTTAAACTCTTTAGAGCCAGATTTAATTATTATTGCTAAAAGTTCTGCATCCGTAAGTACTAAGCCTCCATACTTTTCAAATTTTTCATATGGTCTATCCTCAAAAGGAATGTTCTTAATACTTAATTTATCCATTTATTACACTTTCTTCACAATAAACAATGCTATCACTAACCCTATTATTGATGCTATATTTAAATCCATCATAAATCCAAAAGTAACTTTAATAATACTCAAATCTAAAGTTAATGGATTGGTTAATCCCAAAGCTTTACCATATGCTAAAAAGCTAAGTGCTGGCACACTGGCTGCTAATGAGCCTAAATATCCCCCTATAATTATTCCAGAAAAAACTATTAATGTTTTAATAAGATTTTTCATTGTTTCCTCCTTTGTTTTACACGTCTTCATTATATAACGAAACCCTAAATATTTCAACTATATTACAAAAATATGTCATTAAATTTTTTCACAAAATTCTACTTAAATCTACAATTGCATTTTTACAAAAATTATAGTAGAATATTGTCATTGAAAAGGGGTAATATTATGGGTAAAAAAATAGATTTAGAAAAAGAACAAGAAAAATTAAAAAAATTAAAAGAAAAGGCTGAAAAAAAATCTAAAAGCTTTTTAACAGAATTTAAACAATTCGCTACTAAAGGCAATGTAATAGATATGGCTATTGGTGTTATTATAGGTACTGCGTTTACTAAAATAGTAAATTCACTTGTAAATGACGTTATAACTCCATCGCTATCTGTTCTTACAGGCAAAATAGATTTTTCTAGCTTATTTGTATCATTAGATGGTTTAACATATGAATCTGTAGAAGCTGCTAAAGAAGCTGGCGCGACAGTAATTAACTATGGTCAATTTTTAACAAATATAGTAGACTTTTTAATGGTAGCTTTGTGCTTATTTATTTTCTTCAAGGTATTCTTCAAAGCTAGACGTAAAGAGGCTCCAAAACCAGTAACTACTAAGAAATGTCCTTATTGCTTAAGCGAAATACCACTTGAAGCAACTCGCTGTGCTCATTGCACATCTGAATTAAAGGAATAAAATATTAAACTAGAACACCCAGTAGAAATTCTACTAGGTGTTCTTTTATTATATATATCACACACATATTATTCCATATACATAACTAATTTATTATCTGTTATGTGGCAATTCTTATTATCGCCTGCGATGTATTTTAAAAATTCCGTTGCACTTTTAGCATTATAATCTTCCATAAGAATTGTTTGTTTCTTAGCATTTATATATGTTGGTGTTATTTCTATTTTTTTAAGCTTTCCTTGTTCGTTGAATGTGAAATCAAATATTCCAGATTTTTTACCACTTTCATAACTTGTATCATGCATTAAATATCCAACACTATATATTATTGGTTTATCTTTATACATTTCTATTGGATATACACCTAAAGAATGTGAACCTATTACAACATCTGCTCCAGCTTTTATTAGAGCCTTATATGTATTCTTCATACCACTTGTTATAGTATGAGAATTTTCATTTCCTAAATGTGTCATTACAATAACTGCTGATGCACTTTCTTTTGCTGTCTCTATTAATGTTTTTACTCTATTTAAGTTGTATGTCATTATTCCTGCAGAAGTATAACTAGAGTCACTTCCTATTGTTTCATTACATACACCTATTAATGCAACTTTAATTCCTTCTTTTTCTACATATATTATTGAATTATTTAGTCCTATTAAATCATAATCTTCTTGTAAAAACTTCTTAGTGTCATTTAATATTTCTTTGCCAAAATCCAAGATATGATCTGTTGCAAGGTTTAATCCATCTATTCCTAACGCATTAAATGCGTTATCTATGTCTGCAGTTACTATATATTTAGAATTCGTTTCTCCAAGTTCTTCTAAATCTACAATGTTTGTAGCTAAGTGTGCCATAGTGTAATCTGAATCTTTAGCGTATTCTGATATGTGTCTAAAAGCACTCATATAGTTGTATTCTACATTTTTACCTACTTTTCCACCCATCATTATCTCGCCAAGTGTTGTTATTGTTAATTCCTTCACTGGTTCATAACCATCTTCTTCTTCGAAAACATTTACACTTGCATCAGATTCTATTATTTCACCATTTGATTCATAGCCTGATTGTGCTTTATTATTACTTATAGCAGTAGATATTAACGAAACTCCTACTACTATGCTAGCCAATACAGCTATAATTAAACAGCCCAAAGCCACAAGTTTAAAGTTTATATTATATCTGCCTGCACCTTTTCTTCTTCTAGTGATTGTACGACCACGTCTTGTACTGTTCCACATAACCTCTTATCTCCTTTCGCACTTACCTTTATATAATTCTCTGTATACCCTAAAAGGACTCCGTCAGTATAATTCTCAAAAAGTACTTTTACCTTTTTTCCTAAATACATATTTAAGAATTCTTCATTTAATTTTTTACTTAAATTAAGTATTATATTACTTCTTTCCTTTTTTACTGCACCATCTATTTGATTATCCATCTTCGCAGCTCTTGTATAGTTACGTTTAGAATACTTAAATACATGTATTTCTGTAAGTCCCATTTTATTTATTGTATCTATTGTATCTTCAAATTCTTCATTTGTTTCACCAGGGAATCCAACAATTACATCTGCGGCAAGATAAGGATTATTAAAATACCTCTTTAGATTACCACAAACTTCTATTAGAAGTTCCTTGCCATATTTTCTATTCATGCGTTTAAGTACTTCTGTATTTCCGCTTTGCATAGATATATGAAAATGCGGACATAGTTTAGTATATCCAGTTAATCTTTTTATATTTTCTTCAGTTAAGAATCTAGGCATCATAGAACTTAATCTAATTCTTTCAAGGCCTTCTATTTTTTCTAGTTCATCTATTACATCGAACAAATCTAAACCATTCAAGTCTTGTCCATAAGATGCAACTTCGATACCTACTAGAATTATTTCTTTAACTCCAGCATTTACTAAAGATTTTGCTTCTTTAACAATACTGTCTAATGCTCTACTTCTGACTCTACCCCTTACGTATGGTATTATACAATACGAACAGAAGTTATTGCAACCGTCTTCTATCTTAATTTCTTCACGGATTTCATATCCGCTTTTCATAGTTCCAACATCTTGATATTTTTTAACTGCATTAACGTCCGTAAGTATTGTTTTCTTATTTTTTGTTTTCAAATATTCTTCTACTATTTCTAACAGATTAGATTTATCTTCATTACCTAGAATAATATCTGCATCAAATTCCTCTAAATGTTCTTTTTTTCCTTCAACACTACAACCCAAAACTGCAATAATTGCGTCTTTATTATTGTGTCTTGCACGAGACAACATTTGTCTTGTTTTTCTATCGCTCATATTGGTAACAGAACAAGAATTTACAACATATACGTCTGCTTTATCCTCAAAATCTACAACAGTATGTCCTGTTTCTTCAAATTTCTCTTTTAACAAGTCTGTTTCGTAATGATTAACTTTACAGCCTAGCGTTAAAAATGCTACTTTCATTATTTTCCCTCGTTATATATTTTTATTACTTCATCTACGATAGTCTTAGTTGAATTTGGTTTACCTATTACCTTACACATTTCAACCATTTGTTTCACTCTTTGTTCATTATACATAGCTATATCTAATACATGCTCTATTGGTTCGTTTTTGTATGTTCTTATAGCCGTACCGTTGTTTATAAAATAGTTTGCATTTTGTTCTTCTTGACCTGGTATTGGATTAATTATTACCATTGGCTTACACATAGCTAAACATTCTGTTGATGTTAATCCCCCTGGTTTAGTTATTACAAAATCACTTATTGCCATAAGTTCAGGCACTTTATTTGTATAACCTAAAATGGTTATATTCTTTCCAGAAGTTGATGCTATATTTTCAAATCTCATTTTTTGTTTTTCATTTCTACCTGTTACAGCTATTAATTGGAAATCATAGTTAGTTTTTAGTAAATCTTCAAATATTTTTTCAGATTTACCAAGACCTAAGCCGCCACCTGCAAAGAATAATAATGTTTTCTTGTTTTCATCAAGATTAAATTCTTTTCTTAATTCTTCTTTATCATATTCTAAGCTAAATCTTTCAGAAACTGGAATACCTGTAACCATTATTTTAGACTCAGGTACACCATATTTTCTTATACAATCTTGCTTCATTTCAGAAGTTGCAACCATAAGTCTATCTATATATTCATTACCTTCAAGCCACATATTATGAATACCATAATCTGTCATAATACTTACGATGTTTCCTCTTACTTTGCCTTTTTTCTTTAAGTATGCACACATATGTGATACAAATGGGTGTGTTGAAATTATTATATCTGGATTAGTTATTCTTATCATCTTCTTAAGACGAATTGTTAACGCTTTATTTACCATTTTGTTAACTTCACCAATTGTATTAAATTCAGCTTTATCTGAACGTTTATACATTGTTCCCCATAGTCTTGGCGCACGTCTAGTTACAGACGCATATCCCTTAACTATTAATTTGTTTGTTAATGCCGAAGAATACTCCAGTCCATCTTCATAGACTACTTGTACATCATCTAATTTTTCTAGAGCCTCTTTAACAGATTCTGCAGCTTTCAAATGTCCATTTCCTACTTTAGCATATAACAATAATACTTTCATATTTTAATTCCTCCGTGGCTGGGGTAGTAGGATTCGAACCCACGAATGGCGGAGTCAGAGACCGCAGCCTTACCACTTGGCGATACCCCAATACATGTGTATTATATCACTTTATATGTGTATTTGCAAGGATTATACTATTGCATATCTCCTCCTTATATGATATGCTCTAGCTAGGTGATAAAAATGGATAAACCGGGAAAGTTTTTCAAAAATTTATTTATAGTATTAGCTATTGTTATACTTGTATATGGACCTGCCCCATTTGTTATAGCTTATGATTCATTAATTGAACCTATGTATTATAAACATACTAATGAAAATTCCACAGTGTCTGTTATATTAGATTACTTTATTGATGATGTAGAAAATATTGATGTACAAACTTACGCACGTAATTTAGCAAGTAAAAATAATACTAATATTCATACATTATCTAAAGTAATAACAACAATTTTTACATACTATCTAATTATTGTTACCGTAATATTAATAGGTCTTGGTATTTATTTACGCAAGAAGAATGATAAAGAAGCTTCAAACAATTGCTTTATATCTTCAGCAATATTAGTTATTGGAACAATAGCATATTTTATAATAATCAACTTAAATTAATGAACTTAAAAAGCATCTAAATATATAGATATATTTAGATGCTTTTTATTTTCAATTCTTAATATGTATATTTAATTATATCCCGTATCTATTCTTAAACTCTGTATAGTCTACTATCTCTACACCCAGTTCATTTGCTTTATCTAATTTAGAACCAGCATTTTCTCCAGCTATAACTAGGCTTGTTTTCTTAGAAACAGAACTAGATACCTTGCCAGAATGTGATTCAATTAATTTAGATAAATCATTTCTAGATATTTCATCAAAAGAACCTGTTACAACAATAGTCATACCATCTAGCTTGTTCGATGCTTTTTCTTCTTTAATACCTTTTAGATTTACTCCTGCTTTATCTAGTCTATCTATAATTTCCATTGTCTTAGTTTTAGAGAAGAATTCTACAACACTATCTGCCATCTTTTCTCCAACTTCATCAATTCTATATAAATCTTCTGATGTCATGTGTGTAAAGTCATAAATGGTATCTACATGCTCTGCTAGCACTTTTGCTGCTTTCTTTCCTATGTGACGAATTCCCAGGCCAAATATTAGTTTGTCTAATGTATTCTTTTTACTTTCATTTATTGCATCTATTAAATTCTTAGAAGATTTTTCTTTAAATTTATCTAATCCTTTTACTTGTTCATAAGTTAAGTAGTATATATCTGCTACATCAGATACAAGTCCGTTGTCTATTAGTTGCTCTACTATTGCTTCACCAAGACCATCTATATCCATAGCTTCTCTTGATGCAAAATGTTCTATAGCTCTAAATGATTGGGCTCCACATTCGCTATTAGTACATCTTAAAGCAACTTGTCCTTCTTCTTTTTCAAGTATTTCACCACAAACAGGACATACAGTTGGAACAATATATTCTTGTTGTTTATCTCTTTTAGACATAACTACAGTTGCTATTTCTGGGATTACATCTCCAGCTTTTCTAATTTTTACTGTATCCCCTACACGTATATCTTTTTCTTTAATGTAATCAAAATTGTGTAATGTACATTTAGAAATTGTTGAACCTGCAACTCTTACCGGAGTTACTATTGCAAGTGGTGTTACTTGTCCAGTACGTCCCACTTGAAGTTTTATTTCTTCAATAACTGTTTCTTTTTCCTCAGGCGGATATTTGTATGCAACAGCCCATTTTGGTACTTTAGTTGTTGTTCCTAGCGTTTCTCTTAAAGAAAGGTTGTTTACTTTAACAACTGCTCCGTCTATATCATATGGAAGTGAATCTCTAAGATTACCTATTTCAGTTATACATTCTAACACTTCTTCTATCCCAACGGCCACTTTAGAATATGCTATTGTTGTTATACCAATTTTTCTTGCATAATCTAAAGACTCACTATGTGTTTCAAACTTCTTTTCAGACTTTTGTACATTAAATACAAATATACTTAGACCTCTTTGTTTTACAACATTACTATCTAATTGTCTTAATGTACCTGCCGCTGCATTTCTAGAGTTAGCCATTAATGGTTTGCCCGCTTTTTCTAATTCATCATTTAACTCATCGAATCTAGCACGAGATAGATATACTTCACCTCTAACCTCTATAGTATCATTTGTATTTAGTTTCTCACTAATTTCATCTAATTGTAGAAGGTTATCTGTTATTTCTTCTCCAACTAATCCATTACCACGAGTAGATCCTTTTTTAAGGACACCATCTACATATTCTAAAGATACCGAAAGTCCGTCTATTTTTGTTTCAACAACAAACTCTGTATTCTCACCATATTCTTCTGTTACTTTTCTTACGAATTCTTCAACTTCTGCATATGAAAAGACATCATTCAAGCTTTGCATTGGAACAGCATGCATAGCCTCGCTAAATCCTGCTTTTGCTGCTCCACCTACTCTTTGTGTAGGCGATGACTTTGTAATAAGCATTGGAAACTCAGTCTCCAATGCTTTTAACCTTTTCATTAACATATCGAATTCGTAATCTGAAATTTCTGGTTTATCTTGGTTATAGTATAGCTCGGAATGGTAATTAATTTCTTTTCTAAGTTTAGCTATTTCTTTCTTAGCCTCTTTTAATTTACCATCATCTACTTCTACAACTGGTTCGCCAAATAAATTTAACAAATCACTCATATTTTACCTCTTATAACAACCTATAAATATTATTTTCTAATATCTATATATTTTCCACATTTTCTTACATAGTCTATTGTAGACCAAACTGTAAATATAACTGCTCCAACTAATGAAATACTAAATCCTACATTTAGTAGTAATTCTCCAAATTCCATTAATCTTCCTTGTGTAGACATAAACTTAAATAATCCATTTGTATCTAATAATCCTAATGTTATTGTTATCATTTGGAATGCAGTTTTTATTTTTCCGTATATTCCAGCAGAAATTGTAACACCTGCTTCTGTACCAAACATTCTTATTGTATTTAATAAGAAGTCTCTACATACTACTAAAACTGTTACCCATGCTGGCACAACTCCTAAACCTGTTAACATTATAAATCCAGATGCTACTAATATTTTATCTGCAAGTGGATCCATAAGTTTTCCAAATCTAGTTACTATGTTTTTCTTTCTTGCAATTTTTCCATCAACCCAATCTGTTAACGATGCTAAAATAAATACTCCTAGAGCTATATATCTTAATCCTACCCATAAATCTTCTAATAATAATAGAACTACAAATACTGGCACTAGACATATTCTAACTACAGTTAATATGTTTGGTAGATTTATTTTTTCTTTTTTTGTTTTAACATTTGATGTATCGCCAACTTTTTCAACTGCTTCAGTGGCCGGAACATCAAATGTTTCTACCTTTTCTTCTATGATTTTAACTTCTTTTACTTCTTTCACTTCTACTTTTAACCCTTTTCTTGCTGCTTCTTTCATTTTTAATCTCCCTCTCTAATGCAAATATTATATTACAATACACTATACTTTTCAAGTAGTTAAGTATGTTAAATTAAGGTCTAGTAATTTATTTTAATATGTTATATAATCTAAAATGAAAAAGAGGTAAAGAAAATGGAATACATATATTTCGGAATATATTTTTTAATAATAAACATCATAGGATTTGTCATGATGTATTCAGATAAGCAAAAAGCTAAGAAGGATCAATATAGAACACGTGAAAAATCTTTCTTTGTGGTCTCATTACTACTAGGTGGAATTGGTACATATATTGGTATGTATAAATTTAGACATAAAACACGTCACAATCTATTTACTATAGGAATTCCTGTTATGATAGTAATAAACATTGTTAGCATATATTTTATACTTACAGAAGGTTACCTTTTCTATATATCAAATATAATTAAAACAATGTAATAATAAAATCACTTGTTATACATAATATATAACAGGTGATTTTTTTGTTTAATTTAACATACAAAAATATAATAAAAATAGGCTATGTAATATGTTTAGCTGCTGGCTTTCTGCTTCACTTTGCTTATGACTTCTTTAACAACAATTTAATAATAGGGTTATTCACTCCTGTAAATGAAAGTGTAGCTGAACATCTAAAACTAATATTCTTACCATTTACGTTATTTACAATATTCTTCTACTTCTATTCTAAAAAGAAGATAACAAATCTATTTCTACTATCTTTTATATCTAATATATTAGGAACAGCTGCAACAACCATCACATTCTACACAGGTATTAAGTTTCTAGGAATGGATAACACAATATTTAACATAGGCACATACATAGTTGGTATGACTATAGCGTTTATTACCTTCTACCTTGGAATATATAACGATAATTTTCAAGACGCTACAAAAGGCTCAAATGAACTCGGAATATGCGCGTTCCTACTTCTTACTACGTTATTTATAGTTAATACTGTACTCCCAGTAAAGTTGCCTATTAACAAAGACCCTGTAAGTAACACTTATGGAATATTTAAGATAAAGTAAAACACAGAAGCAAAATACTTCTGTGTTTTATTTGTTATAACTCAAATTGCGAATTGTATAATTCCGCATAGAAACCATTCTTTTCGATTAATGTTTTATGATTTCCTTGTTCAATAATATTACCATCTCTCATAACTAAGATTAAGTCTGCATTTTTTATTGTAGACAATCTATGTGCAATTATGAATGATGTTCTATTTTCTGTTAATTTATCCATTGCTTTTTGAACTAACTCTTCTGTTCTTGTATCTACGTTAGAAGTTGCTTCATCTAGTATTAAGAATGGCGCATCTTCTATCATACCACGTGCAATAGTAAGTAACTGCTTTTGGCCTGCAGATATACTTTCGTTATCTGATAAAACAGTATCATAATTCTTTGGTAATGTTTTTACAAAGTGATGTAATCCAACTTCACGGCATACATCCTTTACTCTTTCTATATCTACATCTTCTCTATCATATACTATATTTTCTTTTACTGTTCCTTCAAATAGCCATGTATCTTGAAGTACCATAGTAAATAATTCATGTATATTTTCTCTAGTTAATTTAGATATATCTACTCCATCTATTTTTATCTTTCCAGAGTTTATTTCATAGAACTTCATAAGTAGATTTACCATTGTTGTTTTACCTGCACCCGTTGGTCCAACTATTGCTATTTTTTGTCCGGGTTCTACTGATGCTGTAAATCCTTTTATTGTTGGTTCATCATTACCATCGTATTTAAATACTACATCTTCAAATTCTATTTTTCCTTTAACTTTATTCTTATCTAACTTTTTAGTAAAGCTTGATTCATCTGTCATTTCCCTCTCGTCTAAGAACTCAAATACTCTCTCACTTGCAGCAGCTGTTGTTTGTATTGAAGTTAAACTTTGCGCTATTTGTGAAAGTGGTGATGTAAACATCCTTACATAACTTATGAACGCTACTATTATACCAAATTTAATATGGCCATTCATTGCCATTAAAGCACCAACTATACATACTGCAACATATCCAAAGTTACCAACAAAGTGCATTATTGGTTGCATAAGTCCAGATAAGAATTGACTCATTTTATTGCATTTGAATAACTTCTTATTTAGGTCGTCAAATGTTTCTGCAGCTTGTTTTTTACCATTATATGCTTTTACAACTAGTAGTCCTGAATATATTTCTTCTATATGTCCATTTAACTTTCCTAGTTCTTCTTGACGCATAACGAAATACTTTTGAGATTTCTTAAGTATTGTACTCATAAGTAAAAAGCCTATAGCTGTTGTACCAACTGCAACTAATGCTAATATCCAGTTTGTTATAAACATCATAAGAAGTGTTCCTATAAACATTACTACAGAATATACTAATGTAGATAAAGAACCATTCATTGATTGTGCTATTGTATCTACATCGTTTGTTACTATAGATAACACATCACCCGTTTGATGTTTATCAAAAAAGCTAAGTGGTAGTTTGTTTATCTTTTTAGATATTCTACTTCTTAAACTTCTTGCAAAGTTGTTTGAAAGATATGTCATAGATATTGCTTCAAAGAATCCTGCTAGAGCACTAGTTAAATAAAGTGCCGCTATTGTAAAAGTAATTCTTTTAACATTATCCATATTCATTGGAGCTACTAAACCTTTTTCTATTTCATTTGTTAACTCTGCTAATTTATCTGGCGCAGATATAAATATTACTGAACTTACTATAGAAAACATTAATCCTATAAACATTAATATTTTCCATTTACCCAATTCTTTTACTAGTCTCTTTACTGCAGACTTAAAGTCTTTTGCTTTTTCACCAGGTGCTCCTGGAGGACCTCCACCAGGCCCAAATCTTCTAGGAGGTCTTCTTGTTGTTGTGGTTTTCTTATTATCCATTTGCTAATTCCTCCTCTGATAATTGTGAAAGTGCTATTTCTTTATACACTTCGCAGTTTTGTAATAATTCTTTATGCGTACCTTGACCTACCATTAAACCTTGATCTAGAACTATTATTTTATCCGCATTCATTATTGTACCAATTCTTTGAGCAACAATAATACTCGTTGCATCCTTTGTATATTCTTTAAGGGCTTTTCTAAGATTACTATCTGTCTTGTAATCTAATGCTGAGAAACTATCATCAAAGATGTATATTTCTGGGTCACGCGCTATAGCTCTTGCTATAGATATTCTTTGCTTTTGTCCACCAGAAATATTTGTTCCACCTTGAGCTAGTTCTGTTTCGTATCCTTCATCCATCTTTTCTACGAAATCTTTAGCTTGAGCAATTTCAATTGCTTCTTTAATCTTCTTTGGTTTCTTTTCGCCTTTACCATTATCCCCATAAGACACATTAAAGTTTACTGAACCATCAAATATTACTGCTTTTTGTGAAACATAGCCTATTTTGTTGTTTAGGAACTCTTGTGAGTATTTTTTAACATCTACCCCATCTACTAAAACAACACCTTCTGTTGCATCGTAAAATCTTGGTATTAGATTAATTAAAGTAGACTTACCACTACCAGTTGAACCAATAAATGCTACTGTTTCTCCTTTTTCTGCTTTAAATGAAATGTCTTTAAGTAGATATTCATCTGCGTCTGGATATTTGAAACATACGTTTCTAAATTCTACTGTTCCTTTTTCCTTAGTTATATTTTCTGCTATTTCACCATCTTTTACAGTTATATCTGTTTCTAATACTTCATTAATACGCTTAGCTGAAACAGCTGCTCTTGGTAACATTACAAATGTTACAGTAAGCATTAAGAATGACATTATTACTTGAGTTGCATATGTACCAAAAACAACCATATCTCCAAATATACCTATCTTACCAGCTATAGGAGAATTCATAATTAATATTGCCCCTATAAAATATATAGATAAAGTTACACCATGCATTACCATAGTCATAACAGGATCTAAGAAAGCAAATGCTTTTTGGTTAGATATTTGTAAATTAGTTAATTTGTTGTTAACATCTTCAAATTTATCTTGTTGGTATTCTTCTGCATTAAATGCTCTAACAACTCTAATACCATTTAAGTTTTCTCTTGTTACTGAGTTTACTTTATCTATTAATTTTTGTACTATCTTAAATCTTGGAACAACTGTAGCTATAAGGATTATTATTGCAGTTAAAAGTACTGCAACAGCTACCGCTGTAGCTATACTCCATTCCACACTTTTACCTAATATCTTAGATATTGCCCAACATGCTGTGATAGGAGCCTTTACCATATGCATAAGACCTATACCAACTAACATTTGTACTTGACCAATATCGTTTGTTGTTCTAGTAATTAAGCTGCTAGTAGAAAACTCTTTTACCTCATTTATAGAAAGATTACATACTTTAGTAAATAATTTCTTTCTAATCTTCATAGAAAATGTTGCTGCTAAACTAGATGTATGGTATTTAGTAAACACCATAAACATTAAACTACCTAGTGCACAAGCAAGCATAAACGCACCATTTGTTAATATATCTACCATCTTGCTTCCTGCTGTTTGTACAAGAACTGTAACTTCAGACATATAGTCTGGCATTCTAAGTTCTAGACTTACTTGGCATACTACAAGAGTTATTATTAACAAGATACGAAATAAATCTTTTTTATTTAATACTTTTAATAATTTAAACATCTTTTACCCTTCCTCTTACTATTTTCAAATTATATGCTTTAAGAAGGAAAAAGTCAACGAAAACAGTGCTCTAAGACAATATTTCACACAATGAATAAAATATTATTATATAACTTGAATTATATTGTCTTTTTTTATACTATGTAGCATATTATAACAACAAAAGGATTAAGGGTAAACTAAAAGGAATGAGCCCTGTAAATTACAGAATTCATTCCTTATCAATTGCTTAATGATACTTGATCAAAAGTATCTAACTTTTTGGTTTCACTTCATTCAACGAGTAGTTTTTATTTTCATACACTTTATATTAATTTTGTTTTATTAACGAATATCCCGCAGTTCCATTTGGCTTTGCTGGTATATCTCCGCTTAAACATACTACTGGTCGAATGCCTCTCCAACTCTCACCATCGCCATCAAAACTGTCATCATAATCCAAACCATCAGTAACCGCCCATAAATTCGTTACTGAAGCCGGATTCGCCAAAACATAACCTCTATATTCATCTCCTCTATAAGGAAATACTAAAAAATTATCTGGTTCAAGAGGTATATACACATCGTTCATATAGTAGTTCTCACCATCGTTATAAGGCGTGTCTAGCGTTGGCACTTTACACATTGCATTCCAACTTGCTATAAATAGCTCTATTGTCATTGAACCTATAGCTCCTAACACATAATTTTCACCATATGTCATTTTATTTGCATATCCGGCATATGTTTTTATTAATTCAGCTATTGCTGATTGGTTATAATATCTTAAATTTTCTTCTTCTAAGCTATCATGTAATTCTGTGAACTTGTCAGCGTCACCTACTTGAAACAATAGATATCTTTCCATATCTTCTTCCGATAGAGTTGTTACCGATCTACCAGTATCTATTGACATTCCTGTTATAACATCTTTTGCTACTATATATACATAACCAGTTTTAGGGTCCTCATAAAGTACTTGCCACTCATCTATTCCATTTGATTCATACTCTACCATTTTACCGTAATCAGCGGGTCCAGTTACTAATGCTCCTAATGTCGATACAGACGCTTTCTCTGTAACAGTTATTGTACAAGTTTGTGTTGCTCCTCCACCTGTTACTGTTAATGTTGCACTTCCTGCTTTCTTTAGTGTTACTGTTGCTGTATTATTGTTTCCTACTACACTTGCTACTGCTGTATTATTACTTGTCCAGCTTAATGTTTCAGTTATATTTTCCGTTGTTGCTGTTACCGTTACATTCTCTGTTTGTCCAGTTGTTATTTCTTTTGTTATTGTTGCTGGACTTAATGTTATTTTAGGTTGTAATTCTGTTACTGCTATTTCACAAGTTGCACTTGTTCCGTGAGCTGTAACTGTTATTATTGCAGTACCCTCTTGCTTTAATGTCACTGTTGCTGTTTTGTTGTTTCCTGCTACGGTAGCTACATTTGTGTTGTCTATTGTCCAATTTAATGTGTCTACTACATTTTCTGTTGTTGCTGTTATTGTTACTGTTTTTGTTGAGCCTTTTAATATGCTCTCTATTATTGTTGTTTTATCTAATGATATTGTTGGTGTTGTTCCTTCTACTGTTACTAAACATTCTGCAACTACCGTTCCATATGTTACTGTTATCTTTGCTGTTCCTACACCCTTCATTGTTACTGTTGCTTTTTCGTTGTCTCCTTCTACTGTTACAACACTTTCATTATCGCTTGCCCATACTAGATTCCCTACAACGTTTTCTGTTGTTACTGTGATTACTTCTGTTGTTGTGCCACTTCCTATTATTGTTCCATTTATCGTTGTCTTATCTAATGTTATTTTTGCTTGTTTCTTCTTATTTGATTCTTGTTCTGCTAACGATACACTTACATTAGACAATCCATCTTGCTTTAGCACTGCTTCAAACCCCGGTGTTACTGTTGTTACTATCTTACTTCCATCTTCACCATCTACTACGTTGCTAGTTATTACACCCTCTTCTTGAAGTTTTGCTATATATTCTGTTAATGTTATTTTACCTTTGTTTTTTGCTAGAATATCTCCTTTTACAAGATCAAATTTTGTTAATTCCTGGTTGTAGTTTTGTAATTTTACCGCATCATTTGCTTTATTTATTATTCCTGCATTGCCTAACGTTAATACTACTGCAGCTGCTAGTATTATCATTACTATTATTGTAATTACTAAAACTATTAAGGATATACCTTTTTTCTTTTGCATTTTTCATTCCTCCTTCTTTTGCATGCAAAAAAAGCAAAGCAGCACATACCTTTAAGTATGTGTTACTTTGCTAGTTTCTATTTTTATTTGAGGTACAAAAAACGCTTCTAATGTTTGTTCATTAGAAAGTATTGTGTGTGTGTGTGTGTACAGCCGCAAGGCTTTCAACGTTTTTTATCATTTGTTCACCCTCTTTATGCATTTATTTTATATCATATTATCATCATTTGTCAATGAATGTAACAAAATTTTCATATGTTTGTTACAATTCTGTAATATTATATTAACATAAATTTGTGCAAATATCAAGAGGCAAAATAAAAGACTAGTCAAAAACTAGTCTTTTTGGAGGCGA
>JAFXHJ010000009.1 GCA_017536445.1 Clostridia bacterium
GGCCGTATATAAAAAAATGGCGACCTGGATGGGACTCGAACCCACGACCTCCGCCGTGACAGGGCGGCGTTCTAACCAACTGAACTACCAGGCCAAAAAAAGTGGTGGGCACAATAGGGCTCGAACCTATGACCCCCTGCTTGTAAGGCAGATGCTCTCCCAACTGAGCTATGCGCCCACTCTTGCTGACAACTAGTATTATAATATTAAAAAGGTGTTTTGTCAACACCTTTTTTAATATTTTTAATACTTTTTGTAATATTTTTTACATGTTATTTTTTGCTTAACACTTTCACTACTTCTTCTTTTAAGAATGGTACTAATTTATCACTTTCTACCACATTTGCAAGGTAATTTCCTTGTACCATGTCTACTTTTAATTTAAGTACTTTTTGAAGTGTATTCTCATCTTCTATTCTTGTTATTACTACTTGATATCCAAGGTCTTTAGAAAGTGTTACTATGTCTTTTAATACGCTTTCCTTAAATATGCTATTTGAATCCAAGAAGCTTGCGCTTACTTTTACTTCATCAACATTTAATCTATGGAACATATCTAATACTTCGTGTTTTATTTCTAAGTTAGATACAGAGATTCTTACTCCGTATTTTCTTAGTTTTTCAAACATTACTTTGTAGTTTTCTATCTTTTCTATTTTTATATTACTTGTAAGTTGAAGCATTATACATTTTGCTTCTTCTTTGTGATTTTCAAACATTGCACAAAGTCTTTCTATAAAGTCATTTCTTTGGAAATGTCTTAAAGATATATTTATTGCCATGTTTACATTAGTAAGTCCTGCTTCTCGTATTTCTTTTAATTTTTGAAGTGTTTGCTCAATCATTATTTCGTCTATTCCAATTATAAGCCCAATTGAATCTGCAAACTTTAAGAAATACTCTGCTTTTAACTTCCCTACCGTTGGATGGTTCCAAAATAGGAATGTCTCAAGCCAGATTTCTCTTGGATTTTTAAGATTTATTCTCGGTTGGAAATCTACTCCAAACTCTTTATTTTGGTAAGCATCTTTAAGTTCTTTTTCCATCCTCTTTTTATTCTCTGTTTGAGCTCTTAAAGCAGGGTTATGGAAATAATAATCGCTCTTACCGCTCTTTTTAATATAATACATTGCAGAATCTGCAAAGCTTACTAATTGTACACTATCTTTTGAGTCGTCTGGGAACATTGCTACACCTAAGCTATACTCAAGGTTTACTTTTGTATCTCTTATGTTTATTGGCATTGTAACATTTCTTTTTACTCTTTTTACAACTGTCTCTACTTCTAGTTTTGAATCTGCTTTTGTTATTATTAAAGCATATTCATCTCCTCCAAGTCTAAACACTCTACCATGTTCTCCAAGGCTATCTACTAATCTTTTTCCAAGTTCAATTAAAAGTTCATCACCCGCATCATGTCCCATATTATCGTTTATATGTTTGAAATCATCTAAATCTAAAAAACATAATGCAAATTTTTTATCTTCATGCTTTACCATTTCAGCTATTACTTTATTAAACTTATGTCTGTTTTCAAGGCCTGTAAGAGCATCTATGTATGCTGCTTGTTTAACATCAGCATGCTCTTTCATCTTTCCTTTTACAGCAAATCTATGTGCTGACATTCCAAGTAGGAATATAGCCAGTCCACTTAAAGTCAGTAGAACAACGGTTAATGCTTCTAACCCCATTTAACTTCCTCTCTTTCATCTTCTGTTTATTTTAATTTCATTCTATCATTAGACAACTATATTTGCAATCCTTCCTGGAACAATTATAGTCTTTTTAATTTCCTTACCATCTATGAATGGTTTTAATCTTTCATCTGCTAAAACTTGTTTTGTTAAATCTTCTGCACTAATTCCAACTTCGTGAGCTAATATAAATTTAACCTTACCACATACTTGAACTGCGATTTCAACTGTATTTGTTTTAATCTTAGATTCATCATATGTTGGCCAAGTTGCATCTACTATCATAGAATTAGCATCTATGCATCTATTCCATAACTCTTCTGTTACGTGTGGTGCTGTTGGGTTTAATACTATTAAGAATTTCTTAAGATCCTCTTTAGAAATCACACCTTTCTTGTATACCACATTTATAAATGTCATCATTTGAGCTATAGCTGTATTGTATTTCATAGCTTCGTAATCTTCTGTAACTTTCTTAATTGTTTTATTTAATTCTCTTTCATATTCTTCGTCTACAGTTTCATACTTATCTACTAACAATGTATCTAATCTCATAACTCTATCTAGGAATTTTTTAGCGCCTTTAACTCCATTATCATTCCAAGGAGCTGCAGCATCATATTCACCTATAAATAACATATATGTTCTAAGTGTATCTGCACCATACTCGTTTACTATATCATCCGGATTAATTACATTTCCTCTAGATTTAGACATCTTTTCTCCGTCAGAACCTAATATTAATCCTTGAGTTGTTCTCTTAGCATATGGTTCTTTAGTTGGAACTACACCAATATCATATAAGAATCTATGCCAGAATCTTGAATATATTAAGTGACGTGTTACGTGTTCCATACCACCATTGTACCAGTCTACTGGTAACCAGTATTTTAAGTTTTCCATACTTGCTAAAGATAAATCATTCTTAGGATCGATATATCTTAAGAAGTACCAGCTTGATCCAGCCCATTGTGGCATTGTATCTGTTTCACGTTTAGCAGCTCCACCACAACATGGACAAGTTGTATTAACCCATTCAGTTGCTTCTACAAGTGGTGATTCACCGTCAGTACCAGGTTTAAAGTTTTCAAGTTTTGGTAATGTTAATGGTAAATCACTTTCTTTTAATGGAACTAATCCACACTTTTCACACTTAACAATAGGTACTGGTTCTCCCCAATATCTTTGTCTTGCAAAAGCCCAGTCTTTCATAAAGTAGTTTGTCTTAGCATGTCCAAATCCTTTAGATTCTACATACTCAATCATTGACGCAATGGCTTCTTTTACAGATTTGCCATTTAAGAATTCTGAGTTCATCATTGTTCCGTTTGCTATATCTGTATAAGCTTCTTTTTCTATATTTCCGCCTTCAATTACTTGGATTATATCTATTCCAAATTTTTTAGCAAATTCATAGTCACGAGTATCATGAGCAGGTACTGCCATTATTGCTCCTGTACCGTATCCCATCATAACATAGTCTGATACCCATACTGGTACTTCTTTGCCGTTCGCAGGATTTATTACAGTTATACCTTTAATTTCTACACCTGTTTTATCCTTTGCAAGTTGTACTCTTTCAAACTCTGTTTTCTTCTTAGCATTTACTGCGTACGCTTCTATTTCTTTAAGATTTTCTATTCTATCTGCATATTTTTTAATCATTGGATGTTCTGGTGCTATAACCATAAATGTTACACCAAACATTGTATCAGGTCTTGTTGTATATACAGTTAATTTATCGTCTAAGTCTTTTAATTTGAAGTCTACTTCTGCACCTGTAGATTTACCTATCCAGTTTTCTTGTTGCACTCTAACTCTTTCAGGGAAGTCTACATCGTTTAATCCTTCAAGTAATTTTTCTGCATAGTCTGTTATTTTTAACATCCATACTTCTTTTTCTTTTTGGATTACTTCGCCATCACATCTATCACATTTTCCACCTTGTGATTCTTCGTTAGAAAGTACTACTTTACAATTTGGACAGTAGTTAACTTCTGTTATATCTTTATAAGCTAAGCCTTTTTCGAATAATTTTAAGAATATCCATTGAGTCCATTTGTAATAGTTTTCGTCAGTTGTATCTATTTGTCTATTAAAATCAAAAGAGAAACCAACTTTCTTTAATTGTTCTGTAAATCTTTCAATGTTGTTATCTGTTACAACTCTTGGATGTATTCCTGTTTTTATAGCATAGTTTTCTGTTGGAAGACCAAATGCATCCCAACCTATTGGGAATAATACATTATATCCTTCAAGTCTTTTCTTTCTAGCTATAACTTCTAGTCCTATATATGCTTTAACATGTCCTATGTGTAGGCCCACACCAGATGGATATGGGAATTCTACTAATCCATAGAATTTCTTTTTATCTTTATCTTCTTTTGCATTAAAACAATCTGTGGCATACCATTTATCTTGCCATTTTTTATCAATATTTTTATCGTACATTTTTTAATCCTTCTTTCTTCTTTTTTACATAAATATTTCTATACCTTTTTCCACACATTCAACATCAAACGGAAGCGTTGGTCCTAAATCTCCATCTGCATCTGTAGTAGAACATTTACCTTCTACTAAAGAAATCTTAAATTTCTTTTCTTTAATGTATGCAACATTGTCGTTATTTACAAATTTACCATCCTCAAATTCGCTTAATATCTTTAATGTTTCAGCCATCTTTCCTGCTCTTAACATTACTATATCTAGCATTCCATCTTGTATACTTGAATTGTCTGAAAACAAGTCTATTCTTCCCACACTGCTTCCGTTAAATATCATAACAACAACTACTGTTTCTTCAACAATACCATCTTCTGTTTCTATTTTTATCTTAAATGGTCTTTGTTCGAAAGGCTCTCTTGCTGCAGTTATAAAATACGAAGCATGACCGAGCATCTCCTTGAGTCGTTTATCTGTCTTATGAGATGTTCCTGAAAACATTCCAGCCGCTAAGATATTTACAAAGTACATACCATTTACTTTTCCAATATCTACGCCTTCTGTATTTCCATCTATTATTCTTTGAACTGCTTTATCTACATCACCGTACACTCCAAGATGGAGAGCAAAATCGTTTGATGTTCCTGCAGGTATAATTCCTAATGGAACATTTATATTATGTTGCTTCATAAAGTTAACAACTTTATTTATAGTACCATCTCCACCTGCTACAACTATAGCGTATGTATCATCTGGAGAGTTCTTAATAAAATCTTCACAAGAGTTCTCTTTTGAAGCTCTAAAAGCTGTTACTTCAAACCCATTTTCACTTAATCTGCCAATTACTTCGCTTATTATTTCGCTACCCTTATTTTGTCCCGCAGATTTGTTATATATTAGTCTTATTTTTTTCATATTAAATCTCCAATTTAACGTTTCTATTATATTACAAAAGCCTTGTTTTTACAAGTATATTCTTAATGTTATTTAATAATAACTAAAAGAAAAGTAGAGGGATATCTCCCTCTACTTTCTTACTTGAAATAATCCGTGTTTTTGCAAATTCCCAAGCACTTATGAAGCCAATGAATTTCATCTTTGAGCTTCGCTACTCTCCCTGCATGCCTTTTCTTTTCTTCTTCTGAACGTTCATCCAGCATTTCATAGATAGTTATTTGATGACCAGAAGAACCTGTGTCAATTTTTACAAGTTCCGCCTTAAGCTTATTCCGTTCCTTAACGATTCTCTCTTTAAGGCTTGCAACAGTTGTATATCTGCTATACGGAGTATGCTTAATCATCTCCAGGAATTTTGCACCATCTACAAGCTGCCGCTTGCTTCTTTCTGTAAGCGGTCTTGCTCTTAATACATTAAGAGCTTCCCTGATTTCTCTTTCCAGGTAATACACCCGGACGTTGCCTTCACGAATGTTACTCATAACGTACCTCCAAAATATTAATTTTAGACTATTGTCACTTTTGTTTATTCTATCACCCAACTATTTTTTTAGCAAGTAGTTTATAAAAAGAAGAGAAAAGTATTATAATATCTTTCTCTTCTTTGCATATTATTTTCCTTGTTTTACTAGCATTATTGTACTTGCGTTTACATCTATCGCTGGCGCATCACTACTTACACATACGACAGGTCTAATATGCCTTTCAAGATAATACCATTGAGTACCTATACCAATCGTATCTCCGTACCTCTCCTGCTTTTACTTCCAAATTTAAATTTTGATATGCGTAGTTAGGAGATGCTATCCAATAATTCTTTCCCTCTATAAAGTACATTGGTTCCATTGTTAAATTGACATTCCATAATCCATTTATTTGATATCCCCAATCATTTGCTTCCAACACTAACTCTGGAGTTTTTTGGGCTGCATTCCAACTTGTTGCAAATAATCTTATAGTAGGTCCACCTATAGAACCTTTTATATGTTCTCCATATTCTTCAACATTTACATAAGTTTGATAATTCTTAATTAAAGTTGCAACACATTTATTGCTATACATATATGTTCCGTATTGATCATTATCGATTAATACATGGTCTGGCCACTCACCTACTTGAAACAATTCATACAAAGCTAAATCATCTTCTGTCAAGCTATTAACGTTTATAGATGTAGATATGCTAGCATTTTCAAGCACATCTTTGGATATCAAATAAACATATCCCGTTGTTTCATCTTTGTAAAATACTTGCCATTCGCTTACTCCATTGGCTTCATATATTACATATTTCCCAAAATCCGCTGTAGATGTTACTAATTCTCCTAATTTTACTTCCTCTCCACGTGGTTTTACTGTTACACCTTTATCCGTTACTGCTATATTCCAATCATCTGTTGTTATTTTATTTGATTCTAGTATTTCTTCAACTTTTGCTTTTAACTCTGCTCCTCTTAAGCCATCTGCATATGCATCTGCCCATGCTAACGCTGCTAAATGTTCTATTTGAGATTTGTTTGTTTTATCTACTGCTTCATCTGCTCTATTTATTATTCCATTATTACTTAATGTTATTACTACTGCTGATACTAATATTATCATAACTATTATTGTTATTACTAATACTATTAAACTTATTCCTTGTTTATTTTTCATTTGTTTTTCTCCTTTATATACATTCATAATATACTATTCTATATTTTTTAGCAATAGCTAATAAAAAAGAAGAGAAAAGTATTATAATATCTTTCTCTTCTTTGTATATTATTTATCTTGTTTTACTAGCATTATTGTATCCGAATCTACACTTATAGCCGGCGCATCCATACTTATACAAACGACTGGTCTTATTCCTCTTTCAGCATAATACATAGCACTAGATATATAATAATCTATTGCTATCATTATTGTGTTTTGATAACCATAGTTAGTAGATGCTATCCAATATTCTGATTCATCTAAAAAGAATATTGGATACTTTACCAGATTTATATGCCAACTACCATTCATAGTATAACCCCAATCTGTTGCTCCTAATGTTATTTGTGGTTCATACCCCATTGCATTCCAGCTTGCTGCAAACAATTCTATTGTCGGTCCGCCCAACGCACCTTTTACATAAGAACCATAATCTTCTGTATTCATATATTTCTTATATTCTCTTATGAGTCTTGCAACGCCTTGACATCCTGTCATACTCCAATTTCTTTCTACATCAAGATCTATTAATGTATGACTTACACCATCCACAACTTGAAACAAATCAAACATATCTAACTCTTCTTGTGTTAAATCACTAACCTTAAATTTTGTCGATAATGTAGTTCTTTCGGGAACACCTTTTGCTATTAAATAGATATTTCCTTTGGCTTCATCTTCATAAAATAGTTGCCAATCGCTTACTCCATTTGCCTCGTACATTACTGTTTTTCCTATATCTTTATTTGAAACTAATAAACCAACTTTAACTTCTTCACCTTTTGGAATAAGTGTTACACCTTTATCCGTTACTGCTATATTCCAATCATCTGTTGTTATTTTATTTGCTTCTAGTATTTCTTCAACTTTTGCTTTTAACTCTGCGCCTCTTAGTCCATCTGCATACGCATCCGCCCATGCTAATGCTGCTAAATGCTCTATTTGAGATTTGCTTGTTTTATCTACTGCTTCATCTGCTCTATTTATTATACCATTATTGCTTAATGTTATTACTACAGCTGATGCTAATATTATCATAACTATTATTGTTATTAC
This sequence comes from Clostridia bacterium, assembly GCA_017536445.1. Lineage (GTDB taxonomy): Bacteria > Bacillota > Clostridia > TANB77 > CAG-465 > UMGS1649. Next base: position 7,848 of record JAFXHJ010000009.1, read on the forward strand.
TAATACTATTAAACTTATACCTTGCTTTCTTTTCATTTGTTCCTCCATAAAAATATTCTATATGTATAGTATTACATATAGAATATTTTTGCAATAAATTTATACAATTTTTACATTACCAAATCCAAAAATGTTTGTAAGCTTTGTAATGAGGTCATTACTTGGTGTTACCCACCACTGTCTAGCTAGTCCTTTTACCTCTTTAGTTTGTTCAAAATATGTATATACCGGAATGTCTCCAGGATATTCTTTTAATATTTCAAAAAGTTTAGCTTTTTCTTTTTCATATTCTATTTGGGCTGCGGTTATTTTTATATACACCTTTTCCTCTTTAGATAGTTCTTTTATACTATCTACAAGAATTTTAGGTTTCTCATTTTCTTTTAGACTTATCTTTCCTTTTACCTCTACAACCTTATCTGAATTTATTGTATTTGCATATTTTTCATATACATTTGGAAAGAATACTGCTTCTATATCTCCAAATAAATCTTCAAAAACAGAAAATGCCATTTGTCTATTACTCTTTGTATATATTTTCTTTATGTTAGTTATAAGTCCACACATAGTAGCTTCTTTACCATCATATTGTTCTAAGCTTACTGTTTCATCTACATCACTTTCTGTTTCTTCTGTGTTTGTTTCTACATTCAAATCTTTTGATGTAAGCGTTGCTTTTTTTTCTATTATTTCCATATACTCATCTAATGGATGGCCTGAAACATATAGCCCCATCATTTCTCTTTCCATATCTAAAAGTTCTCTTTTAGTTGGAACTGTTCCTGTTTTTAGTATCTTTCTATTTGTTATTCCTGTTTCTTCTATACCAAATCCTTCAAAGATACATACTTGGCCTTCACAACCATTTCTCTTTTCACCAGCTACAGAATCCATTATTGTTTCATAACTTGCTAGTAAATCATAACGATTGTATTCTGTTTCAAGTTCATCAAAGGCTCCTGCTTTTATTAGACTTTCAATACACTTTTTATTTACTCTTTCACCTTGCACTCTTTCTATAAAGTCTATAAAGTTTTCATATTTACCATTTCTTTTTCTTTCCTCAATAATTTGTTCTATTGCTCCTTCACCAACATTTTTAATTGATGCTAAAGCGAAACGTATATTTCCATTTATTACTGCAAAACGCGCATAACCTTCGTTTATATCTGGCCTTAATACATTTATTCCCAATGTTTTGCACTCAGCTATATACTCTGGCACTTTATCTAAGTTTCCTAAGAAACTGTTCATTGTTGCAGCCATAAATTCAGCTGGATAATGTACTTTAAGCCATGCTGTTTGGTAAGAGACAACCGCATAAGCTGCTGCATGAGATTTATTAAATGCATATTTTGCAAATTCTGCCATTTCATCGAAGATTTTATTTGCGCTAGCTTCATCTATACCTCTATTTACAGCACCGTCTATTTTTCTTACTCCATCTTCTACAAGTCCGTTAATGAATATTTCTCTTTCTTTATTCATTACATCTATCTTTTTCTTACCCATAGCTCTACGTACAAGGTCAGCTCTACCAAAGCTATATCCTGCAAGTTCTCTAAATATTTGCATAACTTGTTCTTGGTATACCATACATCCATTTGTAATCTTAAGAATTGGTTCAAGTGCCGGATGTGTATATTCTATATCTTCAGGATTATTTTTAGCCTTAATATATCTTGGTATTTGATCCATTGGTCCTGGTCTATATAACGATAACATAACCGCTATATCTTCAATTGATGTTGGTTTTAATTCCTTCATCATTTGTTTGAATCCACCACTCTCTAATTGGAATACTCCATTAGTTTTTCCCTCAGATAGTAGTTTGTACACACCAGGATCATCGTATGTATCCCCAAAATCCACGTTTACACCATGTATTTTCTTTACTAAATACTTAGCATCTGCAATAACTGTTAATGTTCTTAGTCCCAAAAAGTCCATCTTAAGAAGTCCTAATTCTTCTAGTGTAGTCATCGTATATTGTGTAGATATTTGTTCTTGGTTTAAGTAAAGCGGTACATATGTATCTACTGGGTCTTTTGTAATAACGACACCTGCTGCATGAGTTGATGCATGTCTTGGCAGTCCTTCTACCTTTTTAGAAATATCTATTATTTGTTTTGCTTCTTCATCATTTTCATAAAGAAGTTTTAATTCTTGGTTCATTTCAAGAGCTTTATCTATAGTTATCTTGAAATCGTTTGGTATCATTTTAGCGATTAAATCTGCTTTTGCATATGGAATGTCTAATGCTCTTGCAACATCACGAATAGCAAGTTTTGCTTTCATTGTTCCAAATGTTATTATTTGTGCGACATGGTCACGTCCATATTTTCTTGCAACATATTCTATAACTTCTGGTCTTCTTTCAAAGCAAAAGTCTACATCAAAATCCGGCATGCTTATTCTTTCTGGATTTAAGAATCTTTCAAAGATAAGGTCAAATTTAAGCGGATCTATATCTGTTATTCCACTACAGTATGCTGCAACAGAACCAGCACCAGAACCTCTACCTGGCCCTACTGGTATATTTTGTTCTTTTGCATATCTAATGAAATCTGATACTATTAAAAAGTAGTCTATAAATCCCATCTTTTCTATTACACTAAGTTCATATTCTAATCTCTCAGATACTTTTTCATGCATTTCTTCTTTGTATCTTTTTTTCATTCCTTCATAACAGAAGTTTCTAAAGAAATCATAGTGTGAGATGCCATCTGGTATATCAAAGTTTGGAAGAATTGTATGGCCAAACTCAAACTCTACATTACATCTTTCTGCTATTTTCACAGTATTTTCAATGGCTTCAGGCACATTTCTAAACGAGCTCATCATTTCTTCTGGAGATTTTACATAGAACTCATTTGTTTCAAATGTCATCCTATCTTCATCTGTCATCTTCTTTTTAGTTTGTACACAAAGCAGTACTTCATGGAAGTAATAATCTTCTTTAGTTAGATAGTGACAGTCGTTTGTTGCAACTAGTGGTATATCTAGTTCTTTTGACATAGCCATTAGATTTTGGTTTATTACCATTTGTTCTCTATATTTATTATCTTGAATTTCTAAGTAATATCTATCACCAAATATTTCTTTGTATTTTAATGCAGTTGCTTTTGCGCCCTCAATATCTCCTTCAGTTATTTTTCTTGCAACAGCACCTGCCATACATCCACTTAAAGCAATTATATCTTCTGAATATTCCTTTAATATTTCTAAATCTATTCTTGGTTTGTAATAAAACCCCTCTGTATATGCAATAGATACTAATTTAATTAAATTTTTGTATCCTTTATTACTCATTGCAAGAAGCACTAAATGGTTAGGTTCTGCGTCTACTTTACCTTCTTTTTCAAATCTACTTCTAGGAGCAACATACATTTCGCATCCAATTATTGCTTTTATTCCTTGCTTTTTGCATTCTTTATATAGTTCAACCGCGCCAAACATATTGCCATGATCTGTTATTGCTACTGAGTCCATACCTAGTTCCTTTGTTTTAGCTACAAGTTCACTAATCTTATTTGCGCCATCTAAAAGGCTGTATTCTGTATGCATATGTAAATGTACAAAACCCATATATTTTTCCTCCTATGCAAAAGTACTTCAAATGCAATACTGCAATTGAAGTACTCATATTATTTTCATTGTTTTATATATTATACAGCTTCTGCATCTGTATCTGTTTTTATTTCAGTTTCATCAAATAAATCTTCAATACCATCTAGTTCAAAATGTTCTTCAACTATTTCTACTGCAGGAGTTGCTACTTCTTCAGTAGTACCATCAGCATTAACAATCACATCTGTTTCTTCTGTTATAACTGAAACTGATTTTGTTTCTGTCGTTTCTTCAATTTCTTCATCCACAGTATCTGTTACCATTATAGGTTCTTCTGTATCTGAATCTATTTCTTCAATTACTTCCTCTTCTACTTTAAAGCGTTCTAATTCTTCTTCAATTTTCGCTTTAACTTTTTCTGAAAATGTTGTTGATAATGCTTGATTTAGCATAAATTCTGCTATTCCATCATCTTCGTGAAGTTGTCTAGAATATTCCAAATATTCATCTTCTATTTTGATTGTTCTATGCACATCATTAACCATTGTTTTAATTTTTGTATCATAGATTTCTTTGTAGAAGTTTATATAATCTGTCATATCTATATATCCAAGTTCATAAGAATCATCATATATTTTTTGTATTTTCCCAAATACCTTGTCCACTATTTTGAAATATCTATATGCATTTTGACATATATTTATTATTAATGAATAATCATAGTTTAATTTATCTATATCTGAATCTAAACCTTTTAATGTAGCTTCTATTACTAATTCAATTAATTCTTTTTCATCATTAGGCAATTTAGATATATCATAATTATCATTTATATAATTTACATACGCTTTTAGATAATCAAACATTTGAGTATAACAAGTTTCTGTATATGAGCCTTCTATAATTTTCGTGTCAATTTCTTCAGCACATTTAATTACTTGATTATACCTTTGATTTTTTCCTTCATCTTTTATATCTTGTTTTACTTTTTGTATAACCGAAGATATTACTAAAAGCATATACTTTACGTCTTCTTTATTTTTAAATCTACTTCTAGAAACTCTATCATATTCCATTTCTAAAAATTCTTTTTGAAGTTCTAATCTTTCAATTCTATCTATTGAGTTAATATTATCTATTATCTCGTTAGGGTAAGAAAGTCTTAATTCATACATTGTTCTTTGCATAATATCATATTGATATTTAACATAGACAATTTCTCTTAAGATGTTTTCTTCGTATGCTTTTTGGTCATCCCTTTCTGTGTTTTTTATTACATTAAGATGCTCGTCGATTGCTCTGTTCATCTTAGATATATTAACCATTATTACTACGTTTTGAATTATTTTATCCAGTATATTCACTTTTTTAGCTTCGCTAACAATAATATCTGACAAAAAAATCCCTCCTTGCTACATTTCATTCATAATATATACCCATATTATACCTTAATTTTGTATTTTTTCAAGTGTTTTAAGGCAAAAAGAAGATATCTTAATGTTTTTGGTTGTTATGTAAATCTATAATTTAAGCGAGTATTTTTTCTCTACTCGCTTTACGTTTTATATTATGTTCATACTAATTTAAAATGTTTTTTCTGCATAAAGTTCCAAATTTACAATAATCACAAACACCTCTAACTTTTGAATTTGGACATATGCTTACATTGCCTTTTACCATATCTGTAGATATTTCTTCTAAAATTTTTCTCATATTGTTACACTCCTCTACAAATACTTCTTCTGGTAATGTTTTATTGTTATCTTGGAGAGCCTTTTTGCTTAATTCCAAATACGATTCATTATTATCATTTACAGCATTATCTAGCTTTTCTAACACCTCTATATCTCTTATGTATATTCCTCTAAGTTTAAGCGCTTTCTTAAGTCCTTTGGATATTTTTTCTTCATCCGCCTCATAATTAGATATATTTAGAAGGTTTCTAGAAATTGTAAAATAACTAACTGCTGCAGGTATTACTTTGCCCTCTTTATTAACTTTTTCTTTATTTTCTAGCATTGCCCACATATATGACATAAGCTGAAGCATAATTCCATCTTTTACATCATTTAAAGTTAAATTCTTGTTTGAAGATTTATAGTCAACAATTCTTAAGTATGTAGCACCGTTGATAACTGCACTGTCCACTCGATCTATCTTGCCTCTTAAGAATAAAACTTTACCACTAGATAGTTCTATTTTAATTGGTGCAAATAGCGCTCCATCTTCAAAAGCAATTTCATATCCCAAAGGCCTAAAGCTACTATGATTAAAACTATCTGCTATAGCATAAATAGTCTTTTTCATACTTTGTTTTATTTTATTCTTGAGCACTACATACTTAGGACTTACTAAGAATTTAGAATAGCTTTCTTCAAATATTTTTTCTACTATTTTATCCAATTCTTTATTACAACTATTTCTTATCTTTTCGTTTAAAACGATCTCTTGCCATTGGATGTTCTTAGAAATTATATATTTAGAAAACTCTTCTAATGCTTCATGCATTAGAGACCCTGTATCAATATTAGTAACTTGATATTCTTTGCTTTCTTTAAGGTTTAATATGTAATTTGTATAATATGCAAACGGACACCTCTTAAATTGTTCTAATCTAGAAACGCTCGAATTTATTTCGTTTTTATATATTAAATCTAGTGTTTCTGGTTCTAAGTTTTTATCTTTTCTTGAATACTCTAATATTTTTTTATATTTCTCTTCCTCTATATACACTAGGAATTCGTTATATAACATCTCCAACTCATCTTTAGGAGTATCCTCTTTTATATTAGAAATCCTCTTAATTAGGTCCATAAAATTTGAATGTAAACTTAAATCTGTTCTAGTTTCAATACTTTCAAGTTTAATATCTAATATGTTTTTTATTGTTTGTATTAATGTGCTTGGTCTTAAACTTCCACCCGTCATACCACTAGAAGGTACTGTTATTATTAGTTTTTCTCTTATTTTATTTATTGCCTGATAGATATTAAATAACTGCATATTATTTCTATCTATTCTACTCTGTTTTAAATCTATACCTCTATCTTTTAGTTTTTTAAGTTCAACGTCCGAAAAAATATTATCTTCATTTTGGACTATAGGCAGTCCTCCATCATATGCTCCAATTATATAGCCAATCTTTTTTGCATTTCCTCTGTTTTTATTTATATCTGCTATATACACTTGATCTATTTTTTCAGGAATTGTATCTGTTATTTGTTCTTTAGCCCCATACTCTAACAACTCAAGATATTCTTTTACATCTATATCGCTATATGCTAAAACAATATTGTCCATTATTTCATAAAACTTAGCTACTATCTGTATTTGTTTGTTATATTCATTCGCGCTTTCTTCTTTAATAATCGTTAAATGTTCTTCATATTTTTCTAAGATGCTACTTTCTTTAATATATTCATAAATACTATTTGTTATATCTTTGGCATTGTTTGCTCTTGAAAGTTTGTTCTTAAGATTTAATATATTTTCTAATACTTTTTCACGCATAGCATTTAAAACGTCTAAATCATATATATGATTTGTTTCTTTTTTATTATTGTATGTAAACTTAGATTCTAACATATATCCTGCAACACCAAACTCGCGAACATAGTTTTCAAACTCATTTATATTTTCTATATCTATTAGTCCTGTTTTTACTAAAGATATTATTGGTGTTATATCTTTCTTCAATCCTTCAGTAATTATCTTTAACAAAATAGTAATATAAATTACAAATGGATTCGAATTAATGCTCTGCTCTACATTAAAATACACAGGAATATTATACATAGCAAATATTCTATGCATATTTATATTATATCCTAAAATATCGTTTGTATATACAACAAAATCTTTATATTTATATCCTTCTTTGACCTTAGATAAAATGTCCACCGCTACATATTCTATTTCGTTATATGTATTTTCTTTAAGCACAAGTTGTATATTCTTTACTTCTTTTTTGTACTCGTTTTTAGAAAGATTAAATATATTTTCCGCAAGATATGCTAAGTCTTCAGGGCGGTTATCTTTTGTGGTTTTTAAATTAATTTCATTAACGTTTACCCCAACTTCTTTAGCAATAAATCTCAAATTTTCTAACGCCTCGTATGACGCTGTAAATATCTCCGTCGTTCCATCTATATGTTTTTCTAAGTCTATTTCTAGTGTTATATATACATTTGCACCAGTTGAAAGCAAAGCTTTTATATATTCAAACTCTACTTTACTAAAGTTATTATATCCATCAAAGAAGAATTCCATACTTTTAATTTCGTCTTTACTTGTAATATCTTTAATAAAATACTCTATAGCGTCTATACTAGATACAAATCTGTCTTTAAGCTCTTCTTCTACCTTTTTATATATATTGCCAAATTCGATTAACTTCTTACCCAAAAAATCTTCTTCTGTATATTTATTCAATATTTCTTCAGAACATAAATTTTGTTTTTTAGCACTATCTATATACGAACATATTCTATCTATAAAATTAGTGTTGTTTTTTACTTTTCTAAAGATTTCAAAAAGCTCATCATTTTCAAGTATTACTTTCCTTACTAATAATTTCTTAGCAAGTTCAGGTAAGAATTCTTTAGATTTATATAATTCCCCTTTATTTACATTTCTATCTACAAATCTTTCTATACTCGTTATTGTTACATCAACAATACCTTTTTTCTTAGTATATTCTAAATACTCTTGTTCTGAAGTAACTCTCATAGAAGAAGGTACAAAAAGTATGGCCTGTTTGTCCTCACACGCCATAATTCTATTCATTAAATATTCACTTTTTCCACTATTACTTTTTCCAAGAATTATATTAAGTGACATATTTCCTCCTTAATTATTATTCTTCAGTAGCATTTTCTGCTTCGTTTAACTCTTCTTTTTTAGTTTCAGATGCTTCATCCATTTCTTTAAACATAGATAATTCCTCATCTTCTGTTTTTACCACATCATAATCTGGAAGATCTTCTACTTTGTTTATTCCCATACATTTTAAGAATTCGTTTGTTACACTGAACATCGCTGGGCGACCTGGCGCATTCATCCTTCCGACTTCTTCTATAAGACCATATTCTAAAAGTTTAGACACTTGCGAGTCACTGTTTACTCCACGAATACTTTCTATTTCGCCTTTAGTCACCTTTGGGTTATATGCTATTATACTTAAAACTTCTAAACATGTTGTAGAAAGATTCGCTTTTTTAGAGTTTTCTACAAATTTACTTACTTGTTCAAAATATGCTTTGTTTGAAACTAATTGGTATTCATCATTAAATTTTACTAATGATACTCCACTAGCTCCTTTATATTTTTCTTCTAGTTCATTTAATGCACCTTCTATTTCAGTGACATTTACTCCTAGTACTTCTTTAAATTCTTTTATACCAACACTTCGACCCACTGCAAAAAGTATTGCTTCTACTACACAAGTTATATTTTCCATATTATTCTCCCTTATTTTTTATGATTATATCAAAGAAATAAGAATATTGCTAGTAGTTTATATAATAAATATTTATATGTGGTTTTACACAGAAAAAGAGGTCCGTAATTACACGAACCTCAATATCAAGATACTTTTAGTATCTGTACTGAATTGCTTTTATGAGCTCACCGATACCTTCAGCATAGGTGTCGAAGTTTTCCTCCAGACATTCTGCCTTAAGCGACTCCAGTTTCTCAAGAAGCGCCTTCTTGGTGAGCATGTTGAAGTTGTAATCCTTAAGGATAGCCCTTAAGTCATCAAGTTTCGGAAAAAACCGAACCTCTACTTCCTCCATTGCCATCATTTCTGCCATTGCCTTGATTCCAACCGGAACCTTAATGCTAAGAGTTTTCTGCTGCATAAAATTATGCCTCCTAAAAAATATTTGTATTGCTACAGGAACTATATTTTACTACTTTTCATACCGATTGTCAAGTTTTATGTCAAACAAAATATTTAGATTTTGTTAAATGTACCATATTTATTGAACTTAGACCTTTCCTATGATATAATTTAGTTCAGTCTTTTAGATGAGACTAATAGGAGGAACACATGATGTTATGTTCAGACTGTAAAAAGAACGTTGCAGTAATATACATAAATAAAATGGAAGATAACGGTCCTGATGGAAAGAAAAACGAAATGATTGGCCTTTGTGCAGAATGTGCAAAGAAACGCGGTATCAAGACATTTGACCCTACTGCTAATCCTTTCGAAAACATATCTCCTGAAGAAATGGCCGGACTTTCTAAACAATTTGAAAAATTGTTTTCTAATATAGATATGGATAAGCTTTCTAATATGTTTAATGGATTTGGCCCTGACGGAATGCCCGGTATGGACCCTGATTCTATGCCAAACGTATTACCATTTACTCAAGACGAATCTGAAGATGATGAAGATAGAGAACCAGCTAAATCTAAAGTTAAAACTAAAGAAAAGAAAGCCCATAAAAAACTTAAATATCTAGATACATATGGTACTAACCTAACTAGACTGGCTAGAGAGCAAAAACTAGATAAGGTTATTGGTCGTGAAAAAGAATTAGAAAGATTAATACAAATACTAAATAGACGTAGCAAAAATAACCCCGCTTTAATAGGTGAACCGGGTGTCGGTAAAACTGCAGTGTTAAACGCGCTTGCATTACAAATTGCATCTGGTGACGTACCACAAAAACTAGCAAATAAAGAAGTATATCTATTAGATATGACTGCTATGGTTGCTGGAACACAATTTAGAGGCCAATTTGAAGCTAGAATGAAAGGTGTAATCGATGAATGCGCTGCATACTCTAACATAATTCTAGCAATAGACGAGCTTCACAATATTGTTGGTGGTATGGAGCATGATAATTCAATGAATGCAGGTAATATGTTAAAGCCAGCATTATCTAACGGAAGCATACAAGTAATTGGTGCTACAACACTTAAAGAATACAGAAAATATATTGAAAAAGATTCTGCTCTAGAAAGACGTTTCCAACCAGTTATGGTTGATGAGCCAAGTATAGACGATACAATAGAAATTCTTAAAGGTATTAAGAAATACTACGAGTCACATCATAAAGTAACAATACCAGATCAAGCGATTAAAGATACTGTTTATCTTGCAGAAAAATATATACATGATAGATTTTTCCCAGATAAAGCAATAGATTTACTAGATGAAGCTTGTTCTAGAGTATATCTAGATAACAAAATATTAGCTCAAGTTGAAAGTATTGAAGAAAAGCTTAAAGAAATCTCTGAAGAACTTGAAGCTACTGAATTAGAAATGGCTGAAAGTGATGTTAAAGATTATGAAAAAACAGCTAATCTTAAAGCTACAGAATGTTCTTTAAAATCTAAACTAGATGAACTTAAAAAGAATGTTAAGAAGTCTACACTAACTTTTGAAAACTTGGCAAGAGTAGTTGAACTTTGGACTAAGATACCAGTTGCTAGACTTACTACAGCTGAAAGTGAAAAACTACTTAATCTTGAAGCTAATCTAAATAAAAAGATAATTGGTCAAACGGATGCAGTTCATTCTTTAACTAATGCTATTTTAAGAAAAAGAAGCAATTTAACAACTACTGTTAGACCACCTTCATTTATATTTGTTGGTCCTACTGGTGTTGGTAAAACTGCTTTAGTTAAAGCATTAGCATACGAACTATTTGATAGAGAAGATGCAATTATACGTTTAGATATGTCTGAGTATATGGAATCTCATAGTGTATCTAAATTAATAGGCTCTCCTCCAGGATATGTAGGTTTTGACGATGCTGGATATCTAACAGAAAAAGTTAGAAGAAATCCATATAGTATTATACTATTTGATGAAATAGAAAAAGCTCATCCAAGTATATACAATATACTTCTTCAAATTCTTGAAGATGGAAGACTTACAGATTCTCAAGGAAAAACTGTATCTTTCAAAAATACAATTGTTGTTCTTACTTCGAACCTAGGAACAAACTTCAAAAACGATGGATTTGGATTTGCTAACGAGAAGATAGAATCAGATATGCTAGCTCTTAAAGTAGAAAGCGCTCTTAAAGATTACTTCTCACCAGAATTCTTAAATAGAATAGATGATACTATTGTATTTAATAAGCTAACAAAAGAAAATGCATTAGAAATAACTAAACTTCTTGTTGATGAATATGTAAAAGATATTAAGAAAAAACGTATTAATATATCTTATACGCCAGAACTGATTAAATTTATTACAGATAAAGGATTTAATGATAAGTTTGGCGCAAGACCTTTAAGAAGAGCAATTACTAAACACATTGAGGATGCTATTGCCTTAAAATATATTAAAGGTGAACTTATAGAAAACAAAAAATATGTTGTTGATGTTAAAGATAATATAGTAATTATCGAGCCATTGACAGAATAATATGTATATTATAGCTTTTTGCCCACAAGTATGATATAATACTTGTGGGCAAAACTTTACTCTAAAAATAATTTAAAGGAGATACTACTATGAAAGATAAACACGTATTCATTTTGATGGTTCCCGTATTCGCTGTAATCACAATTTTTGCATTGTTTATGGCTATAACCGCTACTTATGGTCCGGTTAAGCTCAGCGATGAAGAGATTACTTTCTATGAAAGTGCAGCAATAAGCTATCTAAACCATGAATCGGTTCCGTATACATCTAACTCTAACGAATCAATAAGGTATGTTCAAGGCAAAAACAAGGTAACTGTTATGTCTCACAACATTTTCAAAGAGACTGTCACTACTTCACTTGAAAATGGTGAAACTTTTACACAAGTAAATGCGCCAAACGTTAATTTTACAGGTTGCATAATATTTCATACTCTTTTAGGAACTGCAACACTCGGTACCACCATATTATTTATGATTATGGCAATTGATGAATTTAGGTTATCTAAAAAAGTCAAAGCACGGTAAAAACCGTGCTTTTTCTTTTTACTATATATCAGCTTTCTATATCTTCTATGAGCAATAACAACTCTTCTACCTCATCTACCATTATTCCTTTTTCTAACTGTTCTCTTATTCCCTCCCTCAACATTTCGGTTGTTATTTCGGTATCTTGATAAAATTCAAATTCTCCTGACATATTTATTCTATAAATTTTTACTGTATTTTCTTCTAAAATTACTTTATAATGATTTAAACATTTGCCATTATGTACTTTTTGATAAATTAAAAGTCCATCCTCTTGTCCGATTAATCTATATCCCAAATCTTTACTTTCAATTTCTTCCTTCATATCCATTAGCGTCGTTTTCTCATATTGTTCATGGCTCTCAATTGTATGACCACAATCTGGGTAAACATCTGTGTATTTTACCGATACATCTATTAGTTCTTCTACTTCATCTACAGTTTCCTCATATGGTTCTACTTCTATCTTTACATCTTTGCTTGTAGAAGCTATTACATTATTTTGTTCTTCTTTGTTACTTATTTCTGCTCCTATATATACTCCTACCATAAATAATAAAATTAATGTTACTCCGAATAATATTTTATATATTGTTTCTGTTCTCATATTTTCACCTATCTTTAAAAATATTTTGAACAATAATTTACAAATTATACAAATTAAATTTAATTGCGCCTAAATTTTCTGTTATATATATTTGAACATTATATTTATTTAATGTTTCTATAACACTTTCATGTGGATGATTATAATATTTCTTTTTAGCAGATATTACTGCATACTTTGGTTTTATTCTTTCTATATATTCTTCACAACTAGATGTTTTGGAACCATGATAAGCTACTTTAAGTATTTCTATATCTTTAAAAATTTCATTATTACCTTTGTATTTTTCTAACAATCTTTCTTCTGTTTTTGTTGTCGCGTCTCCCATATACAAAACATCTTTATCTTTTATACTAATTTTACATACTACTGAGTTTGTATTAAGATTATTCTCATCTTCTTTATCTTTTAATTCTTTTATGTCCGGCAAGAGTATTTCTATATGTATATCTCCATATTTCACTTTTTCTCCACTTCTAACTACTTGTGTATTCAACTTATATTTTTCTATAATTTTTAAAAAATTAATATATTCTTCATTTTCATAAAAAGGTTCTGCATATATTATTTTACCTACTTTATATTCTTTAACGAAATTCTCAAGGCCATTTATATGATCACTATGCATATGTGAAAGTATTATAGCATCTACTTTTGCTACATTTTTCATTTTAAAATATCCATTTAGCGCGTTATATGCCTGTGTTACTTTTAAAGAACCAATATCCACAATTACCATATTTTCTTTAGATTTAATCAATGACAATTCACCTTGTCCCACATTAAAGAAATATACAAAGCTATCTATACATTTAAAATATATATTTGAAAATATTGTTATTAGTATAAAAAATGTAGCTACTATAATTTGAGTAATTGTATATTTTTTAAAAGCTAGTCTTCTACCATAAAATATCCTCTTTAAATATATCTTTATATACAAAAGAAATACTGAAATATACCATAAAATTATTGAAAAAATACTTAAGTCCATTATTTTTAATTCTATTGCAATACTTTTAAATATGCTTATACCAAACATTAAGCAACTAATACATATATTAAGAATAAATATTAATATATTAGACAATACTGGTATATATGAAAAAAGTAGATATATTGATCCAAATACAGTAATTTCGCTTGAAATCAAAGAGCAAAAAACATTAGATAAAATACTAGTTAAAGATATTATATTAAATGAATTTATTTGAACAGGCAATATTAATATTTGAACAGATAATGATAAAAACATATTTGTTAAAAAAACATCTAATATCTTCTTTGCAACTTTGTTAGATACTTTACTTAAAATTTTGCATTTTATACTAGCACAATATGGATTAAATAGAATAATACCTATCGTTGCTAAACAAGATAGAATAAATCCCACGTTATATATGCTAAATGGCACATAAAATAATATTATTCCTATTGTTATTAACAACTTTTTTAATGAACTATTTTTCTTTCTTCTTTCACTAATTAATATTTCTTCATAAGTACAAATTATACACATTATCCCCGCTCTTAATGTAGAAAGAGAAGTTCCTACTAATATTACATATATAATTACAACAGTTCCACTTAATATCTTCCCAAACTTTTTATTTATTTTGCAAAGCTTAAATAGTGCTAGCAATACCGTTGTTAATCCTATGATATTCGAGCCTGAAATTGCCATCATATGGCTTACTCCAGCTTTCTTAAAAGAATCATTTGTGTTTTCATCTATATCTAATGAATCTCCATATATTATACTTTTAGCAACGCTAGAGTATTTTTCATCCATATTTTCATCTAACTTATTTCCTAGATATTCTTTATATCTATATATATAATTTAATAGTTTTTCTTTAATATTTAGCTTATATTCTACTTTTTCTATTGTCTTGCTAACAACAATTTCTCCATAAATATTATTAGAATAAAGATAGTGCTTATAATTAAATTCTCCTGGATTATTCATATATTCTGGTATTTGGATTTTCCCGTTTATCTTAATAACATCACCATTTGTGTAACTTGTGTACTCATTCCACTCTTCTAAAGTTGTTTCTTCATTTAAATATATCTTTAGAATAAACTTATCCTTAAAATTATACTTGTTCCCCCCTACATTTAGTCTTACATTGTACCTAACCGCCCCTTCTGAAATACTCTTTAGCGATTCAATGTACACAAGTGTATTCGAAATGTATTTATCTTCTGGATATTTCTTAGAAAAAAAGAATGCTTTAAAAATAACTAATAGAACGAATATTATTATGATTAAAATTTTATTTTGTTTTTTCATACACAAATTATACTAGATGACTTTATTTTTTGCAAAAAACATTTGCTGTCGAAATATGTAATTTTACTGTATTTTCTTGACTATTTAGCCTTTCATAATATATACTAATGGTAGTTTATATAATATATACTAGGAGGAATTTTATGATAGAAATTAGATGGCATGGTCGTGGCGGTCAAGGTGCTAAAACTGCATCTTTGTTACTTGCCGACGTTGCTTTTAATACAGGAAAATATATTCAAGGGTTCCCAGAGTATGGTCCTGAAAGAATGGGTGCACCGCTTACTGCATACAACAGAATAGACGATGAACCTATAAGAATACATTCTAACATATATAAGCCAGACTATGTTGTAGTTGTTGATGATACACTAGTTGGTCCTGTAGATGTTGCAAAAGGGCTTTCACCTAACGGAGCAATCCTTATTAACACTTCTTTAGATGGAAGTGAATTGAAGAAAAAATTAAATGGTGTATCTAACAAGGTATATACAATTGATGCATCAAAAATAGCTTTAGAAACAATAGGAGCTAACTTTCCTAATACCGCACTACTTGCTGCAATTATTAAAGTTACTGGTTTAATGTCTAAAGAAGATTTAGAAAAAAATATGCTAGATTCATTTAAACATAAATTTGCTAAAAAACCGGAAGTTATTGAACCAAATATGGAAGCGGTAAGACGTGCATATGACGAAGTTAAGGAGGTATAACTATGGTAAACGATAAAATGGGTGCAAGTGAACTTCCACTAGCTGGTATTATCACTGAATCTGGTAACTCAGAACATTTTGATACTGGTGAATGGAGAAACAAAAAGCCTGTTCATGACATAGAAAAATGTAAACATTGTATGATGTGTATCTTACCTTGTCCAGACAATGCAACTTGTCACAAAGATGGTAAGATGACAGGTATAGATTATTCTAAATGTAAGGGCTGTGGAATATGCGCAGAAGTATGTCCATTTAAAGCAATACATATGGTAGACGAAGGAGGTAATTAAAATGGCAATTCGCGAAAGATTAAGCGGAAACGAAGCTGTTTCATACGCAATGAAACAAATTAATCCTGATGTTGTTCCAGTTTATCCAATTACTCCTTCAACAGAAATACCACAATATTTTTCATCATTTGTTGCTAATGGTACTGTAAATACAGAATTCGTTCCTGTTGAAAGTGAACACAGCGCTATGTCTGCAGCAATTGGTGCTTCAGCAGCTGGTGCAAGAGTAATGTCTGCTACATCATCTCAAGGTTTAGCTTTGATGTATGAAATGTTATATATTGCAAGTGGTATGAGACTACCAATAATTTTAACTTGTGTAAATAGAGCTATATCTGCTCCAATTAACATACACAACGACCATTCAGATTCTATGGGTGCAAGAGACTGCGGTTTTATACAACTATATTGCGAGACTAGCCAAGAAGCTTATGATAACATCATAATGGCAGTAAGAATAGCAGAAGAATGCAAGCTACCTGTTATGGTTTGTTATGATGGATTCATTACTTCTCACTCAGTAGAAAACATTGAACTTTTAGAAGATGATATTGTTAAAAAATTTGTAGGTGAATATACACCTGAACATTATTTATTAAATCCAGAAGAATATGTTTCTATGGGGCCACTAGACCTTCAAAATTATTTCTTTGAACATAGAAAACAATTAGCAGATGCTATGACTAATGCTAAAGAAGTTATTGCTAAGGTTTCCAAAGAATTTGGAGATATATCTGGAAGATACTATGATTCTTTTGAATCATATAAATTAGATGACGCCGAGCTAGGAATTGTTGTTCTAAATTCAACAGCTGGTACTGCAAAAACTGTAGTAGATAAATTAAGAAGCGAAGGACTAAAAGTTGGTCTTCTTAAACCTAGAATGTTTAGGCCAATGCCACATAATGAACTTGCTAATGCATTAAAAAATCTAAAAACATTTGCAGTTTTAGATAAAGCAGATAGCGTAAATGGAATGTCTGGACCTATGTATGCAGAAATAATTACTGCTCTACATAAGGAAAATGTTCATATTCCTGCATCTAACTTTATATATGGTTTAGGTGGTAGAGATGTTAAAGCTACAGATATAGAGCTTGTATTTAACAAGTTACTTCTAGCCCTTAATGGTAAAGAAGATATAAATGGTACTTACTACCTTGGTGTAAGAGATTAGGAGGTTAAACAAATGGCATATAACTTAAAAGATGTTGTAAACAAAAAAGTAAGATTTACTAGCGGTCATAGAATGTGTGCTGGCTGTGGTGCACCTCCAGTTGTACGTACAGTTTTACGTGCAGTTAAAGAAGATGACGAAGTTGTTGTAACTAGTGCAACAGGATGCTTAGAAGTATCTAGTTGTATTTATCCATACACTTCATGGAAAGATTCTTCTTTCATACATAGTGCATTTGAAAATGCTGCTGCTACTTGTTCTGGAGTTGAAGCTGCATACAATGCTATGAAAAGAAAAGGTAAAATAAACAAAACTACAAAATTCATTGCCTTTGGCGGTGATGGTGGTACTTATGATATAGGATTACAAAGCTTATCTGGTGCTATGGAAAGAGGACACGATATGGTTTATGTATGTTACGATAATGGTGCATATATGAACACAGGAACTCAACGTTCTTCTGCTACTCCACACTATGCAGATACAACAACAGCTCCTGCAGGAAAAGTAGTAGCTGGTAAAGTCCAACAAAGAAAAGACTTAACTGAAATAATGGTTAAACATAATATTCCTTATGTTGCCCAAACTGCTATGTATGGAAATTATAAAGATATTTACGAAAAAGCTGAAAAAGCAATTTATACAGAAGGGCCTGCATTCTTAAATACGCTTGCACCTTGCCCTAGAGGTTGGGGTTACGATCCTAAAGATTTGATTCTTATTGAAAAACTTGCGGTAGAAAGTTGTTTCTGGCCACTTTATGAAGTTGTTAATGGTGTGTATAAAATAAACTACAAACCTGTTAACAAACGTCCAGTAGAAGAATTTTTAAAACCACAAAAAAGATTCAAACACCTATTTAAAGAAGGTAATGAATGGATGATAGAAGAAATCCAAAAGGAAGTAGACAAGAAATGGGAATACTTACTTTCTATGGAAGAATTAACAAATAAAGAAGTATAATTTTTAGCAAGTTAATATGAATTAAAGAACGGTTAAAGCGCCGTTCTTTTTTGATAACAATAACTTTGACTTTTATGTTAACCTATGATATAATTATACTTGTGTTAAAACATAGCCTAAAAAATAATTATTACAGGAGATAAATTAATGGACGCTCAAAACAGAATAGGTATACCTGAAAGCATTCGCAACATTTTACGATTAGATTTCACTAAAGAAATACGGTTGTATATCAGACACAAACAAGGAACTCCGTTTATCATTCTTTCAAATGAACTAGATTTAGAACTCCCTTGTTTTGGTGTTATTCACATCGATCCTAAGTTCAGGTTCTTTCTTCCTAAAGAAGTAAGAAGCTATATGGAAATTACTCCTCAGAGTAAATTGCTAATTTATTCTTTTCAAGGAGAACTTACCATCAAAAAGCTTTACTAACCCAGCAAACAAGCCCGTACTACTGTACGGGCTTGTTCATTTATTTGATGTATTTTATTTTGTTTATTTAATATATTTACTATTTTATTAAAACTTCGGTTCAAGTAAACTTAATGCTACTTTCTTTTTATCTAACTTTATTTCTTCTACATAGCAGTCTACTATATCTCCTACACTTACTACTTCTAGTGGATGTTTAATATACTTATCTGTTAATTTAGATATATGTGCTAAACCATCGTTTTTAAGACCAATATCTATAAATACTCCAAAGTCTACAACATTTCTTACTGTTCCTTGTAGTTTCATTCCTACTTTTAAATCTTCTAATTTTAATATATCGCTTTTTAGAAGTGGTTTCTCAAAATCATCACGTGGATCTCTTGCAGGTGCTTTTAATGCCTTTATTACGTCCTCTAGCGTGTATTCGTCAGTTTTTAATTCTTCTGCAACTTCTTCTACATCCAACTTATTAAGTTCCTCAATTAGCTTGTTAGAGCCCAATTCTTTGATGTTCATATTTACTTTATTTAATACTTCTTCTGCTAATTTATAGCTTTCTGGGTGAATTCCTGTTCTATCTAATGGATTTGTTCCACCTTCTATTCTCATGAAACCTATGGCTTGTTCATAGACTTTATCACTAAATACTTTAGATTTCTTCAAGTCTGCTCTAGATAATATCTTACCTTTTTCATCTCTATATGCTAAGAATTTATCTATTGTTTTCTTAGTCATACCAGAAACATATTTAAGTAACTCTTGGCTTGCTGTATTTAAGTTTACGCCAACCATATTTACCGCTTTACTTACTACAAAATCTAATGATTCATCTAATCTCTTTTCTGGTACATCATGTTGATATTGTCCAACACCAATACTCTTTGAATCTATCTTTACAAGTTCAGATAATGGATCTTGAAGTCTTCTTGCAATGCTTATTGCACTTCTTTCTTCTACATGTAAATCTGGAAATTCTGCTATTGCAAGTTTAGATGCAGAATATACAGAAGCTCCTGCTTCATTTACTATTATATATTCTACCTTTCTTTTTGCGTCTTTAATTACATCTACTATAAAAGCTTCACTTTCTCTTGATGCTGTTCCATTTCCTATAGCTATTATATCTATGTTATATTTATCTATTAGATTTAACACATGAAGTTTTGCTTTAAGTGTTTCATTCTTTGGTTCGTGAGGATATATTACAGATATGTTTAAGTATTTACCTGTGCTATCTATTACCGCTAACTTACAACCTGTTCTAAACGCAGGGTCTAAACCTAGTACCATTTTATCTTTCATCGGTGGTTGAAGAAGTAACTTCTCTAGGTTTTTAGCAAATACAGATATGGCAGCTTCACTACTTTTTTCTGTTAAATCTGCACGTATCTCTCTTTCAATACTTGGGCTTATTAATCTATTGTATGCATCCTTTATTGCCTCTTTAACAACTGGTGCTACAAATGAATTTTTGTTCTTTATTGTGAATTTTTCTATATGTTCAAGTATAGCCGCATCATCTACTACTATACTAACGTTTAATACGCCTTCTTTTTCTCCTCTATTTAATGCAAGTACTCTGTGATGCTTAACTTGTTTTACTGGTTCTGTATATTCATAATACATATCATAAACTTTGTTTTCATCTTCAGCATTTTTCTTCATTTTAGAAGTAAGCATACCAGTATTATATGTATACTTTCTAATCCATGATCTAAAGCGGCTGTTATCACTTACAGTTTCTGCTATGATATAGCTTGCGCCTTTTATAGCATCTTCAGTAGTTTTAACTTTGTCTGTTATATAATCTTTAGCAATAGTTTCTAATGTTCCATCTTTAGGGAATGTCATTATTAAATCTGCTAATGGTTGCAAACCTAAAGCTATAGCTTCCGTTGCTTTAGTCTTTTTCTTTTCTTTAAATGGTCTATATAAATCTTCTACATCTACAAGTTTTTCTGCTTTTAGTATATCTTGTTTAAGTTCTTCCGTAAGCATACCCTTTTCATCTATTAAACGAATAACATCTTCTTTTCTTTTTAAAAGATTTACTTGGTATTCATATACTTCGTTTATACTTCTAATTTGTTCTTCATCTAGAGCTCCTGTTGCCTCTTTACGATAACGAGCTATGAATGGAATTGTATTTCCTTCTTCTAAAAGCTCTAATGTCTTTTCTACTTGTGTAGTTTTTACACTTAATGTTTTTGCTATTTCTAATATAATTTCTTTGTTCATAATAACCTCTTTTCTGCAAAACAAATTATATATCACTTGAAATGGTTTGTCAAATTATTATGTAAAGTGCGTCTCTATGTATTGCACTCCTTAAATAATTATGTTATAATATCTTCGTTGTTTGGGTTTAAGATAAATTTTAATAAATTTACTGGAGGTTAAAACCATGAAAAAATTTAATTTCAAGCGATTATGTACGCTTTTATTAGGCCTTTGTTCACTAATTCTTTTTATATCTTTTACCGCGACCGTAGATGGTCCAGGTGTGGATTATACAAAAGAATTCGGCATGTATCTAGATATTAAAGAAATGACCTCTCTAGAAGAAGTCGAAACCTATCTAGACAATCTAAATGTCTCTTATGATATAAATGAGAGCAAGTTAACTTTACCAGATTACGGTAATATAGAATATGTAATAAACACAGATAACTCATCTGGTTATTTACTACATTCTACTCTAATGCATAACCTTAATCGGTTAGATGAACGTGATTTAGATATCGTAACGGTAAAAAAAGAAACTATAGATAACGAAATAATAGAATTAATTTATTTAGAAGATAACGGTTTAACTTATACTAAGATAGCAAATAAGTATTATATAGAACCCACTATTATATATCTCATCTTGATTCCTATTTCTTTCTTCTCATTTATAATCTTACTGACTACTTCCATCACAGAATACATTGGTGTTTTCTTTGATTGGCTTAAGAAAAAAAGAGATGAAAAGAAAAACAATACTGCTAAAGATGCAGAAACTAAAACAGAAAACGAAACTACAGAAGCTTAAGTTTCTTTTCTTTAAATATATAAGATAACTAAAAGAGAATACAAGGCCAAACAACACTTTATGCACTCCGGAGTAATATCCGGAGTGCATCCTCGTATTATGCAAACACATCGTGTTGAAAATAACTTAAAAATATGGTATAATGTATATAGTGTTTGGCGTATAAAAATATATTTAATTAAAGTATTTGGAGGTTTAGACCAATGTCAAAAGAAAACAAAAAGCGGATAGTGCTCTTAAGCACTGGCGTAGCAATGCTCATCATTTTCATCATTTTTTCCTGTATCTTATCCAACCCCGGCAAAGACTACACAAAAGAATACAACATTCATCTCGCTCTTTTAGAGCTCGAAAACATCGATGATGTAGAAGCTTATCTTACGGAGAACAACGTCTCATACGAAATCAACAATAGCACCCTTACGCTTAACGACTATGATAATATCGAGTACGTTATTCGTACCGATAATAGCACCGGTTATCTCATTCCGTCAGACAAGTTTGTATATCTTTCGAAACTCGATGCAAAAGATTATGAGATTGTAACTGTTGAAAAGGAAGCAACCGAAAATGGTTTCAATGAACATATTTTCCTTAAGCACAAGGGTATTACATACTCTAAGTATAACGGAGAATATTTCATTCAAACCACTTGGATTCTTCAGCTTATAAAAACAGTTTCAAACATAGGATTTATTGCAATTAGCGTTTATCTTGTTTTAGATTATCTTGATCTTTATTTCAAAATGAGAGCTAGAGAAAAATCTAAAAAAGATGACAGTGCCAAAGCTTATAAGCAATAAGCAAAACGTATAAACATTGTTTCGTCAAACACTACCGCAAACCAAACAAAACACTTCAGAGTAATCTCTGAAGTGTTTTTCTTTGTATTTTTAATAATTAAACATTAAGCAAGTTCAACAACTGCTCCAGCTTCTGTTAAAGCTGCTTTCATTTTTTCAGCTTCTTCTTTAGCTACGTTTTCTTTTATTGTTGCTGGTGCTCCATCAACTAAGTCTTTAGCTTCTTTTAATCCTAAACCAGTTGCTTCTCTAACTGCTTTTATAACTTGGATTTTGTTAGCTCCTGCTTCTTTAAGAACTACGTTAAATTCTGATTTTTCTTCAGCAGCTGCTGCTCCTGCTGCTGCTCCACCTGCTACTGCTACAACTGCTGCAGCTGCAGATACTCCAAATTTTTCTTCAATTGCTTTTACTAAGTCTGCTAATTCGATAACTGTTAAAGTTTCGATATCAGCTAATATTTTTTCGATTTTTTCCATTTTAAATTCCTCCTTAAATCTTTCTAGTTAGTCTTAGGCACTAACTGACTCCTCATTTTTCTTTGCTACTTGATCAAGCACAACTGCTAAGTTTCTGATATTTCCAATAAGAGCAGATGCAAGTTGAGTAAGTAGAACTTCTTTTGATGGTAGTTTTGCAAGTTTCTTGACTTCGTCTACAGATACTGCTTTACCATCCATGATTCCAGCTTTGAATTGATAGAATTCATGAGTTTTAGCAAAGTCGTGTGCAATCTTTGGTCCAGTTGTGTATTCTTCTGTTCCTATAACTACTGCTGTAGGTCCTTCTAATACGCTGTCTAGTCCTTCGATATTAGCTTCTTTGCATGCTAATTTTATTAAAGAATTCTTTACAACCATACATTCATTTCCAGATTCTCTGTATGCTTTTCTGATTTCTTTGTCTTCGTCAACTGTTATACCTTTGTAGTCTACAAAGAATACCATTTTTGCTGATTGTATTTTTTCTGCTAATTCTTTAACTTGTGCTTTTTTAGCTTCTAATACTTTTGCGCTTGGCATGTTAATTCTCCTTCCTTTTTGTTTAAATTAAAAATACTGTTACCCATAAAGGTAACAGTATCATCTATATCAATCTTAAAATATATATTAAGAAATAATCTTGACTACTTATCACCTCGGTAGGATTTACTTTGCACCTACTGTCTTGGGTAAATTTTATTTACGTGTATTATTATAACACTCAAGAGGTATAATGTCAACACTTTTTCTTAATTTATGTAAATTTATTCTTTTCTTAATTCTTTTTATATCTAAACATTACACTTGGTCTATGGCCTCCACCTGTTTTCATTATATCTGTCTTCTCAACTTTATTTGAAATTATTCTTCTAAATGCAGGATCTAAAAGTTTCTTACCAAGTATTGCTTCATATACTTTTTGAAGTTCACCTAATGTAAATAATTCTGGCATCATATTAAATACGATATCTGTATACTCTATCTTGTTTCTTAATCTTTCAAGACCTGTAAGTATTACTTGTTCGTGGTCGAAAGCTAAAGAATTGTTATCTAGTATTTCCATATCATATTTATCTGTTACTTGTGGCTTTACATATTTAGCTATAGCAAATTTAATTACATCAGTTCCATTATCTAACATTACATTTACTACGCCGTCTTTTTCTTCATATGAGATTATATCAAACCAAGAAGCTGTTGGAGTTAATATATTTTCTATTTTAGTCTTATCTACTAATGCCATATATGAAACAGATATTATTCTCATTCTAGGATCACGTTTCACTCCGCCGAATGTATATAGTTGTTCTAGATATATATCGTCTAGATTTGTTTCTCTCTTTAATATTCTATTTGGAGCATAATCTAGTTCTTCACCAACACCAACAAATCCACCTGGTAAACACCATTTGTCTTTGTATGGATAATCTGTTCTTTTAACTAAAAGAATGCTCATTTTCTTTTCATCAGTTTTACGATAATTTTCTGTATTCTCACTGGATACACTAAATAATAGTATATCTGCTGTTACAGATAATCTATCGTAATCTTCTGGATTATATGCTTTTAAGAATTCTTCTTCTGAGTTATATGTTATCTTTTCCATATCGCCCCTCCAATAAAAATATTATATATCATTTTTAAGATTTATACAATCCTTTTATTCTTATATATTCTAGTACTTTTTTGTCTATTAATCCTTCTAGTTTTTCTTCAGCATTTCCTTTTATATGTTCTCTTACTATTGTAGAAGATAATACTCGTGGATTTATTGTTGCAAATTCTATACTAGTTTCATATCCTTTGTAGTTTTCCATTATTTTAGGAATGTTGTCATCATTTCTAGATACTACAAGTAGTTTATAATTATCAAGCATATATTCGTAGTTTCTCCATTCCTTAAACCAATCTAGATTATCTGTTCCACATATGAAATATATTTCTGCTTCAGGATATTCATTTTTGTAATAATCTAATACTTGGTAAGTGTACGGATATTCGCCATTTTTACATATATCCGATACCAACATATCCACTTTATCCACCATAATATTTAACATTTCTACTCTATCCTTATGTGATGCAAGATCTTTTTTATCATAATTATCTCCTGTTGGAACAAATATAACTTTATCTAAATAACCTTGTTCTAATATGCTATTTGCTACACCATAATGCATTACGTGCGGTGGATTAAAGCATCCTCCAAATATACCTATTTTCATATTATTTCTCCTTATATATTTTAATTTTATCATATTATTTAATGTTAAAAAACGCACCCCAAATGTTTTAACATTCAGGGTGCTTAAGTTTAACTGTTGCTTTTTCTGTACGTTGGAATATTGAACTTGTGCAGATTTCTTCTGTGCATAGCATCAATCTTTGCTGCTACATCTTCTGGAAGTTCTTCACCGTTCATGCGTTTTGCAATTTGTCTATACGTTACTCCAAGCTTATCTTCATCAGATTTGTTAGACAAACCGTCATCCGGAGTTTTGTATAAAACTTTAGCAGGTACTCCAATGTACTCGCCGATTGCAATAACTTCATCTACAGTAAAGTCTGCTATTGGAGCAATATCGTGAACAGAATCGCCACCCTTAGTAAAGTAACCAACATGAAGTTCACATTTGTTACTTGTACCAATTACCAAGTATGCGCCACTCTTAAGTTCGCTGTATAGCGCTGCAAGGTAATACAGCGTTGCCATTCTAAGCCTTGGTTTGATGTTGATGTCGCTGTTTAGCGTTATAGTCTCATCAAATGTACCAATTGGAGCAAGATTAGCTTTGAATGTGTCGTAGACACTTGTCAAATCATAATCTATAAGCTCAAATCCAAAGTGGTCACTTACAAGCCTAGCATCCGCTTTGTCCTCTTCTTTTGAATGACAAGGCATCCAAACTCCAAGAACATTTTCTTTGCCTAAGGCTCTTACCATAAGGCCGGCTACGACACCTGAATCTTTACCGCCGCTTATTCCAAGGATTGCTCCTTTAAGATTGTTCTTTTTGTAGTAGTCACGTATGAACTCTACAACTCTTTCTGTTTCTTTTTTTGCATTAAAACTCATATAATCACTTCCTTAAATACTTCTCTATTTTGTGAAGCGCGAGTTTTGAATTTCCTCCCATGATATATCCCATTTTTTCAAGCTCTAAAAGCTCGTCATATGTGAATGTCATGCACTCAACGAATTCATCTTTATCCAGATGTTGCTCATGTGTTTTTTTACATCCAAGAGCAAGATAAATTACGTTTAGAGCAGCGCTGCAACCTTCATCTTGATAGAAAGAGTCAAGTTCAATAAGTTCAGAAACTTCCAAACCAGATTCTTCTTCAAGCTCACGTATTGCAGCATCTTTAGGATCTTCTCCCTCCTCGACATACCCTGCAGGGAATCCTACACCTACCGTAAGCTTTGTGAAAACTCTTGGTTCGATAGATGTAAGGATTTCATCCCCGCATACAGGTACTACGATTACCGCACTTCCTGCTTTTCCGTTCTTAAGGATTTCTTCGCGACGAACTGTCATGCCACCGCTTAAGATATATTCCTTAGGAACACTTGTGATAAATTTCTTACCACTGCCTTCTACCTCTCTTATTTCTTTTACACTAAACTTTCTTACGATTTTGTTTAATGCATCTAACTTTTCTTGTCTCATAATACTCTCCTTGGTGTAGATTTAGAAGGTTTTCTTACCTCTTGCCTCGAAAATCATTTTCTTCTTAAGAGCAAGGAGTTCATCGCTCAGGTCAACATAGTAGCCATGAGGATTTGCAGCTCTCTTGATCTCAGGATAGATTTTCGCAAATTCTTGTTTGCAGTATTCCTTTCTTTCTCTTACACTAGGTACATTATATACCAATTCGCCGTTTAAGAAAATAGGTACCTGCAATTCTTTTACAGTATAATTTTCAAGGTGGGTTGTTTTCCATTCCTCAGTAGGAGATACAAGCGTGTATCCATCCGTAGGAATAATCTCATCTGCCAGTGCGATTACATCGCCCAACGCATATCCCGTAGCGTTATCGAAAAATCTGTAGACTTTCTTATACGCAGGAGTAATTGTTTTGGCAGCATCTTCGCTGACCTTGATACGAGGAACCAAAGTTCCGTCTTTCTCGATTGCAACAAGCTTGTATACGCCGTTTACTCTTTCCTTAGAAGCTGCGATATTGTCGCCGGCGCCGATGCTGTTGATGCATGCACCCTGGTCCAAAATAGACTTGATGGTGTTTTCGTTAAGGCCGTTAGATAAGCAAATGCCAGTATCCGTGAAGCCTTCGCTATCCAGCATCGCTCTTGCTTTCTTAGAAAGATATGCAAGGTCGCCGCTGTCGATTCTGATGCCCTTGAACTTATATCCGTTCGGTACAAGGTATTCCTTTGCAACTCTGATTGCATTCGGAACGCCGCTACGAAGTGTATCGTAGGTATCTACAAGGAATACGCAGTTGTTAGGATTGCTCTTTGCATAATCAAGGAAAGCTTCATACTCAGAGTCTGCAGCAGATACAAGGCTGTGCGCCATTGTTCCCATAACAGGGATATCGTTTTCTTTTGCAGACTGAGTGTTACTTGTTCCTGCGCAGCCGCCGACAAATGCATACTTACTTGCTTCGATTGCAGAATCATCGCCTCTTGCTCTTCTTGCGCCAAATTCCATAACAGGAATGTCGCCTGCAGCATGAGTAATTCTCTTGGCAGCCGTTGCAACAAGGGTGCCGTGGTTGAAACTTGTAAGCAAAGATGTTTCGATAAGCTGAGCTTCGATGATGTTTGCTACAACCGTAACAACCGGTTCGTTCGGGAATACGGGTGTGCCTTCAGGAATTGCGTAAATGTCGCCGGTGAACTTCAGATTCTTAAGGTAATCAAGGAACTCTTCCGAGAAGCTTCCTACTTCACGAAGATACGCGATGTCATCTTCAGAAATCTTGAAGTTCTTGATATACTCGACGATGTTGTCAAGGCCTTCAGCTATTGCGTAGCCCCCGCCGAATGGATTGGTTCTGAAGAAAAGATCAAAGCAAGCTTTGCGGTCTTTCTCGCCGTTATCGAAATAGGTTTTTGCCATCGTGAATTCGTAGTAATCGATCATCATAGTTTTGTTTTTCATAGTAGTATCCTCCTTAATATCTTTCTACAATATTGATTCCGGTTTGCTTCATGAATTTGAATGCCATTTCGTTGTATTCATCCTTCGGATGATACGGTGCGTCATAGGTTTCAACTGCGTTTACAGGTACTGTAATCTTTACCAGTCTATCTCCTTCGTCAAAATAATTTGCAAGCGGGATAGCAAGGTTTTGTACACAGATATCTGTGCAGCAGCCGATAATGACAACTTCTTCAAGGTCTGTCATCTGATTTATGATATCCATAAATCCAGGTGCAAACATTGCGCTGGTAGAGTTCTTTTTGATAACAATGACTTTATCCTCATACTTCTTAAGAGCATCCACCATTTCTGCTTCGTCTGTGCCTTCTACACAGTGTACGGGGAATTTGAAAAACTCGTTGCAGTTTTCCTTGTGGCAGTCGGTGATGTATACCACCTGATAACCTTTTTCAAGGAATTCTTTTACAAGCCTTTCGCATTCAGGAGTGATATGGTCGATTTTAGGATCAGCCATATTTCCTTTCTTTACGAAACCGTTTACCATGTCTACGACAATGAGTAGTTTCTTCGCCTTCAAGTTGATGATTTTCATAACAATTCTCCTTTATATATTATTTATTTTATTCTTTTTAACATTTCGTTAATAACATAGGACGTAAAAATAATTGCTTCCCAATTATGTGCTTTTATTGAAAAGCAATCTTAATCTAATCTGATATTAACATTATATTAAAAAGATAATTGTTTGTCAAGTGTTTTTAACAAAAAATTAAAAAGATTTTCAATTTTCTTTAGCATAATGTCTTAAAAGCTTAAAACTGTGCGGTTTTCACCACACAGTTTTATATCTATTATTTATAAATTATTGGTTTGTTAAAGTCTTTTTATTTTCATTTTCTAATTCTTTTAAGCTCTTCTTTGGTGTTGGAAGTTCCTCTGGCATAGGTCCTCCATTCTTTTCTATTACCTCACGTATATTCTTTCCAACAATATAATGAGTATCATTTGCTACATCTTCCGTTTGTACATTATCTCTTTTTAATTTAAGCTCAGTTTGAGATATTCTAAATGGATTTGCTATTAGTTCATCACTTCCCATATTGTCCAATATATCTTCCCTATATCTTAAACCCTTTCTTTTAGCTATGTCATCTGCAGTTTCACCGTTATATAACCCTTTATATCCAGCATTATGGAATTTAGCAAAATTCTTAACTCCCGCTTTCTTAGCAGTTTGATTAAGTGAATAATTACCCTTTCTAGTTAAATCTCTTTGGTAAAATCTCTTTTCATCTTCTGTAAGTAAGCTATATTCTTTTTCGCTTAATTCTTGTTTTCTAGTTTGAACCGCAAAATATGTTTGTGCTAATGCTATTACTTCTTTTCTAGGATCTCCATTTTGTGCTATTAAGTAACAAGCATAACGTGTTAGTTTATAGTCTGCTAATATTTGCTTTCTGCCATTAGCTCCAACGAACACTTTGCCAACGTTGGCAAAGTGTTCTAAACCATTGAAACCACTAAGTTTACATGCACTAACAGCCCTTTCAATAGTATCATTAAACCTTCTCCATTGGGAATATTCCATAGCCTTTTGTAGTTCCCTGGCTAACCAATATTCATTTCCATATTCATCTACATGCTTTATACTTTCAAATATACTTTATCCAATTTTCTCTATTTCATTTTCACTCATTTGTTTTTTCTCCTCATATATCTACTTTTATTCTTTATTTATATCTATATATTTTTATATAATCCCCCAAAAAAACAATTTTACCTTTTTATCCTCACGCCTTTCTTTTTTCCCCCCATACAAATATTTTAATTACCTGTTGTGTATATGTCAACGATTTGAGTGTTAATATTCCCACTTTTCATCGACAAAATCCGACACAACAAAAGCATCGTTTTATGCATATATAAGCATAAAAAAGTAGAAGTAATAATGTTTATTTAACATTATTACTTCTATTCTTAATTTAAATATTTTATGTATTCTATATAGCTTGTGAAATTCGTGCGCTTACGCAGGTGGATTCTCCCACCACTTGCGCACTTTAATTTTGTACCTTCGTTATTTTGTTAAACTAAAATCGTAATCCCCTGTTCCCACTGTGGCAGGGATACTAGATTTTAGACAAACTACGGGACGCACGCCGATAATAGAGTTGCAGGTGCTATCGCCCACAAGGTCATATCCCGCACTCATAACATCGTCATAGTGGTCATAAGACGGAGACGCCAACCAGTACCAGTAATCTGACGATACATATAATCCATCACCTGTTACTTCTACATATGCATCGTTATTTATCCTGTATCCATATGTGTCTGTTGTTAGTGCCATTGTTGGCGTATAGCCTTTTGCATTCCATCCTGCTGCTAATAACTCTAATGTTGGTCCTCCTATTGCTCCTACTACATTTGTTCCATATGTTGTTATATTTGCAAAATTTGCATAATCTTTTATTAATTGCGCTACTGCTTGGCAGTTATACATTGTGAAATTATTTCCAGCTGTTTCATCTGTAAATGTATCTACCAATGTACATTTATTTGCTGTTCCTACTCTAAACTTTTCATATAGTGCTAGCTCGTTTGATGTTAAGCTTGCCACCGTTGTTCCTTTATCTAATGAAACTTTTTCAACACGACTTTCAGATATTAAATATACATAGTCGTTATTATGATAATATATTTGCCAATCATCATATGTAGTTCCATTTACTGTTACAGTATAGTCTACTCTATCTCCATAATTATCTGCTGTTATTAATGAGCCTAGTCCAGTTCCTGATTGTGTGTTGCCTCCACCACCATTATTTTTATTTTCTACTGTAACTCCTGTATCTGTTATTGTTATATCCCATTTGTCTGTTGTTACTCCTTGTTTTCCTAATTCTTCTGTTACTTTATCTATTAGGTCTTGTCCTCTTAGCTTGTCCATATAGGCATCTGCCCACACCAATGCAGCTAAGTCTTGCACTTGTGATTCATTTGTTAAATCTACTGCTTCATTTGCTCTGTTTATTACACCAGTATTATTTAGTGTTATTACTACGCTTGCTGCTAAGATTATCATTA
>JAFXHJ010000002.1 GCA_017536445.1 Clostridia bacterium
AATAGGGGGTCGCCAATTTTTATATATTCCTCAATAGCTCAGTCGGTAGAGCGCTCGGCTGTTAACCGATAGGTCGTTGGTTCGAGTCCAACTTGAGGAGCCAAATTAGCAGGTAGAGATACCTGCTTTTTGTTGTGTTTAGTGAGTTTCTGTGGTATAATATTTATGGTAAAATAATATGTTATTTCAATAATTTGAAAGGAGCTTGCTATGAAGAAAATCTTGGTAGTAGACTACAGCTTAAATTACGCCGAAACGCTTAAGAACTTCTTAGCTGCTTCGGATAATGTTGAGTGTACTGCATATACATTCCCTTATGCTGTGCTTAGACACATAACGAATGATAGGGATGTGGATGTTGTAATAGCAGAATACCAAATGCCTGCAATGAACGGCTTTGAACTTGCGGACAAGGTGCTTAAACTCAATCCGGATATTAGAATGATTGTTATGAATAATAAAGGATTAGAGTTTTTACGGAAAAGACGCAAGGAGCATAAGGTATGCGGAAAGGTTGAACTTGTTGCTAAAAATGATGTAGACTTTTTTGCAAGCCTTGCAAACGAATAAAAAGAGAGGGTAACCTCTCTTTTTTGTTATTATATATACTTTTCAAATATATTTATATATAGTATAATGAAAGAGTAAATAGCAGGAGGAAAGATATGGGAGAATATTTAGCATTTTTACCATTAGTAATAGCATTAATAGGAATGGGTGTGATTTTATACTTTACAGTATCAGCAAGAGGAAGGAATAACATAATGAAAAACATGATGAAAAGCAACATAGATGTACTTAAGGATATGACTACTGGAGATATGGGTGAAAGACTTAAGGACTTAAGTAAAACTGCTATAAATGTAAAAAAAGAAATACTTACGGAGAATCAAGATGTGCTAAAAGAAATGGCAGAAATGGAAGCTGAAATAGAAAAAGGCGCTATAAGAACAAAATCACAAGCTGTAAAAGAAGGCTTTGCGGCAGGTGCTACTATGTATTGCAAACATTGTGGTGCTAGTATAGATAGCGATTCTAGATTTTGCAAAAAGTGTGGAAAGGCACAATAATACTCTTATTAAAAGAACATTAAATTATTGAAAAGCGCGTGTTACTGTGATAGAATATGTAGCACGACAGAGGTGAAGAAATGTATAGAAATTTCATAAAACCTTTTTTAGATTTTGTTATAGCATTTGCACTGTTGTTCTTTTTATGGCCGCTAATAATTATTACAATAATTATTACATATTTGGATACAGGACTGCCAATATATAACAGACTAAGAAAACGTGAAGGCAAGAATAAAAAGACATTTACTATGTATAAAATTAGAACGAAAGTATATCCTTGTGAGTCAAATGGATATAAAGAAAGTTATACTAAAGTAAGTAAACTAATAGATAGATTACGCTTAAATGAATTACCACAATTAATAAATGTACTTAAAGGAGATATGTCGCTTGTAGGCCCAAGACCATTTATTCCAGGCGAAGAATTACCAGAGGGTGAAATAGATCCAAAGAGATATAAAATGAGACCAGGGCTAACAGGACTTGCTCAAGTTAATGGCGGAAGAACTATATCTCATAAGCAAAAATTAAGATACGATGTAGAATATTACGATAATATGAGTCTATGGTTAGATTTGAAAATTATAGTAAAAACATTATGGTTGCTAATATCTAACGACGTAGACGAATAGACTTAAAATATAGGAGAAAAAAGATGCAAGAATTTATAATAGAAATCATGAATGACTGGGGATACTTTGGAATAGGAATATTAATATTAATAGAAAACCTATTTCCACCAATACCATCTGAGATAATACTATCTTTAGGTGGTTTTATGACTACACAAACGACAATGACAGTGCCACTTGTAATATTATTTGCGACAATAGGTGCAGTTGTAGGTGCATTTGCGTTATACGGAATTGGAAGATTAGTAAATAAAGATGTAATTGCTGGATGGCTAGATGGCAAGGTAGGAAAGATACTTGGATTCAAACCACAAGATGTAGAAAAAGCAAATGCATGGTTTGAAAAGAAAGGAAACATTACTGTTCTTTTCTGTAGATGTATTCCAATCGTTAGAAGCTTAATCTCAATACCAGCGGGGATGACAAAAATGAAAGTGTTACCATTTGTAACATATACAGTAATAGGTACAACAGTATGGAATACAATACTCGTTGTAGCAGGACATTTTCTAGGCGAAGCATGGCATAAAGTAGCAGATGTAGTAGATAAATTTGGAAATATTGTATTAGTTATATTAGTAATAGCAGTAGCTGCATATTTATCTTGGCATTTCTATAAAATGTTTAAGAATAAAAAGAAACAAAAAGATTTAGTAGAAAAAGCAAAATAGCATAAAATAAAAAGGAATACCAAATAGTATTCCTTTTTTTGAACAGAATGGTATAGAATTTTTCCTTGAACTTAAAATAGATATGTAGTAAAATAAAGAAAACAGGGGTGAATATTATGAATGAACAGGAAAATAATGTGGTTGGGCAAGAACCAGTACAAGAAAATATACAAAATACAAATCCTATAGATAATATTGAAAATAACGAGCCGGGCAAATACAACTTAGGTCCAATAGAAGAACCTATTGCTAAGAAAAACAATCTGCCGCTTGTGATAGTATTAGTTCTAGCGATACTTGTTATATGTGGAGCGGTAGTAGGGATGTTCGTAAAATCTTGGACGGAAGGAGAAATTAAAACACCAGAAGAATTTAAAGGCGAAACAACTGGTCAAACGGATAACAAAAAGGAAGAAGAAAATAAAGAACCAGTTAAAGATCCGTATGAAAACTTCAAGAATCTTACTTGGTCATCAACAAAATCTTTGGAAGTTACAATAAAAGATAATGAAGTGTATTATGGAGAAGTTAAATTAGATTTAGACATAGAAGGAACATATAAGGCTGTAGAGGAGGTTAAATCTATTTCTACATCTAAAGTATACTTATTAACAGAAGAAGGTGCGGTTTGGTCGTTTAATGTGTATTTCATGGTACCTGGTGGAGAGGTAGACAATGTAACAAGACATCTAGAAGATACTAAAGTTCTAGAAATGACATATAGAGATACAAACTCGATTGAAAGTATATATTTCTTAACAGAAAATGGTGAACTTTTAGATATAAATAGAATTCCATATGATAAATATGATTTTGTGGGAACA
Source organism: Clostridia bacterium (assembly GCA_017536445.1). Classification (GTDB taxonomy): domain Bacteria; phylum Bacillota; class Clostridia; order TANB77; family CAG-465; genus UMGS1649. The sequence continues at coordinate 3,201 of JAFXHJ010000002.1, forward strand.
ATATCAAGTATTGGTTTGTCAAAAATACCATACGATTCAAACAATTATTTATATCATTGGAATGCAAAGAAAAACGAATACGAACAAATAGTAAATAAGGCTAAGCAAAAAGTGGCTGCGACAAAAATAATAGAAACAGGAGATGTAGACGGGGTATTTATACTTACAGCTAAAGGCTATCTATTTAAGTATGATGGGAGTTCAAGTACTGCAACACAATTAATGTCAAATGTTAAATCTATAGACTTTTATGAGTTTAAAGAGACACATTCATTAAATATGGTAATAACGCCAAAAGAAGGGCCAAAGATGGTTAAATATAATGTTGTTTCTGCATACGATATAGCAAGTGAAACAACAATTAGTCTAGATAGTGTAAAAGTTTTAGATCCATACGCTAAATATAAAAATGTAGTATGGGCGGATTCTCATGAGGAAATAGGTGAAGACGAGAATTACAGACAAATATACTGTGAAGGAGAAGAAGGTGTGTTTATTGTAATAGGTAAGTCACCACGTACAGTCAAGAATTTATCGCTTATCTCTGGAGAAGGCAAAAAAGCACATGTATATAGAACAATTAACGCTTTAATAGATGCGGAAGTGACAGAAGCATATGTAATAACAGATGATGGAAAAGCATATGAAGTAAATATGGATAACGGTGTTACAACTGAACTTACAGCATTATCGGAATACAATATAATAGATATGGCGTGCGTGGGCGATCAATATAAAATGATGGTTTTCTTAACAGACGCAGGAGAATTATTAACATACAACGGAAACTTTTATGATTATGAATAGAAAACAAGAGGAATGTATTTAATACATTCCTCTTGTTCGATATACTAATATTATGTACTAATATATTCACATAGTGCGAGTTATAATATAAACTGTATAACTAATCCAACCACGGCACATACGCCTAGTGCAATTACTTCGCCAATCAAACTACCTTTAATGTGGAACCAATAATCGTGGTATTCATCTACCATATCTTCAGTTCCTTTGAATACAAAATACGGATCGTGACAAAACCAAATAATATCCATTACTACAGCATCATATATGTTAACGATCGTCCATAGTAAAAAGCCATATCCAAATCCTTCTATAAATGTTGTATATCCATTAACATATCTTAAAATCAAACTAATAATAATTATTATAACAATAGATGCTAAGCATTTAGCAAATACTTTATTCTTTTCTGTAGGTATTTGATCTTTATATTCTTCTAAAGATTTTACTCTTTCTTGTATTTTTGGTGGATAGTTATATAATGTTTTAATCGGTTTTCTAGACATTATATAAACCATTATTGTAAATAATACACATAGTGCAATTGCTTCTATAATTAATATCATAATTTCCTCCTATAATATAAGTTTATTTTACTACATAGTTATTAATTTTACCATTCTTCCTTTAGTGTAAATTATACCATCATCTTTAAGATATTTTAACTCTCTCATCATAGCAGACCTATCTATGCTAAGGTAGTCTGCTAAATCTGTATACGTAAAAGGCACGTAAACAGTTTTTGAGGAACTTTTCTTAGCTAGGGTATGAAAGTATTCGAGTAGCTTATCTCGAGTGCTCCTTTTGGTTAATATTTCGATTCTCTCATTTTGAGTATAAATTCTTTTTGCAAGGATGTCTATCATATTTTCAATAACAGTATTATGATAAGGACAATTCTTTTTACATCTATTAATAATGTGATCATAATCTACAAACATAATCTCACAATCTGTTTTTGCTTGAACAGAAATTTCACCATTGGAAAGATTAGAGAAAATGGCTCCAAATGTATCTCCTTCGCCATATTCAGCCAAGAGGGTACGAGTACCTTTGTAATCAAAACGAATAAGCTGAGCGTCGCCAGATATTACAACGCCAACGGTTCCAGCGTTTTTTGTGTTAGATAAAATTGTCTGATCTTTCTTGAAAAAAATATTTCTAATATTGAAGCATTTGTAAATTTTTTGAAACTCTTGCTCTGTCAATTGTTTGAATAGGTCACAGTTTACCATAAAAAAATCACCTCTAAAATTATTTTAATAATATCACAAAAAAGTTGCATTTGCAACAGATTAAATAAAATTAAAGGGGTACAATAGCGGTGTAAGGTAATGGGGGAGGTTAATATGAAAATAGTAAAAAGAGACGGAAAAATCGTCGAATACGATGCGGAGAAAATACGTGTAGCCATTGGAAAAGCTAACGCAGAAGTACCTGAGAATCAAATGGCTTCATGTGAGGAGATAGAAGGAATAATTAAATATATTGAAGGTTTAAAGAAAAAAAGAATGTTAGTTGAAGATGTTCAAGACATTATTGAAGAAAAGTTAATGGAACTTGGTAAATTCGAACTAGCAAAAGCATATATTGTATATAGATATACAAGAGCATTAGTTAGAAAATCTAATACAACAGATGAATCTATATTATCTTTAATTAGAAATAGCAATAAAGATGTTATGGAAGAAAACTCTAACAAAAATGCACATATTGCATCTACACAAAGAGACTTAATAGCAGGAGAAGTTTCTAAGGATTTAACAAAGAGAATGTTACTTCCAGAAAAAATTTCTAAAGCTCATGAAGATGGAATACTACATTTCCACGATGCGGACTATTTCTTACAACCAATATTTAACTGCTGCTTAATAAACATAAGCGATATGTTTGAAAATGGAACAGTAATGAACGGAAAATTAATTGAAAGTCCAAAGAGCTTCCAAGTTGCATGTACTATTATGACTCAAATAATAGCTGCAGTTGCAAGTAGCCAATATGGTGGCCAATCTGTTGAAATCAAACACTTAGGTAAATATTTAAGAAAGAGTTATGAAAAGTTCAAAGCAAAATTAGAAGAAAAATATAAAGGAACTTTATCTGATGAAGCTATTGAAAATATAGTTCAAGATAGACTAAAAGATGAACTTGCAGCAGGTGTTCAAACAATACAATATCAAATAAATACACTTATGACTACAAATGGACAATCTCCATTCGTAACAATATTCTTAAATCTTGAAGAAGATGATCCATACAAGAAAGAAACTGCTATGATCATTGAAGAAATATTAAGACAAAGATATCTAGGAATAAAGAATGAAAAAGGCGTATATGTAACACCAGCATTCCCTAAACTAATATATGTATTACATGAACACAATAACTTAACAGGTGGGGAATACGATTACTTAACTAAACTTGCAGTTAGATGTTCATCAAAGAGACTTTATCCAGACTATATTTCAGCTAAGAAGATGAAAGAAAACTACGAAGGTAATGTATTTAGCCCAATGGGATGCAGAAGCTTCCTAGCTCCTTGGAAAGATGAAAAAGGAAACTACAAGTTTGAAGGTAGATTTAACCAAGGTGTTGTATCACTTAACCTACCACAAATAGGAATTCTTGCTGAAGGAGATGAAGAAAAATTCTGGAGCTTAATGGATGAAAGATTAGATCTATGCTTTGAAGCATTAATGTGCAGACACCACGCTTTACTTGGAACAACATCAGACATATCTCCAGTACACTGGCAATATGGTGCAATAGCTAGACTTCAACCAGGAGAAAAGATAGATAAATTCTTAAAAGGCGGCTATTCTTCAATATCTTTAGGATATATAGGAATATATGAAGTAACAAAACTTATGAAAGGTGTATCTCACACTACTCCAGAAGGTAAAGAATTTGCACTTAAAGTTATTAGAAGACTTAGAGAAGCTTGTGATACATGGAAGAAAGAAACTGGTCTAGGATTTGCATTATATGGAACACCAGCAGAAAGCTTATGTTATAGATTTGCAAGAATAGATAAAGAAAAATTTGGAACAATTAAAGATGTAACAGATAAAGGTTACTATACAAATTCATATCACGTAGATGTTAGAGAAAAGATAGATGCGTTTGAAAAACTTGCATTTGAAAGTGAATTCCAACCAATATCTTCAGGTGGAGCAATATCTTATGTAGAAATACCTAATATTACTCATAACTTAGATGCATTAGAAGATATAGTAAGATTTATTTATGACAACATTCAATACGCAGAATTCAATACAAAATCAGATTACTGCCATTGCTGTGGATTTGATGGAGAAATCATAATAAACGATAACAACGAATGGGAATGCCCAAGTTGTGGAAACAAAGATAAGAGAAAAATGAACGTTACAAGACGTACTTGTGGATACCTAGGAGAAAACTTCTGGAATGAAGGAAAAACTAAGGAGATAAAAGCAAGAGTATTACATTTATAGGAGAAAGATTATGAAATACGCTACAATAAAGAAAATGGATATAGCTAATGGACCAGGAGTTAGAGTTTCACTTTTTGTAAGTGGCTGTAGACATCATTGTAAAGGCTGCTTTAATGAAGAAGCGTGGGACTTTAACTATGGAACAGAGTTTACAGAAGACACAATAAACGAAATATTAGAGGCGCTAAAGCCAAACTATATAACAGGTTTATCACTTTTAGGTGGAGAACCATTCGAAAAAGAAAACCAAGCAGCATTAGTAGAACTAACTAATAGAGTAAGGGAAGTATATCCAGATAAAACAATTTGGGCGTACTCTGGCTTCCTTTTTGATAAACAAATAAGAGATAAAATGTGTACAATGTGGGAAGAAACTCCTAAATTATTAAAGAATGTGGATATCTTAGTTGATGGAAAATTTGAAGAAGAAAATAAAGATCCAAAACTATTCTTTAGAGGTTCTTCAAACCAAAGAATCATAGATGTACAAGAGTCACTAGCACAAAATGAAGTAGTTCTTAAAGATGAAATATATCTAAAAGAACAAAATAGAAGCGTCTTTTCAAGACAAGTATAAGAGAGGTTATATGAAAGGATATAGATTAAATCCAAACAAGGAATATGTAGACAAAATAATAACAGGAACATTAAAAAAAGATGGGCATTGTCCATGCAGAGTGGAGAAGAATGAAACAACACTTTGCCCTTGCGATAAGTTTATAGAAGAAGGCGTATGTTGCTGTAAACTATTTATTCCAATTGAAGATTAAAATATTAAAAAAATTAATATAATAATTAAACACCAGCTGTATTAAACAGCTGGTGTTAGTTTGTTTAAAGTCCGTTCTCAAATTCTACGACTCTTCCAGAATAACCAGAAGCAAAGATAGCTTCAACAAGCTTGATGAGTCTTCTTTGTTCATCGTGAGTTACAATGATGTCTTCTTCACCGCGAAGGTAAGCAAATACATTCTTGTAATACTCGCCCCAGTTTGCCTTTTGTACAGGCAGAGGATATTCTTTGATAGAGTCTTTGTCTCTGGGAGCCATCGTTTTGGTAATTCCGGCGCCGGCAACAATCGGGACAGCATCTTTGTTTTCCCAATCAGAAACCATAACAATTTTGCCGTTGCAGGACCAATTGTTAAGAACAGCAGTGCCATTCTCGCCGAGCATATACCATCTGGGAAGCTCAATGAAGTTGCTTGTGGTAACCTCAACATAGAAGGAAAGGCCATCATCAAAGATAAGGGTAGTGCGGAACCCATCATCACAATTTTCGTTTGTGACGTTGGTAAGTTCGGCATATACCGTCTTGATTTTTCTTGTTCCAGTCATCATAAGAGCTTGGTCAAGAAGGTGAATTCCCCAGTCGTAAACCATACCGCCGCCGTGTTCTACCTGGTTTCTCCAGTCCCCAGGAATTCCTCTGGATCCTTGAACTCTGGATTCGATTCTGTACACGTTTGAGAGAGTGTTGTCATCAAAGATTTTCTTCATCGTAAGATAATCTTCATCCCAACGTCTGTTCTGGTGTACAGTAAAGAGAAGCCCAGTTTTATTTGCGATAGCAATGATTTCTTCAAGGTCGTGTGAACACATAGTAACAGGCTTTTCACAGATTACGTTTTTGCCTGCTTCAAGTGCTCTGATTGCGATTTCTTTGTGGACGTCGTTCGGAGTTGCGATAACAACAAGCTCGACGTTCTCATCAGCCAAGAGCTCGAATTCATCAAGATAGAAGTGAATTCCTTTTTCCTTGGCTATCTGATTCCGAGCAGGATTGGTGTCGTAAACTCCAATGAGCTCTGCGTACTCGCTCATTTCGCGGGTGATTTTGTTGGCGTGCCAATTACCCATGCCTCCATAACCGATAATGGCACATCCGATCTTCTTGTGTACCATATAAAAACCCTCCTAATCATAAGAATTTTTAATTAAGTTTGGTGAAGTAAGTATATCACAGATGGGACTAAAATACAATTAGACAAAAATAAAACCAGAACGAATCTGGTTTTACTATATATTTTATTTGATTTAATAATTATTTGCTTGTACTTCCAAATCCACCAACTCTTGTACCAGTTGCGTTATCGTTATCTACAGTAAGATATTTTTGGAATACAACTTGTCCTATTGCATCGCCTTTTTTTACTTCAATATCATGATCACTGCAGTTAAAGTATGCAAAGTAAAAATGACCATCGTTATCTGGATTACCATAGTAATCTGCGTCTATTAATCCAACACTATTTGCAAGGATGAATCCTTTTTTAGGACCGCTACTTCTATTTAATAATAGGTAGCATTCATCGTCCTGACAATAAGCTTTAAGCCCTGTTGGTATTAATGTTGGTTTACAACCAGGTGTGAATTTAGGAATCACAATATCCTCGGCTGCCTCAACGTCGTATCCTGCTGAATGAGCAGTTTTTCTAACAGGAAGATTAATACCTTTATCTTCCCATCCTTTAGCTATTTCAAAACCTCTTAATCTTTCCATATTATCCTCCAAATTAATTAATTAATATGTCTTAATGCTTCGATTCTCTTTTCCGTACTTGGATGTGTGGAGAATAAATCTGAAGCTTTATCCTTGAAAGGATTAGATATATACATGTGAGCTGTAGATTTATTCGCTACTTCAAGCGGATCTGGATCTAAAGCTATCTTTTGTAATGCACTAATTAATCCGTCTGGATTTCTAGTCATTTCTACAGCAGAAGCGTCTGCTAAGAATTCTCTTTTTCTAGATATTGCAAGTTTCATAAGTGTAGCAAATATTGGAGATAGTATTAAGAACAATATACCAATAATAACGAATATTGGGTTCTTATTATCACTGTTGCTACTACGTCTAAAACTCCATCTAGTGAACCAGTCTGAAAGTATAACTACAAATCCAACAAATATTGAAACTATTGTAGATAATAATATATCATAGTTCTTTATGTGAGATAATTCGTGAGCTATAACTCCTTCAAGTTCATATTTATCTAATTTTTCTAGAAGACCTGTTGTAACGCATATAACTGCATTTTCAGGATTTCTTCCAGTAGCAAATGCGTTAGGACTTGCATCGTTTATAACATAAAGCTTTGGTCTTGGTAAACCAGAAGCAATACACATATTGTCTAATAAATTACTTAATAACAAATCTTGTTCTCTTGTAGCTGGTCTAGCACCATTTAGTGATAGAACTATTTTATCACAGTTGTTATAAGAAATTATGGCAGGCACTACTGCACCTACTACGGCAATTGGAATAGATAAAAAACCTAAATCCAAAGCATAGCATACAAAGTATACGCCTACCATAATAATTACAATAAACAGTGATACTATAAAGAACGAAGATCTTTTATTATCTTGTACGCTTTTAAGTATCATAATTCACCTCTAGAATTGTACTCTTACATTTTTCTTTTCTTCAGCTGCTGCTTCGAAGAATGATTGTTTTGTAAAGTTTCCTGCTCCACATATAGAAACAACTATATTGTTAGGGAATTTTAAGATTTCTGTATTAAACATTTGAACTGTATCGTTATAGAATTGTCTAGCGTAAGCTATTTTATCCTCAGTTCCTGTTAATTCAGTTTGCATTTGTTGGAAATTAACATTTGCTTTTAATTCTGGATAAGCTTCAGATAATGCGAAAATGCTTTTTAATGTTCCAGAAAGAACATTTTCAGCTTCTGCCATTTTAGCAACATCGCCATTTGCAGACATATATTGAGTTCTAGCTGCAATAACTTTCTCTAAAGTATCAGATTCGTGTTTAGCATAACCTTTAACAGTTTCTACTAAGTTTGGTATTAAATCAAATCTTCTTACTAATTGCGTGTCTATTTGTGCCCATGCGTTTTCAACTCTTTGTTTTAATGATATAAGTTTATTGTATACACCAACGAACCAAAGAATTATGGCTACAACGACAACGCCAAATATAATCCATCCCATATTGAATACCTCCTAATGGTTACATTTTATCATTAAAAAAAATAAAATGCAATATATTAAGTTGCACTTGTACATAATATGTGAAATGAAAAATATACTAGTATTAAAGCGTTCTTTAAAAAGTATATTATATGCAAAATGCGTGAATTACTAGATATTTGACAAGATACATTAAAAATAGTATAATAATATCGTACGACTACGTCGTAAGGAGGAGTTTTATTGAAAGAGGATAAACTTTACATGTTAAGAAAACTCACCGTAATGTTCACATGTATGGTGGTGTTTGTAACAGTAGGTTTAGTTGTGGTTAACTTTCAAACAAAATCTGTAACAATAAATTATTATGGCGAAACTATAACAGTTAACACAATGTCTAATACTGTAGAAGGAATGTTAATGCAAAACAATATATATATAGATGAAAAAGCTATAGTATATCCAAACGTAGAGACAATCCTTAAAGATAACATGGAAATCAAAATATATTCCGAAGATGAAGTAGCAATGCTCGACCTTTCGGAATATAGAGCGAAAGTAACAGTCGGACAGACTGAAAGAATAATAGAAGAAATCCAATATATAGACTATGAAAAAGTAGAGAAATCCAACGCAAGTGTGTATAGAGGAACAAAAACAACATTACAAAAAGGTGAAAATGGACAAAAAACAGTATTGTATACAGCAAGATACGATGCAAATCAAAATTTAGTATCAACAAATATAATTAGCGAGCTAATAGAAAAGGAACCTGTTGATCAAATAATTGAAGTTGGAACAAAAATAATACCAACATCTAGATATAATACAGCAAGAATAACGGCAAAAGATTTAGAAGTAGATGCTAACTTTAAAAAATATGATATTAAATTAGCGCTAAAGTATCAAAAATTTGCATATAATATGTGCAAAAAATATAACGTACCATATTTAGTGTTTTTAGGGTTAATGAAGGTAGAAAGTAACTATAGAATAGAAGCAAAGAGTAAAACTGGTTATGGAATGTGTCAAATAAATCCATCAAACTTGTCTTACTTAAAGAAAAAGATAGGAACAACAGATTTATTTGATCCGTATGAAAACATACATGCAGGGGTATATTGGTTGAGTAGATATTACAAATCATGGAAAGGTTCAGCAAGCGGTGAAGAACTAGATTTACACGCGCTTAACTCATATAACTGGGGAGAAGGCAGATATAGAAAATACTTAAAAGAAGAAAAAGGAAGAGATGCATACTCTTGGTACTATGGAAAAAGAGTATTAAAATATGCTGCTAAAATAGAGAAAAATGGTGGATTATAATAATAAAATAATTTAAGAGTGCTAAAGGCACTCTTAATTTTTAAGGAGAGATAAAAATAATGAACAGCTTAGAAATAACAAATAGAATAATGAGAAGTAACAAATTGTTTGCAAAGAAATGTTTTGGTCAAAACTTCCTTGTAGATGATAATATCCTATTAGGAATAGTAGAAAACTCAAATGTTGAAGCGGGTGACTTGGTAATAGAAATAGGCCCTGGTCTGGGAAATCTAACAGAATATATATTACAAACTGGCGCACAAGTTTTAGCTTTTGAAATAGACACAGATATGATAGAAATACTAAACGGTAGATTTACATCACATTCTAACCTTACAATTGTTAATATGGATATACTTAAGGTTAATTTAGAAGAATATATTAAAGATGTAAAAGGAAAAGTTAGAGTAATAGCAAATCTTCCATATTACATCACAACACCAATAATATTCAAACTTCTAGAATATAAAGAAAATATTGCAAGCATAACAGTAATGGTACAAAAGGAAGTAGCAGATAGAATTGCCTCTAAACCAGGTTCTAAAGAATATGGAGTCCTTACTATCAATACAAATTATCAAGCAGATGTAGAAAAGATTTTTGTTGTACCAAATACATCATTTATACCAGCGCCTAATGTAACATCTGCAGTTATTAAAATAACTCCAAACAAAGCTAAAGAACAAGAACTAGGAATAAAAGATGGAAAGATATTTGAAGAGTTAGTAAAAAAAGCATTCTCAGAAAGAAGAAAGAAACTAGCTAATTCACTAGCAAACTGTGGATTATGTGGATTAACTAAACCAGAAATCGAAGAAATAATAAAAAATGTTGGCTTAAAAGAAACTGTTAGAGCAGAAGAAGTTAGCGTAGAAACATATGCTAAAATAGCTAATGAAATATATGAATTAAAAAACAAGTAAATAAGTAAAAAATACAGACTAGAACATAGTCTGTACTTTTGTTTTCTATATTACTTTTCGTATTCGTACCACATATTCTCTTTTTTAAGTTTGTTTACAACTTGTATGTGCTCAGAATATGTTTCGGTAAAATATATCTTACCATTTTTATCTGCTACAAAGTATAAATCTTCGCCTTTGTTAGGCTCTATTGCTGCTATTATAGAAGACTTAGAAGCTGAACATATTGGTCCAACTGGAAGTTTTCCGCCCATATTAGGTCCTCTTGTGTTGTATGGATTAGATGAGTTTAGTTCTGCAACAGTTAAATCTCTATCTGCCATACTAATTTTGAAAGCATAATATGTTGTAACATCACTACCTAGAGACATTCCAGATTTAAGTCTGTTGTAGAAAACACTTGCTGTGTTTTTTCTGTTTTCGTTGTCTTTGGAAGGTGGACATTCAAGTTCTACAATTGATGCCATTGTCATAATTTCGTGTATAGAATATTTGCTCTTTTGAACAATATCTTTGTAATCTTTTAGTATTTTTTCTGTTTGGTCTAACATTGTTTTAAATATTGTTTTTACACTCAAGTCGTTTTTTGAAAAATGGTATGTATTAGGAGCAAGGTAGCCTTCTAATGCATAGTATATATTTTTGTTTAATATATCTTCTGTTAAGAACCAATATTTATCAATTAAACTTTGTAAGTATGTTTTGTCTTTAAGTAGATCGTAAACATCTTGTTCGGTATTATCTGTAGTTTCAGCAATTCTCTTTGCTATCCACATCATATTTTTACCTTCAACAAATGTTATTTTTACTTGTTCTTCAAAAACTTTACCCTCTTTAAGTGATTTTGCTATTGTTTCAAGATTCATATTTGGAGATAGGACATATTCTCCTGCTTGAAATCCAGATATATTGTTTAGTTTTACATATAGTTTGAAAGCTAGATCGCTAGATATAACACCAGCATCCATTAACGTTTTAGCGATTGTACTAGAGCCAGAACCCATTTCGATTGTAACATTAATGTTTTTGGCTTCATCACTCATAGGTCCTATTGCGTTAGTATACCAAATTAGTGGTACGGCAACTGCTATAACAACAAGTATAACTAAAGCTATTAGGATAGTTAATAATTTTTTCATATTGCACCTCGCAAATAGTATAACACAAAGTGTCGAATTTTGTAAATAAATACAGACAAGTTAATCTAACTTATAAGGTTTTGCATATCTTCTGGTAAATCGCAAGTTATTTCAACAAGTTCCTTAGTAATCGGATGGATGAAATTAACTTTATATGCATGTAAGGCTTGTCTAGCAATTAAGTTTGAAGAAGTGCTATACAAAGTATCTCCTAAAATACTATGTCCTAAATAACTTGTATGTACGCGTATTTGGTGCGTTCTGCCTGTTTTAAGAATGCATTTAATAAGAGAATATCCATCATATTCTTTAATTGTTTCAAATATTGTTTCGGCATATTCGCTATCTTCGTCATCTGAGACGCACCTTTCAATAATGCTTTCAGCTTTTCTTTTAATGTTCCTAATGAGAGTTAGAGGAGATTCTTCTAATGTCCCAGTAACAAAAGCTAGATATTCTTTCTTAAATATACCAGCTTTCATTTGCTGCGTAAGACATTCTTGAATATATTCGTTCTTTGCAAAAATAACAATACCTGAAGTATCCTTATCTAATCTGTTAACGGGACGAATCTTTCTTTTTAATCCTATGTTTTCAAAGTAGTACTTTACTCCGTTAGAAAGTGTATCTTCGTAGTGATTTGTTGATGGATGAACTGGAGTGTTTGGTTTTTTGTTAATAATTAAAAGAGCATCATCTTCGTAAAGTATATTTAAATCCATCTTTGTAGGAACAATGTTTTCGGATTCTTCTGCAAAAGATATGTCTGCAGAAATAATGTCACCAACATTAAGCACTTTCTTTATATGTGTCGGTTCGCCATTTATATATATTTGTTGTTCTTTTTTTAGTTTTAGTATTAATCTATCAGATAAATGAAACTCGTTTTTAAGAACATTAAAAACAGTCATATATCCTTTAGATTCTACATTTGTATACTCTAATTTCATAATACATAAAGTATACAAGGGGACGTGAAAATTGTCAAATAAAAGGTGGCAAAAAAGATTTAGAAAAGTATGTATAAAACTTGCTAAAATCTTAATATTATGTGATATAATTTATTCTGTATAAATGTATCAAGAGGAGGAAATATGGACAAGTCTGAAATATTAAAATACGCAGAAGAAAATTATGAGTTGCCACCAATACCAGAAGAATATTTAACAGACATGGATTTTGTAGCAGATATATTAGACATAGATTCTATGTTTATGGAAAGTTTCCCACTTGAAGTACAAAAGAAAGTAATTATTTTAGATGAAAAATATGCAGAATATGCAGATATAGATGGAATATTTGTTAGTGAAGAAGTAATAAAAGATTGTATAGGAAAGAATCCAGATTTACTACTTAGATTAAAAGGGTCTAAAGTACAAAGTGATTTCTTAAAAGAACAATTTAATGGATATATAAGAGGAGAGATAATTCCAGAAGAAGGTTCAAGACTTAGTAAGGCTGGACCAGGGGCAATATATGGAATGGCACCTAAATATGTAGCGGACGATATAGAGCTAGCAACATACTTGGTAGAAAAAGATATAAATAATTATAAGAGAATAAGAATACCAGAAATAAGAGATAGCAAAGAATATATGGCAGCGTATGTTACAGCAAATCCTAGAGAGTTTTTAAGCTTTAAAGACAAACTAGATGGGTATTTTAAAGAAGAACTAGTAGAAGCAGTGATTAAACAAAATTTTGCAAATTATAAACAGTTTCCAGAGTCTAACTCAACAATGCAAAGGTTTTATTCATCATATGAAAGAATAAAAAGGATTAGACCGGAATTAACATTAGAAAATCCTAATTTAAGATATGAACTTTTATGTGATGAAAAAATATCTAATATGGATATAAATACGATAAATAGCCTGTTAGAGTATAGCACGGGGGCTGTAGATACAGTAATAGAGGTAAGCAAAACAGGTAATTTAGAAGCGTTAGAAGCATATATAGAAAAATATAAGGGAGTGTATGGAGAAACGCTTCCGAGTATTCAAGGGGCAATATCTTCGTATTTAAATTTAAGTGAACTTGTAAATAGCACAAACGGGTTGGATGGAATAAACATACCGGAAGATATGTTTAAAACATTAGTTGCAACAGGCAACAAGTTTGGAATAAAAAGTATAGAAGATCTAGCAAACTATGAAGAAAAAGTAAGAGAATATTACGATAATCAATTAGATGAAGCAACAACTCCAGATGAAGTTAGAAAAATATATTCAGAAATGTTGTTTAATGCGTCACCAGAGGAAATGCAAGCGTTCGATGAAGAATATTGTAATTTCAATATGGAAGAGCTTTATGAATATGCTAAAGCACATAATGTTGAAGCACCAATAACTGATGAATTTAAGAGAAGATTAACACTCTTTGAACAAATGACAGGGATAGATAATATAGACAAGCTAAGAGCGCAATTTGGTGCTATGCCAACAGTAATTTCAGATGTGTCTGAAACAAAGCAAAGAATATCTAGCATGTATTCTAAGACATATAATCAAGAAATGTTAGATTTAACGGATGAGACATTAGATAGAGAAAGTATAGATGGTGTAGAGATAATAAAGCTTAATGGGCAAAGTTTTAATTTATGTATTCATAGAATTTTTAATTTCGATTTTAATATGAACAGTATTGCAAATAGAATAATAGAAGATCCAACTACGTGGTCTAAAACTGAAGGAAGTAATACAATTTCAACTACGTTAATAACAGATAAGAAGATAGCAGGCCTTTTTAGAAGTATGAAAACAAGAGACGGGGCTGAACTTGTAACGTTAAAAGACGAAGCTGCAGCTAAAGCATATGCCGAAGCAGGACACGCTGCAGATTTAGCTGTGTATGAAGGTGAAGTACTAAAAGAAATTGATCCGGATGCGGTATTCTATGGATTTACAGAGCTTGCAGAAGATGGAATCATTAAAATGGATTCTACAGATATGATGGTAGAGCATGGAGCAGGGCATATGGATACAAAGAGTATGAACTGTAGAATGAGAGGCACGGAAGATTTAGCGTATTGGACAGATCCAACATATTGGAATGAAATTGTTCAAAAGAGAAAAGAAACAGACATTTCTAAAGCAAAAGATATGAGATCAAAAACAGGAACAGATAAACTGATGCCATCTTGTATAGTATGCTTCGATGGGAATATGAACGAGAATGCTATGCGCGCTGCAAAAGCACATAACATTCCTATAGTTATGATAGATAGACAACAGTATTTAGATTTAAATACTGAAAGAGCAAATGAGGCAAGAAAAGAATTTAAGGAAACATTATCTCCAGATGCAATCCGTGAAATAATGTATAGAGAGCCATATTACAAAGTAGTTGCAGAAATGCCTAGTTTAATAGAAACAATAACTACGAACGAGAACTTACCTGAAGGAAAGAAAAAGTTGGCATTAGAATATCTTGGATATATGGCAGAACATTTTGTAGAACAATCTACTGGCCATATAATGGGAACTCCCGTAGAAGAGTATAACAAAACAATGAGAGAACATATTGAAAGTATAGATAGATTGAAAGCAGGACCAGAATTGGTTTCTATGGAAGATTTCGAATCTTCATATAGAGAAACAACAGCAAGAGATAGAAAAGAAAGATATGAAGCTATGCTTAAAGATATGGAAATGGAAAGAACAAAAGAAGGTGAAATAGTATATGAGTAAAATTAATTTCAAGGCTTATACGGACATAAGCGTAATTATTGAGATGATGCCTGAAAGTTTAAGAAATAAGCTTTCTTCTGAGTTTATATATTTTATAAACATAAATAAAGATAAAGATTATGTTTCAAGTATTAACCCAAAGATTCCTTTAAATAAGCAGACTGTCAGTAAAGAGACAAAGGAATTAATGGCAATCATATACAGAGAATATTTTTGTTCGCCGGCTAAAAAAGAAGAACTCTTAGATGAGGACGACGAAATTTTAAGAAGTGAAGAACGAAGCAAAATAGGCTTTGATCCAAGAAGTATATTTATAAAGCAAGAAGAAACTGTAAATGATGAAGAAATAAATGCGTTAACAGTTAAAGAAGATGAAGGATATATAACAAAAATAATAAATAAGATAAAGAAACTGTTTAAAAAGTAAGAGGGATATAGATGAAAAAATATAGTTTAGGAAATTCGGGAGTATTTAGGTCTAGATTTAAAAGCGCGGTAGCCGCAGTGTTTTCACCATCGGTAAGAAGGGAACGAGCTAGACGTGATGGTTTCAGACCAGATATATTAGATGAAGAGGTAAGAAATAGATATTATGATAGCAAATTAACAATAGAAGATGTTATTAGATATAATTTGTATGATGATATTTCTGCTACCGAACTTGAGTATAATGCACAACAAATAGCAAAAAGAATAGGAATACACAACTTGGCAAATATAGATATAGAAGCATATTCATATTTAGGATATAAAATGCAAGATATGGTTGAAGAGTCTGAGTTAACACGTGATTCTTCGGCAGAAGAGATAAAAGCTGTAATTGTGGCAGGTATTGAAGAAAGTCTAGAACACAGATATACTCGTGAAGATAGGTACACAAAGTTAACTGAGTTAGCAATAACAAGAGACAATTTGCCACGATATATTGTAGAATTCCCTGAGGGTATGGAAGAACTAAAAGAGGCATTTCTTTCGGCAAATTTAACTTTAGAACAAGTTAATGCAAACAGAGAATTGTTTGCGGGTAAAAGATGGATGACTAGATTAAATGATGACTTGACGGACTTTGTAGAAAGATATGGACTTACAGAAGAAAAGTATGAGTACATTATTACCAATATGCCAGAATTATTAGATTCAGGCATTTTAGAGATGGTTAGAGCATCTAAAAGTATAGATAGCACTCTTACTCCGGAAGAAAATAAAGAGAAGATAGCAGAATATTATATAGGGCAAGGGATAACTAGTGCAAATGCAAAGGTAGCATTAAATTATGCATCACTACAAGAACTACTAAAAGAATCAGAGACTATTTCAGCGGAAATAAGGGAGACTGTCATACCAAAATTTTTACAAGAAGTAGATGAAAAGACACTAATAGAATACATCCCGATTGAAGTCATGGAGCAAAAAGATGCATGGCGAGCTTTTAATGTAATGGAGAGGTTTGGCATTACTCCAATAATGGAATTTGAAAGAGAAAACGGACCTATATTTTCAAGCAATGGATTTGCAAATATGAAATATATAGATAGTGCATATTTGCATTATGCTGGAAACAGAGGCTATGATAGCCCGGCAAACCTATATATAAAGCCAGATGGTGCTGGAGATAGACCATATACTAGAGAAGAGTTCAACGAAGTTATGCGTAGAATAATAATTTACGGACCAAGTGATGGGACTGCTAAAGTTAAACTAGATTGTAGGATGCTTCAAGGACCTTTTAGGGATGCTAATCCAGACTTGTTTATAGCTCAAGATGCACCACAAGAACTTCAAGATAAATTCTACAAAACAGGAATAAAATTAGAAGACATAGAGGAACATCCAGAATATAGAAGATATTTATCCGATGTTAATTTAGACATGTGCTTGGAAAGACCAAATATATATTTTGAAGGGCAAGATAGGGATATTTATTCGACGCTAGAAGGAATTTTTGGTAAAGAAGATTTGCGCACATTTTTAATGGATAATGCGAGAACTATAAAATACCTGAATAAAAGAAGAGATTATTTGCGCATGACTGAACCTAAGAGCTTAGAAGAACTGCAAGGTGCATTAAAACGCAAGGTAGAAATGGAAATATTATCTCGTGGCATAAAGTATGGAGAAGATGCGCCGGACTTTTTCAAAGAAGCACATCCAGAAATGTTTTTATCTCCTGATGCACCTGAAGAATTAAAATTAGCTTTCTATGATGATTACTTATCTAAATCTGAAAGATATCAAAACTATCATAGTTCAAATTATAATTTAACATTTAAAGCTATAGGTGAACATAGAGAATGGGCAGAGTTTTTAAAAGGTAAAAATATTCCAAGAGCAATGCCATCGGGGTACTTTAGATTGTTTGAACTTCTTGGCTTAGAACAGGCAATGAAACTTTCTGGAAGAAGTGGTGAAAGTTTAGACAAAATGGTTGGCCAACATAAGGAAGAAACGCTTTCTAATTGGTACAAAGCAACAGGAGGAAAGTTTGTACCACATCACACAGTAATGTTAAATTTCCCTGAAAGTGAAATGGATAACTTCCTAATGAACGGAAAGAAATGGTCTGCGCTTGCAAGAGTAGACAGATTTAATTTTAATGACGAAGGAAAAACAGCAACATTAAAATTGGCGTATGTTATGGGAGTATTTAATGGAAATGATGCGGGCTTTAAAAAAGTAACAGATATGCTTACGCTTCCACCATCACATATTACAGCTGAAGATTACGAAAAAGCAATGGCTAAATTCGCAGATAATCCTGAAAAGCTAGCCTTGTTGCAAGAAGCGTATGTATTAGGAGAAGATGGAAAATATACATATAGACCACCTAAGATAGAGCAGGGAGAAGGAATAAACCAAAAGGAAGCTAAAAAATTAGCAGAAGGGAAAGTACAAGATATAAGATTAGCTTTAGAAAAAGCGGATGTAAGTACGGTATTAACGCCAACTAAAGCACACCAAATGTTTGATTCTTTCGATATGCGTTATGACCCTAAATTTGTAGACTTTTTTATGAAGCATCAAGAAGAAATAATGTCTAATCCAGACTATGTTAAAGATATAGCGTTAATACAAAGAAGATTCCCAGAGATAATAAGGGATAACGCAGGTAGAACATTAACACTAGAACTTGCGGCAGAATATATTCGTAATAATAATTATGAAAATGTAGATATAGGAAATGAAGGCCTTGCAGAACAAGCAAAGATAGCCGGATATAGCCAAAGAGATTATGACAAATTACAAGAAATGTATAACGAAGGAGAAATGAGAGATTATTCAAGTATACCAAGAGTAACTGGAGAAAGAGATGGTTATACATATGAGATGTTAAGATGTGATGATCCGCTTGCATTATCTATAGGAACATTAACAGATTGTTGCCAAGAAATAGGTGGTGCGGGTCAAACTAGTATGGAACACAGTGTACTATCTAAAGATGGCAGAGTGTTCGTAGTAAGAGACACAGAAGGCAGAATAGTTGCACAAAGCTGGTTCTGGAGAAATCAATATACTGGTTGCTTCGATAACATAGAAATACCAAATAAAATATTTACTACATACGAAAAGGAACATCCAGAAGAAGGTAGAAGCGGATTAACAAAGGCAGTACTTGGAGTATACAAACAAGCTACATTAGATTTGATGAGAGAAGATGAAAGAGTGTATAGTGAGCTTTTAGAAGCTGGAACTATTACACAAGAGCAATATGATGCGTTAAGACTTGGAAAAGTAACTATTGGTCTTGGATATAATGATATAAAAGATGCTATACAATCAGATTCGGATATGCATAAAGATACAGCGCCAAGACATGTAATAGAAGGAGGTAGAGTACCACATCCATATACAGATGCAAGAGAACAATATGTAATAACTGAAAGGGAAGGAATAGTAGAGTCAACTTATCAAAATCTACAAGTTCA
This sequence comes from Clostridia bacterium, assembly GCA_017536445.1. GTDB lineage: Bacteria > Bacillota > Clostridia > TANB77 > CAG-465 > UMGS1649. The sequence goes on from JAFXHJ010000002.1 coordinate 22,423, forward strand.
TGAGGATACAATTCCGGTATATGATGGTACTAATTTACCAGCCACAACTGTAATAATGATGAAAAAGATGGAGAAGGCAGCAGGAAAAGATGATTTGGAATATGTAACGGCTATGAAAGATGGAATGAGTAAACCATCAGAAGAACTTATAACTAGCGTAGCAAGAGAATATTATATAAATCCAAATACAACTAAAATTGCTGCAACATCAAGAATGGCAATCGTATACAGTGCGGAAGATGTTGGACCTGTTAAAATGGCAAGTATGCTTACAGCACCATTAAGAGAAGGTATGTCGGAAGAAGAACAAAAACAATTTGCGGAGCATACAGATTTCCAATTGAAGAAAGCTTTAAGACAAATAACTGCAAATGGTAAAAGAATATTAGATACAGACAGCTTGCCAGAAGCAGATAGATTAAAAGTGGGAGAACTACTTGCGGTAATTAAGAAAGAAAATGAAGAAAGGGGGCCTAGAGAATAATGCAAAACATAAGAGAAATGTTAAGTGATGCGGTATTAGCGCATTCAATGATGGATATAACTTTAAACGGGAAAAAAGTTGTAGACACAATTTTTGAACTGTTAGATGAAAGTAAAGAGAGCCTAATAGAAGCAAATAAAATAGATGTTGCTAACGAGAATGGTTTTACACTTAATATTAATAAACTATTAAGATTAAAGGAAGAATTCGTAGATTCAGAAGATGAATACAGAAAAGTAATCTCTATGAATAAAAACAAAGAAATAAATTATATGATAGGCTCCGAAACAGACAAGTTGGGAACAATTTGCGTTGTTTATGATGGAAATACTTACGTGATGTTGGAAATGGTGGTAAAAGCCATTCTAACACACAATTCGGTTGTATTTTCTAGCGAATCAAATCATATGCAAGGAACAAACGATATGTTACTTGTATTAATTAGAAGAGTGCTTGAAGCATATAGCATAGATAAAAAATTAATACAAATAATTTATACTACAAGATACGAAGAACTATTATCAAATAGTGCTAGTATAAAAAAGGTAATTGCTATTGGAGATAAAGAATTTAGAAAGAAAATCAATTTGGCTTCTGCAGTAGAAGTAATATCTAGTGGTTATGATCATTATGATATCTACATAGAAGATGAAACCAATATGGAACTAATAGTAAAAATATTAGATGCAAATCCAAATATAGATGTATATGTTAAATCAGGTATAAATTTACCATTCTATGAAAGTATAGAAGTGCTAGATTTAGATGAAGCAATAGGAATGCTAAATCTAAACACAGCGGGATTTAGTGCAGCAATATTTACAGATAATGCAGAAAATGGAAGCAAATTCTTAAGAGAAGTTGCGTGCAAAAATATTTCGGTAAATAGCAGTCCGCTAATGGACAATTCGACAGATATAGAAACAACAATGCTACTAAATGTAAAGAAGCTGTTTTATCCAAATCCTTTAAAGGAAACAGGAAATGAAGGCTTTGAGTTTCCAACAGCTAGAGCAATTCTTGAGCAAACTAAAGAAAAGAGAAATAAAGCTGCTATGGAAACTGCTAAAGAAGAGGTAAAAGTGGCAAAAGAAGAAATAGAAAAAGTTTCTAAAGAAATGACAGATAAATTAAATGCTAAAGAACAAGAGATAGAAATATTAAAACAAAGACTAGTAGAATCTAAAAATGTTGCAAATAAATATATGGAGGGATATAAAAAATCTTTCTTAGTAAGATTTTTTGCAAATATGAATAAAGAAGAAATAGATAATGATATAAAAATGCTAAGTGAATAATAAGAGGGATATAAATGAACAATACAGATTATAAAAGTCTAGAAATAACAGACGAAGAGATTGGTGCTTTAAGAAGATATATATCTAATGCGCATATCAGTATGAATGCACTTTTAGATATAGATCCAGAAGTAATAAACACGCAACTATCTAAAGGCTGGGTAATAGACTTTTCAAAAAAAGGAATAGATACAAATGTAGAATATTTAACAAAACTGTATTCTGCAATGTATAAGTATAGTTTACAGGGTAATAAAGGTAGAACTACTGTGTATAGGGGAACTTCTAAGAGTGAAGTGACTAAACTTGAACATGAAAAAATAAGCGGAAGATTCTTATCAACTACAACAGATAGAGATATAGCAATGAGATTTACTGAGTACAGAAACGGCGCTCTTTTTGCTATGTCATTAGATAATGTACCATATATCTCAACCGATGCGTTTTTAGATGAAACCCAGGTGTCTGAATCGGAAATACTAGTCTCTCCATTTAGCAAAATTGAAGGAATTGAAGCATATAGTTTTCAAGATATAGAAGGAGTTACTAGATATAGCGCAAATGTAAAAAAACAAGAATTTGCAAATATATCTGACGAAGAAAGAAAACAATATGAAGAGCAAATATCTAGTTTTAACTATGAAGAAAATTTGGCAAAATACAAAGACCTAAGTTTTAAAGCGGAAATAATGGCAGATAGAATAGTAAGCCTTAGAGGAGCAAAAACTAAAGATGAACGCGAAGAGCTTGCGTATATGATGGAAAGACAATCCGAACTTCTTAATGAGTTAAATGAAGTAAGTGCGGGATTTAAAACGGTAAAAACAGCTATGACTGCAATACTTCAAGATAGATTTAAAACTGTAGAACTTGAAATAGATAGAGAATTAGAACAAGATAAGAAGGAATTCGAAAACGAAGAAAGAAAAAGAAAAGTAGAATTAGAAAGAGAACGAAAAGCTACTCTTTTACGTGATGCAGATAAAGTTCTAACAGGAATAGATTTAGCCAAAGAAGCTTATGAAACAAAAGATGCTAAAGAGGTAGAATTGTATTCTAAAGCAGAAGAACTAGGGCTAGATGTATCAAAAGTGCAAACAGTAGATCCGACTACACTCGCTAAATTTGAAGAACTAAAAGTTAATATTGAAAGAATTAAGAGAGAAATAGAAGCTATAGAAATTCCAGATAATATGACAAATGAAGAAATGGCGGTGACAAGTGAACATAATGCTAAAATAAATGATCTGCATACTAAACTTTCTATGACTGTTCAAATGCTAAGAGAATGTGAAAAAACAATTTTTGAACAAAAAGGTAAATCCAAGGCGTTACTAAGTAGAGAGGTTGCAACAAGACTTGGACAAGATTTAACAAGCAAAGCAAGAGAAGATCTTTTAAAAGAAGAACAAACATTAGAAGCTAAAAAAGATTCACTTTGGGATAAAATAACTGGCAAATCTAAAATAAAAGCAGCACAAATAGAAAATATAAGACTTAGAAGAGAACTAATAGAAAGAGGCGGTTTAGGTCTACCAAGCAGCATGGAAGAAATGACTACATATGCCACAAAATACAAAGAAGTATTAGGTGAGTCAAGCTTACCTGAAAGTGTAAGGGGAATAATACCAAGAACGAATACGGATATAGTTGTAACATACGAAGAAAGAGAGCAGATAGAAGCTGCAAGACCAGGAACATCATTAATTCCAATAGATAAATCTAAAAAAGAGATATTATCTGTATTAGACTCACAAAATACGACGCTTAAAGCAAGAATACAATCTACGCATATTCCTTCTTCTAAAAGGGCAATACCAGAACTAGAAATACAAACAAAGAATAGTGTAGAAAGATGCTTGGATACAGCGTTATACTACACAACAGATATGCCAGAAGAACAAAGAGATAAGATAATAAAAGATAGAGTAACAATAGGTTAAATAAAAAAATATATAGAAGCAAATTTTAATAAAATTTGCTTCTTTTTAACAAAACGTTAAAAAGACCGTTGACTTTGTTAACATAACATGCTATAATATAAGTATGTCAACCCCCAATAGTATTAAAAATAATTTTTTAAAGGAGGGCGATTCGTCTGACATAACGGATCGCGATTTTAGCACTATGGCAAAGGTAACATTCGCAGAGGCAAAGGCAATCACGGCAAAGGTTCTTGAAGTTTCGACTCAGAAGCCTATGGTTAAGGTCCCCCTGGACAACGTTGTATTCGATCGTCTTGGAGAGATTCCTCTCCTTGAGATGCTTGTGAATCTCAACATTGTGACCAAGGAGCACATTAACGGTACCACCTATGATAAGGCGCAGTTCCAGATGGTGATGAGAATCATCGACGGTAAGCTTCTTATGAGAGGTCAGGATATGATCGAACGCCCCGACGCTTATGCTTGGAAAACAAGCAAGGTCGTTAGCGCAAAGAACAAGAAAGCTCTTGGTTTCCATTCCGTGGAAGGTGCACAGACTTACGCACAGGTATTGGCCACCATCGGTGACCAGCGCGAGCGGGATCTCTTCACAGATCTTCTCGTAAACTGGGCAAAGGACTTGCTCTTAATCCACACCGAAGCTGAGGATCGCATGGTAATCGTAGTTACAGAGGAACTTATCACCGAGTACAAGATCACCGCAGTCCCCAACAGTTACGACATCGAGTGGCCTGCTGAAGGCGCCGATGGTGTTGAACTTACACCTATCAAGGTAGGTGATGCTCTCGTTATTGAGAACTGCTCCTTCGGTTCCGCATTCTATGTGGTACAGAAAGATGAGTTTGAACTCACTCACGAAGCTAAGTAATCAACACATTGTCCCAACGTAAGTCCACGAAAGTGGCAAGGCACCCCTACCTATGGGGTGCCTTTTCCTGTATATATTAAATCAAAATCTATTTATTATCATCTTTAGAATCAGCGCTAGCAACAACTACTGCTAATACTATAAGCGCAACTGTTGTTATAGAAATCATTAAAAGCATAATTTTCTCCTTACATGTTATTTCCTTTTGCCATCTTCATATTTATTGTGCATATCTGCAAGTGCACCTAATGTCCACCAGTCTACACCAGATTCTTCATCGTTTGCAATCTCGTGAGATTTTACGCCTAGTGCTATGCCTAATATAGTAGGTAAAACAAATATAGCAACAAGGATTATTAGAACCCAAATCATATAAACATCTCCTTTAATTTAGAAAGATTATATCATATGTATAGATAAAACAAAATATATGATATAATTTCATTAAAACAAAGGGGAAAAATATATGGCAGAAAAATATTCTTTTAAGGATGCAAGAAAAACAATAAAGAAGTTTAATAACATATTAAATGAGTTACAAAAAGTAGAAAGTATTGTAGAAAAGTATGAAACAGATATGTTGGCAAAGGCAGAAGCAATGTTAAACATAGACTTCTTCCAAAACAAACTAACAGCAGATTTAGACTTGGGAAAAGTAACAGATGTAGACTATAACGAAACATATGACTTAATGGTAGCAATCTACAGCTATTTTGAAAGTAAAAAGCTTTTAGAATATTGTATGGGACTGTATGTAGGAAACAATGAATATATAAAAGACAATATTAAATCTTTAGGCAAGTGTAAAAATGTATTTAGTTGGATGTTTGCTAACAAAACAAGAAAAGAATATGCAAAACAGGCCTATGATAGACTAAAATATCCAGAAAATGAACAGTTTTATACAGACTCATTAAATGCTGTTACAAGACTAAATAATCTGATGACTACTGCTAAATCTGAAGTGCTAGCAGATGTAATGGATAATGAAGAAGAATACCAAAAGATATTGTTTGTAATAAAGCCATTCATAACAGATGTTGGTAAAAAGGTAAGTTGTATAGAACGCTTAAAGGACGAATATGGATACTTTGTAAGTGATCTAAAGAGAATGGAAGAAGATTTTTTAAGAGCAAAAGACGAAGTAAAGAAAGCAATAGATGAGCTTATGGAACAAGAAGTTAAAGATGTGTTAAAAAGTTTACCTCTTGAAGAATTAAATAGAGATAAAAGCGGAATAAAGATACAAGCCTTAAAAGACTATGGATACACAAGCTTAGAAAATGTATATGATTGTACACATAGGTATTTAGTACAAATGCCTGGTATAGGAGAAAAAGGTGCTTATCAAATAGAAGCAATCTGTGACAGAATAGTAAAAGATACAAGACAAAACATGAAGATTAAGCTAACTACAGATAAGAAAACATTCTATACTACTCAAGTTGTTTACGCTATATACAAATATAAAGAGAAAAAGAAAATATTAGATGAGAAATTTAAACTAGATGAAGAAGTAACGTTCAAAATAGATGAAGCATTCAAGCTATTTAATGAACTAGCAAATGGAATAAAACATTACTTTAGTACAAAAGAAGAAAAAACAGATAGTGTAGAAGAATACAGTTGGTTAAAGAAAAATATAAAAGAAGAAGGATTCTGTACAAGGGCAAAAGAATTATTAAAGCAGTACGAAGATGCGGGAAGAAAGAGTAAATTTGAAACTTGGATAGACTTTGCAAAAGATACAGCGGCATATTATAGCGTAATAGAGGAACTATGTCCTAATGTACTTGGTAATGAAGATTATTACTACGGCTTACCTGCAGAATTAGCAAAAGCAATACAAGAAGAACCATTGTATCTAGATGGCTTAAATTGCACTTTAAGACATTACCAAGAAATAGGTGCAAAATATATCCTACACCAAAAGAAAGTGCTTCTAGGAGACGAAATGGGCCTAGGAAAGACGGTTCAAGCAATAGCATCTATGGTATCGTTAAGAAATACAGGAGCAACACACTTTCTTGTAGTATGTCCAGCCAGTGTTGTTGTTAACTGGTGTAGAGAGATAAAGAAACATAGTAATCTAGAGCCAATAAAGATACATGGAAGTAGTATAAAAACTGGTCTTAGCAAATGGGTTAAAAATGGTGGAGTTGCTGTAACTACATTTGAAACAACAGATAACATTGTGCTAGAAGAAGGATATAAATATTCTATGCTAGTAGTAGATGAAGCACATTATATTAAAAATCCAGAAGCACAAAGAACAGTTAACACAATAAGATTAAGTAACCATGCAGAAAGAATGTTGTTTATGACAGGAACTGCATTAGAAAACAGAGTAGATGAGATGATAGGATTAATAGGAATACTAAATCACGAAGTTTACTCACAAGTTGCAAGAATAGGGTACTTGTCTACTGCAATTAAGTTTAGAGAAAAAGTAGCACCGGTATATTATAGAAGAAAAAGAGAAGATGTATTAACAGAATTACCAGAGTTAACGGAGTACAAAGATTGGTGTACAATGACACCATACGAAGAAAAGGTATACGAGGATACTATACTAAATGGATCATATCCAGATGCAAGAAGATTATCTTGGCATATAGACGACCTAACACAATCATCTAAAGCAACAAGATTATTAGAACTAGTAGAACAAGCAAAAGATGAAGATAGAAAGATAATAATATTCTCATTCTTCTTAGATACAATAGAAAAAATAGCTAAGCTATTAGAAAAAGAATGTGTAGGAGTAATAACAGGAGCAATAGATTCAGCTAAAAGACAAGAAATAATAGACAACCTAGACAAAGCACCTGCAGGAAGTGTAATAATAGCACAAATAATAGCAGGAGGAACAGGACTAAACATACAATCGGCAAGTGTAGTAATTCTATGCGAACCACAACTTAAACCATCAACAGAAAACCAAGCAATATCTAGAGCATACAGAATGGGACAAGCCAGAAATGTACTTGTACATAGACTACTTTGTGATGAAACAATAGATAAAAGAATAATAGACTTACTAGAAGAAAAACAAAAGATATTCGATACATTTGCAGATAAATCTGCAGCAGCAGAACAAACTCTAGAAATAGAAGAAGCAGCTCTTGGCAACATCATCAAGGATGAGGCTAAGAGAATTAAGGAGAAGCAAGGGAAGTAAATTGAAACACACTACATTTATTTGTAGTGTGCTTTTGCTATATATAATGTAGGAAAAAGAAAAAATATATATTTTTTTGTCATGCTATTGTTTTTTGATAAAAAATCATGTAAAATGGACACTGTAAGGGGTGATGATATGAATTTTTATACAATAGAACAAGTAGCAGAAATGTCTGGAAAGAGCATAAAGACTGTAAGAAGACACATTGCGGCAAATAAATTGAGCTCAGAAAAGGTGCAAAATAAATATAGAATATCAGAAGACGCATATAATGAATGGATAACAGGAACTGTTTTTGAAGAAGAAGATAAAGGAGTTTTTGTTAAAGAAATAGATGAAGAAGTTAACAACAGCTATAAAATAAATTGGGCAGATATATCTGAGGGATTAAAGATAGATGGTTGGAAAAATAAAGATGAAAGAAATGGCTATAAGTTTATAGATTTATTTGCTGGCGCAGGCGGACTTAGCTGTGGATTAGTTATGGCTGGTTTTACACCAGTAGCGTCAGTGGAAATAATGCCAGAAGCAGTTAAAACATATGAGCATAATTTTATTTCTAAGAAAGGGTTTAATGAGAAAGTTGAAACTAGAGATATACGTTCTCAAGATGTTAAGAATGAACTATATGCAACCATTGGTGATCAACATATAGATTTAATAGTCGGTGGCTTCCCATGTCAAGGGTTTAGTATGGCGGGAAATAGAGTTGTAGCAGATCCAAGAAATAGTTTATATTTAGAAATGTTAGAAATAGTTAAGAATGTAAAACCATCGTATGTTGTAATGGAAAATGTTGAAGGCTTAAGATCTATGCTAGATGGAAAGGTAGAAACTCAAATAATAAATGATTATAGGGAAATAGGATATGAAATAAATGTTGCAACTCTTAATGCAGCAGATTATGGAGTTGCACAGCAAAGAAAACGTGTTATTTTCATAGGTAACAGAATAGGAAACAAAAATTATCATCCTAAGCCTGTATATGAAGCATCAGAGTATAAAACTTTAGGTGAAGCTATAAGCAAATATATGAATATCGAAGAAAATAAAGATATTAATCATGTATTTACTAGACACACTGATGAAATGAAAGAAAGATTATTGAATGTTCCAGAGGGGAAAAGTTTGTTTAAGAATTATTCGGATTCGTGGAAAAAATCACCATGGGACAAACCTTCATGTACAATAAAGGAAAACCACGGTGCTGTGAACATACATCCAAAACTTCCTAGAGTATTAACGGCTAGAGAAATAGCGGCTATACAATCTTTTCCGGATGATTTTATATTCCAAGGACCAAAAAAATGGCAATTAGTACAAATAGGTAATGCAGTGCCGCCGCTTCTAGGAAAAGCTATAGGACTAGCGGTAGCTAAAGGTTTAAACGAGAACGAAGAATTATTGTAGATAATGAAAGGACATCCTAAAAGTTGAAGGATGTCCTTAATTTTATACGTTTTCAATTGTTTGTATAAGATTTTTAAAGTTGAATCTAAACTTATAACAATTTCTATTTTTATGTACTTGGAATTCACCAATGGATATATTGTTGTATTTAACCGTATTACTTTCGTTCCATATATTTATACTTGGCTTAGAAAAAGAAAAGTTTTCTTTTTTCCATTCGAAGTTACTTGCATAATCTTTTTCAAAAATTTTGTAGTTAAATGATTCGTTTTCTTGGTATAACCATAACAGAAAGTCGGAATCAAACAAATGACTAATATATATAGGTACCATTTTATCTATATTGTTAAGTGCCATTAATTTAAATGAATGTTCATTAATTTGCGTATCGTTACATAAATCTTTAAAATACAGATAACAAGTTTGAGCACTGGGTTGCCCAACTTCTGGAGGACAAACCATTTTGCCTGTATTAGTTTTTAATGATAATGTCAAATTGTTTTCTAAAACAAAATCGTAAGGACATTTACTTTCTGCTTTGCGAATTCCAGGCTCAGAACCAGTGTGTTTAATCGGAACAGGTATGCTATTAAAAGCTTCTGATATAACGGGTTTTAAAGCTATTTCGAAGCTTTCGGATGAACGTTCAGCTATGTGGCTTGGAAAAGATAAATTGTATAAATCGCATATTGTTTTCTCAGCAGAAATGCCAAGAGTCTCATTGTTTTTAGTAACTGTTACTAAAAAATCCATTACAGCGGACATTATAAATCTGAACTTAAATGTTCGATTTTTATGTATCTGTATTTCTGCAATTGATTTACCTCTGTATTTTAATGTAGTGCTTTCCTTCCAGGCAGTTAAGTCTCGTGTAAAAGAAAAATTACTTCTTTCGAAATCTAGATCTAAGCATTGTTTTCTATCAAATATTGAATATGATACGTTATTATCCTTAGATACTTTGAACCAGATAGTATAGTCGGATGTAAACAAGTAATCGAAAAATATAGGTAACATTAGATGTATGTTATCGTAAACAACTTGCTTGATTTCACATTTATCGGTAATATATCGATCTGTAAATTGATCAAAATAATAATTAAAAGTTTTTAAACCGGCTTGCCCGACTACTCTAGGAGCAATTTTATCATTTGCTTTAGATGTTCTTATAGATAATGTTTTACCATTTTCAAGTATAAAATTATCTGTGTTGTAATATTCTCCGGGTTTTTTAGAATTTGTATATGTAACACATTTTTGTGGTTTAATTCCGAGGTCCTCAAAAGCATTAATTATGGTTCTTTGCATTTTTATAGAAAGATGCTCTGGATTATAATTGGATATAAAATGTTCTTGAGCTTCTTTAGGAATAGATATTTTAAAGTGACTGCATATAAATCTTTGGATAGTTATTCCTAATGTTGCCCAATTTGATTGGTCGTATGTCATATTAATCACCGTAAATATAATACAATTATTACTTATAAATGTCAATATATTTAGCAATTGTAGCAATATTTCTACAATATTTGTCGTATATTGTAGAAATATGTTGAAAATATGACTGATGTGTAGTATAATGCTGAATAGGTGATAATTTATGTATGAAGAAAGTAAAAGAGAAAAATTTGTGAGATTAGCAGAAAACAGAGTTAATTCTACATTAAAGGATATTAGTTTAATAGGAAATTTATCTAATAAATCTAATTATGACTACACAAAAGAGGATGTAGATAAAATAATAAGAACGTTGAAAAAATCAGTTAATGATTTGGAAATGAATTTTGCCAGCAAAAACAGAAGCGACTTTAAGTTATAACGATGTTAATAGATGAAATTGGTCTTTCTGTTAGAGCCTATAATTGTTTGAGACGAGCTGGCGTAAGAACAATTGAAGAAATGGCTGAGATTGCAAAGACGGATTTAAACAAAATACGCAATTGTGGAGAAAAAACAAAAGAAGAGATATTAAATGCGGTTGCTAATGCTGAAAGTCAAGGCTTTTTTTCGGAAGAATATAAAACGGCAGAGTCCGAAAATAACAGAAAAGCAATTAGAATAAACTATATATTGTCCTTAGGGTTGTCGGTAAGAGCTAAAACTGTGTTAATAAGAATGGGTGTTGGAACAGCTGCAGAGCTTTTGGAACTTACAGAAGAAAAATTGTATGCGGTGAGAAATGCAGGAACAACTACAGTAAAAGAAATAATGTATTTTATTAATGTGAATAAAGCCAAACTTATGGAAGAGAACGTTGATGAAGAAGTAATAATGGCTAGAATGGATATAGCAAAATATACAAATTTGTGTGGAGCTTTTAAAGTTTGTGATTTACCGTTAAGTTTACGGCTTAAAACAGGAACTTGAAGAGAATGGCATATATACAATAAAGCAGTTTTTGTTTAATAAGATAAGTCCTAGTGAGGCACGTCAATGTGAATATAACGCAGTATACAAGTATTTTGAACAGATGATATTCGAAAAAAGGAAATCTCAACTAGGCGAGGAAATAAGAGAGGTCTATGTAAAATTACCGTTTGATATATATTCATCCGAAAATAAGAGTGTATTTAAAGTAAAGGAACTAGTAGAAGAAGTTGAAGAAAGATTCGAATTGTTAAGAACAAATGACAAGATAAATATAAAACTGTATTTGGCGTGGATAGAAGCCCTTAATATAACTAATGTTGAAGAATATATATTTAGCAATTTGAAACTAAAAGATAAAGAATTAGACATATTATTGAAAAGAATAAATTTTACGTTAGAAGAACTAGGTAAAGAGTATGGAATTACAAGGGAAAGAATAAGGCAAATTGAAGCAAAAGCAGTAAGAAAAGTAAATCTTGGAATGGAAAAAATCTTTTTTGATGTTATTAATAAAGAAAAAATGTATTTTGCTTCAGAACTAACTAAGCTAGAGAATATAATGATGTACATAGATTCTATAACAGAACAATCTTATATAAGTTATGGAAAAGGCGAGGACATGTGCTTTATACCTGTAACTAAATTTACTGAAATAAAAAGACAGTTAAAAGATGTTGAGGAAGAATTAGAAGAAAACGGATACGTTAAATATGATATTTCAGATTATCCAGAGTTAAAATCAAAATGTATAGAGTATTTGGGATTAAATTATATAAATGGTTGTGTAACAAAAATAACAACTAAACAGGAACAAGTTAAATACGGAATGAGATACTTAGGAAGACCTATTAAAATATCAAGCGAACAAGATCAGAAAGAGCTTGTTCAAGCGGTAAAACAAATATTTGGAACGGAGCTTCCAATAGGACGTTCGTTAGAAGCATTAATAAATAATGTTGGAGCGAGAGTAGATTCTGGAAGTTATTCTGGTTATGATAGTGCTTTAGAGCTTCCGAAAGAAGTATTAGCACAAATAGAAGAATATATCAAAGAGAAACAAATTATAAATGCAAGAGACTTATTTGCTAAATTCGGGGAAGTATTAAATGCACACAATTTAAATAATGAAACGATACTTTATAGATATTTAAAGGAAAAGTTAGATGGTAAATTGTACTTCCATGGAGTTAGCGCAGTAATATCTAGCAAAAAAGATATGGGCAGCTGGGGAGAAGTTGTAAAACAAGAGATATTATCTACAAAAAGACCTGCTGAAAAAACAGAACTTATGATTAAATATGCAATGACAGAGGCCGTATATAATACATTGGCAGTAAACTTCAGTGATATTATTATATGGGGAAGAGGCGAGCTATATCTAAAAAGTTTGGTGAAATTACCGGAAAAATTAGAAGAAATGCTTATGAATGCTATATGTGAGAGACAAATTTTATCTTTTTCAGAAATTAGAGGGATAATGAATAAATATGACAATAAGTTTTTAGAAGAAAATAACATTAAAACAAATGAAAATTTATATCATTATCTAAAGACAATAGAGTTAAAGAATGTAATTATAGATAAAAATGCAAACGAAGTAATATTGCAGTCAAAGAAAGCAACATATGAAATTGAAGAGTATAAAGAGACAGAAGAACTAACTATATAAATTTAAAAGGGGGAAATAAAATGAGTATAGGTTGGCAGTTAACTCATAGTTCTGTAATAGGAAACGAGTTTATAGATGGTAGTACAGAAATATTTAAATCTGGTAAATGGGCGTTTTTAACAAGAGAAGTAATTCAAAACTCACTAGATGCTTTAAGAGAAGATGAAACAAAACTAATTGTTAAAATGGAATTAAATGATATACGTACAGATCGTATACCAGATAGAGAAAATATAATTAAACATTTAAGTGGAACGTTGTCTATTTCTAGCCTTCCAGAAAGATGTAAGGGATTTACAGAAAATGCAAAGAAAATGTTAGAAAACGATGTAATAAGGGTATTAAAGATATCAGACTATAATACTAAAGGAATAACAGGAAGTGAGAAGAAAAATGGGGATCCGGATAGTGCATGGAATGCTCTTGTTTATGATGAAGGTAATTCTCAAAAGAATAGCGAAAATGCGACAGGAAGCTTTGGTACAGGAAAAAACGCTCCGTTCGCTTTATCTGGTTTAAATACTGTATTTTATGCAACTAAAGATCAATATGGAATTAATGCGTTTCAAGGTGTTGCTAAATTATTTACTTCGTATATAGATAATAAAAAATTAGATCGTAAGATTTATTATGCCAAAAAAACAGAGGATGGCTCTTTGAGACCACTTAACAAAGATGAATCAAACGAGCTATTAGATCCATTCTTTAATAGAAATGAAATAGGGTCAGACGTTATAATAGTAGGTGTTGATTTCGATAAGCACAAACTAAAAAAGAAATTATACAATCGGTTGTAGAAAACTTCTTTGTGTTAGTTGCAGAAAACAAATTAGAAGTAGATGTATTTGATGAAGTGATTAAAAAAGAAACATTAGTTAATATTATAAATAAATATTGTGAAACTCCTATAGAGTACACTAATTCAAATATTAAATATGGATTTGTAAAGCAATATTTGGGGGTATATACTGGAGAATATGAAAGAAGAGTATTTGAAGAAGACGTAGTTGGAGCTGGAAAGCTTAAACTTATGATTGCTAAAGGTAGTGACTTGAATGGAAAATGGGTTGCTATGTTTAGAACTAAAGGAATGAAGATTTTTGACAACAATATAAGAACAGCACAACAAAACTATTCAGCTTTATTCTTTCCTGGAGATGATGAAGTAGATAGATTTTTAAGAAAAATCGAGAACCCTACTCACGACTTTTTTGACCCCGAAATAAGAATAGCAAATGCATATGAAAAAGAACAAGCAATTCAAAGATACAAAAAAATAAAACAATGGATCAAGAAAAAAATTGAAGAATATACAGAAATTATAGTGAATGAAAATGATTATCTTGAAGGTATGGAAGAATATATTCAACTTGATGATAACGAAACAGAGGAAAGTGCAGCAGCAATTCCAGAAGTTGAAATAGTAAATTATGAAACAAAACTTAAGAAAACAATGCCACAAATCCAAGACAAATCCAAAGGAGGAATAGAATTTACTACTAAATTTACTCCGGATGACGGTGTGTCAAAAACAAAACATAAATTTGAAGGTGAGGGTACGGACGAACCGGGCACAGATAAAAAAGGTTTAGTAAAAGATTATCATAATAGCTTTAAATTCAAGCCTAGAACGGTGATTAATGATAATAAAATAAAGCTAGCATTTGCTTTAGATGAATATGATAATATAACTACAAACATTGAAATATTAAGTGTTGGTGAAGATGATTCGGTAACAGAAGAAATACCTAGAATAGTAGAAGCTATAGATTTAGTAACTGGTGAAGATTTAGAAATTAAAAATAATGCAGTAGTTAATATACCTGTAGCAAGTACAAATTTAATAGAAATACAATTTGAAAGAAAATTTGAATCTAGATATAAAATAAACGTTTATCAAGTAAGGGGTGATGAGGATGAGGATTAATCTTGGAAGTGTTTGTTATCCTAAGCCAATACTTTGTGAATTAGTAGATGATTATATAGACAATGAATTTAAAATAGAGCTTATTACAACAGAATATAATAAAGAGGAACAAAAATTAGCAGTTGATGTAAAAACAATTATTTCTAACGAAACAATACTAGATCTTATAAATCAAGGAAAAATAGTAGTAGTTTTACATTTGGAACAAAAAACACAAAGGAAAATAAGTGTATTATCTTGCAATGACGTCACTCATACTGAAATAGACCTATATAAATATGCAACGACTGAACCAATTGAGGTTGTAGCAATATTATATGTAAAAGAAACGTTTACATTACCAGACAACAGAACGTTAAACGATGTATACAGAATTATGGGTAGCGATATAACATATGAGCGTGGAGATATAGCAGGATATAGTAATGAAACTAAGATAAACTTGCCAGAAGACAAGAGAATAGGAAGTATATTTAACTTAATACCGGATAATGATAATACACTAGGAATACAACCATTTAAAGTATCTTTAAATTCAGAATTAATACAAATCCTAATGCAAAAAGATATACATGAGAAATTTGTTCAAATATATAAGAAATCGCCTGTTGTAAAAAGGATGATGTTCTTTAATATAGTTGAACCGGCAGTGGTAAGTGCATATACTGAAATGTTTATGCAATATGAAACATACAAAGACAAGAAATGGTGTAGAACATTGGCTTCAAAAGTAGAAAATGATTTACATATACAAGCTGATGAAATATTTGTACCTTCAAATTATGAATTAGAAAAGGCATATAGATATACAAATTTAGCATTAGGAAAACTATTTGAAGATTCGATAAATACGTTAGAGAAAGGATTTGGTGAGTAGAATGGCTAATTTATATTTGTTAACAGATAAAGCTTTAGATGAACTTAAGAAGGATATAAAAGTAGAAAAATATCAACAAAATGAGCCGTTTATAGAAGAACAATTTAGAGGAAGACAATACAAATCCTTAATCGAAGCGAGAATAGATATTGCAGATTTACCGGAACTAGAAGTTAAGGAAAAGAGTGAAGAATTGTTGTGGATACAAGATTATAAGAATGCAATAGAATTACATAAGGTAATAAACTCAAAAAATGTTCACTTGAGATATCTTGTGGATGAAAGATTCTGGTCATATCTTACACATACTAAGTATTGGGAATATATGAATAAAAGATGGTACCCTAACGATAAAGAACATATAGAAAGAAACTGGTTCTTCAAAGGAGGCAACACAGTATTTTCTAGACATCCGCTAGTTAGACTATGGTGGAGAGCAGAATGTTCTTATGACGAAAGATTAGAAGATCCATATGAACTAACAAAAGTTGCTTTTGATTTCGCCGATCCATTTAATCAAATAATTGAGCGTAGAATAAGTAAAAGCCGTAAGGTATTTAAAGCTGCTCTTATTGCACTTAGAGATACACCAAATTCACAAAAATTAAAAGGTGATGAAAACAGAACAAAGTTCGGAAAAGCAATTAATACAATCGCAGGAGTAAAGCTAATAGAACTTATGTCAGAAGAAGAATTAGTAAAAATGTTTACTGAACAAATAGATTATATAGTTGGAAACAAGTAATATAGAAATAAGATAAAAGAATATCATAACCTAAACGGGAATGGTATTCTTTTTTGTTAAATGCAAGTCGAATATTGTTTTGGTTTACATATTCTATAAACTGTGATATAATGAAGCCACGAAAAGCTAGATATATCAAGCAAAGGGTAAAAATATATGGAAGGCGGAACGTAATATGAGGGAAGATTTTATAAAACTTAGCAAAGAATTAAAAGAAAAAATCATAATGATAGAAACGGAAAGCTATATAGCATTATGTAATAAAGGGGCAGAGTTAACAGGACGAGATGCTGCAAATGAGTTGATGGAAAAATTAGATGGTATAGCACAAACTAGAATTAGTGATGTTGTTGAAGGGTATAACACAGATCTAATTAAAAGTGCAGAAAACAAATTGCATTTGCCTGCTTAATTAAAAGAACTGGTGGCGATTGGGATAAAGTCTTTAACGATAAATGCATATTAAATGATATATATGGCGTCATTATGCAAGGAACTTTTGATAGAAATTTTATAAATATACAAGTTAAATATCCTAATCAAGATATTGTGTTCCCAGAAGATATGGAAACAATTATGAATCAAGTAATGTACAAAGACCAACTATTAAGACTTGCTAGAGTAACATTACAAGGTTTTGATAATGTTATAAAAGGCGCAGAAAAATATTTTGTAATTGAGTATTCTTTAGAACTAGCAGCAGAATATCTAAACAATATAGGTATTAATGTGGATACTTTAAATAAAGCAACTAAACTGGAAAGAGTTGTAGAAATATATGACGAAGCTCAAGAAGAACCAGTAGCAGTTATATGCAAGTTAAAAAAAGAACAACACACATATGAATTTGCCTTAGACAGTATTAAGGGGGTATAGAGATGAAATACAGAACAGGATTTGTAACAAACTCAAGTAGTTCAAGTAATGTAATAATGAAGATTAAAAGCAAACCATTCGCAGAATTTATGAAAAAAGCAGCAGAAGAAAACCGCTATATAGAAGCTTATGTCACAATAAAAAATGATGAAATAGAATTTAATGCGGATGAATTATCTATTGATGAAGTTGGTTGTGTTAAATCGGAAAAAGAAATCATACCAATGTTAAGCGAAATATTATATCAGATATCATTTGATAACGTAAATTTGCCAAATGATAAAAGTATGATAGATAGCATTGAATATGCTAGTTATGAGTGTGTTCATAGTAACTGGGGCGAATTTGCAGATGATGACGGAAATGACTTTAATATTGAAGGGAATTTCGAATATCAAAAGGGTAAAAAAGTAAAGTATTCAACATCAAAAACAATGATATAATAAAAGGTGATTAATATGAGCAAATATAAATCTGAAATAGAGATAAAAACGGATAGAGCAGATAAATTTGAAAAGGTAATAAGTAAATTAAAACAAACGCCAAAGTTCTATCAAATAGTAAGATATAAGTTGGAAGATGAAGAAATAGAGGATGACGGAAAATATACTTTAATAGTTGAAAATCCATCATGCTCAATGAAAGACGTAAATAAGGTATATTATGACATAATGAGAGATGTGGCAGGCGTAGAAGTATATTTAGAATATGAAGAAAATATAGATTCAAAAGAATTTTATTCTGAAAGAGTTACATATACTTTTGAACCAGAGGTTTCAGGAATGGTAGCTAAGATAAAAGATGATATAATACATTGTCCAGCAAGAGAGCTTTACTATGAAAAATATGTTAATGAGAATATAGAAGAAGTATTTAAGGATAAAGAAAAAGTATTACCGCTTCTTAAAAAAGCTATATTTTTAATAAAGTATGTTCCTAAAGCGTTTAAAGAAGATAGGGAATTTATGCTAAAATTAGCAAAAGAAATAGATTGTTATCAAGAATGTATTCCTAATAGTTATGAAAATGATTTGCCGTTCTTTATGGCACTTAAAAACAACGTTCCGGATGCAAGGTTTTATGGAGATTTTAGTGAAGTAAACGAACTAGTAGACAAACTGCGTGAAAAACCTAAAAAGCCTAAAAATGTATTAATAGCCGATGTAAGATTAAGAAAAGATGAACAAATAGAAAAAATAAAAATAGGTGATGAGCTGATTGTAGAAGCAACGGACGGGGAACAACCAATAATAAGGAGCATAGATAAAAATTTTGAAGATAAATTGTGGCTGATTCATGGAGATAGAATTATTAATGACTGCCTTAATAATGGTAAAATAAAGGAAGTAAGAGCAAAAGTAATAAAAATATATCCGGAACTTTCAGAATTAAAAGTAGCGTTACAAATAATATTTGCAGATAATAAATACAATATAGATGGTATAGATAAAATAAAATTAGTATATAATAAAGAATCTGCTAAAAGGAGTCGAGATAAAAAAATTGCTACTATGAAGAAGTGGGTAAATGATATCATATATTCCTATAATCTAACTAAGTATCGTTTGAGAAATACAAATGAGGGCACTAGAATTGATACAAACGAGCATTTAAAGGTTGGCCAAAAAGTATACTTAAAGAGAAATTATGAAAATCCGCATAATAATACAGCAGTAGAGGTGTTTACATTAGATGGTGGTTCAATAGGATTTCTTGGCGGATATTGTTATGAGGAAGTGGCACAAGTATTAGATACAGATATAGTAGATGTAACTGGTGAAATAGTAGAGTACACATCTGTAGCAGATAGAAAAGAAGAAGAAAAAAGATATGGTGCCGATATAAAAATTAAAATACAGGCAAACATAGACGAAGAGGGGATATAATTTTGATAAGAAAAAGGGTAGATAAAAAATACAAGTTCGTAAGTGTTTTTGATACAAGTAGCGGAGCCTATGTAAGAAGTGGAATTATAAAAGATGGCAAAGATACTGGTGAAGATCCATTTATGGCATCTTTTCCGCATTTAATAGATATAGGAATTATGGGACATTGTATCCACGGTAAAACAGGATTATGCAGTAAAGCAGGAATTGAGTGTTATCAAAGTGGACAACATATACACGAAGATAATATGACTGTGGAAAACTTCAAAAAGATAATAGAGCAATGTAAAGATAAGGTTGATCAAGTTGCACTAGGTGGTCGTGGAGATCCAGACCAGCACGAAAACTTTGAAGAAATACTAAAGCTTTGCAGGGAAAATAACATAGTACCAAATTATACAACTTCAGGTTTAGGATTAACCAAAGATAAAATAGAGATAAGTAAAAAATATTGTGGTGCTGTCGCTGTAAGTTGGTACAGAAGTAAATATACGTTAGATGCTATAAACAATCTATTAGAAGCAGGTATAAAAACCAATATACACTATGTAATATCTAATAGAACAATAGATGAAGCAATAGAAAGATTAGAAAATAATGACTTCCCAAATGTAAATGCAGTTATCTTTTTACTTCACAAACCCGCTGGACAAGGTGCTAAAGGAAATGTACTTAGGCTTGATGATGAAAGAGTAACAAAATTTTATAAGTTAGTTCAAAATAACAATTATAAATTTGGTGTTGGAATAGATACATGTAATTTTCCAGCAATCGTAACATTTAATAATGAAAAAGAAATAGACTTTGATTCAATAGATACTTGTGAAGGTGCAAGATATAGCTGCTATATTGGAAACGATTTAATAATGACTCCGTGCAGTTTTGATGTAAAGAAAAAATATGGAATAGATTTAAATAATAATACAATAGAACAAGGTTGGGAAAGCAAACAGTTTGAGGAATTTAGAAGTATATTTAAAAATGCATGCCCTAAGTGTAATTATCAAAAATTATGTTTAGGTGGGTGCCCACTATATAAAGAAATTGTATTGTGTAAAAAAAGGGTGAATGAATATGATATTTAACGGAAAAACAACTGAGGAAGCCATAAATAATGGCTTAAAAGCATTTAATATACCAAGAGAATTTGTAGAAATTAAAGAACTTGGACAAATGTATACGCCAAATGGTATAGAATATTGTGTGGATATTTCTTTTAATATGAAAACGACAAATAACAGTGCAAGCAATACACTTTCACAAAATGAAGAAAATAATGACAAAGCTAGTGAATTAAAAGAAGTAAAACAACAGGATAAAAATGTATATTTAAACTTGAAAGATACTATTAAAGAATTCATAATAGAACTAGAACAAACGCACAAGGCATCAAAGAATACAATCGAATCATATGAGCGAGATATGCGTCAGTTTTTGGATTATGTAGATTTGAAGAAAGAAAATTATATAGAATATACCAAAAAAGATGTTGAATCATATCTAGAATTTTTAGAACAGCTTGGGAAAAAAGAAGCGTCTCGAGCAAGGGCAGTTGCAACTCTTAAGAAATTCTATAGTTTTTTATTAAATAAAAATATAATTACAGATATTAGTATTATAAATATGAAATCTATACATGTAGAAAAAAAGGATAATAGCGAATCAAAATCAGCTACAAATATTAAAATATTAAAATCATTTAATGCGAAATATAGTAGCAGTGATTCCTTAAAAATATGTAGGGATAAAGCACTTCTAGAAGTGCTAGGTAAGTTAGAACTAAAACCTACAGAAATAGTTACATTAAAAGTTGGGGATTTTAATTTTGCAACAAAAAGATTGAATGTTGGGGGAAAACTATATGAACTAGATGAAGAATGTGCAGAGGCGATAGAAAAATATATTAATGATGCAAGAAAGTATTTGGCATCAAATCAGGATGAAACTACATTGTTTTTGAATACAACTGGCGAAGCTATGACAAGACAAGGATTTTGGAAGATAGTAAAATTCTATGCTGAAGATGTAGATGCTTCAGAGGTGGATTATATCGCAGAAGAAGAAATAAAAGGTAACAACAATGGAATTATAATATCATCAACAACAAGTTCATCAGGACAATTAGATTTGTTTGGTATTGCAGAAATGCCTAAAGTAGAAAAAGTAAACGAAAAAGCTAAAGATGCATTTAGAGCTTTTAAAGATGAAAAGACACTTTTTGAAGTTCTGTCAGATGAAAAGTTAAGCTGTTCAGAGATGAGAGAATATATACTGGCAATTTCAACAAGCGAAAATATAAATGACTACGATTTGAATTCAAATTTAACTCCGTTGATATATGCATATATGTCGGGAAAAAAAGAGTTAATATCTGATCTTATAGAAGTAGGTGCTGATATAAACCTACCAGACAAATCTACATTATTAACATTATTACATATTTCAGCAGCAAATGGTGATGCGGATTTAGTAGAGAAATTAATTTTAAGTGGGGCAAACGTAAATGCAGAGTCTAAATTAAAAATGACACCAATTATGTGCGCTTTGGCTAAAATAATTAAGGATGATGAAGAACAAAAAGAACTATCTGAAATAGATATAACAGAACAATCTAATAAAAAGATATTAGAAATACTTATTAAAAATGGAGCGGATTTAACAATAAAAATGCCAAAATCTGAAAAAACAATTGCAGATTTAATGGAAAATCTTAATATAAACACAGATTTTAATAACAACTTAGATACAATAGAAAATTCTGTTAATGAAACAGTTGAATCAGAACAGGAAGTAGAAGTTAAGACTGAGGAAGAGGAAGAAGCTCCGCCTAAAACACAAGTGTTCTTAAAATTAAAAGGAAAAGATTTATACAAGGTGCTAGAATTAGAAGTAGTAGATAACAGTTTTACACTGCAACGCACTATAGAAAAAGCTTTAGAAGATGAAGATGGAAATATAAATGAAGATATAACATTTTTAGCTAAGGATAAAATAGATATTGAATATGCAGACTTGTATAGAACTATAAATTCAATATGTAAGGAATTACCTGGCATAGAAATATATGCAACTTATACAGATATAGACTTCGATCCGTTCTATTTTATGTTTTATTCAAAACCATATTCTACTGAGTTTACAGAAGGATACATAGAGCCAACAACTGCAATGGACTTTAACGAATTATCTGAAGAAGACTTTATAAATTATGTAATAAATAACAATAGAAATATAAAGAGCAAATTAAACAGCGAAGAATTGGAAATGCTAGAAAATGCAATAAATGATAATGCATTTCTAAATAATTATACCGGAGTGTATAACAAAGAATTGTTATTAGAAATCTGTATTTTTAATGAATGGAATTTCAACGATATAGCAGAAAGCGTAAGAGCAGACAAGAAGTTTGTGTTAGATTTCATAAAAAGAGCAAGTTGCATGGTAAGAATTCTAGAGTATTTACCAATAAATTTAAGTGTAGATAGAGAAATATTAAAGCAATTATTCTTAAAAAATGGTAGCGAATTAGAGAATGCAGACAAGATTACACAATGGGATCAAAGTTTAGTATATTATGCTTGTAAAAATAGAGGTGGGGCTTTTGAATATGCACATCCAATGTTAAAGAAGGACAAAGATTATATTTACGAATTAAGTAAAACAAGTAGTGTTTTTGAGTATGCAGATGATTCTTTGAAATCAGATTATGACTATGTGTATAAATTGCTAGAGGTTGATCCTTATGCGATACAATATGCAAGTGACGAACTTAGAGATAATGATACGTTAGCTAAAAGGGCAATTTCAAAAGAGCCAAGTACATTATGGTGCGTATCAGATAGGTTAAGAGATGATGAAGATACTGTAATATATGCATGCTTATTAGATATATCTGCGTTAGAATGTGCGAGCGAAAGACTTCAAAATGATAAAGAGTTTATAGAACTTATAGAAAAAATGACAGGGAAAAAATTTGTTGTAGAAGAAAATGAGGAAATGAACAAATTAGCAGAACATATGGCTAAATCTACTAAAAAAGGTGAAGAAGCATTAGAGTCACTAAGAGAGCTTATGAAAAAAATGGGAGTTGGAGATTAATAGAATAAGTAAAATAGTTGTATACCGCAAGGAATATATTGGTCCTTGCGGTATTATAGTATATAAAAATTAAGAGAAAAAGAAAACAAATGGTAAGACACTGCAAATATATTGTCGAATAAATAAAAAAACAGATAGATTATTTATAAGATATATAGTAGAATTAATTTATATGATTACGCAAATGTTAAATTTGTGCAAGGAGATGCTTATGATAAAGTGTAGTGCTAATTATTGTAAAGCAGACAATAACTTTGTAATAATTGGAATTGAAAAGAGAAAACAAGAAATAAAACATATTCAGGCAATAAAAATAGTAAAGAACATAATAAATAGGGGTAGATCCTAGAAGAGAGTTTGCAGAAAGTTTAATAAGAAATGTTCCAAAAGACACATGTGTGTTAGCATATAATATGTCTTTTGAAAAAGGTAGAATAAAAGAACTCGCAGACCAATTTGAAGATTTAAAAGAATCTCTTATGAACATTTATGACAACATAAAAGATCTTATGATACCATTCTTTACTAGAGCGTATTACAAAAAGGAAATGCAGGGCTCTTATTCAATAAAATATGTATTGCCAGCTCTATTCCCTAATGAACCAAGCTTAGATTATAAGAATCTAGATGTAGTTCATAAAGGAGATGAAGCATCGGCCGCTTTCTTATCCCTTGTAGGAAAAACAAAAGAAGAACAAGAACATATAAGAAAATGTTTATTAGAATACTGTAAATTAGATACTTTGGCAATGGTTAAAATCTGGAAAAAACTTAAGGAAATATAAAAGATATGTGGTAAAATGTATAGTAAGGAGTGATACAAGTGAAAGAAAAAGATAAACCAATTTTTTACGGAGAAATAAACGAAGAAGCTGGAGTTGTTATGGCGTTTACTAAAATGCATAAAGAGTTAGGATTTCCATATCTTATTCCATCATCTGCAAGAGGCTTTGATATAGAAAACATATTGTATAAAGGGCAATATGTAACTGTGGAATTTGAATATTTATCATCAAGCTTTATGGTAGACAGACATCTAAACAATATGAAAAAAGAAAAAAGATACGTAGTAATATGCTGGGAAGATGATTGTAATTTAATATCCAAAGTTCCAGAATTATATGAAGTAATCGAATTGAGGAATAAAGTAAAAATAGAGCAGACTAAAGAAGAAGATAAAAATGTAGAAGAACCTTTGTATATACTGTTATCGTATGATAAACAGAAGGCAGATGGTAAATCATTTTATGATTGGAAATTCTCCAATTGTTATCGTTGCAAAATGAAATTTAAAGATAATTACATCCCTAATGGTAGTAAAATACTTTTTAAAGAGGGCGAGTATTTAGTAGGTGGATTTACAGTAGTAAGATATGAGGTGATACCTAGACCAGAAAATGAAGCAGAGTGGAATTTATATAAGAAATTAACAGATTATCCGATGTCTTTATATACAGAAACAATAGAGGAATTAAAAGAAAGCTTCGTAGAAGGACATATATTTTATACAGACTTTTTCGAAATAAAAGGAGCTAAGGTAAAATGGCAAGATTATATTAATAAAGATGATGAAACCCAAAAACGAAAGTTTACTAGAAGAAAGGACCTTACAAAGCAAGAATATTATAGTATAGTCGGCAATTAACAGTAAAGTAATATAAGTATTGCAAATGTAATACTTATGTATATAATTATATTAGAAGGTGATAGTATGGAATATAAAAAGAACAGTTATGTTGATGAGCTTGATTGTAAATTAGATACAATATACAAGTTTATGGCTCATGATAAGAATACATATGAAGAAACAAAAGCGGGTAGTGTAAATGTTGCTGGAATAGAAATTGGTTTAGACAATAGAACAGAGAATGCAATAAAGTTTAACCAAGCAATAGGAGCTGCAAGTGAAAAGTGCATTGATGTAATAAATACATGTGTTAACAAAGTATCTGGTAGAAGCGTGGATCTTTGTATTTTAAACGATTTGCAAGATGAACTTTTGGAAGAAGTTAATGACTTTGGTATAGATTGCTTAAAGTATAGCTATAACAAGTTAAAATTATCTGATAGTGTGACAGAACAATTAATAAAATTGGTAATAGATAATAGAGAATCACTTAAACAGGCAATGGATGATGCTACCACTGAGTATTTCCATAAATCAGAAGCGGCAAAGGAAAAAAGTGAATCAAAGAGAACTTTATATCAAGCAGAAAGCGCAAATGCGTTAAGAGAAAAAGATACAGGAGTAATGACTACAGTGAATATATCTAAGAACTGGTTTGATGATGGATATACAGCACGCGGATATAGCACAACATATGGACCAAACCCATACATAACTCCAGTAGGAAGTTATAGCGCAGCAAGTGCTAGAGTAGAACTAGACTATAAGGTTTTAATGAAAGATGCAGACAAAAAGGCTGTACTGGATTTAAGAAAAAGTGTAGATAAAGTACAAGGTAGTTTTATAGTAGAATTTTTAAGAATAATATTTGACAATAACGAACAATTATTTAATAAAAATGCATTCATAAAAAATGCAACAAATCCATCAGATAACCCATACAGAAAAGACAATTGGTTAAACATTATAGATAAAATGACAGAGGAAGATTTCGCGGGCTTCAAACAAGCAAGTGGATATTACAAAATAGATTTAAAACAAGATATTTTAGATGTTATATGTAAAAATGCTAAAGAAGATTATCTACAAAACAACAACTGTGCTTATGAATCTGTGTATACAAAGCTATATGTATTCTTAGGTGGAACTAAGGAACAATATTTAGCAAAAATAAAAGAGACAATAATAGCATATTATAACGAAAAAATAGATAATGCTGTAAAAGAAACAAAAACATTAGACAGCACTGCATATAATAGCATAATAGAAACGGTAAAAAAATGCGGCTATTTCGACGAAAAAGATATTGCAAAAGTAGATAAATATGCCAAAGAATCATTAAAAGGTAAAACTGATACAATAAATAAAGAAAGAAGAGACAAGGAAAAAGAATATAACAAGCCAATAACAAATGGAATAACTTCTATTATAACAACACTAGTACTTCTAGCATTATGTGCAGTTTTTGTAGCATATCTAATAATCAGTAGAACAGGAATTGCTGTGCCAATTGTAATAGTTGGATATATAGGAATGTATTATGCAGTTAGACTAATATTAACAAAATGTGTTTTAGATATATCTAACTTAATAAAAGTAGCTGTATTTAAGAGAAAACCAAAGAGATTGGAATTAGAGGAATGTGCAAAAAGCAAAATTAATATGATATTAATCTGTTTATTCTTTGGAATATTCGGAGTGCATAAATTTAAGGAATATGATTATCTTAAAGGAATATTATACTTATTCACATTAGGCTTTTTTGGAATTGGTATGTTATCAGATTTATATAAGTTAATAACAACACCAAAGGAATATTTTGATTAATATAACAACAAAGCAAGGAATTTAATGTTCCTTGCTTTGTAGCATAATAAGTACAAATAATTAAGAGCTATTCACAAATCACACAATCTGTGGTAAAATATATATTGTAAGAAAAATTGGAGGAATAACAATGACTAACAAACAAAAATTTATGGAGGAAACAAAACACAGAGGCTTCGGCTGTCATACTATTACAACGAGATAATTGCTATGGGTTGTAATAGTTTAAAGTAACATAGCAAATATATCTCGTTATACTTAAAAATAGTAAGATAAGGAGATATAACAATGATAGAAATAGAATTAAATAATGTAAAGAAGAATTACGGTCTAAAGAATGTTTTAGACGGTGTAACTTTTGCGGTCAATACTCATGAAAGAATATCGCTAATAGGCGAAAATGGTTCGGGAAAGTCCACAATATTTAGAATAATAAGTGGCATAGAAAATCACGAGGAAGGTACCGTAAATATAAGAAAAGGTGCAACTATTGGATACTTAAAACAAGTGTATGAAAGTGAACCTACTAACATAATAGTAGAAGACTACCTAAAAGAAAGCTTTAAGGAATATACAGAAATAGAAAACAGACTAAGAGAATTAGAACTTAAGATGGCAAGTGATAATGAAGACTTAGAAGATATACTTAAGAAATATGGTAGACTGCAAGAAAGATATATTGCTTTAGGTGGATATGATCTAGAAGAAAAATTCAAAAAGATATGTTCTGGATTTAAACTAGATAAAGAATACCTAAAGAAAGAATATAACACACTAAGCGGTGGAGAAAAAACAATAGTAAATCTTGCCGCTATACTTCTTAAGAATCCAAGCATATTACTTTTAGATGAACCAACTAACCATTTAGATATAGAAACACTAGAATGGCTAGAAAGCTTTCTAATAGAATATAAAGGGACAATACTGTTAATATCCCATGACAGATATTTTCTAGATAAAGTAGCTACTAAAACAATACTTCTAGAAAATGGTCGCGCTAAGATATATTTTGGTAATTACACATACTTCTTAGAAGAAGATGAAAGAAGAACACTAGCTGAGTTTGAGAATTACAAATCTCAACAAAAGCAAATAGAAAAGATGAAAGAAAGCATAAAGAAACTAAGAGAATTTGGTATGCTTGCTGGAAATGAAATGTTCTTCAAACGTGCTAAATCTATAGAAAAAAGATTAGAGAAAGTAGAAGTGTTAGAAAAAAGAGTAGAAACAGTATTACCAATAAAGATAAACTCTTGTGGCAAAGCAGGAAAAGATATATTAGTAATAAAAAACTTAAGTAAAAGTTATCCTAACAAAACTGTATTTACCAAATTTAACATGGGAGTATACGGTGGAGAAAAAGTCCAACTTAAAGGTAAAAATGGATCTGGTAAATCTACGCTAATTAAAATAATACTAGGAAAAGATAAAGATTACACAGGAGAAATAAAGATAAATCCATCTGTAAAGATAGGATATATACCACAAGAAATAAAGTTCGAGAGTGAACAAGATACAGTATTAGAATATTTCTTCAAAAACTATGGTGGAAGCGAAACAGAAGCAAGAAATTTCCTAGCAAAGTATATGTTCTATGGAGATAATGTATTTAAGAGATTAAAAGAATTATCTGGCGGAGAAGGAGTAAGACTACTAATAGCAGAATTAGTAATAAAACAAACGAACTTCCTTATACTAGATGAACCTACAAATCACTTAGATATATCTACAAGAGAACTCTTAGAAGAAAATCTTAAAGAATACAAAGGCACAATATTATTTGTATCCCACGATAGATACTTTGCAAATAAAATAGCAGAAAGAGAAATAAATATATAAAAATAGATATATAAACATAAAAGCAAGTCACATAAGTGGCTTGCTTTTAAACAAGAAAATAAAACAGTATTAAAGTTTGTAATAAAAAATAAAATAGCACATATAATAAAACTACCGCGAACGGAACAAAAACATTGACAAATACTACCGAGTGCGGTATAATTGATGTATGAGGTGATAAAAATGGAATATATGACTACAAGAGAAGCGGAAGAAAAATGGAATATTAGTGAAAGAAGAATTAGACAGTTATTACAAGAAGGAAGAATTGAAGGTGCGGTTAAAGTAGGAAGTACATGGAATATTCCAAAAGATGCAATTAAACCAACAGATAAAAGAGTAGTAAGACCAGACAATAATGAATTTATAATAAATTTAGATAATAGTTATTTTGATGAAGTAGATAATCTAAAAAAAGAATTAGATAGTAAGAGACCAATTTCAAAAGAAACATTGAAATCATTAAAAGAATCTATTAATTTAGAGTGGACATATAACAGTAATGGAATAGAAGGAAATACTTTAACATTAAGAGAGACACAAGTCGTACTAGAAGGAATTACAGTAGGTGGTAAGACTTTAACAGAACACTTAGAGGCAATAAACCACGAAAAAGCAATTGAGTATTTAGATGACTTAGTAAAAGATAATAAGCCAATTACAGAATGGAATATAAAAAACATACATCAATTAATATTAAAAAACATAGATAATGAGAATGCTGGAAGATACAGAAAAGAAAATGTAACAATAAAAGGTGCTGCGCATATACCTCCAGATTTTGTTAAAGTACCAGAGCTAATGGAAAAATTGGTTTTAAATTATGAAACTTGGAAGAAATATCACCCAATAGTTCAAGCTGCATTATTACATGGCGAACTTGTAAAAATACATCCATTTATAGATGGAAATGGAAGAACTTCAAGACTCATAATGAATTTAGATTTAATGAATCATGGATATAATCCTATAATTATAAAAAAAGAAAACAGATTAGAATATTATGAAGTTTTAGATAAAGCACACATAACAGGAGACTATACAGATTTTATTAAATTAGTTACTAAATTAGAAATTGAGATGTTAAAGATGTATTTGAAATTATTGTAAAAAGTAATAAAGGATAGATGTGAAAGAGAATAAACCATCAAAAAACATCATTTTATACCACAATACACAAGTAAAGTGAACCCAAAAAGTGTCTAACTTTTGGGGTTCACTTCATATATATTGGCCGAATTGTTTGTTACTATTATTAATCATATAAATAGAAAGGTGGGTAAAAAGAGTCAATATATTCACATTCCATTGCTTTAAAAGCAGAAGTAGACATAGCGCTAGCCGCCTCAATAAGCTTATCCTCGTCATTAATATTAATCTCATTAATTAAAGTAGTGTAATATTTGTTGTTCTTATCTAACTCTAAATATTCTGCCCAAGCAGTAAAGATCTTGTTAACAAGTTCTTTACTTTTAGTATCAGGAAGTTGTTCAACTTTAGTAGTCCATAAAGTGTAATAATATGTATGTATAAATTCGAGATTAGTATGAAACATTGAAGCAATAGAAATATCTCTACTTGGTCTATATGGAGTTTCAAAGAAATAATTATCTTCATCCAAAACACAATCAATAAAATCTAATCTTTCATATATATCCTTCAAATCCTTTTTAGCAACTACTGCTAGTAACATTAGCATTTGCTTAATTGTACTTTTTGTAGTATCTTGCATGCTGCTAATAGTAATATTACTGCCAGTTTCAGATATAGCGTTATATCCATCTAGAAAATCTTTAACTTCCTTTACGTTTACTAACTCTAATAGTTCATCTAAAGAACATTTAATAGTATCTATGTAATTTTTAGAATCCATAGAAACACCTCCATAAAATTTACATAGCAGTATTATAGCATAAATATACCAAAATACAACTAAGCGGATATACATTAGTTGTTAGAATAACCATCCTGTGATATAATACAAGAAGAAAAACAAGTGAAATGCAAAGGAGATAATATATGGAAAACAAAGAAAAACAAGCAGAACAAATATGGGGAAACACGGAACAATATAAAGAATTTAAGGATAAGAATTTAACTAACCAACAACTACTAAACAGTGGTGAACAGCTAATGCAAATATTTAAGGATATAGGCAAACTAAAAGATCTAAATCCAGATGCTAAAGAGGTTCAAGATAAAATACAAGAACTTAAAACATTCATCACAAACCATTATTATACTTGTACAAATGAAACATTAAAAGCATTAGGAGAAATGTATATAACAGATGCATTTAAAGCAAATATAGATAGAGTAGGTGGAGAAGGAACGGCACAGTGTACACATAAAGCAATAAATGCATACTTAAAACAACAAGAAGTAGAAATAACACTAGATGAAGAAACAAATACAGTACTAGCATATATAGATAACAAACAAGTAGGAGAATGTGTATATGTAACAACAAAAGAAGAAATAAACATAGTACACACAGAAGTAGATGAAGACTACCAAGGAAAAGGAATAGCAGGAAAACTAGTAGATAGAGTAATAACATATGCAGAAGAACACAACAAAAGACTAGTAGCAGATTGTTCTTATGCAAAAAATAGAATAGAAAAAAGAAACCCAAACAAATAAAGGAGAACTTATGAAAAAAGCAATAATCATACTAATAATACTAGTAGTAATAATAGGAGGAGTAATAATGTTAAATAAAAACACAGAAAAAGAAACAACGAACCCAATACAATACGTATCTATGGAAGAAATAACAACAATAATGCAAGAAAACACAAACTACATCATATTAGATGCACGTACAATAGAAGAATATAACGAAGGACATATACCAAATGCAATATGCATACCAAACGAAACAATAGATGAAACGGTAACAAAAAAACTACCAAATAAGGACCGACTTATCTTAATCTACTGTAGAAGTGGCAACAGAAGCAAACAAGCAGCAAACAAACTTCACCATCTAGGCTA
The DNA here is from genome assembly GCA_017536445.1 of Clostridia bacterium. Lineage (GTDB taxonomy): Bacteria > Bacillota > Clostridia > TANB77 > CAG-465 > UMGS1649. The sequence goes on from JAFXHJ010000002.1 coordinate 54,351, forward strand.
CACCAACCTAGTAGAATTTGGTGGAATCATTGATTGGGATGGAGAGATTGAATAAAAACCAACATTTGTTCGATAAAATACTTGAAAAAATAAAAAAAGTGATGTAAAATCATACTTGGCACAGTATGTAATTGTTACATCGCTTCTTTTTTTATACAAAAATATCTTGTATAAAGTCTTCCCAAATACTTTATATCATTCAAGATATCTTTTGTAAATAAAAAACGGAGCAATACAGATAAAATGTAACTAAAGTAGAATATAAGTGAAATATATTTGTAATACTGTGACTTACAAAAGATAGGAGGTTGATATAAATGGGACAAGGAAAACTAAAAGTAACTAAAGAGAGTGAAACTGGCAGAAATATAGAGTTTCAAAATACAGGCAATAATGAAAAATTAACAGCACAAGAACTTATTTGTAGACTAGAAACTGGCAATTCTGTTTACAATCAAAGTTACTATATAAAACATCAAGGTGATGAAAAATACATAGTTTCTAAGCCAGATGGTAAGATAAAAAACAATTTGGGATAATAAAAATAAGGAATAGCTTCATAGAAAAATATGAGGCTGTTCCTTTTATGTTTAATTTAATGGATTGGGAGGAAAGTGATATGAATTTAAAAGATTTATTGCTAAGTAAACAAAACATATTAAGGATAAGTTTGAAAAAAAGTAACAGCATACAACATTTAGTTACTTGTAGAAACGAACTGGAAACAAGTGAGGAATGTAATCTAGTATATTTATTAGGAGGTTTTCAATGGAAATAATAGAATCTGAAATAAGACAAATTTTTGCATCTGTAGTTTGGAATCATAAAATACACGAAAAACAATGTGATATTAATAGTAAACACTATAATTTTTTAGAGTTTGTAAGATTGCTTTCATCTGTAATTACGACATCTGGTCTGTTGACTTGTATATTTATAGATGAATTCTATGTGAAACTAGTAACAACAATAGTTTCAGCAATTTCTATGTTTGTAACTGCATTTTGTAAAACATATAATATAAAAGATACGATGCAGGAACATAAAGTTATAGCGTTGGAATTCTTACAACTAAAGAATGAAATAATAAGCATATTATCGGAGATAAAAATAAAAAGAATAGATGAAGAAAGAGCAATAGAAAAGCGAAATAAAGTATTGGACAAGTATCATACATTGTGTAAAAAAAGTCTAAATACAACTGATAAAGCTGTAAAACTTGCTAGTAAAGCGCTGAAAGAACAAAGAGACAATACATTTGACGATAAAGAAATAGATAGTTATCTGCCGATAGAGTTAAGAAAGGAGAAATAAATGTTAGCTAGAGATTTTGAAGAGTTTTGCAGTAATATTAAATTAGACAACAAAGAAGACATGGAATCTACTGTAAAAGATATAACTAAAAAATTAAATAAACACTATTATGATTTAGATGATGCAGTTGAACATATGCACACTGTGGGCTCTGTTGGAAGAACAACTGCGATAAAAAATACTAGTGATTTAGATATATTATTCGAATTACCACAAAGTGTATACGACAGAATAAATGACAATGAGGGGAATAAGCAATCACAATTGTTGCAAGAAGTAAAAAATGTGTTGAAGGATAGATATCCCAACACTGACTTAAGAGGAGATGGACAAGTAGTAGTTATTAATTTTTCTAAATATACGGTAGAATTAGTCCCAGCTTTTAAGAATGATGACGATTCGTATAAATATCCAGATTCGAATGAAGGAGGAAAGTGGAGAAACACAAATCCGTTGCCAGAAATAGAAAAATGTCTAGAAATAGATGATCAGACAAGTGGAAATTTCACGAATATATGCCATATGCTTAGGGCTTGGAAGAATAAAGCGGGATTTAAGTTTAAGGGCTTACTAATAGATACATTGACTAATAACTTTCTTAATAATAATGAACAATACAAAAACTGTAATTATGAAGATTATCTAAATTTAATCAAAGATTTGTTTTTGTATTTGAAGAGTCAGAACAAGGAACAAGAATTTTGGCATGCTATAGGAAGTAATCAAAAAGTCTATGATGATGGAAGGTTTATTAGAAAAGCTGCTAAAACATATGAAGAAATAAAAGATTTAGAAGCGGATACTGAAAGAATAAATAAAAAGTTAAGAAAAGTGTTTGGAAGAGAATTTCCCAAAAGAGACGAAGAGGAAACACAAAATAAATATAATTATGATAATACCGAAGAGTTTATAGAAGATCGTTATCAAATAGATATAATATTGAATGTACAATTAAAGTGTATAGTTACTCAAGATGGTTTTCGACCTACAGATTTAAGGGCGTTGAAATTTTTGAAGAAAAATAGAAAACTTGAGTTTGAGATAGAAAACAAGTCAGAACTTGTAAAAAATGGAGTGGAACATATTATATGGAAAGTAAAAAATGAAGGCGAAATAGCGGAAAAAAGAAATCATATTAGAGGGCAATTGTTAATGACAGACCGTTATAATCGAGAAGAAAACACTAGTTTTGAAGGACCACATTATGTAGAAGTATATGTTATAAAGAAAAATATTTGTGTTGGAAAAGGCAGAGTAGATGTAAATATTGCACCTTAAAGCACCCTCCCCACAATACACTTGTGTATTGTGGGGATAAGCATAGGAGAAACAAATGAATAATGTTAATTTAGAAAGATATATAGAAGCACATAAAAGAGAATATAAACAAGCATTAGAAGAAATAAAGAATGGTAAAAAGAAAACACATTGGATGTGGTATATATTTCCGCAAATAGATGGATTAGGAATAAGTAGCACATCTAAATATTATGCAATAAGAAATAAAGAAGAAGCAAAAGCATATCTAAATAATGAATATCTATATAATCATTTAATAGAAATATGTAAAGAGTTAATGAAATTAAATACAAACAACATAATAGAAGTACTACTTTATCCAGACAATTATAAACTATGTTCATCTATGACATTATTTTATCTAACTAACCCTAAAGAAGAAATCTTTAAGTAAGTATTAGATAAATACTATAATGGTAAATTAGATGAAAAGACTATAGAGATATTAAATAAACAACAAAACAAATAACACATTATTTGTGTATAAAATCCATGCTAATAGTGTTGGCAAAATAAAATGTATGAGTAAAGAGAGCAGAGATGCTCGCTTTTTATAACATCATAACAAAATACGACAAAAGTCTTCAAAAATTTGGTAATTCAATTGAGAAATTATGTGTTTTATGATATAAAATACATAAATAAACGGAGGTTACAAATGAATAATAAAAATATGAAAGAAAGAGAAGAACTACACAAGGCAATATGGGCTATTGCAGATGATTTAAGAGGTTCTGTAGATGGATGGGATTTCAAACAATATATACTAGGTATAATGTTTTATAGATATATATCAGAAAATATAACAAATTACATAAATGAAGGCGAAAGAAAAGCAGGAGATAAAGATTTTGATTATGCAAAATTATCAGATGCTGAAGCTGAAACAGTAAGAGAAGATTTGGTAAAGGTAAAAGGCTTCTTTATATTACCTTCAGAACTATTTTGCAATGTATGTAAAAGAGCAAAAAGTGATGAAAACTTAAATGAAACACTAGAAAACATATTTAGCAATATAGAAAATTCTGCAAAAGGAGCAGAGAGCGAAGATGACTTTGCAGGATTATTTGCGGATTTAGATGTAAACAGCAATAAATTAGGTGCATCTGTACCTAAAAGAAATGCTAAATTAGTGAAGATACTAGAAGGTATAGCAAATATAAAACTGGGTAATTATCAAGACAACTCAATAGATGCATTTGGAGATGCTTACGAATTCTTAATGGGTATGTATGCATCAAATGCAGGAAAATCTGGTGGAGAATTCTATACACCACAAGAAGTAAGTGAACTATTAACAAAACTTGCTGTACTTGGAAAAACACAAGTAAACAAAGTATACGACCCAGCTTGTGGATCTGGTTCATTGCTATTAAAAGCAGCTAAAATACTAGGTAAAGAAAATGTAAGAAATGGCTTCTTTGGCCAAGAAATAAACCTAACAACATATAACCTATGTAGAATAAATATGTTCTTACATGATATAGACTATGATAAATTTGATATAGCTTGTGAAGACACATTGGTATCACCACAACATTGGGATGATGAACCGTTTGAAGTAATAGTTTCAAATCCACCATACTCAATAAAATGGGCAGGAGACGATAACACAGTATTAATAAACGACCCTAGATATTCACCAGCAGGAGTACTAGCGCCAAAATCTAAAGCAGACTTTGCATTCATAATGCATTCATTAGCTTGGCTTGCAACAAATGGAACAGCGTCAATAGTATGTTTCCCGGGAATATTATATAGAGGTGGCGCAGAACAAAAAATTAGAAAATATTTAATAGACAATAATTTTGTAGATGCAATTATACAATTACCAGATAATTTATTCTACGGAACATCAATAGCAACTTGTATTATGGTTCTAAAGAAGAACAAAAAAGATAATAGCACATTATTCATAGATGCAACTAATGAATGTGTTAAAGTAACAAACAATAATAAACTTACGGACGAAAATATAGATAATATAGTAAATATATTTGCAAAAAGAGAAGATATAGAATATGTTGCAAAGCTTGTATCAAACAAAGAAATAGAAGAAAATGAATATAACTTATCTGTATCAACATATGTAGAAAAAGAAGATACAAGAGAAAAAATAGACATAGTTAAGCTTAATAAAGAAATAGAAGAAATAGTTGCAAGAGAACAAGTACTTCGTGATGAAATAAATAAAATAATAGCAGAAATAGAGGTGTAATATGAAGGAAAAAGGTGGATATATATACATATTAACAAATCCTTCTTTCAAAGAATATGTAAAGATAGGATATGCAGATGATGTAGAACAAAGACTAAAACAACTAAATAGAAGTGAATGTATTCCTTTTGCTTTCAGAATATATGCTGTTTATGAAGTAGATTCTAGATTATCAGATATAAAAATACATTCAATTATAGATAAATTAAACCCAAATCTAAGATCAATAGATACATTTGAAGGAAAAGAAAGAAAAAGAGAATTCTATGCTATGACACCAGAAGATGCATATAGCATTTTAGAGGCGATAGCCGAAATAAATGGTAGAAAAGACAAACTAAAATTAGTTGCACCAACTAAATACGAAAAACACGAAGAAGAAATGGCAGATGATGTAAAGCAAGAGAATATGGAAAGACTAATACCATTTAACTTTAATATGGTAAATATTAAACCTGGAGAAGAATTAGAATTTGTAAATAATGCAAGCCCTAATAATGGTGTGACTTGTATAGTTGTAAACGATAAACAGGTTGAGTATAATGGAGAGAAATGGTCGTTATCTGCACTAGCAACTAAACTTTCTGATGCAAAATGGGGAGTTGCTGGACCACGTTACTTCAAACACAAAGGTGAATGGCTAAACAGTATAAGAAAAAGACTGGAGGGCACAGATAGTGAGTAAATTAGAACAGTTAATTCAAGAATTATGCCCTGATGGTGTGGAATATAAAAAGTTCAATGAAGTGGCAGAATACATTAGAGGAGTGTCATACAACAAATCTAAGGAAATTAATAATGGGAAAGAAGGTCACAAACTTTTAAGAGCTAATAATATAACATTGTTATCTAATGAATTAAATTATGATGAAGTTAAAATTATTGATTTTTCTGTCAACGTAAAACCAAATCAAATGCTATTAAAAAATGATATTTTAATATGTGCAGGAAGTGGAAGCAAAGAGCATATTGGAAAAGTTGCGTTTATAGAGAAGAATATAAATTACACATTTGGAGGATTTATGGGGGTAATAAGAATAAAACACAATATAATGAATCCAAGATATATGTTTCACATAATGACTAGTCCTATATTTAAGGCTCATCTTAGTAAGGTATCGAATAGTAGTACCATAAATAATATAAACAATGATACTTGGAAAGAATTCTATTTTCCTGTACCTCCGTTGGAGGTACAATGTGAAATTGTCCGTATTTTGGACCATTTCACATTACTTACAGCAGAGCTTACAGCAGAGCTTACAGCAGAGCTTACAGCAAGAAAGAATCAATATGATTATTATATGGATGCGTGTTTTAAGAGTATTAAATCGACGGTAAAGGTAAAGATGTCAGATGTGTTAATTTCATTAAAAACAGGTTTGAATCCTAGAAAGTTTTTTCAGTTAAACACAGATGATGCACAAGGATACTATGTTACAGTTAGAGAACTAGGAGATAGACAAGTAAAATATTGGCAATCAAAAGATAAAGTAAATCAAGTTGGCTTAAATAGAATAAATGAACGCTCTAATTTAGAAATTAATGATGTTTTGTTTAGTGGTACTGGAACAATCGGTAGGGTATCATTAATTGAAGAGAAACCAAATAATTGGAACGTAAAGGAAGGGGTATACATACTAAAACCAGATACTAAAGTAATAAATCCTGTGTTTTTAATGTATTTGATGAAATCAAATTATATGAGAAATATATATTCTAATTATATAGTTGGTTCACCAGTAGCAAGTGTGCCGATGAAAGATTTAAAAGAACTAGAATTTGATTTGCCATCAATTGAAGAACAAGAAAAAATAGTAGCGATATTAGATAGATTTGATAAATTATGTAATGACATTTCAGAAGGCTTACCTGCAGAAATAGAAGCAAGACAAAAACAATATGAATATTATAGAGAGAAGTTATTGTCTTTTAAAGAGGTAAAAAAATATGAATGATGTGTATGATACAATAGAAACAGTTGCTGAAGGAATTAAAACAAATTTAATAAACAAAGAAGATAAAAAATCAATAACATTGTTATATGCTTTTAGTTCTACAGGGAAGACAAGAATATCTAGAATATTATCTGATGAAGAAAATAATGATAACATTTGTTTCAATTCTTTCATTACAGACTTATTTGTTTGGGATAATGAAAATTTTGTAATTAATATTCCAAAAGATTGCTGGATTGTTAAATTTATAAATGAACAAGGAATTGAAAATCAGATAAAGGATAATTTTAGAGAACTTGTAACTTCAAAAGTAGAGCCAAGGTTTGAATTAAATGAAGGCAAAATCAAGTTTGATATACCAACTGGTGATAATAACGTAGAGACAGGAATAAAAATTTCAAAAGGAGAAGAAAGTTTATTTATTTGGAGTGTATTTTACACAATTTTAACCATTGTAATAGAAGAACTGAATATGAGTAAAGATAACCGAAGTACAGACGTTTTTAATAATTTACAATACGTTATTATAGATGATCCGATTTCTTCAATAGATGATTCGAAAATTGTAACTATGGCACTGCAATTAATAGAAGCTATAAACAGTAGTAAAAGCAATTTGAAATTCTTTATTACAACACATCTGGCGTTATTTTATAATGTAATATACTCTAATTATAGAAAATCAAAAGATTTTAATTCTATTGTTTTAACAAAAAAAGATAATCAATTCTATTTAACTAATCAATCAAAAGATACACCGTTTGGTTATCATTTAACTCTTAAACAAGAAATTGAACGAGCAATAGAAAACGATGATATAAGAAAATATCATTATAATTTGTTTAGAAATTTAATCGAAAAGACAAGTAATTTCTTGGGGTATAAAGAGTGGACAAACTGTATTGCTGGAAATCGAAAAACAGAATTTATAAAGAAAATAAATTTATATAGCCATAGCAGATTAATAGATTGGGAATATAAACAATTACCAGAGGAAGATAAGGAACTATTTAAAGAAGTATATAATAGCTTTAAAAAAGAGTATAAATGGGAGGAATAATATTTAATATGAATAAATATAATGTAGTAATGGAAATGAGTAATTCTACAGTTGCAGCAGAATATGAACCCTTAAAGAAGCGCTCTGAGGCATATCAATCTGAAGCCGCTTTAGAGGAAGAATTCATAAGAATGCTTACTGAACAGGGATATGAACGTTTGATGATTCATAATTCAGAAGCGTTAGTAGATAATTTGCGTAAACAATTAGAATTACTTAATGATTACAAATTTACAGATTCAGAATGGGCTAGATTTTTTAATAATAACATTGCTAATAACAATGATGGCATTGTAGAGAAAACTAGAAAAATACAAGAAGATTACATTCAAGTTCTAAAAAGAGATGATGGGACAAGCAAAAATATCTATCTATTAGATAAGAAGAATATTCATAACAATAGACTACAAGTTATTAATCAATATGTAGAAAATGAAGGTAATTATAATAATAGATATGATGTAACTGTTCTTGTTAATGGCCTACCTTTAGTACATATAGAATTAAAAAGAAGAGGAGTTGCTTTAAAGGAAGCGTTTAATCAAATAAACAGATACCAAAGGGATAGCTTTTGGGCTGGAAGTGGACTATATGAATATGTACAAATATTTGTAATATCTAATGGAACTACTACAAAGTATTATTCTAATACTACCAGAGAAAGTCACATTAAAGAAAAAGCAGCTGGCAGAAACAAAAGTAAAAAGACAAGTAATAGTTTTGAGTTTACTTCATATTGGGCTGATGCAAATAACAAAGTAATACCAGATTTAGTAGACTTTACAAGAACATTCTTTTCCAAACATACATTGTTAAATATATTAACTAAGTATTGTGTGTTTACTTCAGAAGATTTGTTACTTGTAATGAGACCTTATCAAATAGTTGCAACAGAAAGAATATTAAATAGAATAGAAGTTGCAAAGAATTACAAAAAAATGGGAACTATAGAAGCTGGTGGATACATTTGGCATACAACTGGTTCTGGAAAAACTCTAACATCTTTCAAAACAGCACAGCTTGCAACAAATTTAGAATATATAGACAAAGTATTATTTGTTGTAGATAGAAAAGACTTAGACTATCAAACAATGAAAGAATACGACAAGTTTGAAAAAGGCGCTGCTAATGGAAATAGAAGTACTAAAGTATTACAAAGACAATTAGAAGATAGCACATCTAGAATAATAGTTACAACTATTCAAAAATTAAGTGAATTTGTAAAGAGAAACAAAACTCATCCAGTATATCAAAAACATATGGTATTAATATTTGATGAATGTCATCGTTCACAATTTGGTGATATGCATAAGATGATAGTAAAAAGCTTTAAGAAATACCATTTGTTTGGGTTTACAGGAACACCTATATTTGCTAAAAATGCATTTAACAAATCTAATCCGGACTTCTGTACGACAGAGCAAGCTTTTGGAGATAAACTACATACATATACAATAGTTGATGCTATAAATGATGGAAATGTACTTCCATTTAGAATAGACTATGTAAATACAGTAAAATCTAAAGAAGGAATGAAGGATAAGCAAGTAACTGCAATTAATACAGAAGAAGCATTAGCTTCTCATGAAAGAGTTAGCAAAGTAGTAGAATATATAATTGAACATTTTGACCAAAAGACAAAAAGAAATGCTTTTTATGACTTAAAAGGACAAAGATTAAATGGATTTAACTCAATATTTGCAGTTAGTTCAATACCAATGGCTAAAAAGTATTATGCAGAGTTTAAGAAACAACTAGAGGAAGCTAATAAAGATTTAACCATTGCAACGATATATTCTTTTGCAGCAAACGAAGAAGACAATTTAGATGGAATATTAGACGATGAAGGTTTTGAAACAGAGTTATTAGATCAAAGTTCTAGAGAATTCCTAGATTTTGCGATTGATGAATACAATAAGAAGTTCAAAACAAATTTCTCATCAGAAGGAAATGGATTCCAAGATTATTATAAAGATTTATCTGATAGAGTAAAGAAAAGAGAAATAGATTTACTTATAGTTGTAAATATGTTCTTAACAGGATTTGATGCAACAACATTAAATACATTGTGGGTAGATAAGAACTTAAAACAACACGGATTAATACAAGCATTTTCAAGAACTAATAGAATATTAAATTCAGTTAAATCTTATGGAAATATAGTTTGTTTTAGAGATTTACAAGAACAAACTAATGATGCAATAGCACTATTTGGAGATAAAGATGCAAGTGGTATTGTATTATTAAAATCTTATGAAGATTACTACTATGGATACGAGGATGAAAAAGGTAAGAAACAAAAAGGATATGAAGAAAGAATAGCTGAACTTATTCAAAAATATCCTTTGGGTGAACCAATAATAGGTGAGCAAAACGAAAAAGACTTTATTGTATCTATGGGTAATATTTTAAGATTAAGAAATATATTATCTTCGTTTGACAAGTTTGAAGGAAATGAAATACTTTCACCAAGAGATTTACAAGACTATATAGGAACATATACAGACCTATATGAAAAGTATAAACCAGACCCAACAGATAGCGAAAGCATTAAAGATGATATTGTATTTGAAATGGAACTTGTAAAACAAGTAGAAGTAAACATAGATTATATTTTAATGCTTGTTGCTAAATATCATAAATCAAATTGTAAAGATAAAGAAATACTTGGTTCTATCGATAAAGCTATTAAGTCAAGCTTAGCGTTACGTTCTAAGAAAGAGTTAATAGAATTGTTTATTGAAAGAATAAATACTGTAGCGGATGTGTTTAAGGATTGGACTAAATTTGTAAAAGAACAAAAAGAAATAGACTTGAAAGCATTAGTTGAAGAAGAAAACTTAAACGAAGATGAAACTAGAAGATTCTTAAATAATTCATTCAGAGATGGACAAGTTAAAACAACTGGAACAGATATAGAAAAGATATTACCACCAATGAGATGGTTTGGCGGTGGGAATAGAGCAGCAAGAAAACAAACTATAATACAAAAAGTGTCTAAGTTCTTTGAAAAATATTTTGGAATAGTAAATGTCGAAGAAGAAAAAGAAGATTTGTATGAAGTGTGCGAAGATAGCGAACCATATGAGGTGCTTATGGTTGCGGAAGATACGGAAAACGAGTATAAATAACAAATGAAAAAACAGAATAACATGCAATATAGCAATGTTATTTTGTTTTTAACAAACAAATGGTAAAAAATACAATACTTGTAAAAGAATGCTATTCGGTAATAGAAAGGAAGATTAAAATGTTAGAATATATTTATCCAATAATTACGGCTGCAATAAGCGGCATGGTAACATATTTAGTTGCTAGAAATGGAAATAAAAAAGATATCGAAGTAGTGAAAATACAAAACAAGGCAGAGATAGATAGGTTGGTAAATCAACATGCTATAGATATTGAATCTATGAAAGAAAAACATAAATTAGAATTAGAGTCAAAAGAAAAGGAGCATCAATATAAATTAGAGTTGATAAAAGCAGAGAGTGAAAACGAAATAACAAAGCAAAATGCTATATCGGGAAATGAAGCAGTTAACAATTTGGTGGTAGGACTTATGGGAAGTATCTTTGGAAGTGAGGCAGCTCAAAAGGAAATTGAGAAAGGAATAAAAGAAGCATTTAAGAATAAGGAGCAATAGAATGTTAAGAGAATTTGAAAATATTTATATAGAAACATATTCCGCCTGGGAAAAATATAGGAAAGCAATTATATATAGAGTTTTGGCAGCGGTTATAGTAAGTTTAATAATATCATTTTTAAATTTTTGGGTGGGAGAACTAATTTTTTATCTATCCATTTTAACATTAATAGTTTTTGGAATATATGCTAGACGAAATGATTTTCAAGATGTAAAAAAACAAAGTGCTAAAAAGGAGTTTAAGAATTATGATTACAAAAGAGCAAAGTTTGAGCAAATGAAAGATAAAATAGCTTTGTTATTAAAACAAAAGAATATGTATAATAAAGAAAGCTTGGAAGTTATCATACATTCTTTTGAAGGTGAGATGACTAAATACGATAAGGTTTCCACAACAGCATCAATATTATCAATAATATTAGCAGTAATTGGTCTCAAACAAAAGTTGGCAACGATTGTTATTCTTATATTTGCTGCAGCTGGTACGGGATTGCTTATATCGTTCGTTGTTGAATGGATATTAAAATACATATTGGTTAACAAGGTAAAATATAATGAACTTGTTAATGCTTTAGTAGAAATAGAATTGGAAGTTATAAATTCAAAAAAGAAAAAGAATTATAACAGTATAAATAAAGAATAAAATGTATACGAGGGGATAAATTATGAAATTTGATTTGGAACAAAAAATATACAACAAAAAAACAAAAGAATATTTCAAGGAGGTAGAAAGTTCGTTCTATGATGGAAATTATCGTTCGGCTACAGTAATGTTATATTCAGTGACAATAGCAGACATATTATATAAGCTAGAAGAATTAAGAGATGTATATGATGACAAAAAAGCAAAAAACATATTAAAATCAATAGAGATTCAAAGAAATGAAAATAGAATAAGTTCTGATTGGGAACAAGATTTGTTGAAACAGGTTAGGGAAGATACAGAAATAATAGAGGATATCACTTGGGCGAATCTAGAATATCTTAAAAAACTAAGGAATTTTTCTGCGCATCCCGCTTTTAATAGAAATAACGAATTAATTGCACCAACACGTGAAACTATAGCAGGACTAATAGAAGATATGTTAAATCAAATATTAATAAGACCGCCATTATTTGCAGATAAAATTATCGACTTAATAACCGAAGATATTGCGGAAAAAAGCGGAATTTTCACAGGAGATTACGATAAATTTGAACACTATATAAAAAATAAATATTTGATAAAAATGGGAACAGGTATGAAGACTCAAACGTTAAAAGCTTTTTGGAAATTTGTCTTTAAGCTAGAAAATGATGACTGTAATGAGAATAGAGAAATTAACTATGAATTTATAAAAGTGCTTATTAAAAACGATAAATTGGTACACATTACTGAAATAAAAAATGATAAGCAATATTATAATCAAATAAGTGGAAATATAGAAATTCAAGAATATTTAATAAATCTTATTTACGAAATACCAGAAATATATGAATTTATAGAATATACTACAAGGACAGCTTTAGAATTAACATATAAACAAAAACCTTATCTAAATACAATTTCTTATTATAAATATCCAAATGTAGAAGAATTTTTGAAAAGTATAAAAGGTAATCAACTAACACGAAGAAAGTATATAAGATTATTGGAAAGATATGTGAAGCAAGAAAACAAAGAAAAGGAGCTATATGATAAATATATAACAATATTTGCAGAGAGCGAAACATTTGATAAGGCTGATCACTTATTTACATATTTAATAGATAATAATTTAGAAAACTTTTCTGAAGAGCAAATAATTCGATTAATAGAGGTTGCTAATGGAAACAATCAAATATATAATAGAAATAGAGCAAAGCATGATAATAATATTATTATTGAAAAATGTGCATATCGTTTAGGGATTGATTTTGACTATACAAAATATGAAAACTTCGAATATTCCGAAGAATTACTTGCTAAAGTATTATTTCCATTTTAACAATGCACCTATCACAAAGGAGGCAACCAATGAATAAATCAAAAGTATACTATACAAAAGAAATAATACCATCTAGTTTGGTGGAAATGTATAAAGCAGTAGGTAAAGAACTTACCGGAAAAGTAGCAGTTAAAGTACATTCTGGAGAAAAAGGTAATCAAAATTATTTAAGACCAGAATTTCTAAAAGAATTAGTAGATTATGTAGGTGGTACTATTGTAGAATGTAACACTGCATATAATGGTGAGAGAAATACTACAGATAAACATACTAAGTTAATGGAAGACCATGGTTGGAGTAAATGTTTTAATGTAGATATATTAGATAGTGAAGGTCCAGATTTAGAGATAGATATTCCTAATGGTACTGTTATTAACAAAAACTATTTAGGTAAGAATATTAAAAACTATGATTCTATGTTAGTTGTATCTCATTTCAAAGGACATCCTATGGGTGGATATGGTGGGGCATTAAAACAACTATCTATTGGTTTAGCATCTGCATCAGGCAAAGCTTGGATTCATTCTGCTGGTGTTACAAAAGATGTTAATCTTGTATGGAAAAATACAGCACCACAAGACAAGTTTTTAGAAGCAATGGCAGAGAGTGCTTCTTCTGTAGTAGAATACTTTAAAGGTAACATTGTATATATTAACATTATGTGTAATATGTCTGTAGATTGTGATTGTTGTGCAGTAGCAGAAGATCCTTGTATGAAAGATATAGGTGTGCTAGCAGCTACTGACCCAGTAGCTATAGACCAAGCCTCAATAGACTTAGTAAAGGAGGCTAAAGATATAGGGAAGGAATATTTATTAGAAAGAATTAATTCTAGACATGGTACTCATACTATAGATGTTGCAGATAAACTTGGCTTTGGTTCTAAGGAATATAATTTAATAGAGATATAGATAAAAGAGATATATTTAGTTTGCACTAAATATATCTCTTTTAGTGTTTGCAAATTTTTTGAAAATGTCGAAATAAGTCTAAAAACATTGTAAAAAATGTAAAATATGGTATAATAATTCCAATGGAGTAGTAGATATGAAGAAGAAAATAAAGAACAAAGTAAGGAATGAAACAAAAAAGGAATTGGCAAGAAAAGATTTGAATAAGAATTTGGATTTAATATTAGATATAATGAAGAATGGGTATAATCAACATTATGAGAGAACACAAAGTTTGGATAGTAAAAGTGGATTCTTTGTAGCGTTTCATGCAGCGCTAATAGCATTTGTTTTAGATTTCGAAACGATAAATAAAATGATTCATAATGATATTGAAAGTATGCCACAAATTGTCATAACAGTAGCGGCTACAATAATATTTGTGTTGCTATTATTAGTAGCTATTGCCGCTATTGTAACATTTATGTGTAGTTTGATTTCAAGAAATATCAAATATATTCCAGAAGCAATATGCGCGGAAGTATATTACAATAGTGACAATATAGATTTTAAGAAAAGACTATTAGAAGGCTATAAGGATATAGCAAGAAACAATGAAGAAGTATTGAAGAAAAAACATAGATCATTTAATTTAGGCGTTGCTTTAACTATTGCGGAAATTGTGCTGTGGTGCATTAGCATAATATTTAAATTGTTTTAAGGAGGGAAACAGATGGCAGAAGATAAGGATAAGAAAAAACGGATACAAACCCATGTCCGCCAATACCTACAGGAATACATCAAAACAGCTATGAGCCAAATAAGGATAAGAAAACTGAAAAACGTGGGTAGGTTTATATAAAAAACAGACATCCTAACTATATTGAAGTGGGAGTCTGTTTTTTTCTACAACGCCAACGGTTCTAGCGCTTTTTATATTAGATAAGATCGTTTGAACTTTCTTGAAAAAATATTTCTAATATAAAAAGAATTGTAAGTTTTTTGAAAAGCTAGTTGTATCAATGACTAAGAAGAATTGAAGTTTACCGTAAAAAAATCGCCGTCAAAAATGTTTTTATAATATCACAAAAAAGTTGCATTTGCAACAGATTTAATATTTTTCGCGGGTTACAATAAAGTAGGATAAAAAAAGTCCAGCTATAAGCTGAACAGTGTAAATTCTCCATTACACTGACAGTTTATCAAAAACCGTTCCGGAATTCAATAGTTTGGACTTAAATTATCCGGAAAGGAGTCAAATAAATGCAAAAAACATTTAAACCGGGCGAAAAATCTAACCGTTCTGGCCAATTTGAAATAGTTGGACCTAGAGGCGGTAGAACAGGCGAAGAAAGAACTGTGGTTATAAGAGAACCTTTTCCGCCAACACCAAAATCAGGTCAAAAATATGTTTTAACTGACGCTAGCAAAAATGGCGCAGGTAAAGGCAGAAAATAAGACCATAGCGAGAGATATTAATCTCTCGCTATTTTTATGTATTTTACTTGACAACGATTAAATGGCATGTTAAAATAATATTGCCATCAAAAAGAGGCAATAAACGAAGGATGTGGCAAATTGGATACAATAGGTAAATATATAAGAGGTCAAAACCTATTAAGGATAAAACGCATAGTAGATGCGGATATAAACGGAGATAAATTTATTATACGAAGGAGAAAAAAGAATGTAGAGTTTATGAGAGAATATTCTTTAACAGATGAAGATGTTAAGAATATAGTAAGATCCCTTACTGTTAAAGACTGTTTTAAAGGACCAGAGAAAGATAGAGATGAAGAATATGAGGGTTTTCTCTTTTTCTTTTGTCCGATGTTTGAAGGAATAAAATTATATATTAAGATTAGAATAGAAAGTGATGAGAAGTCGGTTTGTTTATCAGTGCATGAATTTGGTAAATATGATGAGGTGGGAGAAGTATGAAAGTGTATTGTCCATATTGTAGAGAAGAAAAAGAATATATTATTGAAACAAGAGAAGTAAAAGAATTTAGAGGAAAAGAAATAGATACATATGAAAACGTAGCGATGTGTAAAACATGTAAGAACGATTTGTATGTAAATGAATTAGAAACTGAAAATAGTAAAAGAATATATGAAGCATATAGACAAACTGAAAATATCATAAAACCACAAGATATAATAGATTTGAGAAGCAAATATGATATATCACAAAGAGAATTAACTGCTATACTAGGATTTGGCAAAATGACAATAAATAGATACGAAAGAGGAGGAGTACCAACTAAATCTCAAAGTGATTATATTAAACTTTTAATAGAAAATGAATCTAAATTTATTGAGAAAGTAAAAGAAGCGTATAGTAAAAATAATATAACTAAAAAAACATATGAAAAGATAATGTCTAAAGAAAATTATGAAGAATGTAATACTAATAATTTGCAAAATTTAATAAGAAAATGTATAACAAACAATCTATCTAGAACGCCAGATATATATAATGGTTATAAGCTATTAGATTTAGATAAATTAGAAAATATTATTTCGTATATAGCAAGTCAAGTTAAAAATTTAACTGTTACAAGCATTAATAAATATTTATGGTATATAGATATGTTATCTTTTAAAGAACAATGTGTTGCTGTAACAGGCCTAACATATGAGCATGAAAAGTTTGGCCCTACAATAGATGGGAAAAACTATAATACGTTAATGATTCTAAACAACAAGTATGTTAAAGAAGAAACTGAAAATGATTATGGCACAACAACACAAATAGTAAGTAAAAAGAATTATGATCTTAATTGCTTATCTGATGATGAACTTGAAATTATAAACAAAGTAATTAAATTATTAAAAAACAAAAAAGTAACTGACATATCTGCAATGTCCCATTTAGAAGATGGATGGAAAAAGACGAAAAGATATGAAAAGATTTCGTTTGAGTACGCAATGAATTTAAGCATAGATTAAAATAAATCAAAATATACAAAGGAGAATATTGATGTATAAATTAACAAGCGCATTATGTAGTTTAATAAGAGATGAAATATTTCCTGATGCTTTTGAAGGACTTGCAGATACTTCACCTTTAGGGGTAATAGCGAGCATTGGAGGATTTCTCTGGTTAATAGGATGGATTTCATATGCTATGTGTGGAATTTTTTATAGTCGAGGAGACGGAGCGTGGGTTGGTTCGATAGGATACACAATATTTTTGGGAATTAATACTTATATTATTATACAATTAGTAAAATGGTTTAATTCAATAAATATTATATTATTGCTTTATCTTTTAGTTGCTGGAATACTATATATAGCTTTGAGCAAACTAAACGAAATATTATATCGTTATAGTTAATAAAAACACAAACACCCAAGAATTAATCTTGGGTGTTTTGTGGATAGTGTGGATACTTTCCACTCCTTTTGCTTACTTCTTGGAAATAAGAAGAATCTCGCTTTCTGCATCCACGACAGAAACTTCTTTGCAGCCATGAAGAAGCATAGACTCTTTCATCCAACCTAAGTTTAAGGCTGTCTCACTCTCGTTACAAGCATTATTCTCGGGGTTGTATACGCCCTTTATAGGGGTGTATGCTCCGTTAGATACATCAATGTACCCGTTAGAGATAGAGAAGAGAATTACGCCTCCTGGCTTCACAGAACGGTATGCTTTTTCTGCAATGAAGTCCAGGTTGTTTCCTGCACAGTATGCAGCGCGAAGGCTAATGAAAATGTCATATGCACCTTCTTTAAGCTCTGCCTCATCCATAGAAGCACAGTGGAAGTCCATATGCGGGAAGAGTTCTTTACCTTTCTTGCAGGCATCTTCGGAAATCTCTACAACATCAAAAGACATTGTGTTAAAATACTTCTCGAAAATTATAGCAAGCTCAGAGCCGTTGTTTGCTCCAACAGCAATAACCTTCTTTCCATCAAGAGGCCCTAAGAGACGCACAATCTCATTTAAGATAATGCTGTTCCAGTTAGGACAAACGGACCGGTAGTCTGTGGCATACTCGTATGCACCATACTTCTTGTTGAATGCATAAGAACGAGCATCTTTGGAAACTTCCAGGAATTGTTTATGGCTTTCAACAGGAATGTTTTTAAGCCAGTTTTCTACTGCTACATCCCAGTAAAGGGAAGAATCAAAGGTAAGATTGAAACCATGCGCTTTAAAGTATTCTTCAATGAGCGATTTAATACTTGCTTCGTACCAGTTGTTCATAAGCTATCTCCTTTATAATTATTTTGAAAATCTTTAATCCAATATATTAATAACACAAATATTATAGCAAAAAGCAGGAGAAAAGTAAACATAAAACGGTAGTAGAGTAGTTATTTAACACATTTACTTGCAAAAGGAATATAAAAATATTAAAATAATAGTAGTCTAGGAGGTAAAAATATGGATAAAATATTTAGCTTTATAGTAAACAGAAAAACAAATAAACTATTACTTCTTTTAGGAAGTCCAGAAGATCCACAATTCCATAAATCTTTTTGGTATGTAGTAACAGGTGGTAAGGAAGATACAGATACAAATCTAGAACAAGCGGTAGTAAGAGAAATAAAAGAAGAAACAAATTTAGATGCAGTAGAAACACTTTATCTAAAATGGATATTTAAATACAAATCACTTGGAAACATTTGCACAGAATATGTCTATGTTTCATTTATAGGCGAGGATAGTAACATCGTATTAAATGAAGAAAGCATAGATTACAAATGGTGCGATGTAGATGAATTTATAGAACTTATAGAATGGTCAGATGACAAAGAGTTCTTAAGAGAAGTTGTAAAAGCAGCATTAAACAAAGAAGTATACATTAAAGAAGAAAAAGTAGACCAATACTTTTAATATAACAAAGATATAAATATAACAAAGTAAAAGAAGAAGGAGCACACAGTAGTGTACTCCTTCTATTTATTTTTTGTATATTGGTATTTGCAAAGCATAGCGTTACTTCTTAATCAAGAAATAAAACTGCGTGTGCCTCACATCGTTAACCGGAGCAGCCGAAACATCGATGAGTTCATAGCTGTATCCGAGAGTTGTAAGAATGGTTGCAATCTCGTTGATAGAGAAAAGCCTAATCTTGTGGTAATCCATATATTCGAAGTCTTCGCCGGTAAGCTTGTTATGAACCTCAAACTTAGGCTCCCATACAGAGTAAACTTCATCCACTCTGTTGGATACCCAGGATTCCCTTACGATAATACTATCGTTTTCATAGGTCTTATCCTTGACATAGCCATCAATCCACTTGTCTATGCAGTATCTTACATCGAAGATAACATAGTCATTCGCATGCTCCAAGAGGTTCTTGATTGAACGCTCGAGATCTTCAAGGGTAAGATTATACTGCAGTGCACTTCCAAGACAAGAGACAACGCTGAACTTTCTGTCAAGTGCAAAGTCGCTCATATCTCCGTGCATAAAGTTGATGTGTGGATTTTTTGCTCTGGCAATATCAAGCATGCCTTTAGAGTAGTCCAAACCAAAGATGTTGTAGCTCTCAGGTGAGAAAAAGTGAATGTGTTCACCAGTTCCACAGCCAACATCCAAAAGGGACTTATCTTTAGACTTGTCTGTAAGAAGCTTTAAGAGTTCGTATTCCCGGTCATAGGGAATGCCGGCGTTTATAAGGTCGTAGATTTCAGCAAGCTGTTCATACATAATCATCTTACTTTTCCTCCTTTATTTTGTTAATGCATTCTAAAAGAGTTTCAGCGCTGTTAAAATACATCACAGTCACATCGGATTCGAGCTCGGCGTTAAGATGAGAGCTTACAACTCTTTCATCAATAAGGACGTAAACCGTCTTATGACTCCAAAGCCTATGAACCTTGGTATGGGCAATCTCGGTGAATACACCGGCAGAGAGACCAAGGCAAAGCATAACATCAAAGTTCTTGTTTGGCTGAGTGTTCATCTCTGCCCAACCACCGTTAATTTCTACTGCTTCATCGCAGAAAGAAAGATTGCCAGTAATTGTAGGTGTATTTCCGTACTTGGGATAAAATCCCTTAATCTTGGTAGTTCTATCAGGAATAGAGTGAAGTGCTTTGGCAACGTCCAAAGGAACTCCGATATCCGGAAGTACACCGATAGCTTCAAAGTGAGTGTTTAAGAATCGTGCTATGCTATCGATATACTTAGGATAATCAGCTTCGGTGATGTGACCAAACGTGTAAAGGTTCTTAATGCCATTGTTGCTAGGCCCGGCAATAAAGGCCGTAAGTTTAGTGTTGTTCATAACGCATCTCCTTGTAACTATTATATGCCCCAGGAAACGAGTTTGCAAACACAATTTCGCCGTGGAGTTTCATTATGGCCTTACCATATTCATAAAGAATAGGGTTGATGTGGAGAGATTCGTTCCACTCGCCATACTTAAGGTAGCAGGAAGACAGATACTTCTTGTTGAATTTGCCGTAGGTAATCTCCTTGCAGTGCCCGTGAACAATCACATCTACGTTCTTAAACTCGCTAAAGAGTTCATAAACGAGAGGAAATTCAGAGGTAGGGCACTTGGTACCGCACCAGTGTACAACACGGTTATCTACCTTAACGACAAGGACAATGTCCTCTTTGTTAAGAGCACCGACCTGCGCGCCAGTAGCAGTAACCAAGTAACCCTCGGGGATACGCTTAGCAAGAAAACCAGCAACATTGGAAAGATACCCATCATCACAAAGTTTCTTGCCGTTTTCAGCAAACTCGTTAAAGTATGCTTCAAGGATACTTTCAGGAATAGGTCCATCGCAGAGGTTCTCATACTTAATCTTGGTGTAGCAGTGGAGAATAGAATCTACGATTTTTTCATAAGGAGCCATGGTGGTCTTTACGAGATTTCCTTCATCGTCATAGATATACTCAGGGAAAATAACCTGAACATTTTTCTGACTCTGAAGGATACGAAGACTTTCCTGCAGTGCGAAGTTGTTCCAAAGGGAAGCATCCATAGCCGGTGCAATAATGCACTTAACACCCTTGCCAAGAGCGTTGTGGATAACAGACAAAGGATAATTATCTGCAATGCCACGAGCAATCTTGTTCATGGTGTTAAAGGTGCACGGTGCAACTACCACGATGTCCTCTTCAGGAACAATGAGGTTGTTGGACTTAGAGAAATCACACTTAATGTGATACTTGAGACTCAAAGCCTCATAGTTGGGCAGTAAATCTCGACCCATTTCAGTGGGCAGAATCCAAATGTTAGGATTATATGAACTGAGCTGCTCAAGAAACAAGTCGAAATACTTAGTCTTGTGTGCTCCGGTAGGAACAAGGTAAAGAACTTTTCCGTCCAAAAAGTTGTTTTTCATAATAATCCTCCTTCTCTTAATAGAGATTAGAAGTAAAATTGCCTATTGATTTCGTATGCAATCGCGGCTGTTACAACCGGAAGGGTCAGGAAATCTACCGAGGTATTCATAGGCAGTTTTACCAGGTCATCAAGCAGAGACTGCTTGTAGGTGGTTAAGCCAGATGACTCGTTGCCAAAGACGATGACAATATTTCCTTCCGAGCAATCAAGCTCATAGAAAGACTTGGTTGCAGCACCAGAGGTACCAACAAGGATGTTGCCTTCAGCACGAAGTGTGTTAACAGCTTCTTCGAAGGTCTCGAAATGAGTAACCTTGGGGTAGGACGTGATGTTCCAAGAACGAATCTTGTCTACGATTTTCTTGTTATCGAAGGGAATGGAATTTCCCGCAGTGTAGATCTCACAGTCAAGGGCCGATGCAATCTGGATTACGTGTGCGATGTCATAAGGCGACCGAATGGCGTCATAGAGTAACTTAATCTTTTTCATAATGCTATATCTCCTTAAATTTTTTTATTAATGAAATAAATTGCCGTTTTGCCGTTTGCTGTTGCGTTGGACACCTGCTTAGGAAGAAGCTGGTTAATGTCGCCGATAGCATATACATTAGGAATGCTAGATTCCATAGTAAGCGGGTCGACTACAATTCTACCAAGAGAGTCGGTAGCAATCTCAAGAACATTAAGATACTTAAGATTAGGCTTCATTCCAATAGAACAAAACAGATAATCGCAAGGGATAGTGAGCGATTTATTACCAACAACCATATCAACAGACGTAAGCTTATCGTCTCCGTTAATGCGGTATACAGTAGCGCTTGTGATAGCCTTAACGCGAGTTTTAGCAAGTCTTTCAAGATACTTGCGCGTTGCGTTAAGAGTAGAATCGCGTTCTATCAAAGTAACATTTGCGCTTGTGTTGTTCGCAAGGAAAATTGCGGTGGTTGCTCCGGAATTTCTTCCGCCCAAAACTACAACATTCTTGCCTTCGTAATCCAAATCTTCCTTACATACGAAGTTAAAGATATACTTGCCAAAGAACTTGTCGTAGTTTTCAATGTAGAGCTTTTTAGGAGTAGTTCCAGATGCAATCACAAGAAATCTTGCAATATACATAGAACCATCATCACAAGAGATAACAAAGTTATCTTCATGCTTCTTAACAGCTTCTACCTTTTTTGGGGTAATACTAATTCCTTTGGAATCAAGATGCTTTTTGAAGCTTTCAACAAGCTCCGTGCCAGTGGTGTTATATGCACCCAGATAACCGTCGACGGTATAGTGCTGGTTAATAGAATACTCAGCATACCATCCGGACTTGTTGTTCTCAAAGAGAACGAAGTTTAACCGGTTGTTTTCTGCATCAACAGCAGCTGCCATACCAGCAGGACCGGCGCCAATGATTGCTACATCAATGAAGTTTGTCATATCACTTACCTCCTATAAGGATAAACGGGTCTGAAGTGATTGTAAGATGACTTTGATCTTCCTCAAGATAGCGGATGATTCTTTCTTCATCTTCTTTGGAGTAATCCATAATATACGGATAACTCTTAACAACATTCAGAACGCTCTTAACGTCAGGGAAGGTTCTTGTAATAGGGAGATGGAGAATTTCGATGCTTGTAAAACCAGCATCTTTAAGAAGCTTGGCGTAGAAATCTACTTTTCTTGAACGAATGAGTCGTCCGGGAAAAAGTTTAGAAATCTCAACCAGCCCCTTGTACTCGCCATACTCTCTAAGGAAGAACTTGCCTGTGGGTGTGAGTACTCTGTAGAGTTCTTCTGCAGAGAAACGTGTAACATTTTTGGCTGTAACCAAATCAAAAAAGCCGTCTGCGAAAGGTATATTGTAGTTATCGGCTAAGCGAATGTCTATGCCTGCTAAACCTTTACTTGCATTTACCATTTCTTTAGAATTGTCTATTCCGTACAACCGTACGGGAAATAAGGAGTTTGCTTTAATTAACTTGAGTACAAAACCGTTGCCAGTGCCAATGTCTAAAATTTTGCTATTTACTGTAATGTTTTTAACAATATGCTCCAAAAAAACATCGTTAACATTTAACGAGTTTTTAGAAGCGTTATCGTTTACATCGTCACGTAAATGCACAACATGTTCGGTATAAAACATAACTGTAGCCTCCTCTCATATTAATAATCGGAAACATTATATCACTTTTAACACTTTATGTCAACTTTAATAACAGCTAATACATATAAATAATAAGCGTTAAAACGTTTGTTGCTATGATTAATTTTTTATGGTATAAATATAATCATAAAGAGGGGAAAAATTATGAAAAAGAAAATAATATTTAGCATAGTGTTAACGCTTGTGCTTTTAATAAATATGTGTAGCGTGTTTGCTACTGCTATGTACGCGGTGCCAGAAGATTCAAGAGCAACAGCTCCTAAGTATAATGTAACAAAAGGCGCTAACGGAAGCTTTACAGGTAAAGAAACATTAACATTTTTAACAGATGGCGATGGCGTAGATTACAAAAGCATATATGTAGATCTTATTGAATTAGAATTAGGTGAA
This sequence comes from Clostridia bacterium, assembly GCA_017536445.1. Classification (GTDB taxonomy): domain Bacteria; phylum Bacillota; class Clostridia; order TANB77; family CAG-465; genus UMGS1649. The sequence goes on from JAFXHJ010000002.1 coordinate 78,565, forward strand.
GACTATGTAATGGGTGGAGACAATGGACTGTTTAAGATAAAACCAGAGTTTCTAAAAACATTAAAAGATGGTAAACATGAACTTATAATAATCTATGTAGATGGATACGCATTAACAACATTTACTACTAAAGGCGGAGATGGTACAGCTAAACCAACTGTTCAAGATGCGCCAAGTGTTGAGCCACAAAAAGATACAATAACATTAGGTCCAATTAATCCAGCTACAATAGGGCCAACACAAGAACAAGCTACAGGAAAGAAAAGTGCAAATGTAATATTATTACCAATAGTTATTGTTGTGTTAATAATAGTAGTACTTTGCATTAAGAAAAAGGGAAATAATAAAAAGTAAATATAGAGGGGAATAAAGGTATATATGTTTAAATTTGAACTAGATGTTCTTTTGTTTTTACAAAACATAAGAACAGATATATTAAATGTGCTATTGCAGGGAATAACAATGCTAGGTGAAGAAGTAGTTATGGTTTTAGTTATAGCAATACTATATTTCTGTATAGATAAGAAATTTGCACAAAAGTTATTTTTTGTAACAGTTTCATCAGCAGGCATAAATGGAATAATTAAAAATTTAGTGAGATTTCCAAGACCGTTTGCAACAGGTAAAATACTTTGTGTAAGAGAAGATACAGCAACTGGGTATTCATTTACAAGTGGTCATACACAAACATTTGCTAGTATGAGTACAACGATTGCTAAAAAGTTAAAAAAGCCATTAGTTACATTTCTAGTGGGTATCTTAATAGTTTTAGTAGCATTTTCTAGAATGTATCTTGGAGCTCATTATCCAAGTGATGTGGTAGTAGGTGCAGTGTTAGGTGTAGTGCTAGCTTTAATAGGGACAAGCCTTTTTGATAAAGTTGAGAACAAAAAAGTGTTATACTTAGCGACAATAATATTATTAACACCATTTGCTATAATGTTTTTAATAAATCCAGATGAACATTTTGAAGATTTTTATAAAATATTTGGAATGTTAATAGGTTTTCTATTTGCAGTTATGTTTGAAGAAAAATATGCACCTCTAGAATATAACATCTCTTGGTGGAAAAAGGTGTTAAGAGTAGTTACAGGTATAGTAGCAGCATTATTAATTAAAGAGGGTATAAAGGTATTTAATGTTTTTGATTCACTTAGAATGAACCTTGTATTTGATGCTTTGCGTTATGGAGTAATAGTATTTGTGACATTAGGTATATGCCCATGGATATTTAAGAAAATAAAAATATAGAATTAATATAGGAGAAGATTATATGAAAAGAAATATAAGATTAATAATTTCACTAATATTCTTAGCGCTAGCACTAGGCATAGTATATATGTATAGTTCTTTATTTAAAGATCTAGCAGAACCGCTAACAAGTACGGGCTTTATTTGGTATTTTGTTATCGCCTTTGGAATATTCATACTTTCGTACTTAATACCTGTTATAGTATCTGCAAGAAATAGCAATATACAAAACAAGAAAATATCTACTGAAAACTTAAATGAAGATACAAAGTTTGAAATGATATATACAGAAATACGAGATAAATATTCAGAAGATTTAGCAAAAATTAGAAAAGGATTAAGACCAGTAACAATTATTGCTACTGCACTTGGTGTGGTAGTGGCTGGAATATTTATTTGGATGAAAGTAGCAGAAACAAATTTAGAAAAACATTTAGAGTTTATAATAGAAAATGAAACCCTACTTAAAGTTGGACCGGTAGTTGCGGTTTTATTATTCTTCGTTGTCTTCTTTTTCTATTCAAATAAGAAATATGATTATGATAAAAAATACAAAACAGGAGTTGTAACAGATATTGTAAATAAAGCAAATAATGGTCTTACATATAGCATGAAAACCTATGAAGTAGGAAACAAAGTATTAGAATCATATAAACAAGCAGCATTTGATAAACATTATTTTAATAGGAACTCTACAGAAGATTATATATCTGGAATGCTAACAGACAAACTATCTGTATCAATATCAGAATTAGACTTAGACCATAAAATAGGAAGCGGGAAAAATAGTCATACGGTAGATGTATTTGAAGGCTTGGTAGCGCATGCCTCTGGCATAGATGAGTTTAAGGGTACTATAAAAATATTAAATAATAATAACAAAATGAAAAACAAAAATACTGAAGGTTTAACTGAGGTAAAAATGGATAGTACAGAGTTCGAAAACTTATTTAATGTTTATTCAGATAATGCAGTTTTAACAATGAGAGTATTAACTAGTGACATTATGGAAAAAATGGTTGAGTTCGAAAGAAGATTGGGTGTGCATTTTGAAACATTTGTATCAGGAAAGAATATAGTAATGCGTTTCTTTACAATGGAACTATTTGAACCAGCAATATTTAATGAATCAAAGGAAAAAGACAGAGTAAGAGCATATTATGAAATAATAAATCTAATAACAGATATATCTAAAGAATTAGATAAAACTATATCTGAAGTTGAAGTTTAGATGAAAATAAAACCAAATAAATAAAACAGCTGATGAATATTTAATTCATCAGCTGCTTTATGTGTTACAGATATTTTACTACAGAAGTAGGATAGATAATCTCTTTACCAGACTTAAGATCTTCAAGGTCTACCCAACGGATAGGGTAAGATTTATCTCCTTCTTCGTAGTAAACTTCCTTGTAATCCTTTTCATCAAGGGTTACTCTGTAAAGGAAGATAAGTTCGTGGCCTTGTTTACCATCGAATGTGAAGATATTTTCATCCACCCCAAGGAACTCGCCAACTGTTACGTTTGCTCCGATTTCTTCCATGAATTCTCTCTTAAGAGTTTCGTTACTCTTTTCCAAGAACTCGATGCCGCCTCCGATAGCACGAAAGAAATGAATTCCTTTTACCTTGTCAAAGCCTTCGCTTGCCAAAACCTTGCCGTCACGCACTACTATTCCAAGTGCAATTGGTCTAATGCCTTTAAATTTATCCATAAGACACCTCCGTTAAACTTAATGCACATATTATAACATAGGCGACATAAAAAAGCAAATTTGGACAGGTCGTTTTTTAGTGTGAATTTTTCTTTAAGAAATTACACAAACTATTTGCAAAAATACTCTTTAATGATATAATGAAAAATGTAATATAATGAATATAATAACGAAAGGAAGAGGTATATAATGAACTTTGAAGAATGGAAAAAATTTAAGCCAGGTAAATGGCAAGAAGAAATTGATGTAAGAAACTTTATTCAACTAAACTACACACCTTATGAAGGAACAGATGAATTCCTTAAAGGACCAACAAGTAGTACGTTAAAATTATGGGATAAAGTATTAGAATTATACAAAAAAGAAAAAGAAAATGGTGGAGTGTTAGATGTAGATGTTAAAACAATCTCTACAATAACAGCACACAATGCAGGATACATAGATAAAAGATTAGAAAAAATAGTAGGATTGCAAACAGACAAGCCATTAAAAAGAGCAATAATGCCTTTTGGTGGAGTAAGAATAGTAGAAAAATCTTGCGAAGCTTACGATAGACAAATGGATCCTAAAGTATCTGAAATATTCCACACAATAAGAAGAACGCATAATGATGGAGTATTTAGTGTATACACACCAGATATACGTGCGGCTAGAAGCTCACACTTAATCACTGGTCTTCCAGATGGTTATGGTCGTGGAAGAATCATAGGAGACTATAGAAGAGTAGCTCTTTATGGTATAGATGCATTAATTGCAGAAAAGAAGAAATCTTTAGAAGCATTAGATAGAAGAGAGTTTACAGAAGAAATAATAAGATCTCGTGAAGAAACTTATGACCAAATACTAGCTTTAGGCGAACTAAAAGAAATGGCGGCTAAATATGATTTAGACATATCTAAACCAGCTGCAAATGCAAGAGAAGCTGTTCAATGGACATACTTTGGATATCTAGCAGCAATAAAAGACCAAAATGGTGCTGCTATGAGTATAGGTAGAATAAGCACATTCTTAGATGTATATATCGAAAGAGATTTGCAAGAAGGATTAATTACAGAAGAAGAAGCGCAAGAATTAATTGATCATTTGGTTATGAAATTAAGACTTGTTAGATTCTTAAGAACACCAGAATACAATGAACTATTTAGTGGTGACCCTGTATGGGTAACTGAAAGTATTGGTGGTATGGGAATAGATGGTAGAACACTTGTAACTAAAAACTCATTTAGAATGTTACATACATTATCTAACCTAGGACCAGCACCAGAACCAAACTTAACAGTATTATGGTCAAATAATTTACCAAGAGGATTTAAAGAATATACAACTAAGATGTCTATAAGAACATCATCAATCCAATATGAAAACGATGATCTTATGAGAGGATTCTGGGGAGATGACTACGGAATAGCATGTTGTGTATCTGCAATGAGAATTGGTAAACAAATGCAATTCTTTGGAGCTAGATGTAACCTTGCTAAAACACTACTTTATGCAATAAATGGTGGACGTGATGAAATATCTGGTAAGCAAGTAGCACCAAAATTTGAAGGTGTAACAACAGATTATTTATACTATGATGATGTACTTGCAAAATTCGATAACATGATGGATTATGTTGCAATGGTTTATGTTAAAGCATTAAATGCAATCCATTATATGCATGATAAATACTCATACGAAAAAATTGAGATGGCGTTACACGATGACGAAATCTTAAGAACAATGGCTACTGGTATTGCAGGACTTTCTGTTGTAGCAGACTCATTATCTGCAATTAAGTATGCTAAGGTTAAAGCTATTAGAAACGATCAAGGTTTAGTAACAAGCTACGAAATTGAAGGAGATTTCCCTAAATACGGAAACGATGACGATAGAGTAGATTCAATAGCTGTAGATGTATTAAAACGCTTTATGAACAAAGTAAGAAAGCAAAGAACATACAGAAATTCTAAACCAACAATGTCTGTTCTTACAATAACATCAAATGTTGTTTATGGTAAAAATACTGGAGATACTCCAGACGGAAGAAAAGCAGGAGAACCATTCGGACCAGGTGCAAACCCAATGCATGGTAGAGATACAAATGGAGCACTTGCAGTTATGAACTCTATTGCAAAACTTCCATACGAACATTCAGAAGATGGTATTTCATATACATTCTCAATAACACCAAGTACACTTGGAGATAATGAGACAACTCAAGTTTCAAACTTAATATCTATGCTTGATGGATATTTTGCAAGAACTGGACATCATATAAATGTTAACGTATTTAATAGAGAACTTCTAATAGATGCAATGAATCATCCTGAAAAATATCCACAACTAACAATAAGAGTTTCTGGATATGCAGTTAACTTTGTTAAATTAACCAAAGAACAACAAATGGATGTAATAAACAGAACAATACATGAAAAAATATAAGGAGTAATATGGAAAAAGTAACAGGGAGAATACATTCCTTTGAAAGCTTTAGTACAGTAGACGGCCCTGGGGTAAGATATGTTATCTTTCTCCAAGGCTGTCCTTTAAGGTGTAAGTATTGTCACAATAGAGATACTAGAGACGTACATCTTGGAGAAGTGTACGATACGGAAGCTATTGTAGAAAAGATACTTAATTACAGAGAATATATGGGTGAAGATGGTGGAGTTACTGTAAGTGGTGGCGAACCACTTCTTCAAATAGACTTTGTAATAGACCTATTTAAGAGACTAAAAGCTGAAGGAATACACACAGCAATAGACACATCTGGATTTGTAGATGTAGACAAATTAAAAGATTTATTAGATTATACAGATTTGGTAATCTTAGACTTAAAAGAAATGGATAATGATACACATAAGGACCTTATTGGTGCAGATAATGCGAAAATATTAAAGTTTGCAGAGCACATATCAAATGAAGGTGTACCAATGTGGATTAGACATGTGCTTGTACCTACAATAACGGATAAAGAGGAACACCTAATTAAACTTAAAGAATTTGTTTCTACACTTAAAACAGTAGAAAAAGTAGAAGTATTAGGTTACCATACTTTAGGGAGTGAAAAGTGGGAAATGATAGGAGATAAGTTCATGCTAGAAGGTATTGCTGAAGCGAGCGCAGATGATGTTAAAAGAGCAGAACAAATACTTGGAATAGAATAAAGAATGGAAATAAAAAATCCATTCTTTTTCTTTTACCTTGGGTACTGTACAATTTTTTTGTTATGTGATATGATTTTTTAGAGGTGTAAAAGGATGCATCGTAAGACCGAAAAGAAACTAGGACAAAAATTTGTACTATCTTTAGCTATAGCGGCAGTGATTGCTGAACTAATAAATATAAATAGAAATATAATAGGGGAAATGCCTATAATTAATATATTAAGCGAATTAAGTATATTATGTTTTGGAATATATATTTGGTATAAGTTAGTTATAGAAAAAGATAGAAAAAAATATAAACATAAGGTAGAATCTATACAAAACAGAATAAAGTTAATAGATTTTGATAACATATATAATAAATTAAGAAAAGAACACAGGGAATATCTAGAGAAAAAAAGAATAAGCATAAGAAATAGACTGCTAGTAAGATATGTAGGAATAGCTCTTATTTCAACAAGCATAGTTTTTGGAGTGTTTGACCTTATTACAAATGGATTGGGTAATGGAAAAGGTTGCTTGGCAATCGGCGTACTTGGTGTTATAGCTTTCCTAGGTTCGTTAATAGATGAACAAGAAAAAGAAATGGAATATAGGGTGGCATATAAAATAAGAATAATTTCTAATTTATTAAAAACAATTAACTCAAAATTAACGTATAGAATAGCGAATGATGATGATGAATTGTTGCTATCCGAATATGAATATGCAAATTTTGGACTTATGCCATATACAACTTTAGAGTATATAGATAGAATAGAAGGTAATATAGACGGCAATAGACTAGACATTTTAGAAATGAGATTGGAAGAAGATGTAACAGACGAGAATGGAAAGGGGTTTAATTTTGAAGTCTTTAATGGAATGCTTGCTAAGGTTCAAACGGCAAGAGAAGGAACGTTTAAATTAAAAGTTTCTTCTGTTGGAATACATACTAGAGCAGGAATATACGAGCAGGGATGTAGAAAAATTAAACTAGATAATTCGGTTTTTATGGAAAACTTTGTAGTGCAAACAAATGAAAAGATACTTGCAACGAGAATATTAACAAGTGATGTAATGGCGATGTTGTTAGATTACAAAGTAAAATATGGAATAGATTTGGATATAGCAATAAAGGATGGGAATATATACTTCTTATTTTATACAGGAGATATGTTTGAACCAGACGCACTTAGAGACTCTATGAATAAAGAAGAACTATTAATAGATTATTCAACGTTAAAAATGGTAATAGAATTAATGCAAAAAATAGGTGCGATTATAACAGAGTTGTAGATGATATTTTATATAGGAGGAACATATGATAATAGTAATAGCTGGAATAGTAATACCAATATTGTTATTAGTAGCAATGTTGATTGCTACATTAATGGTATCGCCAGAAATAATAGCTGCAAATATTGGACAGATATATCAAGCTTTAATTGCAATAACTATTATTCCAATAGTTGTAATATTAAGCAAAGCTACTAAAGGATATGTATTTACAAAAAATACTAAATTAAGAAACGCGAGAGAAGAGTTTGAAAAAATATACGAAGAATTACTAAAAATACAAAACGAAGATTTGCATAAAATGAAAACTATAGCAAATGTTTTTGCAATGGTAGATATTGCGCTAGCATGTATTATGGTTTTAGGAATAGCTTTCGCTAAAATGTCTGCAATAGCAATAACTGAAAGAATTGATGGAATAGTAAAAACGATAGCAATATTATCACCGTTTTTATTAGTAGGAATGATATTTCTTGGAGTTAAACATAGAAGAAGATATAAGAAGATATATAAAGAACAAATAATTAACAAATTTGTAAAATTGGTTGATGAGAATTTAAGATATAGCATGTATGGCAGAGTTGGAGATGATATGAAAAATAAGTATCTAGTCTCTGATTTTGAAAAGAAAGCATTCAATAGATTTTCATCAGAAGATTATGTTGATGGGAAAATTGATGGTAAGATATATGCAGAAATAGCAGAGCTTGATGTGGATTATGCATTTAAAAAGAAAAAACGTAAATTTAGAGAAGACTTGTTTAAAGGAATGTTTGCGGTAATTAGATCCGAAAAAGATATTGGCGCTTGGGTTAAAGTAACGAAGAATAAATTTAAAATATTTCTCTCAAAAAACAAATTGGAGACAGATGATATAGCTTTTGAAAAGATATTTGATATATATACGGACAACAGATCGGTTGCTAATCAAATAATTCAAGGGGATATGAGAGAAATTCTGATGAGATTCCATAAAGATTATGAACTTAAATTCGAAGTGATGTTTAAGGAAAATATAATATTTATGAGATTTTTTACACCATCTATGTTTGAGCCAAAAGTATTTGGTAATTCAATAGATAAAAAATTGTTATTTACATATTATAATATAATAAAATTTATAAGTGAAGTAACAAACAAAATAGAAGAAACAACAAAAACATCTAGAGATGAAGAAAGTAAAAAAGAAAAAGTAAAAGTTAGTAAGGTAGTTGATTCTAAAACAAATAAACCAAATGAAGTAAAAAAAGAAATTGTTACAGAGTTAAAGCAAGAAGAAAAAAGTGAAATAATAGTTGAAAAAATAGAACCAATAAACGTACTTCCAGATCAAATATATGAAGAAATAAATATTATAAAAGAGAAAAAGAAAATAAGTAAAAAGCAAATATAATAAAAGAAAACCAGTTGTTTTTTAAACAACTGGTTTTATATTTTAAAAACAAAATGATTATTTTTTACCTTGGTTAAGTCCACGCATTGCTTCTAAACATTCAACTGGTAATGCAAATATTACAGTGTTAGATTGATCACTACTTAAGTCATTTAATGTAGATAAAGTTCTTAAGTGTAACGCACCTGGTGTAGTACCCATTATGTTTGCAGCCATTGCAAGGTTTGTTGCAGCTTCAACTTCACCGGCGGCTTTAGTTATAACAGATTGTTTTTCTCTTTCTGCTTCGGCAACTTTAGCCATATCTCTCTTCATTTCTTCTGGAAGAGCTACGTCTTTTAATTCAACGTTTTCAACTTTTATTCCCCATGGATCTGTTGCTGCGTCAACTATGTTACATATTTCTTGGCTAAGTTTTTCTCTTTCTGTTAATAATTCATCAAGAGATACAGAACCAACTATATTTCTCATTGTAGTTTGAGCAAGTTGAGCTACTGCATAATTGTAGTTTTGAACTGCTAGAACAGCTTTAGAAGCGTCAAATACATTATAATAAAGAACAGCATTTATTCTTATTGAAATGTTATCTTTAGTGATTGCTTCTTGTTCAGGAACATCAACAGCTTTAGTTCTTACGTCTATTTTACTATAAGAATGGATAACTGGTAGAATTATGTGCCAACCTGGAGCTAAAACTTTTGCAAATTTACCAAAAGAGAATAATATACCTCTTTCATATTCATTGATTTGTCTAACAGAGAATGCAACTATTACTAATGCTGCTAATAATAATAAACCTATCATATTAATACCTCCTATATATTTTTCATTATATTATATGTTGAAAGTAAAGTAAATAGATTCAATTGAAATATAGATATGAAACTTTCAACTTATAACAGTTAACGATAATTTTAATGATTGTATAATATATAGGAATGTGGTATAATCTTGTAAGCTAAATATCAAAAACAAATCTTAATTAAGAGGTGCAATATGAACAAAAAAGAATTCACAGCATACGTAGAAAAAGAATTAGAAGGGCTTACGGATGAACAAAAGATTGCTATTTTTCGAAAGATGGAAGGCAACTGGATTCCGAGCTTGCTTAAAAAATACCAAAAAAAATTAGGCTATTACGTGGAGCCTAAGAAAAAAGATGAGTATATTCTTTGCGGAGAGTGTAAAAAATATTACTCGAAGAAAAAGGTAAAAAGTGAGTATGTAAATGAAACAAGGACAGAAACCACATATACTGACGCCGGTTATGGGGATGACGATATGATTGGAGATGTTAGGTATTTCGTAGAATACAAAACATGCCCTAGATGTGGCCATAGACAGGAAATTGGCAAACTATATATGGAAACGAAGAACGAAAGAAGAGCTAGAGGCTGATAAAAGGAGTGCTATTGCACTCCTTTTTCTATTATTATGTAAAAATACAAATTTGTGTGAAATATAATAAATTATTGAATAAAAAATAACCGTACAGATTATTCTGTACGGTATATTTTGGAGCTGAAGGTCAGAATTGAACTGACGACCTGCTGATTACAAGTCAGCTGCTCTACCAGCTGAGCTACTCCAGCGTGCAGTGGTGACCCGTAGGAGAGTCGAACTCCTCACTCCGCCGTGAAAGGGCGATGTCTTAACCGATTGACCAACGGGCCATGTGGTGAGCTATCCGCGATTCGAACGCGGGACAACTTGATTAAAAGTCAAGTGCTCTGCCAACTGAGCTAATAGCCCACTAAACACTGCTCTATTAGTTTACAATATTTTTGTTTAAATGTCAACAATTTATGTTAAATTTCTAAAAAAACTTTTTAAATATATTTTTACAAAAAATTACATTGCCTTGTCGAATAATCTCTAGTTTTGTAGTAATTATTGCAAATGTCGATAAATATAGGTATATTTTATGCGGGTGATGGTATGCTTGCATGGTATTTGGTGATTTCTTTTATATTGTTTTTAGCTATAGATTATAAGGTGATATATAACTTTTTAGATTCGAAAATATTATATACGTCCAGTGGCAGTAAAATCAATTATGATAAAAAGGAAGTTAAAAGTATTTTTTATATAATAGAAAATCTTAATATTGTAGACCTAATAATATTAGTAGTTTTATCTTTAATATCGTTTCTTTTGTTATTTGGAATTTCATCATATATATTTAGTATAACTCCGTTATATTTAAATTTAGGATATAAAAGTATAAATATCCATATAGCGTTTGCAGGGGTTATTGAAGAGCTAAAGTTAATATATAATTTATCACAATTTTTATTCTGTATAATATTTATATTCCGCTTTAAGAATCAAATAATAAATTTTATTAAGAAACAATTAATAAGTATATTAAATAAAGATACAGATGAACCTTCAAGACAAATTTTAGAGGATAAATCGTATAATGTTGGAAGAGATGAAAATGATGAGTGTATAAGTATATTGGAAAAGTCACTGTATCAAAATGTATTAATAACCGATAGTATTGGTAGTGGGAAAACAAGCGGAGCAATATCTAGACTGACTTATTCGCTAATAAAAAGTGGTAAAAGTGGACTAATACTAGATGTAAAAGGGAATTTTGCACATACAATAGAAGAAATGTGTAAAAGGTGCGGAAGATATGCGGATTTGAAAATAATATCTAAAAATTCGGATACGTATTTCAACATATTAAATCCGTCGAGTTCTTGTTTAGAACTTGCGAATAGGGTAAAACAAATATTAGAATTGTTATCAGTTAAAAATAACAGTGATTCATATTGGCTAGATAAAGTGCAAAATTTTCTTACAAATATATTTATAATAATGAAATATTTAAATAAGTTTAATATATTAGAATTGCACAAATTAATTACAGAAGAAAACTACTTGAAACAAACAATAGGTTGTATAAAAGAAAAAGTTATTAAAAATCCACCAAATGATAAATTGGCCTTTGAACTTAGCAATGCTGTTAATTTCATATCTAAAGAATTTGACGGCTTAGATACAAGAGTGAAGTCTATTATTAAATCCGAGATAACAAGATTTACCACACCTTTAATTACGGAATATGATATATATAATCAGTTTTGTAATAAAGGAAATAAAGAAGAAGTTTATTTCAATGACAAAAACATAATTGTTTTATCGATTCCAACAGGAGAAAATAGAACCATTTCAAAAATAATGGCGATCATACTAAAATTAGAATTTCAAAAATATGTTTTATCAAATCTTTCTAATCCGATACCAATTTTTTTCATAGCAGATGAATTCCAAGAGTTCGCAAATGTAGCAGATAGTGAATTTTTATCACTGTCAAGAGAAGCTAAATGTATAAATATAATTAGTACGCAAAGTTATTCATCTTTAAAGTCCACGTTAAAAGATGAACAAGGGACAAATGTAATCATACAAAATTTAGTCAATAAAATATGGTTTAGGACGGACGATAACTATACAGTATCAGAAATAATAAAACAACTAGGAAAGACAAATGTTATAAGAGAAAACAAAAGTATTAGCGAAGCGGGAACAGAGAGTAAAAAATATATTTTTAAAGAGGGGTTTAGAAACACCAAAAGTAGTATATCTAAGACGTTAAATTATGTAGAAACAAAAGAAAATGAATATGATGAAAACTTTTTTACCAGAGAGCTTAAAACCTTTGAAGCTCTTGCACTATTGGTTGGCAAAGAAGGAATAGAAGAACCTAAAAAAATAATATTTGAGAGGTGGAAATAAATGAAAAAAGCAGAAATGAGAAAAAATAATGTAATGATAAAAGCTATATGTTGCACATTTTTAATGTGTTTGTTAGTTGTAGAAGGGAGCTATGTTTATGCAGCTTCGTCGACACCTACTTTAATAAATAAATTAAATACAGGATTGAAAAAAATATTAGAATATTTAGAGAAATTAGCAACTCCAGCAGCAGGGGTTGCGATAGCTACAGGGGTTATGATAAGAAAACTTAGCTTTGGAGATGAAGAAAAACTTATACTCGGAAAGCGTACTATAATAAATGCGATTGTTGGTTATTTAACAATACAACTAATAGATTTAATAATCAAATTTATCGAGGAAATAGTATAGTGGGAGCAGACGTATTAAACAATCTTAACATATTGCTAGAGAAGTTGTTTGGAACCGTTGAAACAGAAGTTTTCAAAATGTTAGATAAACTATATAAAATAACTCCTGAAATTTTAGAAGAAGAGCCGCTAAAGAGTATACTTTCTAAAAGTACAGAAGAAAATGTAACTTTAATTTTATTCAGCTTAATTATACTATTTATAATATTTTATTTAATTACTTATATGGTTTCGTTATATAGTGGAAATTATCAAGAAAATGTGTTTAAATTTGTATTTAAATTAACGGTATTCTTTATTTTGAGTTCATCGAGCATATTTATAATGGAAACAATATTAGATTTAAACAATATGTTAACAGACGTAATTTTAAATATAGGAGAAGATATAACGAAAAAAGAAATTGCCTTTGAAAGTTTAAAGGAAAGTATATTAGATGTTGAAAAGTATATGTCTAAGGATGCTATTTCTATAGATGGAATCATTAAAGGAGTTGTTTCAATTGGAGCTTCTTCAATATTAATCACGCTTTTAATAAGGTACGTAACGGTGATTATATTAATAATTCTAAGTCCTATAGCAATTATGCTTTCTGTTAACAGTAGCACAACTAGTTTGTTTTTTGCATGGCTTAAATCTTTCCTAGTTAATATATTAAGTCAAAATTTAATAGCAATTATATTAATAATTCCGCTTTCATTCAAAAATACAGAAGAGATAATGTACAAGATTATTCTTGCAGGAAGTATATACTTGTTATATAAAATTAATTCATTTGCAAGAGAGTTGATAAATATATCAGGAGGGATAAATGCTAGAAAGTGATAAAGTGTATCGTAATTTTAATAGAAAAAATAGATTTCTGGGAATTATAGATTACAAAACCTTAACATTATTTTTGGGATATGTGTGGATAGTGTGGAAAATTTCAATCAAAATCTTTAATAGCATCACATACTGTATATATTTTATGATGTTTTTAATAATACCGGTAATAGGTTTAGTACATGCAAATAGAAATGAAGAAGATATATCGCATGTTATATATGTAATAATTAAATTTCTGTTTTCTTCTAAGTTATATATATTTAAACTTAACCATAAAAAATATTGGAATAAATAATTGTTGTAAAATGTAAAATATAATGGTATAATTGCACCATAAAGGAGAGTGAGTCATATGAAGTTTGTAGAAAAATTAAATAGAGAAGTAATGGATGTAGAATTACCAGGAATATTTGTAAACAATTGTATGACATCACTAGACGAGCTTAGTTTAAAATTATATATATATATAAAATTTATAGCTAAGAACAATATGGAGTTTGCTAGAGCTGACATAGCAAAAAAACTAGGTGTAAAAGTTGCAGAATTAGAGAAAGCTTTTGATACCCTAGAAGCAGAAGAACTTGTAATAAAAACGATAGATGGTTATGATATTCTAGATGTTAAGGAACAAGAATTAAATAAAATATATATACCGAAACTTGAGCCAAAGGTATCTAAGGTGAAAAGTGATGTTGAAAAGAAAAGAATTGCGGCAGCAAACGCTATTAATGAGAGCTTTTTCCAAGGTATTATGGCGCTTTGTTGGTTTGTAGATATCAACACACTATTTGAAAAATATGGATTTGAAGAAGATGTTATGATAGCTTTGTTCCATGAATGTGCTGAAAGAAAGGCATTAAATAAAAACTATGTATTTAAGGTTGCGGAATCTTGGTACAAGGGTGGAGTAAAAACATTTGTAGATCTAGAGGACTATTTAAATGAACAAGATAAACTTCAACAAATAAAAGCTAAGATAAAATCTAAATTAAGACTTAATAGAGCTTTTACAGAATATGAAGAAGTGTATATTTCAGAGTGGATAAATAAATATGGCTATACATTTGATGAAATAGATTATGCAATAAAGAAAACGGTAGCAAAAGGGAATGCTTCCATCGGTTATATTAATGGAATACTTACAAATTGGTATGAAAGTGGATATAAAACTCTTGCAAGTATTATTGAAGCTGAAGGAACAGTAACAAAACAGAAGATAGCAAGCGAAACACAGAAAGTAGCTCAAAGTAAAACGTTAAAACATAAGAATTATGAACAAGATAAAGCAATAGATTGGAATCAATACTATGATAATATGTAGGAGGAATTATGAATTCATACATATCTAAAGATTTACAAAGAGAATATGACCTAAAAAGGCAACGTGCTATCGGTGAAGCTGAGACAAGAAGAAAAGAATTATTAGAAAGACTTCCAAGATACGAAGAACTTTTAATAAGGAAAAATAAATTGGCTATAGAGATGGCAAAGACAATGTTAAAAGGAAACGATTTAGACAGACAAATTGCTGAAGAAAATATGAAAATAAAGTTGGGAGAAATAGATAGAGAGATAGAAACTTTGTTTGTTAGTGAAGGGCTGCCAAAAGATTATATATATCCAAAATTTGAATGTGGTAAATGTGAAGATACGGGATTTATTAGACTTGGAAACAAGGAAACTAGATGCTCTTGTTTTACCCAAAAAGTAGTAAATATAACATATAAACAGAATAATATGTTAAGATTAGAAGATGAGAATTTTAATACTTTTGATATAGCATATTTTTCTAATAAGGTAGATAAAGAAAAATATCAATCAGATAAATCGCCGTTACAAAACATAGAAGATATAAAAAAACTATCTATATCATTTGTTAATAATCTAGATAATCCATGCCAAAAGAATTTATTATTTACAGGAAGAGCTGGCACGGGAAAAACGTTTATGAGTAGTGCAATAGCACATAGTGCAGTAAACAAAGGCTATTCTGTGTTATATCAAACAGCTCCACTTCTAATGGATATGATAATAGAAGCAAAATTTGCGGGATATAAAGACGAAACAAAGAAGGAACAATATAATAGAGTGTTTGATGTAGATTTATTGATAATAGATGATCTTGGAACTGAAAATTTGAGTAATACCAAATTTACGGAATTATTTAATATAATAAATACAAGACTTTTAAAAGATAAGAAAACAATTATATCTACAAATTTAACACTTCAAGATTTAGCAGTTCAATATGATGACAGAGTAATGTCGAGACTTATTGGAAACTATACAATATGTAGATTTTTTGGAGATGACATTAGGCTTAAGAAAAAGAAAATGTGTTAGAAAATAAAAAATAGCAACCAACGGTTGCTATTTTGTTTTTATATATTATTCTACAAAGCTATCCTTAACATCTTTAACAAATCTCTTAACTAAAGATAATTGCTTGTCTGTTAGAACTATCTCGTCGGCTTCACAAACTTGGTTTGTCAATGATTCAGCAAATAGAACATCTAGACTTATTCCAAGAACATTAGATAATCTTATAGCTGTTGTTATACTAGGAGCTTTAATGCCTCTTTCGATATCTCCTAAGAAGTTTTGTGAAACACCTACTTCTTCAGCTAATGCATATTGTGTTAAATCCAACTTTAATCTGCCTTGTTTTATTCTTTTGCCTAGCATTTCTAAATTTAAATATGATGTCATTTTACCACCTCACGCTTATAGTATAAATATACACTACGAGGGTGGAAAACTGAACAAGCGCAAAGTTGGCAAATAAACGCTCTTGGCGTTTATTACAACAATGTTACTATTGCATTTGCAGTTGCATAATCTTTTATATGAGATATGCTTACATCAATTAATAACTTTTCTTCTTTTTGCATAATATTAAGTTCTGGTTTTAATATATTAACTATAGGACGGTTCTTATTATCCTTATCATTTAATATTTCTATTTCATTTAGGCTTACACTGTTATCTATTTTAGATAAGCTTTTGTATATAGCTTCTTTAGCTGCAAATCTACCAGCATAATGTTCAAAACGTGTAACATCAGATTTTTTATCTGCATATTCTATTTCTAAGGATGTAAATACTTTTTCTTTGAAACCTGGAGTAGAGAGCACGGCTTTTTTAACTCTTGCTACTTCAATTATATCTGTACCACAATAATAACGCATAAATCCTCCTAAAAATCTATATAAATTTTAACATAATACTTGCATTTTTTCAATAAATATATTATAATACTATTCGTATCGGGGTGTAGCTCAGTTGGTAGAGCGCGTGGTTTGGGACCATGAGGTCGCAGGTTCGGGTCCTGTCACTCCGACCATATTGAAGGCGAAAGCCTTCTTTTTTTTTTATGTCTTTACAAAAGAAGTTATATGTGATAGCATAATTTAAAGAGGTAAATAATATGACCAAAGAAGAGAAACAAGAAGAGATAAAAAAGAAAATATTAGCTGCTGGTGGAAAGATTGTTCATGTCGTTGGAAATGAAGCAGAAGTAGATATGATAGCTAGTAAAGGACAACTTTTTGATGGTGAAACTTCTATTGTAGAAGGTGGCCCTGCGATGTTGTGCCATGATAATTCGCTAAAATTTTATTTAGAAAATAAAGGAATGAGACTATGTACTGGTTATGCTGCGACTGTAACGGGCAACGATTATATGTGGGTAAAACATTCGTGGTGTATAGATAAGGATGGTATAATACATGAATGCACTCCTGAAAAAAGAGATAAATATTATGGAGCAATAATGGATGAGAGAGAAACTGAACGTTTTAGAAGAGAAAAAGACTATGCTTATGATGCGGAATGTAGAAGAAGGGAAATGGAGGAAAAAGATATGAGTGTAACAGAAGAAAAAGGAATAAAAGGATGGATGAAAAAGATATTTGTAAAAAAAGATACAAAACCATTAAAAATGTCTCTACAAGAATATGCGGCGCGAAAAGGAGTGGATACTCCGTTGGGGTATGTATATACAAGATTAAAACTATTAAAGATGGCAAGAGAAGAAGGTATAGATCTTACAGTACAAATAAATTCCAATATGCCTATAATGACTAATGTAACATTAGGGAATAAAATACAAGAAGGTGTAGATGCGGGAGAAATAGAATTTAATTCTTTGGATGAAACGTTAGATTTTGACGAGTTGGCAAAGCAAATAACAGGAAATGAGGAAATGACATGGGACGCTCATATTTTTGCCGAAGAGCAAGAAGAAAGGACTGCAAAAGCAAGGAGTGAAGAAAAAGAGGCTGAAAGAAAGGAAAAAGCAAAAAAAGAACTTTCGGTAACAATTGAAGAATTGGGAAATTATTCATATGGTAAAGCGTTAGAAGAATATGCAGATCCAGAAAAAGTGGATGAGCTTGGTGTTCAAGCTTTAAAAGAGGCTTTAGAAGTAATAAAAGCATGCGAAGCTGGAGAAAAGCCAAAAGAAGTTATGGATAGATTGGAAATAGAGGAGCCAGGTATAATTATGTCTTTAATCGCTAGAATCTCTAAAAAAGGACCAGAATTATATAAAACATACATAGGAGAAAATGGAATATCTATAGAAGATTTAGATAAATCAACGCAAAAAAGATTTAAGGAAATAGAAGAAAGAAATGAAAGATATGACGCAGAAGAAGAAAGACAGAAAGGATTTGGAGAAACTCTTGCTAAAGTAACGGATGACGTGGAATTTTCTGAATTTGTAGAGGTTGAACAGGAAAATGCGACAGAGATAAAACAAGATAGAGAAACACCAGAGGACGAAGAAATAAAGTAAGTTAATAATATTAACCAAAACATTAAAAATAAGTCTACCATATCGGTAGACTTATTTTTAATCAATTGTATCTATAAGTATGTTGTTTACATATATTCCAACAAGCACCATTTTACCATTTTTAACTCTAACCTTAACATAGGCGTTTTCTATATTATCGTTAAGATATTTTTCTGCTGTTAAAGATTTGTTTTCGTTCATATAATATCTGGTCGGAGTTTCTATAGAATACTCTTTGGCCCAAGAATGATAAGAAGCAGTAGTTTCATAATAATTAGTTGTATCAGTTGGACGTTCCTTACTAATTTGTTTGAAATATGCAAATCCATTAGGACGTACTCCTATAGTAACATAGCATGGATCGTTATAGTCTAAATCTAAGAAGTTAGAATATGCGGGTATTGTATCCTCTTTGAAGGTTACATATAGGTAATTACCTCTAAACATATCATATGGATCATATGCTTGTACTTCAAATAAAAATTCTGTTCCATCTTTAAGTGTATTTGTGTTTATAGCTATTGTGTATATTGGTATAAAGAATAGCATAAACATTGTAATTACATAAATAACAAATTTTTTGAACGGTAATTTAATCATTTTTATTACCTCCAATCTTTTTCTTAATAACTTTTCCACTTAATAAGAAACATGTACCAGCTATTAAGAACAATATGCTTTTAATACCAAAGCTTAATTCGGCGCTAATAAATCTAAACATTATTATTAATAGAACTAAAGATACACCTTGTTTTATTTCTGGATAAGAATTCTTTTGGTTACCAATAACAATCTTATATATTCCAAGAGAAATTGCTATTAGATTTACTAAAACAAATAGGAATTCTGCTTGAAGCCCAGTAAATTGAGCCAATGCTATAAATGCAAATATAAAATATTCCTTTGGATTTTTATATGCTTCAGATAAGTATATAAATACACCAGCTAACGCTGCAAATAATAATGTATCAACATGTATAACTAGTTCTTCTGTAAACTCTAACATTTCTGCAGTTGTACAAGATAATAATAGATAGAACATAAATGCAAAAGATAATACCTTGTTTAATGGGTTTGTTTTATCAAATAATGTTTGAGTTAAGAAATATAGCATATATAAGTACATAAGAATAGATTCTGGATTAATCCATTCTTTGTGAGATATAAACAGTGTAGCAAGTATCACATTTGTAATCCACATTAATATATTCTTATCATCATTTTTATCTTTTATGTAATTAATAAAGTTAGCTATAATTATAGGTAAAGCTAATATAAATGTTTTTAGTAAAGCTTCACTTTCAGCAGTATATGAATTTATAGCTACTAGTGAATAGATTACGGTACCCATGCTATATACAAGTACAGAAAGTTTGTTGAAAAGTATAAATGCAATAGGTAAAAACATTAGTAGCGATGTAAAGAATAATTCATATATTTCAGTTTGTATATGAAATATTTGCGCTATAAGCGAATTTGTAGCAATTATAGACACTGGAGCAAATATACTTGTGTATAATTGCAACTTTTTGTTTCCTTTATACATATATTCGTGTAACATATATGCTGTTATAGCTAAAGGTACAAAAGATATAATAACTTTTAATCCTTTGGCTATGTTGTTCCAATTCATTGCAAATAATGTAATGATGCTAAGTGCAATTAAGAATATACCTATTGCACCAAAAACTGTGGACAAAGATTTGCTTTCCTTCTTTGTACCAAAATGTTCTTTTGCAGCTATAAATTGAATATCAGTAATGATACCATTATCTACAAGTTCGGTTAACTTAGAATTCAAAAAAATAGTTTCTTTTTTATTCATATTTCCTCCTTTGTAAAACTGTTTAGATTACAGATCGGTAGGAGTTTGATATAACTCTTCTAAGTTAGTAATAAAATCTGTGTATTCTTGGTCTTCATAACCAATATGGATTACTTCATCTATATCATCGTGATAGAAAAGATATTGGTTGCCTGCACCAATGTTTCCCATTGGGTATGGCACTGCGATATAGTCGTATTGATCACCATCTTCTAACCCGTTAGATTGTAGTATTCCAAATATCATTAATTTTTGATCTGAGTCATCTAGGGTAACAATTGATCCTAGTGGCAATAAATCACTAATATTTCTCATATAATCCGCCTCCTATTAAGAAATAATTCACTAGTTTCATTATAACAGAAAATAAATAAATATGTAAAGCGTAGTAAGCAATATTGACGACTCTTTTTGGTTTGTGAAAACATGTGGTTTCTGGTATAATATATATATGAGGTGGTAATATGCTAAGTAGAGCCGAAATTGTAGAAATTTTAACTAATATAACTACAGAAGACAATAAAGAAAGAATTGAAGAATTAAAAGGGAAAATAGACAAAGTGTCTGATGCGGAACTTGAAAAAATATTAAAAGAAAGAAAAATAAAAAGTGCAAGAGATGTAAGAAAAGTAGTGGAGGGGAAAGAAAAGAAACCAAGAATGACAAGACATAAATTTGAAAACTTAAACGATGTAGTGTCATTTGGTATAACAGACGAAACGTTACATATACATTTAATTCCTGAAGATGCTAGTCATATGCTAACTAGAGAAGGACGTAAAGAAGCACAAAGAGCTTTAATAGATGCGATGGAAAAGATAAAAGCAAAACTTGTAGGAGATAAAAAATACGAAAGAATAAAACATGTATATGCGGTATCGCCAATAATGACAGGAATAGTTTCTAGATGGTTTAAGGAACTTGGTTTTGATGTAAAAACACTACCGATGGAGCAAGCAAAAGAAGATAAAGAATTAGCAAAATTTACTGGAAGATTTGATGGCGCTCAGAAATTAGGTAGAGCAAATTTACCTAAGGATGAATTAATGACAGAAGAGTGGGAACATAGAAAAGATGAAGTAAAATCAAAACTTTCACCTTCAAAAGAAGGTGGAATAATAGAAACACTTCAAACAATGACAAATACAGATCAGGAAATTGTACATACTTCAGATAAGATAGAGATAAGAACACCAGAAACACGTGAAAGTAGAACGGAAGTTATAGAGTAGATAAAAACAAAGTAAATAATAAAAAGCGGAGATTATCTCCGCTTTTCTTCGTTTTAAACTAATTTAATTAAGTATCTGAACTTAGCATAGCTTCTATCAATGATAGCGTGTTGCTAGTTTTTGTCGTGTGGATAGTGTGGATAATACCAACATTATTTGCACCGACAACATTCTCTTGTGTATCGTCAACAAAGCAAATTTCCTCTGGTTTAACATTAAGCGTTTCTAACATCTTATTATAGAATTCAGCTTCAGGTTTAACTGTGTTTAACTCTGCTGAGATAAAGATTTCATCAAACAAATCTTGTCCAAAGGCCTTAAGTATAAATTCTTTAACACAAGATATATGGTTTGTAGCAACTACAAGCTTAATATCTTTATGTTGTTCCTTGAATTTACTAAGTTCGCCTAAAGTTATTTTCAAAGAATATATTGAATTGCATATATATTTACATCTTTCTTTAAGACTGTTAATGTCCAAACTTGGAACGATTTCAGTTGCTTGTGAAGAGAATTCAAAATCACTTCTGTTCTTTCCAAACAACCTTTCTAGTTTTTCATTAGTTTTATCTAAAACGAAGTCGTTTTCTTTTACAAGTACCCCGACTAAGTCGAGTGCGATAACTTTTATCAAATTAATCACCTTGTCACTTATTATACCACAAAAAAATAAAAATGGAATACAAAAATCAAATTATGTGAAATTAAATCAAATATTAAAACTAAGTCACGTGAAGTGTGCTTTTCGTTGACAAACAGCCCATTCTATGAGATAATTATATGCAGTGAAAAAGGTGTAAAAATATTGTGAAACAAGGAGGAGTTAATATGACAGAAAAAGAAAAATTTTATATAACAACAGCGATAGCATACACATCTAAAAAACCTCATATTGGAAATACATATGAGATAATTTTAACAGACGCAATAGCGAGATTTAAAAAGATGCAAGGTAAAGATGTATTCATGTTAACTGGAACAGATGAACACGGTCAAAAAATACAAGAATTAGCTGAAAAAGCAGGAATAGCTCCAAAAGCATATGTAGATAATGTTGCTGGAGAAATAAAAAGAATATGGGATTTAATGAATGTAGAATACGATCATTTTGTTCGTACAACAGATGATTACCATGAAGAAACTGTACAAAAAATATTCAAAAAGCTATATGATCAAGGAGATATTTATCTTGGAGAATATGAAGGAATGTATTGTACACCATGTGAATCATTCTTTACAGAATCTCAATTAGTAGATGGAAAATGTCCAGACTGCGGAAGAGAAGTTAAACCTGCAAAAGAAGAAGCATATTTCTTAAAATGCAGTAAATACCAAGATAGATTAATTGAATATATTGAATCTCATCCGGGATTTATTGAACCAGAATCTAGAAAGAAAGAAATAATGAACAATTTCTTAAAAGCAGGTCTTCAAGACCTGTGCGTTTCTAGAACGTCATTTACTTGGGGAATACCAGTAAGCTTTAACCCTAAGCATGTTACATATGTATGGATAGATGCTTTAACAAACTATATAACAGCTTTAGGTTACAAATTAGATTCAAAATCTGAACTATACAATAAAAATTGGCCAGCAGATGTACATGTAATTGGTAAAGATATATTAAGATTCCATTCAATATATTGGCCAATAATACTAATGGCATTAGGTGAGCCATTGCCTAGGAAGATATATGCTCATGGCTGGATGTTATTTGGCGAAGATAAGATGAGTAAATCTAAAGGAAATGTAATCTATGCAGATGAACTTGCAGAAGAATTTGGTGTAGATGCAGTTAGATATTATTCTTTATCTGAAATGCCTTATGCTCAAGATGGAAGCATCACATACGAAGCCGTAATATCTAGATATAATTCAGATCTTGCAAACACATTAGGAAATCTAGTAAACAGAACGGTTGCGATGGTTAATAAATACTTTGAAGGAACAGTATATTTACCAGGTGAAGAAACTGATGTAGATAAAGACTTAAAAGCATTTGTTAAAAATACAGTAGATACATACATTGCTAAGATGGATGAATATAGAGTGGCAGAGGCTATTGAAACAGTAATGGATTTAGCTAGAAGAAGCAATAAATATATAGATGAAACAACTCCATGGACATTAGCTAAAGAAGACACAGAAAGATTAAAAACAGTATTATTTAATCTTTTAGAGGCTATTAAAGTTATTGCAACTTTAATATTCCCAGTAATGCCTGAAACAGCTAAGAAAATAGCTGAGCAAATAAATGTAGAAGAGGTAACATTAGATTCTGTTAAAGAATTTGGTGTAAATGCTGCTGAAAGAAAAGTAGGTACTGCAACTCCATTATTTGCTAGAATAGATGAAAAAGAAAAGTTAGAAGAATTAACTAAGAAAATGGAGGCTAAAAAGGAAGCGGCTAAAGCAGAGGAACCAAAAGATGTTAAAGAAGAAATAACTTTTGATGAATTTGGTAAAACTGAACTTAGAGTGGCTAAAATACTTACAGCAGAAAGAATAGAAGGAGCCAACAAGCTATATAAAATAACTGTTGATCTTGGATATGAACAAAGAACAGTAGTATCTGGACTTGTACCATATTACAAAGAAGATGAGTTAATAGGAAAGAAAGTAGTGCTTGTAGCTAATCTAAAACCAGCTAAATTAAGAGGAATTGAATCTAGAGGAATGATACTTGCAGCAGGTGAAGGAGATAATATTAAGCTTGTAACAGTAGACGGAGATATGGAACTAGGGGCATTAGTTTGTTAATAAGGAGTAAATAAATTGAAAAACGGTTGGATAAAAGAGACTGTTGAATGGATAGTTTGTTTTATTATTGCATATGTAATTTATTTAGTAATAAATTACTTTGTAGGTACAGTTGCAGGAGTAAAGCAAAGTTCTATGTATCCAACATGTCATGAAGGAGACAGAGTTGTAATAGGAAGAAGAATACTATACAACAAAAAATTAAAAAGAGGAGATATAGTAATTGTAGAATCTCCATATATAACAGAAAATAACACAGAATTACTTGCAACTTATGATAATAAAACTGGTTTTGCTAAATTTGCATATAATGTAATGGGAATTGGCAAAATGAGTTTCATAAAAAGAGTAATTGGACTTCCAGGAGAACATTTATACATTTCAGAAGATGGATATGTATATATAAATGGAGAAAAATTAGATGAACCATATTTAACAGAAGGACTAAAAACTCCAAGAATGGGAGACGTATATGATATAAAAATACCAGAAGGTTATGTATTTTGTATAGGGGATAACCGTGAAGGTAGTATGGACTGTAGAATGTTTGGTGCAGTACCATTGGACAAAGTAGAAGGTAAAGTTATATGTAGAATATGGCCTTTAAATAAATTTGGCAAAATAGATAAGTAAGGAGAAAAGATATGTTTGAGAAAATAATAGGACATAATGAGTCAAAAAAAATACTTGAAAATGACATCGTAAATGGCAAAGTTTCTCATGCATATCTTTTTTCGGGCATAGAAGGAATAGGCAAGAGGGAATTAGCGTTAGAGTTTGCAAAAGAGTTACTTAATACAGAACATTTAAATGCATGTATAGATTTTAAGTATATAGAGAAAGCAGAAGATAGCACGGTAATAAAGGTAGAACAAATAAGAAAAGCTTTGGCGGATGATGTACATATAGCACCAGCTACTTGTGATAGAAAAGTATATATAATAAACGACGCTCATTTAATGAATGAAGAAGCTCAAAATGCAATATTAAAAACATTAGAAGAACCACCGTCATATGTAGTAATAATATTAGTTACACACACAGAACAACAATTGTTAACAACGGTAATGTCTAGAGTAAAGCTAGTTAAGTTTTCTAAATTGGATGAACCGGATTTAGATGTGTTAACGGACAAAATAACAGGTAAAAAATTAGATGTATTAAAACACGAATATGCAAATGGTTCTCTAAAAATTGCACTCGAACTATTAAAAGATGATAATAAATATGATAAAATAAAAGCAGTTGTAGATAAAATTACATTTAAAGACAAACTAGGTACAATGAATGCATTAGCAGAAGTGAGCTTCAAAGATGAAGAAACATTTAAATATTTTGAATACATATTCTTAAGAAATAAAATGTATAGCTTGGTGCCAATAGTAGAATATGCGAAGAATCGTATGAATGAGAATGGCAATGAGGATATGATAAAAACAGCATTTATGCTAAAAGTTTTAAGAAAGGAGTAGCTATGGAGGAAATATTAGGAGTAAGATTTACCAAAACTGGAAGATTACATTATTTCTATAAAAATAATCTAGAAGTAAAAGTAGGAGATACAGTTGTTGCTAGTTCTGAAAGAGGATTAGATTTAGGTAGAGTAGTAAGCATAAAAGATAAAGAAAACATAGCATTAGAACAAGACGAGTCTATAGGAAAAGTAGAAAGAATAGCTACTAAAGATGATATAGATAAACAAAGAAATTTAGATAGTAAAGCACGTGAAGTGTTAGATACTTGTAAAAAACTTGCTAAAAGATATAATTTAGATATGAAATTCATCAAAGCATCATATACTTTTGATGAAAGCAAATTAACTTGTTATTTTGTAGCGGAAGATAGAGTGGACTTTAGAGAAGTCGTAAAAAGTTTGGCTGCAGAATATAGAACAAGAATTGAGTTAAGACAGGTAGGACCACGCGATGAAATTAAGGCTTACGATAATATAGGAAGCTGCGGAAAAGAAGTATGTTGTAGAACATTTTTACCGGACTTTGAAACAGTAAATATAAAGATGGCAAAAGAACAAGGACTTCAAATAAATATGCAAAAACTATCTGGAAATTGTGGTAGACTTAAATGTTGTTTAAAATATGAAGAAGAAGTATATAAAGAAAAACTAAAAGAATTACCTAAAGTAAATGCACAAGTTAAATATAATGGAGAAACTTGTAAAGTTGTAGCTCTAGATATATTAAAAGAAAGAGTTAGATTAAAAATAGGTCCGCAAGGCGAGGAACGCTTTGAAATGGTTGATGTAAAGGATATAGAATTTGAACCAAGAAAAGCAGAAAGCAAAGAACCTAAAAAAGAACAAGAATAATAATATAAAAAATATAAGAGGGAAGGAAGTGAAAATTATGGCATATAGAATAAGCGATGATTGTATAGGCTGTGGAGCATGTATGGCTGAATGCCCAGTAGGTGCAATATCTGAAGGCGATGGCAAATGTGTTATTGATCCTGAAAAGTGCATAGGATGCGGAACATGTGCAGGTGTTTGCCCAGTAGGAGCACCAGCTGAAGAAGAATAAATATATATAATGACAAAACACTTTGTATTTTAATAATACAAAGTGTTTTGTTGTTAATATTTAAACTTAAATAAATCTAACGTTTTATGGTAAATCTTTTTATACCATGGTTCTTTAGGCATTTCTATTAATTGAGTTGTGGTATTATTAGACAATTCAATATCTTCACCTGTTATTATCGGAGAAGAATTAAACATTCCATTTGTGTCAGCTTGAGCTATTCCTAGAGTTTCAGAATAAAGCCTAGCTTCTTTTTCTTTATCTATAAGATGTTTTCGTTCTTCTGGAGAAGTTAGGAAATCTCTATATAATAACGCGAGTATAGCTTGAGTATTAGGCATTAAACCATCTTCCCAATTTTCACTTAAGAAATCTATTCTAGCCACGTATTCTTCAGATTTATTAGTGTTGAACAAATCTATTAGTCTTGTAGGTATTTTTTCTAAAACTGAAGGTGATGAGTGATTTAATACTTCAACAACTTCTACAAAAGATTCTTGATATTCTTTAGTCATATTTTTTACCTCCGTTATTTAACTTGTTCAAGAGGTTTATCTCTTCTTGCCAGCTTTTCTACATCTAAGAAAGATGGTGAGTCTGTTAGGAAAGTTTCACGTATTCTTGGATTGTATTTTTTATAGATGATAGCAAACATAGCTTCGTCAATTGTTCCTAAAGGTGTGCTATTTAAATCTTCTAATGGTAAATCCTTTTTAGGTAAAACAGTTTGCTTAACATCTTTTTTTGCTGCTTCTAAAGGTTTAGAGTTCAAATCTTCTAAAGTTGGTTCTACTTCTTTTTTAGGAACAACCTCGCCTAGGTCTATTTCAATGTCCTCTAATGGAGCATCATTTAAATCTTTTAATGTTGGTTCGTTTTTAGGTGATTCAGTTACAGGAACCACTTCTTCCTTAGCTGGAGCCAAGGGTTCGCTGTTTTCTTTATATCTTGCAAGCACATCATCTATCATAGAAAGGACTTGCTTGTTTTTTGCATATTTAATACGAGCATTATCTACTGAAATGTGCTCGCGTTTTCCATCAATACATATGTATAATAGTGTTTCGTCTATTATATCTACATCAATATTTGAGTCTATCATATAGGCACTCCTCCTTACATAATATTATTAGAAAATTAAAAATAAGTCAATAAATATGTTAATAAAAAGAGAAGAATATATAAAAATAACAGCTTGGAAAACCAAACTGTTATTTTTGTTATATATTTAATACTTACTATTTGTTTGCTATAGCTGCTTGAGCTGCTGCTAAACGAGCAATAGGTACTCTGAATGGAGAACATGAAACATAAGTAAGACCTACTTTGTGACAGAACTCAATAGTAGAAGGATCTCCACCGTGTTCACCACAAATTCCAAGTTTAATGTCAGGTCTTGTAGTTCTTCCAAGTTTAGCTGCCATATCTACTAATTTACCAACACCATTTTGATCTAATCTTGCGAATGGATCTTGTTCGTAAATTTTCTTGTCATAGTAGTAATTTAAGAATTTACCAGCATCGTCACGGCTAAATCCAAATGTCATTTGTGTTAAGTCGTTTGTACCAAATGAGAAGAATTCAGCTTCTTTAGCGATTTCGTCAGCTGTAACAGCTGCTCTTGGTATTTCTATCATTGTTCCTACTTTATAGTGCATATCGCTACCAGCTTCTTTAATTAAAGCGTCAGCAGTTTCTACAACTATTGATTTAACGTAAGCTAATTCTTTAACTTCTCCAACAAGTGGGATCATTATTTCAGGAACTATGTTCCAATCTGGATGTTTAGCTGCAACGTTTAATGCTGCTCTAATAACAGCTTTAGTTTGCATTTCTGCAATTTCAGGATAAGAAACTGCAAGACGGCATCCTCTGTGTCCCATCATTGGGTTGAATTCATGTAAAGAAGCGATAACGTTCTTTAAGTGTTCAACTGTTATATTTAATTCACCAGCTATTTCTACAATATCTTTTTCTTCTGTTGGAAGGAATTCATGTAGAGGTGGATCTAAGTAACGAATTGTTACTGGGTGGCCTTCCATAGCTTCATATAAAGCTTCGAAGTCACCTTGTTGCATTGGAAGTATTTTATCTAATGCTTTTCTTCTTGCTTCTTCGTTGTCTGAAACAATCATTTCTCTAACAGCTTTGATTCTGTCAGTCTCGAAGAACATGTGCTCTGTACGGCATAGACCTATACCTTCTGCTCCGAAAGTTCTAGCTTGTTTAGCATCTCTTGGAGTATCTGCATTTGTTCTAACTTGAAGTGTTCTGAACTCATCAGCCCATCCCATTATTGTTCCAAAGTCACCTGAGATAGAAGCTTCAACTGTTGGTATAGCTTCTCCATAGATTTTACCTGTAGAACCATCAAGAGAAATATAATCTCCTTCATGGAATGTTTTTCCGCCTAAAGAGAATACTTTAGCTTCTTCGTCTATAACGATTTCGCCACAACCAGATACACAGCAAGTACCCATACCACGAGCAACAACTGCTGCGTGAGATGTCATACCACCACGAACTGTTAAGATACCTTGAGCTGCATTCATACCTTCGATATCTTCTGGAGAAGTTTCAAGTCTTACAAGAACAACTTTTTCTCCTTTTTCTTTCCATTCAACAGCTGCACCAGCAGTAAATACTACTTTACCACAAGCTGCACCTGGAGAAGCTGGAAGAGCTTGGCCAATTGCTGTAGCTGCTTTTAAAGCTGTCGCATCAAATCCTGGATGTAGAAGAGAATCTAGGCTCTTAGCATCTATCATTGATACTGCTTTTTCTTTAGAAATTTTACCTTCGTTAACTAGGTCAACAGCTATTTTTAGAGCTGCAGCGGCAGTTCTTTTACCATTTCTAGTTTGAAGCATGTAAAGTTTTCCGTTTTCAATTGTGAATTCCATATCTTGCATATCTGCATAGTGGTCTTCAAGTCTTGAAGAAATTGAAACGAATTCTTCGTATGCGTGAGGCATAACTTCTTTTAATTGATCAATTGTTTGTGGAGTTCTTATACCTGCAACAACGTCTTCACCTTGTGCATTCATTAAGAATTCACCATATAATTTCTTTTCACCTGTAGAAGGGTTACGAGTAAATGCAACACCTGTTCCAGAAGTTTCTCCCATATTTCCAAATACCATCATTTGAACGTTTACTGCTGTTCCCCATGATGAAGGAATATCATTCATTCTTCTGTAGTATATAGCTCTTGGGTTGTCCCATGATCTAAATACTGCTTTTATAGCTTCTAGAAGTTGAACTTTTGGATCGGTAGGGAATTCTTCACCTTTAGCTTCTCTATAGCAAGCTTTGAAACGAACAACAAGTTCTTTCATATCAGCTGCATCAAGTTCAGTATCTAGCTTAACGCCTTTAGCTTCTTTCATTTCGTCAATGATTTTTTCAAAGTAGCTCTTTGGAACTTCCATAACTACGTCTGAGAACATTTGAACGAAACGACGATAAGAATCGTAAGCAAAACGAGGATTGTTTGTTAAAGCAGCAAAGCCTTCAACAACTTCGTCGTTTAATCCTAGGTTAAGGATTGTGTCCATCATACCTGGCATAGAAGCTCTAGCACCAGAACGAACAGATACAAGAAGTGGATTCTCAACACTTCCAAATTTTTTACCAGAAAGTTCTTCTAGTTTTGTAAGATTTGCAAATACTTCGTCAACGATTTCAGGAGCAATTTCTTTTCCATCATCATAGTAACGAGTACAAGCTTCAGTTGTAACAGTGAATCCTTGAGGAACAGGCATTCCTAAATTAGTCATTTCTGCTAAGTTAGCACCTTTACCACCAAGAAGTTCTCTTTGTTTACCGTTACCTTCTGAAAATTGATAAACGTATTTTGTCATTTTCTGACCTCCTAATGATTAAATTAGCGTAGCAGTAAGCTACGACTTCAACGGCTATTATATCAAAAACATTGTGTAAAATCTAGACCTAAATGTAAAAAAATGTGTGATGTAGAGAAACAAGGACAAAATATAGCGTATATACTACATTAGGTGATGAAAATGAGTATAGTTTTAGAGGTAATAATCTATATAATTTTAGTATTTGGAATAATAATAACAACAATAGCTTTTATGGAAGAAGGACTAAAGAAGAATGAAAGATATATAAGAGTGAGACGTGAAGACGCAAAAGTAATACTCACATTAAAAGTAGAAGGTATGACTAAAGAAGATGAATTATTAATAGCAGATGTAATAGAACAAGGAAAGTTTGAAAATGTATATGATGTAGTAGATGAATATACATTAGAAAATAACGGTTGAAATTTACATAATATGTGATATAATATAGTGGTAAAAAATATTAATAAAAGGAGACTAACTATGTCACAGGTTAAACGGAATTTTAAAAAGAACGACGAGGTCTATGTAGTAGACTACTGGGGAACAGAAAAAGGTTCGGCAGCGTTTTCTGCAAGAGCCCTTATAATCGATGTTGATGAAGAAAAGCAAACATTCTGCGGCGTGCTTTATGGTGATACATACCAAACGTACAGCTTTGCAGACTATGGAAGACTGATTTTTGATACTTCCATCGAAGCAAATGAAGCTGCAAGCAAACTGCCGAAACCCGGAGATATTGCATATCAAAGGATAGGAAACCGAGTATACAAAAAGCAAGTGGATTCTATCGGCGGTGGCTATGTAAACAATGTATACGATCTCAAAATTTGTTTCAAACGTGGTAAGAGTGTATCTACCAAGGAAATGGGAGTAACAGTTTTCCTTGATGAAGCTGCTGCAAGAGAAAATAAAAAACAGGGAGAGTAACATGAGCTATATGGTAAAAGTTAAATGCAATGTATCAGATGCTATTTTTGAGCTACCGCCATTAAGAAATAATCTTGCTTCGGCCTTTGTTACGCAAGGTAATCTTGTAAAAGAAAGGTATGATGAGATTTATGACTATCTTAGAGAGCATGGCTTGGAAGCAAGCGAGCTGTTGTCATACAACAATCTGCATTCTCTATTTAAGGTGTATGTTCACAAGGCGCTTATCAACGAAGCAGTTCAAAGAATATTCGATGTTGAGAGAAACGAATACAATATGATAGAGGTGTTGTCGGATTTGGTATCTGATAGAAAACTTCGCGAATATGTGTATGGCGAACCTATGGTACGGGCTTTTGCACATGCAATAAGAACACTGCCAAATGACGATTCTGTTGAAGCGGTTTCGCATGGAAGTACAATTCTCATTCTTGAAAAGAAGTTTCTTAACGACCGCAAAATTTAAACAAAAAACATTGGAAAGAAAACAAAAAGGCGACTAATTTTAGTCGTCTTTTTTGTTGACATATCCATACCTTCTTGATAAAATAAAATAGAATAAATATAAGGGGTAATGGAATGTTTGCATATTTTAAGGGAAGCATCGAGAAAAAAGATGACTTGAAAGTAATAGTAGATGTAAACGGTATAGGCTATGAAATATATATGCCAGCCGGAGATATAGATAGATTAAATATAGGGGAAACAACAAAAATACACACATTTACAGATATTAAAGAGGGGTATATCGGTATATTTGGTTTCTTAGAAGAAGAGGCATTAAGTGTATTTGAAAAGTTAAAAAAAGTAAGTGGAATAGGATCAAAAACAGCACTTGGAGTATTATCTCATATGTCACCTAGTGAAGTATGTATGTCTATTGCAAATGAAGATTCTACACTAATTAGCAAGGTGCCAGGCATTGGCGCAAAAACAGCAGCCAGAATAATTTTAGAATTAAAAGACAAAATACTTAAAGAGACAGATATCAAACCTACAAAGATAGCTTCTAAGAAGGAAACTACAAATAACAGTAAGAACGAAGCGGTGCTTGCGCTTAAAGTATTAGGGTATACAACAACGCAAATTAATGAAGTTATTGATGAACTAGATATTGAAGGGCTTAAAGTAGAAGAGATAATTAAAAAAGCACTTTCAAATATGAATAAAAGATAGAATATAGTAAATAATGTGATTACATTGAAAATGCTAATATATATGATATATTAAATTTATAAAGAAAGAGGAAAAATATGATTGAATTAAAGGGTGTTACAAAAGTTTATGAGCACAATGTCAAAGCTTTAGATAATTTTAGTATAAAGATAGACAAGGGTGAATTTGTGTTCTTGGCAGGGCCGTCTGGGTCAGGCAAATCTACCTTCTTAAAGTTATTACTTAAAGAAGAATTACCATCAGATGGAACGGTATATGTAAATGGTTTAAATTTAAATACAATGAAAGAGAAAAAGGTCCCATATATAAGACGAAAAGTGGGTTCAGTATTCCAAGACTTTAGACTTCTTTACGATAGAACTGTATATGACAATATACTTCTAGCGTTAAGAGTAATAGATGCATCAAAAGAAGAAATAAAAGTGGCAATTCCAAAAGTTTTAGAACAAGTTGGTCTTAAAGGAAAAGAAAAATTCTATCCAAATTCATTGTCTGGTGGAGAACAACAAAGAGTTGCTCTTGCAAGAGCTTTAGTTACAAAACCATTAATAATACTTGCAGATGAGCCTACCGGAAATCTGGATGATGAAACGGCAGAAGGAATAATGAAACTTCTTTATGAAATAAATGCAGATGGTACAACCGTAGTAGTTGTCACTCACGATAAAAGAATAATAGAAAAAAGTGGTAAAAGAGCAGTCTTTTTAAATGAAGGAAAGATTGTATCAGATAATAAGAGAGGGGGTAACGAATAATGTCACAAGCTACCTACCTAATAAGTGAAGGAATAGATAACCTAGGAAAACATAGGGGCAAAACGATTTCTACAATGTTAATTATTTGTGCAACAATGTTAATATTGGGAGTGTTCATTGCCTTGTTTATAAACATAGAGAGTAATGTATTATCAGTTACCGAAAATCAAGGGCTTCAAGCATTCATATCTGATGATGTTTTTGAAAGAGATATAAATAATTTGGGCAAGAAAATAAAAGAAATTACTAATGTAAAAAGTGTTAACTATATAGATAAAGATGCTGCATTAGAAGATGCAAAAGCTACATTAAAAGAATACGATTATCTTTTAGAAGGTATGGAAAATTCAAATCCTTTTCCAAGGTCATTTATAATAACTTTTGAGAATTTAACGGATACGGAAAAAGTAAAAAAAGCCATCGAAGGAATAGATGGAATATATAAAGTAAGTTATAACGCAAAAATTGTTAATGCAGTTGTAACAATATCTAAGATAGTAAATTATATAATTCTAGCAGTAGCTGGAGTTATGGTAGTAATATCAATATTTATTGTTTCAAATACAATAAAACTCGCAGTATATTCAAATAAAAGAGAAATATATATAATGAAGTATATAGGTGCAACACAAAACTTTATAAGAATGCCGTTCGTTATAGAAGGTGTGCTTATTGGAACGATGTCAGCTATAATTTCATGGATAGTTGTATCTTTAACATATTCAGTAGCGTTCAGATATTTGCCTAAAGTTGGTGAAGAACTTGGAGTGTTTGGATTTATCGGATATTCAAATATGTGGCATATAATTTTAATTGCGTTTGCCGTACTTGGAATATTTATGGGTGCTTTAGGAAGTTTAATAGCTACTAAGAAGTATTTAAAAGAATGTGTTCCAGAAAAAACAGGTAAAGATATTATATATACAACTATAAAAAACGCAGATGGAACAGAAACTAGAGTTGGAGAATCGAGTAAAGCGAGAAAAGAAAGATTAACATTAGAAAAAAAACAAGCAAAAGAAGATTTTGCTAGGAAAAAAGAAGAATTAAAGAAAGCTACTCTTAACAAAAAAGATGAAGAGAAGAAGCAAAAAGAAGAATTTAAAAAGCAAAGAAAAGCAAGACGTCTGTCTATATTACTGATAGCGTTAGTAATATCTTCTGTGTTTACACCGTTTAGTGCGGTTATAGCGAAAACAACGCAAGACAAAATAGACGAATTAGATGATCAAGTATCTGAGGCGGCTAAAGAATATAGTCAAGTGACTAAAGACATAAGCATATATGAAGGTGAAATAGCAAGATTAGATTCTGAAATGAAAAAATATGAAGAGGAAATTGTAGCTCTTACAGAACAAGCAGATGTTGCAAGAGCTGAGTATCAAGAAATTGATGCGGAGTTACAATCAGTATCTAAGACTTACGCAGAGGCAGAAGAAAGATTAAATATAAGACTTAGAAGCCTTTATGAAAATGGATTTGTTAATATGTGGGATGTCCTTCTTTCTGCTGAAAGTTTGACGGATTTTATAGCAAAATACAATACAATAGTTATTTTAATACAAAACGATAAAAAAGATCTTGAAGAAATGAATGATCAAAAACAAGTTATTCAAGGTTTAAGAGATAGTGCAGAACTTAGAAAGCTTCAAATAGAACAAGTTGAATATGATGTTAAAAGATCCAAAGAAGCATTGGATATTGCAAAAGCAAATAAGACAGCGAAGCTTAATGAATTAGAAGCTTCTAAAACAAAATTGAATAAACTATTAAAAGATTTAAAAGCAGAAAAAGCTAGGCAGGAAGAAATTTTAAGGAAAGAAATTCTAGCAAGTCAGAATTCTGGCTTAATACTAAAAGGAGATTTTACTTGGCCAACACCAGGAGCTTATTATGTTTCAGCGATGTTTAGGGACAAGGAATATTATAAGGAATTTGGTATGATGCACTATGGTACAGATATAGCAAAAAGTGGAGGTTGCAATGTTGTGGCTGCGGCATCAGGAACAGTACTGAAAGTAGTATATTCTAATTCGGGGTATGGAAATTACATATTAATAAATCATGGTAAAAAGAATGGAAAAAGCTACGTGACATTATACGCTCATTTAAAGACAATTAATGTTAAGAAAGGTGAAGCGGTAGCCAAAGGCGAAAAAATTGGATATATGGGATCTACAGGCTTCTCAACAGGTACTCACTTGCACTTCGAGATAAGAGAAAATGGCAAACAGATTAATGCTATGAAGTACTATAGTGAACTTGGCTCTAAGGTAAAATATTTATCATACGGTAAGTGGATTACATTCCCATTTACAAATATGGCTAAATATCAAGTGTAATAAAATAAATTCAAAAACTTTTTTAAAAAATTTAATATTAATAAAAAGGTATACAGTGCGTAAATGCTGTATACCTTTTAAAACATCTGTTTGAAGCTACTGTTTTTTGTCGAATATTGCGACCGAATTTTCTTGACTCTACTAGGATTGTGTGTTAAATTTTTGGCAGGAGGTGACAGACATTTATGGCGTAATATATATTTTGCTTTTTGTCATAATATTTAATTTAATTTCTTTAATAACCGTTCTAATTCGAACAAGACAAATTTTATCTAATAAAAAAAGAAATCATAAAGCACCACAGTGTATAAGAGAATATTTTTGCAAACTTGAATCAAAGTTATCTAATTTAAATTATCCATATAAACTAAATAAGAAAAGATATTTAATCATAAAGTATTTATGTTCAACGGTAATATTTTTAATATCATTTGCAAATTACAAAAGTATAAAAGTTCCATTAATACTTTTAGTAAGCGTATTTTTTATTCCAGATTATTTAATATATTCATTCACTAGAAAAGAGAAATATATTTTAATAGGAGAATTAAACTCTATTGTTTCATCATTAATACTTTCGCTTACTTCATTTTCATCGCTTAACAAATCGTTAGAAATTGCGGGTAAAAAAATTAAATACAGAAGATTTAAAGATGCTTATGATACATTTGTAAAAACATATATAATGAATGGATATGATATAAAAATGGCGGCAAAATCATTAATGAATAAATTTAATAGTTATGAATTATCGCTTTTTTTAACAACATTAATTCAAGGAGCGAATGAAGGGGAACTTATAGAAAGCTTAGAAAGATATAAAGAGATTCTAGGTACAAATTATTTTAAATATTTAAAACGTAAAGCAGAAACAAAAGTATTGTGCGTAACATTAGGCTCAATATTATCCTTGGTAAATCTTGTTCTGATTGTTATGTACCCGATAATTATGCAAGTTATAAAAAATTTGCAATTAATATTTGTTTAAATAGGAGGAAAATATAATGAAAAAATTAGCATATATAAAATCAATAATAAAATCAAAAAACAACGATAAAACATATAAGAAAAGAGGTTCCGAAATGGCGGAAACCGTATTAATAACAGCAATAATGATGGTCCTTGTAGTGACAATATTCTATCCGCAGATGCAATCAATAGTAACAACTGCTATGAGTAAAATTGGAACATGGTTAGATGAACTAATGGCGTTAATATAATATGACAAATGTGAAGAAAATACTGATATCTGCAGTCATTACATTAGTAATACTGTTGCTTTCAATAGGAGTTTTAGAGTTGGTTTCTAATAAGGATATAGTAGAGATCCCGATAGTAACAAAAGATATAAACGAGGGTGACGAAATAAGCCAGAATATATCATATATAGAAATTAAATTAAAAACGGTAGAAAAAGACATATTAACCAATATTGTAAAAAAAGAAGAAATAGTGAATATGGTTGCTAGTAAGAATATTTCAAAAGGAGAAATATTAGTTAAGAATAAATTAATTTCGAAAGAAAACTATCTAATAAAAACGGAAAACTTAGAGTATGTTTCTTTGCCGGTAAAAAATGCAACAGAAGGTGTGGCATATAGGATTAAAAGTGGAGATAAAATCAACGTATACTATACTGCAAAAAGAAAACTGGTAGAATCTATACTTAAAAACAAAGTGAAAGTTTATAGCACTAATAAAGAAGATACTATGGTCACATGTTTATTGTATCAAAACATAGAAGTAGTAGCGTTAACGAATAATTTAGGAATAGAAGTAGCGGATGGCACGGCTACAAATATATTAGTTCGTATTACTAGCGAAGAGATATTAGAATTTGCAAATTTAAAGGAACAAGGAATATTTACATACACATTAACGTAGGAGGTGGATAATGTGGATATTTATATAGCTATAGACAATAAAGAGAAGGAAAAGTTTATAACTAAAGCAGAAGATATAAAACAAGAATTAGAAAAAATAAACAATCCGGTTAGATATATAGATAATGTAGTTGATTTACAGGATACAAGAAAAGGTTTTTGTATAGCGTTTACCAACGATTTAGAATATATAAAAAAGCTTTATAATGATAAAAAATTAGAAATAATTTGTATAACTAATAGATTAGAAGGAAAATACATTTTGGATATTTTAGAATATGTTAAAGATATATATTTTATGAGCATAGGACTTAGAGAAATTGTTATGAGAATCCAAGGCTTTATAAATACTCATAATAATAGAAAAAAGTGTATTAGAGGTGAATTAAGTAATGTTTAACGCAAAAAACATTTGTCTAATAGTATTAGTCGCGTTGTTAGTTTGTATAAGTTTTATCTTGTGTATGTATAATAAAATAAAAAATGATGAAAAAATAGAAGAGAAAAATAATCTTGAAATTATAGATATAAATGCCTTTGAAATTAAAGATAGAATAAAATTTGTAAAGAATAATACGGTATATATTGGAGAAAATTTAAAAGAATTAGAAAATGATTTTTACGATATAAAAATATCCGCATTAAACTCAGGATTAGAAGTAACGTTAAATAAATTATGGAGATATAAAGTAAACAAAGACTATATAGAAGATGAGTACTTAATAGAAATAGTAGATAAAGTAGTAGGATTGCTGAATGTTAGTACTATTAATGAGGATGTTAGTTATGAATTATACAAATACATTAAACAAAATTTCTTGAAGGTTAAGAATCACGAGCAGGTAGAAAAACTAGAACTAGAAGAATTTAGAATACATTCAAAAAACATAGAGGGTGAATGCGTAATATACATTGAGAGGAAAATCAACATATGAAAATCAGAAAGAGAATATTAAAACTAGTATTAGCAACAATAGTAATTGTTAATATAAACAAAATATATGCGTTATCCGAAGATTTTATATTTACTATAGAAACAGTTGGAATTCCTAGATATAACTCATATGGCAAAGAGATAAGTGAAGATGTATACATTGCGTATAACATATTTGCCTATTCTGAACCGCACAATATAAGTAGCAACAATCAAAGGTGGAAAAATTCGAAGTATGGGTATTGGGCTAAAGGAAAAGGCAGATATACTGGAAGTGGGACTAGAGGAGAATATTATGTAATAGGTTATACATATAGTGGAGAAGAAATATTTAATTATTATTTTCCTATGGATTCAATTCCAACAACCACACCAGATAAATGGACATTTTATTCGTATCCTATCGCGGAGTCAAGTTGGCAGGATATAACTATGTATAAGTATGAAGAACAATTAACACATATGTTAAAATCTAAACTTATGTTTAATGATTTATCTAGTACAGCTAAAGCAAATAATCCTAAATACATAAAAGAATATAATATAACTGCAGAAAAAATAGGGAAGAAAAAAGCTAGACTAGAAACAGCAGCAACTTGGCGAACCTTTGGAATGATTTCCACTCGTAGAAAAATATCTGGAGTAATATACAAACAGGTATATCTGGTAAAACCGATGGCAGCTGATGCGGAAGTAAAATCAACCTTAGAAATACCAGAAAGCAATGTGTTATCAGAAACACAAGATGAACTATTAATTCCAATAAAATATAGTGTAAATGTTTTAAATATGACGGGCTATGCAAATGAAAAACACATAAAAGAAATAAAGGCGTCTATATATATAGATGATGAAAAAGTAGATGAAGTAAGTGGCAGTAAAATTATAAGCGTGGGCAGTGAATATATGCTTGTAATAACCAGAGAAAAAATTCCCCCAACCCCAGAAAAAATAATAGAAATTAAAGTAGATGGATATATGCATACAGAATTTGCAGCAGATGGTTTGATGAGAGATGTTATGACAAAAAATATATCCATAAAAATAGAGCCAAAACTAATACACCCCATAGAAAATATGACTTTCTCTGTATTAGAAAAACAAAACAATACTATGGTTGTAAGACCACTTGCCCAAAATATTGAAACTAAAAAAGAAGAAACAATTGGATTTATAGAAGCAGGAAAAAGTCTTGCGGTTAAGCTTGATTTAGCAGTGGATAATGTAGAAAAACTTGAATTAAAACTTAATGAAATGAATATAACATATAAAATTTTAATAGACGCGACTAACAAATTAATATTAGAGGTAAAAATTCCAGAAAATATAGAAACAACACTTTATGGAGAAACAAGCCTAAGGGAAGACTATGGCAGCTATTTTAATATAAATAAGCAAGAAATAGGGAAGAGGAAAAACGAACCATACGCATTAAAGATAATTGCAAGTAACGGAAACAAAGAATATATAAAAGAGTGCAAGATCGATGTTTTAGACACTTTTATTTCGAATATGAACACGCAAACAATTGTGACGAATAAAGAGGAAATAGAGCTAACAACAAAACTTGCGTTTTGGTTAGATGGATGAAAAAAGGAATAATTAATATATGTTTTATGTTCTTTGGTATGGTTATGATTTTTGTTTTAACATTTACATATATATTGTACTTTCAAGTGGGAAATATAACCAATAATATAAAGCAGGAATTATACTACACACTTATGAATGGAAAACTTGAATTAAATAAAGAGGAATTGTCGTACTCAAATTTTAATATAGACAAAATTAAATTAGAAAATAGATTGCAAAAATGGTCAGAAGATGTTAAGAAAACGCTAATTAATGTAGATAAAGTAGAGATAGAAGAATTGCTAACCAACATAGTATTAGATAAAGCTATATTAAAAGTTAAAATAAAAGTTACATTTAGACCGTTGGTTAAAATTAGAGATGAATTAAGTTTTTATATACAAGAAGAAATAGACTTAAGGTTGCTTAAATATAATTAGGAGATAATATGAAGAATAAAAGAGGAAATATATCGTATATATTTACGTTGATGATATCCATAGGGATGCTATTTTTAACAATAATAACCGTAATAAACATGTTAACCCCGTTTATATGGTATCAAAAGTTAGAAAATATAGCTTCAAAATATGTATATATAGTAGAAAAGTTTGGATATATAACTAATCTAGAAAAAGAAGAAATGTTAGATGAACTTAAAAATGATGGTTTTGATATAAATAAAATAACGATATTATGTCCAGAAAAAAGATTAGCATACGGAGAAGGCTTTAAATTTGAATTAACATACAAATTAAATATTAACAATATTATGAATGGAGAAGAAGTAAAACGTGAAACAAAAGAAGTTTTGCTTCACGTTAAGAAATATGGATATTCTAAGATATGATTTAAATCTTTGCTTTCGAAAATTAAAGTTCCGTACTCTATTAAAATATCATTAAAAGAACGACTAGAATAATATGTATCTGCATATTCAGAAAGAACAGAAAAAGTTTTTACAAAATCAGAACAACAAGTCTTTTTTTTCTTGAATACTAAAAACAATTTGTTGTTAAAAGAATATATAATACTTTCTGGCAAGTATAATCCAAGTTCATAACATTTCTTGGCGAAATCTTTAAGAGAATATATATTCTTGAAGGAATATATATTACTGTTTATTCTATATGTGGTATTTTCGTTAGATATTATATCTGTTGAC
The DNA here is from genome assembly GCA_017536445.1 of Clostridia bacterium. Taxonomy (GTDB): domain Bacteria; phylum Bacillota; class Clostridia; order TANB77; family CAG-465; genus UMGS1649. Next base: position 120,051 of record JAFXHJ010000002.1, read on the forward strand.
GAAAGTTCAGAGATTTTAGTTATGGTGATGGTAAACAAATCATTTTCTTTGTTAGCCTCAATAAAAAGTTCGTTAGAATCTGTTTCGAATTCTTCTAAAAGGCTGGCATCTTCAAGCAACTCTAAAAAGAAGTCTTGTGCTTTCGCTTTATTATTTTTAATATCATTTAGTGTAATTTTTCTCTTTTTTAATTCTTGGAGTGTAAGTGTAATTTTTGCTTTGCTATTATTAATCCTTTCAATTTTCAAGCTAAAACTCCTTTCAAAAAATTTATTTATATATTATATGAAAATGTATCCAATTAGGTTAATACATAATTATTCTTTTCATAACAAAACAAAATTATACAAAAACGTAATCAAAGAATAAATAAAACTTGAAATTACATAACTCTTATGCTATAATATCTACGTTAGTTTCCTTGCTCTTAACAAAGATTAAGGGCCTAGACCAAGAGGAGGTGTAAAATGATGAACACATATGAAGCAGTAGTAATACTAACAACTAAATTATCTGACGAAGATAAAGAAGCTGTTAAAACAAAAATATCTGATCTTGTAGCTGCAAATGGTGAAGTTATAAGCGTAGATGATTGGAAAACTAAGAAATTAGCATATGAAATCAAGCATGAAACTGAAGGTGTATATTTCTTATATACATTCAAAGCAAACCCTGAATTCATAGCTGAATTTGAAAGAGTTTTAAGAATTGATACTAGCGTTTTAAAACACATGGTTATCAAAAAAGAAGCGTAATATCCGAAATTTAGGAGGAATAAAAAATGAACAAATTTGAATTTTTAGGAAGACTAACAAAGGATCCGGAAGTAAGATATACATCTGGTACAAACACTCAAGTAACAACATTTACAATCGCTGTAAATAGAAGATTTGTTGCTCAAGGTGGCGAAAGACAATCAGATTTCTTTAACTTAACAGCATTCGGTAAAACGGCAGAATTTTGTGCTAAATACTTTAAAAAAGGACAACAAGTTCTTGTAACAGGTAGAATACAAAATAGATCATGGGATGATGCTACAACTGGTCAAAAGAGATATGCAACTGACTTTATTGTCGAAGATACATATTTTGCAGACGCAAAAAGAGATGGAGCAAGTTCATATGATGGACCAATGCCTAGTATGCCAACAAGTACTGATGCCGGAGACTTCATAACAGTAGATGAGACAGAGGAATTACCATTCTAGTCTCAAATTAATGAAAGGAGTTAATTAAAATGGCAGATAATAAAAAACGTACAGCAGGAAAAGATAAAGCTTTTAGAAGACCAAGAAAAAAAGTTTGTCAATTCTGCGCAGACAAATCTATAGAAATTGATTACAAAAACGTTGAACAATTAAAAAGATTTGTAAGTGAAAAAGGTAAAATATTACCAAGACGTGTAACTGGCGCTTGTGCTTTACACCAAAGAAAAGTAAACGAAGCCGTTAAAAGAGCAAGAACAATTGCACTTTTACCTTACACAGCTGAATAATGGTAAATTAATATATAAACATAACAACCACAAAGCAATTTGCTTTGTGGTTGTTCTTTGTATTACTTTGCTTTTGCAAGCGCAGCGTTTTTGTAGTTAGGATCATCAGTTACCTCGCGGATAACAGTAATCCACTCGGGAAGGATAACTTCCTGAGTTTCTTCGGTAAGCTCAATTTCAAGAATTGCTTCATCTTCCCAGTCGGGATAGACATCGAGCTCGAAGTACTGGTTCTTGTGAAGGAAGCAGTATCTATCTTTTCTCAAGGATTTTTCACCTTCGAGAAGCAGGGAGAGATACTCTTGGACGCTGATTCTACGTTCTGTCTCCTGTCTGGACATATCCGAAAGAGTGGTCTTTTCGGTGTAGTAGTAGGAGAAGTTTGTGCCATCGCCGCGCTGTCTGACGCGCCTTTCCACGCCGGGAGTTGTGACCTTAAGGTAAGTCTGAAGGATGCTGGTTTTAACAACATCGTCATGCTCCATAAGCTTTTCAAGGTCGGGTTTCTTGATCAAATATTTTCTTTCAATTTCTACAGGTACAGGTAATCCCATAACGATAAATATCTCCTTTAACAGTCTGTCGATTTTTTCTTTGAAGCCGGTAGAGTTGTCTATAACTCTAAGGTGAGAATGACCGATCCAGGCGTTTCTGGTTTTTAAGTCCGCTTCTCTTGCTTGCTCGGGTGTTTCAGTTCTTGCTTTGTTGTTTGCTAAAGTATACGCTTCTTCTGCGCCATCTGCGGCAGTTACCAAATGAAATACTGCATCATATTGGTCGCGCGCTTCGGTGATGGTGATGAAGTGCCTGCTCAAGATCTCTATGAAATCTGTAAGCTCAGTATATGCCCTTCCGTCCATAATTCCACGGTCGTAGATTATTACGGTATCTCTACCAAGAATCCGCGCGGCTTCGCGCGTGGTTTCTTCTTTGTTAAGGCTACGAATGGTTAAAAGGTCTTGGAATACATTTTGGCCAAGCTCCCAAGGCGTGATGCCAGAGTTAATAAGTTCGGTTGCTGTTTCGGGTACTATGATGACTTTGAAGCCCTTTTTAGAAAGAACTTGCTCGATGACGCTTAGTGCAGTTGTTTTTCCCGCGCAAGGACCACCGGTTAAGACGAATTCCCAAAGTTGCATGCTAAAAATCCTCCTATAATTTTTAAATTACATATATTAACATGTAAACTATTAATATTGTTCGTAAAGAGTATACATCAGTATACGTAAAAAGTCAAACTAAATGCGAGAAATAGGGCTTTTTTAACACTAAGATTTCGTTGACAACAAGACTCAAATGTAGTAAAATATTATATGTGAAAAAAGGTGGGTTTATGAAAGAAAAAAACCAAAAATTAGTAACAGAAAAAGGATATAAAAGAATGATAGCCAAAACAATAATGAGTCCATTAATATATTTGGTTGTTATTGTTATGCTTGCAACAAATAACCAAATACTTGCGCCAGAGAAGAATATAACTAATTTAATATTAATAGCAGTTATGGCAGCATACACAGTATCTATATTATATTCAGAACTTAGACTTAGAGCATCAAGAGTAGAACAACTAAAACTTGGCTTCGAGAATGCTATTGGTAAAAATGTAAGAAGCTTAAGACTACCAATAATGTTTATATCTAATACAGGAAAAGTTGTTTGGGAGAATACAATAAGTGCAGAATTAGAAATAAAAGAATTTCTTATGGAACTTATTGTAGAGTTAAACAAAACAAGTAGAAAAGAAAATGCTAAATTCAAAGTGGCAGACAAAGAATTTCAATTGCACATAACAGATATGGCTATTGGAGATGAATATGGAAAGTTAGTAATATTTGCAGATGTTACTAAAGAATCTATCTTAGAAAAAGCACTTGAAGATAAACGTACTACAGTTGGTGTAATAACAATAGATAGTTATGATGATGTATTGCAAGGACTAGACGAACTAGATAAAGTAACAACAATATCTGGAATAGATAAAGAAATAATGTCTTGGATAGGTAAATATGAAGGTATAGTAAGCAAGATAGAAAAAGATAAATATATATATTTTATAGAAAAACAATATGTAAGAGAACTTGAAGAAAATTCTTTTGAAATATTAGAAAGAATAAACAAAGTATCTGAGGACAAAGTAAAAATACCAGTAACGATAAGTATTGGTTTGTCTTACGATGAAGATACTTTATCTGGAAGATATAAATCTGCTATGACTGCGCTAGATGTAGCTATGGGTAGAGGCGGAAATCAAGCAGTAATTAAAACTAAAAAGAAGTATGATATGTATGGAGATACAGGGAAACAATTAGAAAAGACAACAAGAGTAAGAGCTAGAATGATATCTCAATCTCTAAAAGAAATAATACAAAACGTAGAAAATGTATACATAGTTGGACATAAAAATACAGATATAGACTGTATAGGTGCAGCGGTTGGTATATACAAAATTGCTAAAACATTAGGCAAAGAATCTAAAATAATAGTAGATATAAAAAACAACAATTCAACAAAATATGTGATGGATAGACTAGGTGAACTAAAAGAATATCAAGATGCATTTGTTGGAAAAGATGCAGCAAGTAAATTGGATTTTGAAAACTCTATCTTAGTAGTTGTAGATACACATAAACAAAGCTATCTAGCAGCTCCGGATATCCTAGAAGAATTCGATAAAGTAGTAGTAATAGACCACCACAGGCGAGGGCCAGAGTTTATAGAAAACCCAATACTTACATATCATGAAGTATATGCATCTTCTACATCGGAACTTGTAACAGAACTTCTAATGTGTATGGATGAAATAAAACTAGAATCAAGAGAAGCGGAAGCACTATTTAGTGGAATAGTAATAGACACTAAAAACTTTACTTTCAAAACTGGTGTAAGAACATTTGAAGCATCAGCATACTTAAAGAAAACAGGATTAGATATAACAGAACTTAAGCATATGTTCCAAAACGATTTTGAAACATATATGGCAAAAGTAAATATTGTTAAGAACGCAGAAATAATAGATGGAAAGATAGCAATGTCTATCTGTAAAGAAGAACATGAAAACATTTCTGTAATAACAGCACAAGCAGCAGACGAACTTCTATCTATAACAGGTGTTGTAGCATCGTTTGTTCTATGTGAGCAAAATGGAACTGTTAATATTTCTGGAAGATCTCTAGGAGATATAAATGTTCAAGCAATATTAGAAAAAATGGGCGGTGGTGGACATATCACATTTGCAGGAGCACAACTTACAGGAGTAACTGCAGAAGAAGCCAAAGAAAAACTGTTAGGAATAATAGAAGAATATTCTTTAAAAGACTAATAAAAAAAGAGGGGTATATATGGATGCGATTGGTATTTTAAGACCATTTGCTTGGTTTGATTTTACAGAACAAGGCTATATATTAGCAAATAATATTATAAATGCTATTGATATTGGACTAATTATTATGTATATAGCATTATTAATCTTAACATTAGTTGTTAGAAATAAAAAGCATATATTAAAGATAATGATATTTGCATTGATTTCTTTTGTGCTTTGGTATATTCCGATAATAACGATGCCAATAGGAGATATGGGTATAGACTATGGATATAATCCACATGTATTGAATGAATGGTACATATATTTACCATGTTATGCTATAAAGATTATTATGGCTATGGTAATAGTTGTTGATTCTGCAAAGAAGTTATATGAAACCCGAAAGAAATAAAATAAAACAACAAACAAAATTAAATAAAAGGAGGAAACATAAATGAAAGTAGTATTAAACGAAAATGTAAAAGGATTAGGGAAGAAATTAGACATAGTTAATGTAAGCGAAGGATATGCAAGAAACTTTTTGTTTCCTAAAAAGTTAGCAACACCAGCAGATAACAAATCTGTATCTGAAGCTACAACTAAAAAATCAGCAATACAATTTAAGAAAGACACAGACAGAGAAAATGCACAAGAATTAAAAGCTAAAATAGAAGAAATCATAGTAGATTTCAAAGTAAAAACAGCAGATAACGGTAAATTATTTGGAAGTGTGACTTCTAAAGAAATAAGTGATGAACTAAAGAAAACAAGTGGTATAGATGTAGATAAAAAGAAAATTACATTAGATGACGCAATAAAAACAACTGGCGTGTATACTGCTAAAGTGAAATTATACGAAGGAGTAATAGCAAACCTAAAGGTAAGAGTAAGTAATATTTAGGAGGTATCACATGGAAAAAGAGGCTGTGACAAGTAAAATATCACCAAGTGATGTTTATGCTGAACAGGCCGTTTTGGGCTCAATGCTTGTAGACAAAGACGCAATAGCTAAAGCAATTGAGGTGTTAAAGTCAGGGGATTTCTATAGAGATGATCACAAAGAAATATTCTCAGCAATGCTAGATATTTATAGAAAAGGTGATCCAATAGATATTTTAACAGTAAGAGAAGCATTAAAGCTTAGAAATTCTATAGAAAAAGTAGGAGGCGATGCATATCTATCATCTTTAGTAGATATGGTTCCAACTACATCAAATATAGATTCTTATGTTAAAATCGTTGAAGAAAAAGCAACACTTCGTTCTTTAATAAAAGCTGCAAATGATATTATTTCATACGGATATGCAGAAACTGAAGAAGTTGATGAAATAATAGATATGGCAGAAAAGAAAATCTTTGATGTATTACAAAGTAGAGCAGCAAAAGGCTATGCTAGTATTAAAGACATACTAGTAGACACTTTCGATAACATAGAGAAACTATACAATAGTAAAGCTAATGTATCAGGTATGGAAAGTGGATTTAAAGATTTAGACTTAAAAACATCTGGACTTAACAATTCAGACTTAATAATTGTTGCAGCAAGACCTGCTATGGGTAAATCTGCGTTTGCATTAAACATTGCAACAGCAGTTGCAAAAGCAAATGTCCCAGTATTAATATTCAGTCTTGAAATGTCTAAAGAACAAATGGTAAACAGAATACTATGTTCTGAAGCACAAGTAGATAGTATGAAAGTTAGAACTGGAAAACTAGATGCAGATGACTGGGTAAAACTAGGTAAAGCGAGTGGAGATTTATCTGAAACTCCAATATACATAGAAGATACACCGGGTCTATCTTCAGCAGAACTTAGAGCAAAATGTAGAAAAGCAAAACTAGAAAAAGGAATTGGACTAGTTGTAGTAGACTATCTTCAACTTATGGAATCTAAAGGTAAGAGTGATAGCCGTCAACAAGAAATATCTGAAATTAGTAGAGGACTTAAAGTGCTTGCAAAGGAGATAGATGTTCCAGTTATTGCTTTATCACAATTATCTCGTGCTGCGGAACAAAGACCAGACCATAGACCAATGCTAAGTGACCTTCGTGAATCTGGATCAATAGAGCAAGACGCGGATATAGTTATGTTCTTATACAGAGATGATTATTACAATCCAGAAACAGAAAAGAAAAACATAGCAGAAGTAATTGTAGCTAAAAACAGACAAGGTTCAACTGGTACAGTAGAACTTGCTTGGTTACCAAATTACACTAAGTTTGCAAATTTATATAACGGCTAAATTAAACAGGGAGAACAATGAATAAATTATTAGAACAGGTAAAAAATAATATATATACATATAATTTAATCGAAGATAAAGATATAATTGTAATTGGCCTTTCAGGAGGACCAGATTCAATATTTCTTATTCACGCATTAAGTGCACTTAAACCTGTAATAGAAAAAGAAAAGAAAATAACATATAGACTACATGCTGCGCATATTAATCATAAAATTCGTGAAGAAGCAGGATATGATGAAAATCTTGCAATGGAGTATGCAACTGCACTAGGAGTGCCATTCCATGTATTAGAAATAGATGTAGAAGCTGAAGCTAAAAAGCTTAAAATCGGTACAGAAGAATGTGGTAGACATGTTAGATACGATTTCTTTAACAAGGTTAAAGAGGAACTAAATGCTACTAAAATTGCAGTAGCACATAATGCAGGGGATAACGCTGAAACAATAATGCTTAACTTCTTAAGAGGGGCGGGCCTTCAAGGTTTAAGTGGTATGGATTATATAAACTCGGATATAATTAGACCAATATTAGACATAGATAAAAAAGATATATTAGACTATTTAAATGAAAACAAAATACCTTATGCAATAGATAAAACAAATCTTGAAAACGATTATACAAGAAATAAAATACGTAACGATTTGCTTAAAAAAATAGAAAATGAATTTAATCCAAATATTATTACGGCATTAAACAGAATGGCGAAAATAAATAAGCAAGATAACGAAATAATATTAAATGCAGTAAAAACTGCATATAATAATCTTGGAGTAAAAAAAGACAAAGACGAAATAGCAATAGATACAAGAAAGTTCAACGAATATTCTGAAGCTATGAAGTTTAGACTTGTTAGACAAATTGTTATGGATTTAACAGGTAATGTGCAAAATGTGGAAATGATACATGTTAAAGACACATGTAAGCTAATAGAAGCAAACATTACTGGTAAACAATATATATTAGGAAATAAATATAAAGTTGTAATCGCAAAAAAGAATACAGCGGTATTTATGAAGAATGTGTAAATAAGCACACAATCATTGAACAAACAAATAAAATATGTTAGACTAATGTGACAAAATGAGGAGGAACAAATTGAAAAAGACGGGATTTTTTAAAGGGATTATGCAATATTTATTGCTAATAGCTATAGTAGTTATAGCAATCTCTGGCCAAAAAGAAAGTGAATCTAAAAAAATAGACTATTCAGAACTAATGACAAAAATAGAAGAACAAAAAGTAGAATCTATTGAAATGTCATATGACAGAACAACTGCAGTAGTTGTATATAAAAATGATACAACAAAAAGAAATGTAACATTAGTATCAGCAACTGCATTTATGGAAGCGGTAGAAGACAGAATAAAAGCAGGTGAATTTGAACTGACTGTTAAAAATCAATCTGGAATGGCTGCTATGATGAATTGGTTGCCAACATTGCTTCTAGTAGGTACTTCAGGAATGATACTGTTCTTTATGATGAAGAACATGGGTGGCGGAAGCAATAGTACTATGAACTTCGGAAAGAATAGAGCAAAGCTTACAAACCCAAATGCTAAAAAAGTAACATTTGAAAATGTAGCTGGACTTAAAGAAGAAAAAGAAGAACTAGTAGAAATAGTAGACTTCTTAAAAGAACCTAAAAAATTCAAAGAAATGGGAGCAAGAATACCAAAAGGAATACTTCTAGTAGGTGGACCAGGTACAGGTAAAACATTACTTGCTAAAGCAGTAGCTGGTGAAGCAGGTGTACCATTCTTCTCAATAAGTGGATCAGACTTCGTAGAAATGTTCGTTGGTGTTGGTGCATCACGTGTAAGAGATTTATTTGAAGAAGCTAAAAAAGTAAATCCTTGTATAGTATTTATAGATGAAATAGATGCAGTAGGACGTCAAAGAGGAGCAGGGTTAGGTGGTGGACATGATGAAAGAGAACAAACACTTAACCAACTTCTAGTAGAAATGGATGGTTTCGGAACAAACGAAAACATCATAGTAATGGCAGCAACAAATAGACCGGATATATTAGACCCTGCATTACTTAGACCTGGTCGTTTCGATAGACAAGTAGTTGTTGGAGAACCAGATGTAGCAGCAAGAGAAGATATATTAAAATTACACGCAAAAGGAAAACCATTTGTAGAAAGCGTAGACTTCAAAGTAATAGCTAAAAACACAGCAGGTTTCTCGGGTGCAGACTTAGAGAATATGATAAATGAATCAGCGCTTTTAGCAGCTAGAAAAGATAAAAAACAAATAGATATGATAGATGTAGAAGAAGCACTAGTAAAAGTAATGATGGGACCTGAAAAACGTAGTAAAGTGATCTCGGATAGAGATAAGAAACTTACTGCATATCACGAAGCAGGGCATGCTATAGTATCTAGATTCTTAAAGAACCATGATACAGTACATCAAATATCTATTATACCAAGAGGTATGGCTGGCGGATACACAATGTATAAACCAAATGAAGACAAATCTTATGCTTCAAAATTAGAAATGGAAGAACATATAGTATCCCTATTAGGTGGTAGAGTAGCAGAAAAACTTGTACTTAATGATATAAGTACAGGCGCATCAAATGATATAGAAAGAGCTTCAAAAATTGCTAGAAATATGGTAATGCGTTATGGTATGAGTGATAAACTTGGTCCAATAACATTTGGTGCAAGCCAAGAAGAAGTATTCCTAGGAAGAGACTTTGGAAGTCAAAGAAACTACAGTGAAAAAGTAGCTGCAGAAATAGATGAAGAAGTTAAAAATATAGTAATTACTGCCTATGATAAAGCAGAACAATTACTAACAGATAATATGGATAAACTTCATACAACAGCAAAACTTCTATTAGAAAAAGAAAAGATTGATGCAGAAGAATTTGAAGAAATCTTTACTGGTAAAAAAGAAAAGAAAGAAGAACCCAAGGTAGAAGAAGTTAAAGAAGAGTCAAAAACAGAAGTAGCAGAAGAGAAAAAAGAAGAAACTACTACAGAAGAAAGTAAATAATTAAAAGAGTAACAAAAGTTACTCTTTTTTTATGCTTAAAAATAACCATAAATTTACAAATATAAAATCAATGTCGAATTTTGTCACATTTTGTCAAGGTAACATACTCACACCAAAACATAATTACCAATTTCGCCAACAACCAAAATGATAATTTTAAGTCATAAGAGGTTTGGAGGTGAACGGTATGAGTTTCTGGGAGTGGATACTTTACATATTACGCTAATATAGCAAACACCTGTTGATTTTAAGGAACAATTATTATATTGATTGTTCCTTTTATTTTATATATAATAGCATTATTGATACTTGTTGGAAAGGAGTAAACATGGAAACATTAGCATTATTTATAAAGACATTCATAACAAATTATTGTATAAAATATTCATTTGAAAAAATAATGGCAACAAAAGAAGAGATGAAGAAACAGCGTATTTTTGGAGTATTAAATGTTTTTCTGTCGATTGTTTATATCATATTTAAGAAATTAATGAATAGTGTTTTGCTAATATTAGCCTTGTATTTTGTGTTGGCAATAATATTAAGTAAACTGAATAAAAATAGATTAGGACATTCTTTCGTTGTAACATTAATATCATGTGCTATCTCATACATTGCCTTAATAATCGGAGCTATAACAACCTTTATCCCGTATAAGACAATTTTATCTAATAATGCTGTCATGGGAGAATTGGCAAGCGCAACGATTCAAATAGTGTTAGTGTTTTTATTTTATAAAATTAAAAGATTCAAAAATGGATTTGCTTTTCTAAACAAAAAATTTAATGATGAGAGATTGGACGACATAGTTATATATATAAGTGTTATAATAATGGTATTGGTTTCATTGATGAGGACAATGTATGCTGGAATGGACGAAATAGTTAACAATTTGTTGGTTGTAGCTATATTGTTAGGAGTAACTATGTATATTATGATTAAGCGCGCACTAACGATGCAATATAAACATTCTTTGTTGCTTAAGACATTAGAAGAATATAAAGAGGAAATAGCGTCTAAGGATAAAGAAATAGAAAAGCTTAGTCAAGAAAAGTTTAATACTAGTAAAATAAGACACGAATTCTATAACAGACAGAAAGCATTGGAATTAATGGTTAAACAAAATATGAATGGAATTGTAGATAAAACGGGTGTAAGTGATAATATATTAAATATTGTTAATGAGCTTACTAATGAATATTCTAAAGAGTGCGAAATAATTAAAGGTCTTAATGTATTACCTAAAACTAATATTATAGAAATAGATAATATGTTTAAGTATATGCAAACCGAATGTGCGAAGAACAATATAGATTTTAAGTTAAACATACAAGATAGTTTAGAACCACTAATTAATAATTACATTTCTAAAAGCAGATTGGAAACATTGTTAGGTGATCATATTCGTGATGCTATTAATGCGGTAAATAAATCTGAAAAATCTAATAAAGAAATAATGGTTGTTTTAGGATTAAAAGATGGTGTATATGAAATCTGCATATTAGATAATGGTGTTGAGTTTACAATAGACACATTATTAAAACTAGGAAAAGAACAAGTTACAACAGGTGGTACTGGTATAGGTTTCTTGACTACATTTGAAACTCTTAAGGAAACTAATGCAAGTTTAGTTATTACTGAATTGCAAGACATGGAATATACTAAATCTGTGGCGTTTGTGTTCAACAACAGATGTGAATATATTGTAAACTCATATAGAGCAGAAGAAATAAAAGAAAAATGTGTTAGGGAGAATATAATAATAAATAAAAATGAGGGCTAGAAATAGCTCTTTTTTCTACGTAAATTTTGTTAAAATAATAAACTTTATATGTTGAAAAAAAAATATATATATAATATAATGGATTCGTAGAAGACTATTTGAAAAAATAGGAGGAATATATGGAAAGTATACAAATGAATAAATTTGAAATAGTGGATGTTCCTGGTACAAGAACATTAGCGTTTCTTGTAGAAGAGAATGATTCGGAGTTTGTAAAGGGTGAGGTGTACTATTCTTTACAAAAACTTGATGCAACAAACAAAGAAGTTGCAGGAAGAATAGTTAAAGAATATTCTGTTATACCAGACTTTGATGGTAAACAAGATATAGTTTTATTAACTTTAACTAAGAGTAAAGCAGTACTAAGTACAGGATTATTAGACGGAAACGGATTAGTTCCAACAGAAGACAAATTAGCGTTGTCTTATGGAAGCCTATATAATGATTCTAATGTAGAGTACAAAGAGTTTACTTATACACCAAATATGAAAAGAAGATTTGCCATAATTGACACTATAACATGTGAAGAGGTTAAGCCAACTTTACATATAGATGAAGTAACTAAAGAAGTAAAAGGAATGTGCAAATTATTGCCACTTAGACCATATGTTGTTTTAGAAATAAAAGGCAATTATAACAGAGGGGCAGTTGTAGCGACTGATGGTAAAAGATTAGAAGCAATGAGCCATGGTATATTAAAATTGCCTGAAATGATGAAGACAGCTCCTGTTACAGAAGCCCAAGATGTTGAAATCGATCTAGAAGACGATGAAATGATAGTGTAGAAGGAGGCAATAATAATGGAATGGTTAGATAAACTAAAAGGCTGGTTAAAAGAACACAAAATCAAACTTTTAATTATGTTTATAATATACGTGTTAATAACTATCTGTGTGATGGGTGGACTTATGACATCATGGTATAAAGCATGCGAAGATCCAACCATAAATGATGGTATAGCAAGAATGGAAGCAACTACCGGTAAATGGGCAGAATATGCTTTTAATATTCCAGTAATAATGGAAACATTACTAGATGGCGCAGGAAAGCAAGATGCGTTTGTGGTAGGAGCAGGAATACTATTTGTATTCTGTGTAGCACTATTTATTAAATTAATAAGTAGTGAAAGAATAAAACATGACTACCAAGGCGAAGAACATGGTTCTGGTGGTTGGAGTAAAAATGGTGAAGAATACAAGAAAAGACCTGACGGCTCATATATATTAAATAAATCTGAAGGTTTCATCTTAAGTAGAAATCACTATTTAGGAACAGACCCTAAAAAAGTAAGAGTAAATAAAAACATACTAGTATTCGGTGGATCTGGTACAGGTAAAACTGCATCATACATCAAACCTAACATACTACAAAAATTAGGTTCATACGTTATAACAGACCCTAAAGGAGAGTTATACAGAGAAACATCAGGATACTTAAAAGCAAATGGTTACGATGTAAAAGTATTAGACCTAGTTGATCCACAATTAAGTAACAGATATAACCCACTTGCACACATTAGAGATTATTCAGATGTAGATATTATTGCTCATACAATAGTTTCTGGTGGCGAAGGCGATGGTGGAGGAAAGTCTGCTGACCCATTCTGGGATAACACAGCCAAAATGTTACTTAAAGCATGTATTTACTATGTAATATCTGTTTTACCAGAACCTGAAAGAAACCTATCTAGCTGTCTAAATATAGTTAGAGCGGGTGGAGCAGATGAATCTATATTCGATAGATTATTCGTTGGTGAATTAAAACCAGATCATCCAGGTAGAAAAGAATACGAGGGTATTAGAGTTGGTGCGGATAAAACAAAACAAAGTATAGCAATATCTTTGGTGTCTAAATTATCTCACTTCGACAGCCCTAACATGCAAATGTTAACAACAACAAATGATATAGACTTTGAGCAACTTGGAGAAAAGAAAACAGCATTATATGTTATATCTCCAGACTCTCACTCAACATATAACTATATCTTAACAATATTCTATGGACAATTACTACAAAGACTTTACGCTCTAGCAGATAGATGTGGCGGTGCTTTACATCAACCAGTTTATCTATTACTAGACGAGTTTGCTAACATTGGTAAAATACCAGACTTTAACCAAAAACTAAGTACAAGTAGATCGAGACTTATATCTATGAGTATCATCGTACAAAGCTTAGACCAATTAGTAGACTTATATAAAGACTTACATGAAAACATTATAGCAAACTGTGATACACAATTATTCTTAGGTTCTCAATCAATAAAAACTTGTGAATACTTCTCAAAGAGTTTAGGTCAAACTACAATTACATTTGAAAGTAAATCAAGAAATAGAGACGAAAAGAATGAACATTCTCAAGGATATTCATATAGCGAACAAAGACAAGGAAGAGACATTATGACAGTAGACGAATTAAAACGTTTACCTAACGATGATGAAATCATCCTTATCCGTGGACTTAGACCAATATATGCTAAAAAAGCTTGGTTCTATAAATATCACCCAGCTAGAAATGAAGCTGCAAGATATGTAATGCATTCAAATGCAGATAGACCAAAACCACCTGCAGTAGAAATAAGAACTATGGATGTACAAGAACACATTAATAATAGATTAAAAAGAGCAAGAGAAGTAGTTGCACAATCTAAAGCAAATACAGATTCTATGAAAATAGATACATCTGTGGCAGCGACTCCGGTTACATCAAACATTGAAGCTCCTAAGCCACAAACAGCAAGTGCAGATGTAGAGGTGGATGTTGGAACAGCTGCAACAGCGCAACCAAAACCACAAGCTACAGCAGTAGTAGAGTTGGATCTTCAAAAAGAATTAGAAAGAAAATTTGATGAGTTGTTCGGAACAGCAAAAAAGAATAATGTAGAAGAATAAAATATAAATTAGTTCTAAAAACACAAACTGAATCATATATATATCTTAGGTGATATATATTAATGAAAAAGTTTGTGTTTTTTTATGCGTGTATAGCAGGAGTGTTAGTAACTGTTAGCATTTTTTATGCAAATAAACTGGACAAGAATAAAATAAAAGAAAATACTAAAGAAGAAATAAAGCAAGAAGAAAATATACAATTAAAACAAATGAAAGTTAAAGAAATAAAGAATGTTATAAAAATTAAAATTAGCTCTACAGGCGAAATTAAAGAACTCAAAACCAGCGACTACATAAAGGGCGTGCTTCCGGCAGAAATGCCTCCAGAATACCATTTGGAAGCGTTAAAAGCACAAGCAATTGTGGCAAGGACATATCTATATAAAAAGATGCAAAGCGAGGCGCATAAGGACGCGGATATTTGTGATGACTATGCTCACTGCCAAGCCTGGTATAGTCTAGATAGGTTATACGATATTTGGAAAAGGAGTAAAGGATATACCAAAGAAGAGTGCGATAAATATTTTTCGAAAGTTTCACAGGCGGTAGATTCAACAGAGAATATTGTAGTTACATACGGGGGAAAATATATAAATGCATATTTCCATGCGTGTAGCGGTGGGAAAACGGAAGATGTAAGTGCAATATGGGGAAAACAAAAAATTGCCTATCTTAAATCGGTAGAAAGTAAAGGTGAAGAAGATTATAAAAACTATACAAGCAAAGTAAAATTAAATATTTCGGAATTGCAGACAAAATTAAACAAAGATAGCAGTATAAAATGCAGTATAAATATAGGTGATGAAGAAATTGTAGAAATTCTATCATATACAAATTCAGGTAGAGTAGATAAAGTGAGAATAGGAGGTGTGGTGTATAAAGCAGAAACCTTAAGAACGTTATTAGGTTTAAGATCTACAAATTTTACAGTAAATAAAGAGGGAGAAAAGGTAATATTTAATGTAAAAGGTAACGGACATGGTGTAGGAATGAGTCAAGTTGGTGCAAATTATTACGCAGAACAAGGATATACATTTAAAAAAATAATAACTCATTATTATACCGGTGTGGATGTTACTAAAATATATGTAGAAGGAGAAACGAATGAAAATGAAATATAATATACCTAAGATAAAAGATATAATGAATAAGGTAAATATAGTAAAAGGTAAAATTAAGAGAAAAAAAGAAAACAATATAAAAATACAACCAAGATATTACGGATTACTTTTTCTAATGATACTTTTGGGAGTGGTTACAGTAGCAACTAACATTAAAACATATAACGACATAACTGCAGAAAGATACATAAAATATGAATTACCCAAAGATATACAAACAGATGCTAATGATGTAGATATTATTAAATATGAAACAGCTATAAGTAGTATTTCTACTAATGTATCTAATATAACGGAAGAAAAAAATACAAACAAATTAAATTCTAAAGAAAAGACAAAAGATAAATATATATGGCCTGTAGAAGGAGATGTTATAACAGAGTATGCAAAGGATACGTTAGTATATTCTAAGACGCTAGATATGTGGTTAATACATACGGGAATAGATATACAAAGTGAATTGGGGACTAATGTTTTAGCTATAGCAAACGGCAAAGTAATATCTGTTGAGAATAATACTTTTTATGGTAATGTTGTAAAAATAGAACATGATGAAGGCTATATTTCGGTATATGCTAATTTAGCAGAAGAAAAACTACCTAAGTTAAACCAAAAGATAAAGCAAGGGGATATAATCGGAGCCGTTGGAGATACTGCTTATGGGGAATCCGAAGAAGAAATTCATCTGCATTTCGAAATAACGAAAAATAATACAAATATAAATCCTGAAGAATTCTTAGAAATCAAGGAATAAAGTCAAATTTTAAGAATAAGATGTAATAGGTCAGGTGATATTTGTGATAGATAACGAAATAGAAGAAAGAGTAAAAACATTAGCCAGCTATATCATAGAAACAGGTTGCACGGTAAGAGGAGCCGCTACAAAGTTTAATGTATCTAAATCTACTGTGCATAAAGATATATCTGAACGCTTAGAAAAGATAAATCCAACACTTTGGAAAGAAGCAAAACAGATTTTAGAAAAAAACAAAGAAGAAAGACATATAAGAGGCGGAATGGCAACTAAGATAAAGTACGAAAGAAAAAAAGCATAACACATATACTATATCAAAAACTATTAAAATAAGAAAAACACTTGAAAATAATAGGATTTTGATATAGTATTTTTGTATATAAGAAGGTGAACGAATGAGAATAAAAATAAAAAGAAGTAATAAAGGTATATCTTTAATAGTTCTAAGCATAACAATACTTGTAATGGCAATTTTAGCTGCAACAGCAATAATTGCATTAGAAGATAGTGGGATAATAGGGCGATCAAAAGGTACTGTAAATAAACAAAACTATATACAAGAATATGAAAGGTTACAAGTAATAAAGAACAGGATAATTACAGATAATCTTGGTGAAATAACTGTAGATGAGTATATTACAGAGTTAACAAATAAAGGAATTATAGAATCTGGAGTGACGACAAATCCAGATGGAAGTAAATCTGTAACCACAAAGACGGGATTTATAGCAAATATAATACAAGATGGAGAGTCTAATTTAATTATATCTTTAGGAACATCAAATGCAACAATAACATTAAGTCCAACAACTTTAACAGGAAATATAACATCCGGAGAAATAACAAAAGTAATCACTGCTACTACAAAAGATATAATGGGAGATATAACATGGATGTCTTCAAATCCAGGTGTAGCAGCTGTAATAGGAAATAATAGTAGCGCAACAGTAACAATGAAAAATATAGGAACAGCAACAATAACAGCTACATATGGAAATGCAAAAGCAAGTTGTACAGTAACGGTAACAGGAACAGTAGCAACGCCAACAATAACATTAGACAAAACAACGATATCTAAAACAATAGATAGTGGAAGTACAGCGACAGAAACAATAACAGCAACTACAGCGAATATATCAGGAAACATTATATGGAAATCATCAAATACAAGCGTAGCAACAGTAAGTGCAAGTGGTAACACAGCAATAGTTACAATGAAAGCCGGAGGAACAGCAACAATTACAGCAAGTTATGGAAGTACAAGTGCAAGTTGTACAGTAGTTGTAACAGAGAATGAAGTCTATACAAATTTTTTGAGCGGAATATGGAAATTCAATGAGGAACTTGTTTTCACAGAAAGTATGTTTGAAAATGAATATTATGAGATAGATATAAGTTATACGTCAAATAATGTAAGGTATGAACAATTTGACATAGAAACAGCAGAGCCAGATGGTAGATACATATACTATATTAATAATTCAACTCATTTGGAAGATCTGGTTTATGCTAATGATATAAATGGTTGGGAACTTGAAAGATATCGTATAATAGATTTTGGAACAACGCCACAAGGAGTACCCGAAGAATTCTATAATTGGTTGGTTGCAAATAGTGTAGAAGGAATAACACCAACGATAACATTAAATAAAACAACAATATCTAAAACAATAAATGTTTATGGTTCAGCAACTGAAACAATAACGGCAACAACACAAGATGTTTATGGAACACTTGTGTGGACATCATCAAACACTAATGTAGCGACAGTGACTGCAAATGGTAATACGGCAGAAATCACAATGATTGCTGGTGGAACCGCTATTATTACAGTAAGTTGCGGAAATGTAAGTGCAAGTTGTACAGTAACGGTAACAGAACGAACAGAGCCATTAAGCGGGGTATGGAAATTTAATAGCACTCTTTCTATAGTAAATGCATATGATTTTTATACATATGTTAACTTTACATCTAATGGTAAAGAATATACTGCAATTTCATTTGAGGAATCGGGAGTTCCTGATGGTTATCCATATGAATTGTGTTACAATGTTGAAGCCGCGGTGGATTATGAATATGTATATGTGCTTGAAAGTGATGGAACAGATGGATGGGAAAGTGAAGCATATAGAACGGTGGATTTCGGCTCTGAAGAACAGCAGGTTCCGTATGAATTCTATGATTGGTTTATAGCAAATGCAACACAAGTAAATTAAATATAAATTTTAATAAAACAAACTCCGAGAAATAGTATATTTTTCGGAGTTTCTATTGCAAATGAAACAAAAATGTAATATAATTGACACATAAAACAAGGGTATAGAAAGGGGTATTAGCGTGACATTTGGACAAGACATTGCGATAGATTTAGGAACAGCTACAATACTTGTTTATGTTAGAGGTAAAGGTATTGTTCTAAGAGAACCAGCAGTTGTGGCAATAGACAAGAATACAAATGAAGTGCTTGCAGTTGGACAAAATGCAAGAAAAATGTTAGGACGTACTCCTGGTAACATAGTTGCAATAAGACCACTTAAAGATGGCGTTATTTCAGACTATACAGTTACAGAAAAAATGTTAAAATACTTTATAACTAAAGTAGCAGATAAATCTATAATATCTCCACGTATTATGATATGTGTGCCTTCTGGTGTAACAGAAGTTGAAAGAAAAGCAGTTATAGATGCAGCAAATCATGCTGGAGCTAGAAAAGTATACCTAATAGAAGAACCAATTGCAGCGGCAATAGGAGCCGGTATAGATATTACAAAGCCATATGGAACAATGATATTAGACATTGGCGGTGGTACTACAGATATTGCGGTAATTGCACTTGGTGGAGCTGTTAAGAGTAAATCCATAAAGGTTGCAGGAGACAAGTTTGACGAAGCAATTATTAAATATATAAAGAAACACCACAATATAGCGATAGGCGAAAGAACTGCAGAGGAAATTAAAATTAGCATAGGATGTGTTTATCCAAAAACAGTAGAAGAAAGAATGAGTATTAAAGGTAGGCACTTGCTTACAGGACTACCTGTGGAAATAGAAATAACTTCTACAGAAATGCTTGAAGCATTAAAAGAATCGGCAAATCAAATAGTAGAAGCAGTGCATAGTGTGTTAGAGGTTACACCTCCAGAACTTTCTGCGGATATTAGTGATAGAGGAATATATATAACTGGTGGTGGTGGACTAATCTCTGGATTAGACAAGCTACTTGAAGAAAGAACAGGAATTCCAGTTATGATAGCAGAAGACGCAGTTTCATGTGTTGCTATGGGAACAGGAAAAGCATTAAATCACATAGAACTATTAGAAACGGGAAATACAATAAAAGTTAAGAAGTTTTAGTACAAGCTAAAACTTCTTTTTCTTGACTATATAGCTAGTTCTATGGTATAATTTAGCCTGCTAGTTAATATAGTACAAGACAGATTTGTCAAAGTAAATTATGGTATGGAGGTAGTATCATGCTTAGTAAGCGGAAGAAGAAAAGAAACGAACACAGAGACTGTGATGTCTTTGGTATTCGCTCGCAGTATTGGTCAGCAATTGAACAATACTTGGATGGAAGAAACAGATTATCCTTTGTAGAGGAATGGGCAGATATATGTGAAAAAACAAACGGAAGAGTCAGCTATGATGAGCTTTACGAACTTTTAGGAAGAGATTTCCCTAAAGCTCCTTGGCTTGATCCGAAAAACAGGGATGCAAATATCAGAGCGTTTTTTGAAACGCTAGATATTCCTTGTAAGGCGGATGAAACTCATATATATTTCCCATAAGGTCTAGCATAAGCTAGGCCTTTTTTCTTGTCTATCTTGAGAATAAACGTGTTTTATGTTAAAATATATATGTTGAAACAAACGAGGAGTGTTAAAATGAAAAAGATGGAATTACTAGCACCAGCAGGTAGCCTTGCAAAAGCTAAAGTGGCATTTATGTATGGAGCAGATGCGGTATATGCTGGAACAGCTAAATTATCTCTAAGAAGTAGAGCAGAAATGGACTCAGATGACTTAGAAGATACAATAAAATATGCACATTCAATAGGTAAAAAAGTTTATGTTGCAATGAACATTTATGCCTATGATAAAGACTATGAAGAAATAAAAGAAGAAATAAAAAGATTAGATAGAATTAATGCAGACGCAATTATAGCAAGTGACCCTGGAGTTATAGCATGCATAAAAGAAACAGCACCTAATATGGAAATACATATTAGTACACAAGCAAATATAACAAGTGTAGAGGCTGCTAAATTCTGGCATAGTTACGGAGCTAAAAGAGTAATACTAGCACGTGAGCTTTCAAGAGATAAAATAGAATATATTATGAAAAACAAACCAGCAGATTTAGAAGTTGAGATGTTTATTCATGGTGCAATTTGTTATGCATATTCTGGTAGATGTTATTTAAGTCAATATTTATCAGATAGAGGAGCTAACTGTGGAGATTGTAGTCAACCTTGTAGATGGCAATATAAATTAACTGCAGAAGAAGTAAATAAACCTGGAAGCATAATTAACATAGATTATGATGAAAAAGGGACATACATATTCTCATCTAAAGATTTATGCTTATTAAAACAAATACCAGTACTTGCAGCTATGGAAATGGATAGCTTAAAGATAGAAGGAAGACTTAAAACAGACTATTATCTAGCAACTGTTGTTAGTGCATATAGAAAAGCAATAGATGATTACTATAAGGATCCTGAAACTTGGAACTGGGAAGACTATTTACCAGAACTAGAAAAGGTAAAGACAAGAGGGCTTTCAGAATTCTACTTTACTAATTCAAATAACCAAGATATCCATGACTTTGATGGATTTAGTGAGAATCTAAAATATGAATATGGTGCAAAAGTATTAGAAAATCTAGGAGATAATCTTTATCATGTAGAGATAAGAAATAAATTATCTGTAGGAGATTTGTTAGATGTAATGGTACCTGGAGATATAACACCTCATGAATTTAACATAGAAGAACTTTATGATTCTAAAACACGTGAAAGAATAGATACAGTAAATCCTGGAGTAAAAGGACAATCTGTAATAATTAAAGTACCATATAATATGGATCAAAACTATGTTATAAGGAGAAAGAAATAGTGGATTTAGAAAAAATATATGATAGAACAGAAATAGTTCTAGGAAAAGAAAAGCTAGAAACTATAAAAAAATCTCATGTAGTAATATGTGGAATAGGCGGAGTTGGATCATATACGCTAGAAGCTTTGGCAAGAATTGGAGTAGGACATATAACTGTAGTAGATAAAGATGTTGTAGATGTAACAAACATCAACAGACAAATAATAGCAACAGTGGATAATGTGGGTAACTCTAAGGTAGAAGTTGCTAAAAAACGTGTAAGTCTAATAAATCCAAACATAAAAGTAGATACAGTTAAAGAATTTATTGACGAAACAAATATACCAATGTACATTACTAAAGATGTAGACTATGTAGTAGATGCAATAGATAGTGTAGAGTCTAAAATTGCTTTAATAAAATATTGCAAGGAGCAAGATATAAAAATAATATCTTCAATGGGAACAGCAAATAAGCTAGATCCATTAAAGCTTACAGTAACAGATATATCTAAAACAGAAATGTGTCCTTTAGCTAAGATAGTAAGAAAACGTCTTAAAGAGGAAGGAATAACAAAAGTTAAAGTTGTATATAGTACAGAACCAGCTGTAAAAACAAATACAACAACACTTGGGAGTGTATCTTTTGTACCATCTGTTGCAGGACTAATAATAGCTTCAGAAGTTGTGAAGGATTTAACAAACAGTATTGAATAAAATCAAGATATGTAATAAAATAAAACCATAAAGAGGGGTAAACAAATGATAAAAACGCTGAAAGCCTTGCGGCTGTATACACACACATACAATACATATCTAGTAATAAAAAAACTAGAAGCGTTTTTGGTGCCTCAAATAACAATAGGAACTAGCAAAGTAACACATACTTAAAGGTATGTGCTGCTTTGCTTTTTTGCATGCAAAAGAAGGAGGAATGAACAATGCAAAAGAAAAAAGGTATATCCTTAATAGTATTAGTAATTACAATAATAGTAATGATAATCTTAGCAGCAAGCGTAGTAATAACACTAAATAATACTGGTGTAATAAACAGAGCAAATGAAGCAGTAGA
>JAFXHJ010000010.1 GCA_017536445.1 Clostridia bacterium
TGCAAAAGCAAGTTGTAGTGTTACAGTAACAGGAACAGTGACATCACTGCCTGGACTAGTCTCATTAATAACAGCAGCTAATTATGGAGATACCGTAGACTATACTGTAACAGTAGATGGAACAACATATAGCGATTGGCAAATATATTATCATAATGAAGAGCATGTATATCTAATAGCAAAAGAAAAGATAGAAAATAGAGCATTAGATAAAGGAACAACGGTAGCAAGTTTAACAAGCGATGAATTAGCGTTGTATGAAAAATTTAGAGTTGGATATGATGAAAAAAACACATTAGCAGATAATATAAATGGGGAAATATCATATGCTTGTCAAGCAGTGGCGCAATTAATAAAAGATTATGCTAATTTTGCAAACAAAACAACATATGGAACAAATGTAGTAGGAGCAATAGGTGGACCAACAATAGAGTTATTTGCGGCTGGTTGGAATGAAAAGGGATATTTACCAGCATTAACGATAACGATAGATGATTATGGATATTTGGTAAACAATGATTCTAATGGTCTGCAAGGGATGTATATAGATGATTTTTATATAAAAAATGAGTATTCATATGTATTAGCATCAACAGATGCTTACTCTGCAGGTTTGGCTAGTGACCAAAGAGAAAGAGTTTTAGCGGTATCTAATACCGACTATGAATTAGGTGGAGGAGGTATGCTTTGGGGAGTGGGGTATACTGGTAAGCTTGGAATTCGCCCTGTAGTTTGCTTAAAAGCATCTATCCCAGCAACAGTAGGAACAACAACAGACTTTAGTTTGGTAAAATAATAAATATGGAATAATATAAGAGAGGCGGTTGCCTCTCTTTAACGTTTATATCGTAATAAAAATGAATACAAAAAGTCTAGTTTTCCTTGATACATATAGCTTTTTTTGATATAATAAACAATAGACTTTTAAGCAAAGGAGTAATAGTTTTGGAAAATGTTTATTTAAAGACAAAAAACAAAATAGAATGCAATGGTTGCACTGCTTGTGCGTATATATGTCCTAAGCAATGTATAGCAATGAAAGAAGATAATGAGGGATTTATATATCCTGTGATAGATGAAACAAAATGTGTTCATTGCAGTAAATGTTTAACGGTTTGTAGTAATACATACAAACGTGAAGAAAAAAGAAAAATAATTCCCTTTGCAATAATAAATAATGATAAACAAATATTATCTAAAAGTACATCTGGTGGAACATTTTATGCATTGCTAGCAGATCTGTTTAGTAAATCTAATTCGGTGTGTTATGGCGCTGCATATGATGCCAATTTAGAGGTAAAGCATATGAGAGCAGAAACACTTGAAGATGCTATGAAATTTATGGGCTCTAAATATGTTAGAAGTAATATTTGCGGAATATATGAGCAAGTAAAGAAAGACTTGCTAGAAGGTAAGAATGTACTCTTTACAGGAACTCCATGTATGACAGCTGGACTATATACATATCTCAAAAGAGATGCAGATAATTTGCTTACTTGTAATATAATATGTCATTCTAATCCGTCACCAAAGGTATTTAGTAAGTATATTAAATGTTTAGAATTAACAAAGGGAAGTAAAGTTAAATCTGTTACATTTAGAGCTAAAGAAACCGGTTGGAGAAATGCTACTCCTGTTATAGAACTAGAAACTGGCGCGAAGTTTGAAGAAGATACATTTGCCAAAGCTTTTTCAAGAACGTTAATATCAAGACCAAGCTGTAGTGATTGTAAATTTATAGAACCATATAATTTTGCAGATATAACTATCGGGGATTTTTGGGGTGTGGAAAAGCTTACAGCGCTAAAAGATGTTGAAGATGGAATTTCTTTGGTATATGCAAATACTAAAAAAGGATTAGATGAACTAAATAAATTAAAAGGTGTAACAAAACACAATTTAGATGAAAACTTAAATTATTTGATGTACAATCATCATACACCTGTAAAAGCACATAGAAATAGAGAAAAATTCTTTAACAAATTAGATAAAACTAAAGATAAGGATATTATAAAATTAATTAATAATATGTCAAAAGAAAGATTGTTTAGGAGAATTTTAAAAAGATTAAAGATACTAAAATAATAAAAATATTTAAGATTAGAAAGGAGATAAGATGAAAAAAAGGGTATTGTTTGTTGTAGATGAAAGAAAACTAGGCGGAGTAAGCATAGTATTAGAAAATATATTAAATAAAATAGATTTAAAAAGACTAGATATAACTGTGCTAGTTTTACACAATAACGGTACAAGACTTTCTGATCTAAGGCCAGAAATAAAGGTTATATATGGTCCTAGTAGTTTAGACGCAGTAGATCAAGGTGTTAAAGCATTAGTGTTATCTGGAAAAATATTCAAAGCAGCAAAAAAATTATATCTAGCATATTTAATGAAAAAAGGCAAGGCACATAAATACTTAAGAAAGATAAGAAACAATATGAATCTAGGTAATTACGATATAGAGGTTGCTTTTAAAGCGGGAATATGTTCTGTGTTTGTAGCAAGTGGCGATTCAAAATATAAGCTAAATTGGGTGCATGAAGATTATAAAACGTATAATATGACAAAAAGATATGAAAAGTACTTTAAAACTGTTTTTGACGCGTTTGACAAGCATATTATTGTGTCTGAAGATGCAGCCAAATCTTTTAATGAAATATATGGGTGTGAAAGCAAGACTGTAATAATAGAAAACTATATAGATGAAGCAGGAATAATTGCTAAAGCAAAACAAGAAGCAGATATAACTGTTTCGAATAAAAGATTAAACATTGTCACATTAGGTAGATTTTGCTACGAAAAAGGGTTTGATAGAGTAATTACCTCTTTAGCAAAGTTAAAAGAAGATAATATAAAAATCGATAAGATAAAAGTATATATATTAGGATATGGAAAAGAACAATCAAAGCTAAATAAAATGATAACTGAATATGGCTTAGAGAATAATGTGCAAGTAATAACTATGGGAGAACTGGAAAACAATCCATATGCATTTATGAAGAATTGCGATATGTATATTATGCCGTCTAGAAGTGAGTCTTTTGGTATGGTAAGAATAGAAGCCCTAATCTTAGGATTACCTGTGTTAACTACAAATGTTGCTAATACAAACAAAATGATAAACAACGAAATAGGACTTGTAGTAGAAAATACAGATGAAGGAATATATAAGGGACTAAAACAAATATTAACAGATGATGAATTAGTAAGTAGACTTAAAGAAAATACTAAGTATTATACATATGAAGGAGAGAACAAGAGAATAATAAATAATATAATGAAAGTATTGGAGGAAGAAACTGATGAATGATAAACTAAGAAGAACAATAAATGTTATATTAGTTATCTTTTTAGTCGTTCAGCCTCTTTGTGATATATATATGGGAGTAATAGGAGAAAAACTAGATATTTTTGGAATATCTATAGTTACTTTCGTAAGAACAATAACAACAGTTGCATTAGTAGTGACTATTGGTATAAATCAAATAGCATGCAAATACAAGATAAAATGGTTTGTGACGCTTATAGGATACCTATCAATTGTAGGAATTTATGCCATATGCCATCATCTAAACATAGTAAATAGTGGTGGATATTATATAACACAGAACTTATATAATTTTTCAACAGAATTGATGTATGTATTAAGATTGGTTGTGCCAATTATTCTAATGTACGTTGTTATCATATCTAAACCAAAGAGGGAACATATAGAAAAGGCAATATTAATTTCAACAATAATAATAGCAATAATAATAATAACAACAAATATATTCAAAATATCATATGCATCATATTCACCGCTGAACAGATTTGTAGAATATAATATTTTTGACTGGTTTAAATATGATGAATTACCATATACAGAAACATTATCGAAAGGATTGTTTGTATCGGCAAATCAAATAGGAGCTCTTTTAGTAGTTCTTATGCCAATAACGCTTATGTATGCATTAAAGTACAATAAAATTACAGTATATATTACGTTGCTTCTTCAAGAAATTGCTATGATACTCGTGGGAACAAGAGTAGCAACATATGGATTTGTACTTTGTATACTTGCTATGATTATAGGATATGTAGTAATATCTATAATAAGGAAAAGGAAAATGCATTTTGCAAGAATCCTTGCGGTAATTTGTATTTTAGCATTAGGATTAATAATATATAAACATTCGCCATCAAACAGTAGAACGTTTGCATCTGTAAATTCTAGTATGTATGTTGAACAAGAGAAAGATGACAAAGAAGAGTATATAACAATTGAAGCGTACAACGAAATAATATCAGATGAAGCGAAAATGAGAGAATATCTTAACGCGAAAAAGAATAAAAATATTACATTAGACGAACTTATGCATAGAACTATGTGTAAATATATTGAAACGAATTATAGACAACATGCTGTGGCTAAAAAATACGTAATGGATATATATCCATATGAGCAAGACCCGGAGTTTTGGGTTGTTCTTTTCGAACAACCGATTTCGGTTAAAGGAGATAATAGAGCAAGACAATCTGTTATTATTAAAAGAATTAAAGAACTAAATAACAACGCTTTAAATGATACTCTTGTTGGAATGGGAGCTACGCCAATGAATCAAAGAGGATATATGATAGAAAATGATCTTATATCTCATTATTACAATATAGGCGTTATAGGAATAATATTATTTGTATCACCTTATGCTCTGGCGGTAATATATGTTGTATTAGCAGGTGTAAAACATTTCAAGAGATTGTTTAATGCTAGAATAGTTGCATATTCACTTTCAATATTTATGATGTATGTAATAGGTTTTTTTGCAGGACATACAATAGATGAATATATAATAACTATATATATGGCGGTAATGACAGGAATGTTAATTAATACATTTAATAAAGAGGTAAGAAAAGAGGGGAAATAAATGCCAAAACTTAGTATCATTGTACCAGTATACAATGTAGAAAAATATTTGAGAAAATGTTTAGATAGGATATTAAATAGCACATATAAAGATTTCGAACTTATTATAATAAATGATGGTACTAAAGATAATTCTGAACAAATTATAACTAAATATTTAGAGAATGAAGAATATAAAGATAAAATAATATATATAGCTAAAGAAAATTCTGGTTTAAGTGATACTAGAAACTTAGGCATGTCTAAAGCTACAGGAGATTATATAGCTTTTGTAGATAGCGACGACTATATTGAACCTAATATGTATGAGCTTATGATGAACAAAGCTTTAGAAAAAGATTTTGATGTAGTAGCTTCAGATGTAAGACTTGTTTATGAAAATAGTAATAAAGAAAAAGTAGTATCTTCAGCATACGAAAAAGACCTCGTAAGCAAAGATGAAATAAAACAAACAATGCTTATATATTATCCAGTAGTGTGGAACAAAATATATAAAAAGAGTTTGCTAGATGGTATAGAATTTTCTAAAGGTGTATGGTATGAAGATATGGAGTTTAATCTTAAATTATATCCTAGAATTAAAAGTATAGGAGTGGTAAAAGAGCCTTTATACAATTATCTTCAAAGAGGAAACTCTATAACATATACATACAACGACAAGCTTTATGATATAATTACAAATATGGATACTGTAATTAAGTATTATAAAGAGCAAGGCATATATGAAGAATATAAAGAGGAACTTGAGTATCTATATTTAAGATATGCTTATGCAACATTCCCTAAAAGACTTGCTAAATGTAAAGATAAGAAAAAATATAAAGAGGGAATAACGTTTGCAATGAACAAAGTAAACGAACATTTCCCAGAATATAAAAAGAATAGATACTTTAAGACAATGGGAGTTAAAGGAAAATATATTAAAAACTTTAACAAATTTATTGCTAATATAAATTATATTGTTAGCAAATAAAAGTGGAGGATACATGAAGAAAAATAATAGGGTAATATTTATCTCTAGCACAGGTGGACATTTATCTGAATTAATGATTCTAAAACCAATTTTCAAGGATTATGATTATCATATAGTAACAGAGAAGACAGGTTCTACGAAATCACTTAAAAAAGAATACGGTAAGCGTATACACTATGTTATATTAGGTATAAGAACTAAAAAAGTAGAATATGTATTTAAGGTAATATTAAATACGATAAAATTACTTGGTTTGTATATTAAAATTAGACCAAAAGTAATAGTTACAACAGGTGCTCATACAGCGATGCCTTTATGTATTATTGGAAAGCTATTTGGAGCTAAGCTTGTGTTTATAGAAACATATGCAAATGTATATACACCAACTGGAACAGGTAAGTTTTTATACAAGTATGCAGATAAGTTCATAATCCAATGGGAAGAATTAAGAGAAGTATATCCTAATGGGATACATTTAGGAGGTGCTTTTTAATGATATTTGTTACAGTAGGAACACAAGATTGGTCTTTTAAAAGACTTATACAAGCTGTGGAAAAAGCAGTAATAGATAAAAAAATAACAGATGAAGTTATAATTCAAGCAGGAAACACTAAGTATGAATCTGAGTATGTTAAGATTCTAAACTATATTCCATTTGAAGAATTTGCTTCTTTTATGGATAAGGCAGACATAATAATAACTCACGGTGGAGTAGGTTCAATACTTAATGCTGTTAAACTTGGCAAAAAAGTAATTGCTGTGCCAAGACTTGCAAAATATAACGAGCACGTAAACGATCATCAGTTACAAGTAATTAAGAAGATGACAGATGATGGGTATATACTAAGTACAGAAGACGAAACCTTAATTGTGGACAAAATAAAAGAGATTGAAAATTTTGAACCTAAAGTATATACTAGTAATACAGATAACTTTATAAAAGGAGTTAAGAATATATTAGATGAAATAATAAATTCTTAAATAAAAGGAGATACATAAATAATGATAAGTATATTTGAGGAAGGTGGACTAATACAATTCTTGTATTTTCTACCAGCATTATTACTTTCGCTATCTATCCATGAATTTGGGCATGCGTGGGTAGCATATAAACTAGGAGACAATTCACAAAAAGCAAGAGGAAGACTTACACTTTCACCTTTTGCACATATAGACCCTATAGGATTTGCTGCAATTGCGTTAATAGGTATAGGTTGGGGTAAGCCTGTAATGGTAGATGACACCAATTTTGAAAAAAGAGGCAAAGGCAATATGTTAGTAGCTCTAGCAGGGCCAGGATTTAATGTTGTTCTTGCAGTGTTCATAACGGTATTATTAAAACTTTGTATGGTATTTGGACTTGATGTATGGTTTGTAAATAACAGTGTAGGCACAATAATATTAGAAATATTATTGTATACCATAATGTTTAATGTAAGCTTTGCAGTGTTTAATTTAATACCATTTCCACCTCTAGATGGTTCAAAGATATTATATTATTTCTTACCATATAACGCTAAAGGAATAATGGCAAAGATGGAAGAATATTCATTTGTTTTTCTAGCAATATTATTCTTTACGGATATAATAGATTATATAATGGTGCCAGCAAGTGCAGCAATATATTTTGTGCTAGGATTAATACTAAGTATTTAGAAGGGATATAAAATGCATATATTAGGAATAGAAAGTAGCTGTGATGAAACATCAATAGCTATATTAGAATTTGAAGAAAACAGTAATAACTTTAAGGTGCTAGCTAATACAGTATCTTCACAAATAGATATACATAAAGCTTTTGGTGGAGTTGTACCAGAAATAGCATCTAGACATCACGTAAAAAACATTGGGTGGGTGTTAGATGAAGCATTAACTACAGCGAATATTAAATTAGAAGATATATCTGCTATAGCAGTAACAGTAGGGCCAGGACTTGTCGGAGCGCTTCTAGTAGGTGTGTCTTTTGCAAAAGCTTTAGTTTATGCGTTAGATATTCCACTTGTACCAGTTCATCACATAGCTGGACACATTGCGGCGAATTATTTGACTCACCCAGAGTTAAAACCTCCATTTTTGGCTCTAGTAGTCTCTGGAGGGCATTCTCATGTTATAGAGGTTAGTGATTATACAAAATTTAAGATATTAGCTAAAACACGTGATGATGCTGTTGGAGAAGCATTTGACAAAGTGGCAAGAGTGTTAGGTTTAGGATATCCAGGCGGACCTGAAGTAAGCAAGATGGCTAAGGATGGACAAGACACATACAAATTACCTAAAACTAAGTTTGAAGAAAATTATGACTTTAGCTTTAGTGGAGTAAAAACAGCTGTATTAAATATAGCTAATAAAGAAAAGGACAAGTTAAGAAAGAAAGATATGTGTCGTAGCTTTGAAAACAATGTAGCAGAAGTTTTAGTAGACCATACGTTAGCTATAGCTAAAGAAAAGAATATAAATAAGATAGTACTAGCAGGTGGTGTATCTGCAAATACAAGACTTAGAGAAGAATTACAAAATAAAGGCAAAGAAAATAACATAGAAATATATTTACCAGAAATGAAATACTGCACAGACAATGCTGCTATGATAACTGCAGCAGGTATATTTAAGTTTAGAGAAGGAAAATTCACAAACGATTTAAGCTTAAATGCAAAAGCAAGTATGAATATTGAAAACGAGTAATAAATAGAAAACAAAGAAGAAAGTAAAGGAGGGATTTAAATGGCTATATATGCACTGTCAGATTTACATTTATCTAAAGCGATAAAGAATAAATCTATGGAAGTATTCGGTGAAGAATGGAAAGACTATGAAGCTAAAATAGATGAAAATTGGAAAAAGACTGTAACAGATGATGATACTGTTCTTATACCAGGGGATATATCTTGGGCTTTAACGCTAGAAGCTGCATATGAAGATTTTAGCTATTTAAATAACCTACCTGGAAAGAAAATAATAATTAAAGGCAACCATGATTATTATTTTTCAACATTAACTAAAGTAAACAAGTTCTTGAAAGATAATAATTTTGATACAATAACGGTATTAAATAATGATTCATATCTAGTAGAAGGATACAATATATGTGGTTTTAGAGGTTGGGGAAATACAGATGATGATACAGTAGATGATTTTAAGGTATATAAAAGAGAATTAGTACGTTTAGAATTATCTTTAAACAGTATTAAAGAAGAAAATAAAGATAAACCAATAATAGTAATGACACACTTCCCACCATTTAGGTATGAAATAAAAGAAATGTTTAAGAAATACAATGTTAAATTATGTATCTACGGACATCTACACGGAGATGGCCATTATATGATAAAAGAAGGTAACATAGATGGAGTAGAATACAAAATGGTTAGTGGAGATTACACAAAGTTTGAATTAATTAAGTTGAATTAAAATAAAAAAGAAGGAGCCAAGAAGAAATTCGTGGTTCCTTTTTACATTAATAAAGTCTAAATGTTGACTGTAGTATTGATGGGAAGAGTACAGTAAAAACAAGTACTCCAATTATTAAAGCAAAAAATAAAAATAAATATACTTTAAATCTAGCAGGGTGTTCTTTCATTGAAGATATACCTGAAATTAATAAAATCATACTTATTAATGTTACAAAATACATAAACATAAGCTGAAAGCCTTTTTTCATAATAATTAAGTTGCTATTACAAGCATTTCTTAATATTGTAAGATGTGTTTCTTGTTCGCTAGTAAGATTAGATTCGTATAAGTCCTTAAAAGTAACACCTAATGCTCCTACGTTATTTATATTTAGATATCTATTAACCATTAGTAATGGAATTATAAATACTAATACACATATTAAAACAGATATTAAAGTATATTTAAATATTTCGTTCTTATTCATACATAACACCTCACACAAAAAAGATTAACATATTTGTCTAAAAAACACAATATATTCATAAAGAAACTCCGTTTTAATATTTGAAAACGGAGTGAGTTAATGTTTGCTGGATTTTGGGCTTACTTAATTAATAGTTATAGATTTTCGGTTGGTGTAAAAAGTGCTATACTCGATAAGCGCATATCTTTCGGATATGTTATTCCACGCTGTATAACATACATAGTACTTAATACCGCTCCTTATTTGATATCCCAATACAAAGTACATATGACTTTGGGTGGATATTATAAGTGGCTTATTACTATTAATTAATGATTTGAAATTATTCCAAGATAGCGAGAGCTCGTTAGAAATTGTAACAGAATAATAATCGGCACCGTCTTCGAACACTTCTTTAAATCCATTGGCAGCGTCATTTAAGTTCATAGCAATATTAGTTCTGTAATTCGTAGCATCACAAATTGTGTTGGTATAAAAACTCTGAGTTATTATATCATTAGGAAATACGTGGATATATCCTACTGATTTGTAATACGAAAGTAAATTGGCTACTTGAGTTGGCCCGCAATTATTGCCGTAGGCATATTCGTTAAAATCGGTAGTATAATATTGCCTGAAATTATTCCAATTATTAATGTATCCATATTCAGTTACGCCATTATAATTAGTTAATTGAGTATAACTTAGAGCATAACCTTCGGCATCTGGAATAATGGAACCTGAACGTGCTGTTTCGATATTGGATAAATTCTCAACAGCATAAACGGGGATGCTTGACGAAACAAAGCATGCAGTTAAGCAAGTTATCGCAAGTATGCAACAAATTAGTTTTTTCATTAGAGTAACTCCTTTTTTATTAAAATTAAGGCAAACATTAACATAGATATTATTATAATAAATAATAAAGCACTTGTCTATACATTTAATGAAAGAAATGTAAAATATAACCAGTTTGTTAATAAAAAACAAAATATTTTACAAAAACTATTTACAAATGAAATTGTTTGTGATATAGTCCTATGCATACGTTACAAAAATACATTACATTAGAGTAAAAAGAAGAAAGGAAAATATACAAAAATCTTTAATCTTTAAATTACCTAGGGTAATGTATTTTTTCGCGCGTAGAAAGGTAGGTGTTTTTATGTATATTAACGTACAGAATCTTACCAAGCACTTTAAGATCAAGGTAAGAGACAAAGGGTTAGTAAATGCAATTAAAGCATTTGTTAAACCGAAATACCGAACGATTAAAGCAGTAGACAATATATCATTCGGTATTGAAAAAGGAGAAATCCTTGGATTTATAGGGCCGAATGGAGCCGGTAAATCGACGACAATTAAAATGCTATGCGGAATAATGCAGCCGGACAGTGGCACATGCGTAGTAGGAAACATTAATCCATTTAAGAACAGGAAAGAATATGTTGCAAACATTGGCGTTGTATTCGGACAGAAATCTCAGTTATGGTGGGACATACCGGTTATCGAATCATTTGAACTACTAAAAGCAATATACAAGATACCTGAAGAAAAATACGAAAAAACAAAACAACAATTAATCACAAAATTAAATCTGCAAGATTTATTAGATGTACCAGTTAGACAACTAAGTTTAGGCCAGAGGATGAGATGCGAACTAGCCGCAGCACTGTTACATGATCCAGATATTTTATTCTTGGATGAGCCAACAATTGGGCTCGATGCAGTTTCAAAAGTACAATTAAGAGAATTTATTAAAGAACTAAATAAAGAGAAAAAGACTACAATAATTCTTACAACACACGATATGACAGATATCGAAGAATTAGCCTCAAGAGTAGTAGTAATAGGTAAAGGAAAACTATTGTATGATGGAAGCTTAAATAAAATCAAATCAAAATTTCAATCAACTAAAAAATTAGAAATAATATTCAAAAATTTAAAAGCCGCTCCAAAAATCGAATCGAAGATTATAGAAAAAGATAATAAGAAAGTATTAATAGAAGTAGATACTAAGAAAGAATCAATATCTAGCATAATAGAAAAATATAGTAGAGTATGTCAAATAGAAGATGTAAACATACATGAAAATAATATAGACAACATTATTTTAGAAATGTATAAGGAGTATGAACTATGAAGGGATATATAAGTTATTTTAAAACTGTTCTACTCTCAGGCCTTCAATACAAGACAGCTGCAATAGCTGGAATATGTACTCAGTTTTTCTGGGGATTTCTACAAATATTTATCTACCAAGCATTCTATGCAGGAACAGGACAAAACACACCAATGGACTTTGAAAAATTAGTAACATATATATGGCTGCAACAAGCATTACTTACTCTTGTATTTGTAAGAATAAGAGATGAGAGTATAGCGAAAAGTATTAAAAATGGTACCGTAGCATATGAACTAGTAAGACCATACAATTTATATATATGGTGGTTTATTAAATGTATAGCAGGAAGACTAGCAGCTGTAACATTGCGTTCGGGAGTATTAGTTGCTGTAACATTATTTTTACCAGCACCATATAATTTATCTTTACCAATATCGTTTGGAGCATTTATAATGTTCTTATTAAATCTATTCTTAGGAGCATTAATAGTAACCGCTATAATGGTAATAATACACTCTATAGCATTCTTTACTTATGATGATAAAGGAATAGCAACTGTAATATATAACTTTGCTGAAATACTAAGTGGTACAAGCTTACCACTACCATTATTGCCAACGATTGTACAAAACATATGCTTAATCTTTCCATTCTGGCTAATAGGAGATTTTCCTTTTAGAATTTACTCTGGAGATATTCCAGTAACGGACGGATTAAAATACCTAGGTTTACAAATTTTCTGGGTAGTAGCTTTAATATTTATAGGAGCAAAAATATTAAAGTACGCTATGAAGAAAGTATATATACAAGGAGGTTAAAATGTTTAAATATATTTCAATGCATTTGAAATCGCAAATGGAATATAAAAGCTCCTTTATATTCCTAATAATAGCTCAAATAGCTGCATTCTTTGGCTACTGCGTAGTATTCTACTCATTGTTCCAAAAGTTTGGACTTGTTAAATCGTTCAATATTTATCAAGTAATACTATGTTTTGCAGTAGTGCAATTTGGAGAAAACTTTGCAGAAGGTTTACTTAGAGGGTTTGATAAGTTCTCGGAAATAATTAAACACGGACATTTAGATCAGCTCTTAGTAAGACCACAAAACATATATCTTCAAATAATAGGGTATAAGATAGAGCTATCTAAATTAATTAAATGTGTAATATCTTTAATGATATTAGTATTTGCAATAATAAAACTAAAGATAAGCCCTCTTTATTATCCAATAATATTACTTATGATGTTTGGAAGTTCAGTAGTATTTGGAGCGTTCTTAATAATAAGCGCAGCGATGTGCTTTATAACAATAGAAGGGCTAGAAGTAATAAACATATTCATATATGGAACAAGAGACTTTGCTCAATATCCAATAGGAATATATAACAAGATAGTAAAGACATTCTTTACATACATAGTTCCAATAGGACTTACATCATATTTTCCAATGTTATATATAACTGGTTCTTCAGATAGATGGTGGTATATATTGTTACCAATATTAAGTGTACTTACACTAATACCAGCATGCTTATTATTTAACGCGGGAATGAGCAAATACAAGAGCACTGGATCATAGTAACTATTAAATATAATAATTAGGTATTGTTATATAAAAATAGCAGTACCTAATATATTTAGTCTAAAAAGAACAAATGTTTCTATGAAGTATTGACAATATAAGTGTATGTTGCTATACTAATAGCGTTATACGATGGAGGTATAAATATGGACAAAGAAATAGAAGAAGAATTAAAAGAAATGTATAAGGGTTTTGAAGAGATGAAAAATAATGGCGAGTTGCCGAACATAGATATAGGAACTCTTATGCCTAGAATGAAAAAAAGTTTAGAAGAAGAAAAAACGGGTAAGTTGCATCCGATTGACGAAGTAATTACAGAATTAAAATCTAAATATTTAAATACGGAGGTATGTTAAATGACAAAATTTACTATTGTTTCAACACCGGAATTTAAATCTATGCTAAGCGAAACTATTAATTATTATTCGGAATTTAGTTATTCATTTTCATATGATATTTTAAGAGAATTTGAAGAAGGTTGCAAAGTTATTTCATATTTTCCTTATATTGTACCTAAATTTAAGGAGAATGAGAATGTTAGAAAATTTATAATTAAAAATAGATTTATTGTTATATATAAAGTTGAAGGTAATGAAGTGCGTATGTTATATTTTATAGATGGACGCATGCAAAACAATAATCTTGAGGTTAATGAGCTTGTGGAATTAATATATCAAATATAATTGTATAATTTCTTGCAATATATTTTACTTGTGATATAATAATTTTAATCGAGGGGTATTATATGGAAGTAAAAGAAAGGGCTAGAACAAGAAAAGCTATAGAACGTGAAAGAAAAAAAGAGATAAAAAAAGCAATTAAAGCTGAAACCAAAAGAAGTATAAAGTTACTAGTAAAGCTTATAGTAATAATAACAGTTCTACTTGTAGTATTCATGCTAACAGAAGTTATAAGGTTTAACTCTAATTTTGGAGTACCACCTGGAATAATAAGAGGAGAAGAATATACAGAAGATTCGGTCACGTATTCAGGAATATTAAGTTTATATACTATAACATATAAATATTCAAAACCATTTGAGGAATATATGTATATGGGAAATCTGCCAAATAATGAAATTGTAAGTGGAGAACTTAAACTATTTGGAAAATGGTTAATATCTGCTTGGATTAAATAAAATAGAATAATTATAGAGTTCGGTTGAAAAGCTGAACTCGTTATTTTTCAAATTAAGGGGTGTTAATATGAATAATATAATAACAATAAGTCGCGAATTTGGTAGCGGTGGTAAAGAGCTAGGTAAAAGACTAGCAGAAGAATTAGGATATGCATATTATGATTCGGAAATAATAACAATGATAGCAAAAGATACTAAAATGGCAAAAGAATATATAGAAAAAATAACACAAACCGGAGAATATCCATATGAGTTTCAATTTGCTAAGTCCTTTGAATCATATCCAACAATGCAAAGTAGTCAAACAGAGATACTACTTGCACAAGCAAAAGTGCTTAAAGAAGTAGCAAAAAGAGGAAATGCGGTGATTGTTGGCCGTGTTGCAAACGCCATTTTAAGTGAATATAATCCAATGAATATATTTGTATATGCAGATATGAAATCTAAAGTAAAACGTTGCAGAGAAAAAGCTACAGATGTAGAAAAATTAACGGATAAACAAATTGAAAAGAATATTCGCGAGATAGATAAAAGAAGAAAAGCATGTTTTGAAATAATATCTGGGAAAGGCTGGGGAGATAAAAACAACTACACATTATGCATAAACACCTCAAATATAGAAGTAAAAACACTTATACCAGGGCTCAAGCTTTATGTAGAAGGCTGGTTTAATAAATAATAGTAATATATAATATAATCTAAAAAATATTTTATTAAATGACATAAAAAAGTTGTAATTTAAATAAAGTTATGTTAGAATATATTAGGTAAAAGCGAATCTTAATTATAAGGAGGGACAAATAATGAAAAGCGAAATACAACCAAAATATGAAAAGACTACAATTACTTGCGCTTGTGGTAATGTAATTGAAGTAGGTTCAACTAAAAAAGATATGAAAACTGATACTTGTAGTGCATGTCATCCATTTTTCACTGGATTAAAACAAGCAGTTTCTTCTAAAGGTAGAGCCGCAAAATTCATGGAAAAATACGGAACAAATAAGTAATATAACGGTGCTACGTTTTGTAGCACTTTTATTTTACTCAAAAACATATGATATAAGGTAATATAAATGGGAGGATATATGAAAAACAAAAATGTAGCATTTATATATGATTTTGATGGAACATTAGCACATGGAAATATACAAGAATATAACTTCATACCAGCTCTTAATATGACTTCAAAAGAGTTCTGGGAAGAAGCTAATGAACTTAAAATAAAAAACAATATGGAAGGTGTCCTAGCATATATGTATCTAATGCTAAAGAAGGCAGAAGAAAAGAATATATCTGTTAAGGAAAGTGCGTTTGTAGAGTACGGGAAAAGTGTTACTTTCTATCCAGGTGTAGAAGAATGGTTCGATAGGATAAACAACTATGGTGCTGCTTTAGGCCTTAATATACATCATTATATTGTGTCATCTGGCATAAAGGAAATGATAGAAGGAACAAGTATAAAAGACAAATTTGAAAGAATATATGCTTGTAGCTTTTTATATAATGTAGACGATATAGCAAAATGGCCTGCTGTTTGCGTAAACTATACAAACAAAACACAATTCCTCTTTAGAATAAATAAGGGTATATTTGAAGTGTATGATGAAGCAATAAACGATAAAATGGAAGAAGATAAAAAATCAATTCCATTTAACAATATGGTATACTTTGGCGATGGGCTTACAGATGTACCTTGCATGAAGCTTGTAAAAGATAATGGCGGTGTAGCAGTAGCTGTGCATAAAGATAAGGAAATGCTTTCAAGCAAACTTTTAGCAGATGGTCGTGTAAATATAACAGCACCAGCAGACTATGAAGAAGGAAGTAAATTAGACATAGAAATAAAGAAAGTTTTAGATAATATAAAGGAAAGAAATAATGAATAATATATTAAATAAACTAACAGAAAAATATATAAATAAGTACAATATAGATTCCCTAGATATAACAAGTAATCCTAGGGAACTTGTTGTTTTATTACTTGCTGAAATAAAATGTGTAAAATTATCAGATATAAAGCTTGGTATGGTAGAAATAACAGATAAAGATATACAAATATTAGATCAAATGATAGAAAAAATAGCTGTGGATAAAATACCACCACAGTATTTAACGCATAAAGCATATATATATAACGAGGAATACTATATAGAAGACGGTGTTTTAATACCAAGGCAAGACACTGAAACTTTAATAGAAGAAAGTATTAACAGTATAAAAGAAAATGGTTATTTAAGCCTTCTAGACGTTTGTACAGGCACTGGATGCGTAGGCATCAGTATAACTAAAAATTCAAATATAGAAAAATGTACATTAATAGACATATCAGACATAGCGATTAAAGTTGCCAGTAAAAATATAGAACTAAATAATGTAACAGACAAATGTGAAGTAATTAAATCAGATATG
This sequence comes from Clostridia bacterium, assembly GCA_017536445.1. Lineage (GTDB taxonomy): Bacteria > Bacillota > Clostridia > TANB77 > CAG-465 > UMGS1649. Next base: position 16,995 of record JAFXHJ010000010.1, read on the forward strand.
TTTGACAAACTATACAAAACTACAAACAAGTATGATATAATAACATCAAATCCGCCGTACCTTACAGATGATGAAATGAATGAGATTTCAGACTTTGTTAAAAACGAACCAGAACTAGCATTAAGAGGCGGAAAAGATGGTTTAGAACCATATAGAGTTATATATAACGAAGCTAAAAACTTCTTAAATGATGGTGGAAGTATTCTTGTAGAAATAGGACAGCTTCAGGGTGAAGATGTTGTAAACATCATTAAAGAGCATAAAGAATATACAGATATTAAGATAATTAAAGATATTAATTCAAAAGATAGGGTGGTAAAATGTCGTTTTCAGAAGAAATAAAAAACGAAATACTAGAAACAAAGAACAAAAAGTGTTGTGTTATACCTTTAAGATATGGTGAGTTAATTACAGAGTCTAAAGATATAACTGTAACAGAATTAAAAAAGCTAATAACAAAGGCCTGCTGCAAAAAAGCATTCCTAAAAGGAGTGTTTTTAGGTAGTGGGTGTTTAGTAAACCCAGAATCAGAATATCATCATTTTGAAGTATCTTTAAAAGGAAAAACACATGCAAATTATGTTGCAAAAATAATGGAAGGCTATGGGCTATATCCTAAGATAACTAAAAGGAATCAAGAATATGTGGTGTATATAAAAGATGCCGAACAAATAGCAACTATGCTTAGAGTTTTTGAAGCAAATAAAGCGGTCTTTAAATTTGAGGATGTTCGTATAAATAAAAGCATTAAAAATGATATAAATCGTACAGTAAATTGCGAAACAGCTAATTTAAATAAAATAGCCAAAGCTTCATACAAGCATATAGAAGCAATAAATAAATTAAAAGCAGATGGTAGATTTGATACTTTAAATGCTAAACTAAGAGAAATAGCGGAACTCAGAGAAGATGATCCTGCGGCGTCTTTAGAAGAATTGGCTGCTAAATGCTCGTATGAAATAAGTAAATCTGGTGTATATCATAGATTAAATAAGATAGTAAAAATAGCGGAGGAAGAATGAAAGACTTAGGAATATATATACATATACCATTTTGCAAATCTAAATGTTTCTATTGCGACTTTTATTCTAAACCGGAATGTACAAATAGCAATATAGAAGAATACATAGATACAATATGTATGGAGCTTCTAGCGAACTCAGAATTATTACAAGAGAGAAATATAACTACTGTATATTTTGGTGGAGGAACTCCCTCTTTAATAGACGCAAAATATATAGCTAAAATATTAGATATAATAAGGTTATTTAACAATAGTATAGAAGAAATAACAATAGAAGCAAATCCAGAAAGCTTAAATAAAGAAAAACTTACTGCATATCTAGAAGCAGGAGTAAATAGATTAAGTTTAGGCCTTCAATCTGCAAATAACAATACATTAAAGAAAATAGGACGTATTGCAACTAAAGAAATGTTTGAAAAAGCATATATGAGCGCAGTAGAAGCTGGATTTAGCAATATTTCTACAGATGTAATAATTGGTCTTCCAAATGAAACATTAGAAGACTTTAAGAATACAGTAGAATACATTTTATCTCTAGATAAGATTAAGCATATATCTGCATATAGCTTAGAAGTACATGAAGGAACAAAACTAGACTTTCTACTTAACAGTGGATTCTTAACATTACCAGACGAAAACACTGAAAGAGAAATGAAGTATATGTTAGATAAGATGTTAGAAGAAAAAGGCTTTAATAGATATGAAATATCTAATTATGCCAAGCCTAAATATGAATCTAAGCATAATACTGCATATTGGACCCAACAAGAATATCTAGGACTAGGTGCAGCTGCAGCAAGCTTCATAAATAGTACTAGATATACAAATATACCAGATATGGATAAGTATATACAATATATGAAACAAGGTATAAGTGTAAAACAAGACATAGAAGAAATGGACTTGCTAGATACGATGAAGGAATATATTATATTAAGGCTTAGATTAAAAGAAGGACTAAACTTTAATGAGTTTAAATTAAAGTTTAAGAAAGATGTGTTAGATATGTATAAAGAACAAATAGATAAATTAGTAGAAGAAAAACTTCTAGAAAAAGATGATGTAGGGATAAGACTTACATATAAGGGTGAAGATCTAGCCAACATAGTATGGCAAGAGTTTATATAGAAATATTATGGAGGTGCTTATGAGTACTAATGAATACATTGATTATTTTGGTGTTAAAATAAAGAAAACAGATAGAAACTTATTAACAAGAGATAATTATTGTGTTCCTACTAATGAACTTGATTATAAAGATAAAAAGAATTTAAAAATAGCAGATGAATTTTACAAAAAAAATAAAAGATATCCTTTGCTGTGCCCTCCTTGGTTTTGTAACATTCCAAATGATATATATAAAGATTTTGAGCATTACACTGATGAATATGTGAAAGAACATTATCAAAACTGTATGGAAAATTTTGATTTAAATATGAATTTTTTTAGAAATATTGATAAAGTAGATTTTAATAAATATTTGATGAAATTTGTTAAAAAGTATAAATTTCATGAAGTTACAGATTTAAATATGCTAAAGGAAACAAAAGGAATTTATATAATGGTGCTGGATGAATATAAACAAGCATATATTGGAGTGGCAGCGTATAATTCAAATATAAAGAAGAGAATTATGACACATTGGTCTTCTAAAAAACACTTTGCAAGATTGCTAAATGGAAGTGTAGAAAAATCAATTTTATCAATTGATTCGTTTGGAGCTTTAGACACTACAAGAATATTTTATAAAGAACTTTCTTCTGATAAAAAAATATATTTGTTGGAAGAAAAATATATTAATGAATTTAAATCGGATTATAGATTAAATAGAGTTGCCGGAGGCATTAATTCAGAAGACAGTTCTGCTTTGAGAAATTTAAAGTTAATCTCTACTATACAAGAAAGAAAATTAATATAAATAAAGTAACAGAAATTAGCTCTGTTGCTTTTATTTTTTATAAAAACATAGTATAATACAAACAGTAATTTGGAGGTAAGTCGTGGATAAAAAAGATAAATAAGATAAACACAAATTACAATTTACAACACAAACGGAGGTTATAATGGAGAACAAAGAAAAGATACTTGTTATAGATGGTAACAGTATAATGAATAGAGCATTCTATGGTATAAGATTACTATCTGTAAAAGATGGAACATATACAAATGCAGTATACGGCTTTCTAAACATATTCTATATGATGGAAAGCATGTTAAAGCCGGATTATGTAGCTGTAGCTTTTGATATATCTGCACCTACATTTAGACATAAGATGTATGATGAATATAAAGCTGGGCGTAGATCTATGCCAGATGAACTTAGACCTCAAATGAGTCTAATTAAGGATGTATTAAGAGCAATGAATATCCCTATATTAGAATTAGAAGGATATGAAGCAGACGATATATTAGGTACAGTTGCTAAAGTGAGTAGCACTAAGGATATAGTTACATATATACTAACAGGAGATAAAGATAGTCTTCAATTAGTATCTGAGATGAGCAATGTAGTTATGCCTGGTAAGAATGGTGCTAAGACAGAGTACACTATATATAATCCCGAAACTTTAATGGAAGCTATGGGAGTTAAACCTTACCAAATAATTGAGCTTAAAGCATTAATGGGAGATAAATCAGATAACATACCTGGTGTACCAAAGGTAGGAGAGAAGACTGCTCTTACACTTCTTAATATGACAGATAATATAGAAAACCTATATAACAATATAGAGACTATAGATGTATCAGATAAATTAAGAGCTAATCTAATAGAGAATAAAGAGATGGCGTTCTTATCTAAAACACTTGCTACTATTAATACAGATGTACCTATAGATTTAAATTATGATGTATTAAGAGTTAAAGATGTAAATCTAGAAGAGGTTACTAAGTTATTTACTAGACTTGAGTTTAAGAAGTTCTTAGATAGATATACAGAAGGTAAAGAGGTAGTTAATGTAAATGGAGATTTCTTTAGTGGATTAGCTAATACTAAATTTGTTAACCTTAATACTAAAGAGGATGTTAAAGAGGCACTTAATACATTAAGCCCTATTAACAATACTAAACTACCATTTATATTCTTAGATTCTAAATTTGAATCAGATAAATTAAAGAATACATTAATATTTAATATAGGAAATAACATATATACTATTAAGATTACAGATATAAATGCTAAAAGCGTTTTAGAAGAGTTTTGCTCGTATAGATGTGAAAAGATTGGTTACAACATTAAAAGTGTCTTAAATTTGGCTTTTAGAAACAATATAAGGGATATATATGGTTTTAATGATGACCTTATGATTATGTATTACTTAATTAATACAGCAGACAATAATCAATCTATAGATAAGATAACATATGAAGTGTTAAACGCTAATTTCCCAACTCTTAATAAAGAGGCTAAAAAAGTAGAACAAACTTCTATGTTTGATATGTTAGATAACGCGCCTGTTAAAGAGGAAACATTAGATGAATTAACAGATAATGAAAAAGAAGTAATATATGCATATATTAATGTAATAACTAAAACAGAAGCTAGTCTAAAAGAAACTCTTCATGAAATGGGCTTAGATTATCTATATTATCATGTAGAAATGCCTTTGATAGAGACACTAGCAAATATAGAAGCTAACGGAATGTATGTAGATAAAGTTAAGCTTAAGGAATTTGGAGAATATATTGAAAAAAGTGTTGCAGAACTAACTGCTAAAATATATGAGCTTGCAGGTGAAGAATTTAATATAAATTCACCAATGCAACTAGGTAAAATCCTATTTGAAAAACTAGAAATAGAATATCCTAAAAAGACTAAATCTAATTACTCTACAGATAAAGAGATATTAGAAACGGTACAAGATAAACATGAAATTGTACCTTTAGTATTAGAATATAGAACTTTAGCAAAACTTAAATCTACATATATAGATAGTTTAATAGATGTAATAGATACAGATGGTAGAATACATACAACATTTATGCAAACAGTTACAGCTACTGGTAGACTTTCTAGTGTAGAACCAAACCTTCAAAATATACCTGTAAGAACGGATTTGGGTTCTAGAATTAGAGAATGCTTTGTAGCAGAAAAAGAAGGATATAAAATAGTAGATGCAGACTATAGTCAAATAGAACTAAGAGTTCTTGCAGATATGTCTGGTGATCCTACTATGATAAATGCATACACAAACGGAGACGATATACACTCAATAACTGCATCACAAGTATTTAATGTACCTTTAGAAGAAGTAACAAAAGAGCTTCGTTCTAAAGCAAAAGCAGTTAATTTTGGTATTGTATATGGTATAAGCGATTTTGGCCTTGCTAAAAACATAAATGTTTCAAGATGGGAAGCTAAAGAATATATAGAAAACTACTTTAGACATTATTCTAGCGTAGAAAAATATATGAAGGGTTTAATAGAAAACGGTTTAGAAACTGGATATGCAACTACAAAATATGGCCGTAAAAGAAAAGTATTAGAACTTAAATCTGCAAATTATAACACTAGAATGTTTGGTGAAAGAGTTGCAATGAACATGCCTATACAAGGTACTGCTGCAGATATTATGAAGATTGCTATGAACAATTTATATAGGAAGTTCAAAGAACTAAATCTTGAAGCTAAAATAATAATGCAAGTGCATGACGAACTTTTAGTTGAAGCTAAAGATAGCGAAGTAGAAATAGTTAAAAATACAATGAAAGAAGTAATGGAATCTGCGGTTAAATTAAACTTACCTTTAGAAGCTGACGTAAATGTAGGATTAAGTTGGATGGAAGCTAAATAATATTAAGGAGAGACAAATTGAAAAAGAAAAATAATAGCAAAGGAAAAAAGAATATAGTATCTTTAAGTATATTTGTTTTACTAATATTATTAGTAGTAATTGTATATATACTTGTAACTAATATAATGTTCCCTAGGAAATATAGAACTATTGTAGAACAAGCTGCAAGTATATATAATGTAGATCCTAATTTAATATACGCAGTAATTAAAAGAGAAAGCAACTTTAATAAAGATGCTGTATCTAGTGCTGGAGCAAAAGGTCTTATGCAAATAATAGATCCCACATCAAAGCAAATGGCAAGAAGAATAGATACAATTGACGATAAAAATTACGATGTATTTGATCCATATACAAATATACATATAGGAACAAAGTATTTATCTTATCTTATAAAGTATTTTGATGGTAATTATTATCTAGCAATAATTGCATATAACGCAGGAATGGGTAGGGTAGACACATGGCTTGAAGCAGAATATAATGAATATACGGATTATACAAAGCTATTAGAAAATATTAAATATAATGAAACAAAAACTTATTTTGAAAAGGTATTAAATTATTATAATATTTATACAAAATTATATAAATAAACATAAAGTTATTAAAAAAATTAAAGAATTTTTATATAATTAAGAAACGCTAAACCTTATGAGGGGACTAGCGTTTCTTTGTTATGTTGGTACCAGGTGCTAGTTATAGCAAGGGTTTCGGGCTTCTTAAAGCTTTACTTATTATCTTAAAAATGGTATAATGAAAATGTAGCCTTAAAATTTTAGGAGGTAAAATGAATAATCCAAAGACAGAATTAGACTACTTTGACTTTACATTAGAGCCAGGCAAAAACAAGGAGTCGAGATTAAGTGAGTATGTAGATAACATATATGTTAGTATAATAACTCACTATGAAAATCAGGGTTATATAAAACAAACATATAACTCGTTACTTAACCAAACTTTCCCTCACTGGGAATGGTTAATTGCAACACATGAAATTGATGAAACATTAAACGAATTAGTAAAGATAGATAAAAGAATTAGAATTGTAAAATTAGAAGATGATGAGAGTTTAGCAAAAGCTCAATACATCGCAGCAAAAGAAGCAAAGAGCGATTTGTTATTACTTCTTTGTGAATCGGATTTAATAGACAAAACAATGTTAGAATGTGGTTATTTTACTATGCTAACAAACCCAGAAGGTGTTTGGGCATATTCTAGAATGGTAAATTTTCATGACAAACAAGGTCTATTTAACAAGAAACTAGCTATTTATGAAATGGCTAAAAAGAACATTATATCTAGATGTGCATTTATTAGAAAAGATAAATTCTTAGAACTAGATACATTTATGTCTTTACCATCAGAAGTACATGAAGATTGGTATATGTGGTTATACTTCTTAAGCAAGAAATATGTTCCAATTAAAATGGATTACTATGGTTATTGGCATAGAAAACTATCAGACGAAAAATATGTAATGGTAGAAAACAGCGAAGAAAAATCTAAGATCTCTGATGAATACATAGATAAGATGAAGTCTGAAATTAAACTAGATACTAATATTATTGAGTTTGATAAAATCTATAAAATAGACTATAAAGATATACCACAAAAGATAGAATTAACTAAAAAGGATATCTTCCCGCTAGCTGAGAAGAAAAGACTTTTATTCATAGTTCCTTGGTTTGTTGTAGGTGGTGCAGATATATTTGCATTAAACCTAATTAAGGGACTTAGAGCAAAAGGATATGAAATTAGTGTAATCACCACTAAGAAATGTGATTATGTTTTAAGGCAAAAAGTAGAACAATATGTTGATGAATATTTCGATTTAACATCGTTCTTAAAAGAAAAAGATTGGGCAAGCTTTATTTATCATATAATCAAATCTAGAAAGATAAATGCGGTTGTTCTTTCGAATAGTTTCTACGGGTACTATGTATTACCATGGCTTAAATTCCATTTCAAAGAAATACCATTCGTAGACTATATACACGCAGAAAATTGGACATTAAGAAACGGCGGATTCCCTAAGGATTCCAACTCGGTTGCAATGTACTTAGACAATACATATACTTGTACAAAACATTTAAGGCACATAATGTACAATATTATGAATAGAAATATCAAGAACATTAAACCTGTATATATAGGTACTGATCCAGATTTCTATGATTTAAATAAGAAATACGAAGGCGAAGATGAGCTTAAAAAGAAATACAAAGGTAAAGAAGTAATTCTATTTGTAGGTCGTATGGTTCATTATAAACGTCCGTTATTTGCAATTGAAGTGTTAAAACAACTTATTAAGACTAGACCTAATGTAAGACTTGCGTTTGTTGGAGATGGTCCTGCATTTGAAGATATGAAAAAGAAAATTGCAGATGAACATCTAGAAGAATATGTTGATCTTTATGGTATGCAAGAAGATGTTAGACGTTTCTATAAAGTAGCAAATGTTACACTTGTATGTTCTCTAAGAGAAGGTTTAACACTTACTACATATGAATCTATGTCTATGGGTGTACCTGTAGTATCTTGTGATATAGGTGGCCAAAAGGAGCTTATACAAACAGATTGTGGTTACCTAATTAGACCATATCAAGTACCGGAACAACAATTTGAGTTCGATTATTCTGAAAATGAAATAGAAGAATATAGAGCAGCAATTGAAAAAGTTCTACTAAATAAAGAAAAAGTAGATTACAAAGAACTATGTAGAAATAAGATTGTTACATATTTCTCGATAGAAAAAATGATAAGCGATATGGACAAGTACCTATCTAAGCTTATCAAAACAGGTTCTACTACAGATAAAAACTACTGTAACAATATAGAATTTGCAGAAAGATACTTATTATTAAATAGCATGCTTGAATCATTAAACAGATCCTTTGAAGAGGAGGTTAAAAAGAATAATGAGCAAAAATAAAATCGCAATAATAGCAGATATACCTAACTGGTCTTTTGATATAATTGCACAATTATTAAAAAAGGAATTAAGCAATAAATATGATATAGACGTATTTTATTGTGTAACAGACTTTAATAAAGACTTATTTGACATTTTAGAAGCTACAAAAGAATATGATGTAATACACTTCCTTGCAAGAAAGCTTTTACTTCAATTTGAAGATGAAAGTTTCAAAGAAAGAGTGGCTCTTAAAGGATATAATTATGATGAATACTTAAAATCTATGGTAAGAAAAATCACTACATGCGTATATGACCATTTAGCAATAAATGATCCGGAAATAGACTATACAAAGTTATATAGATTATATTCTAAGGCATATTTAGTATGTTCTAAAAAACTATATGATATATATGCATCAGTTCCAAATTGTCCATTACCATGGGCAGAAATACCAGATACAATAGATACTGATCTTTTTGTACCAGCTAAACTTGAAAGATTTGAAATGGAAAATGTAGCAAATAGACCATTAGTAATTGGGTGGGTTGGAAATAGTAAATGGAACAAGAAATCTGAAGACGATATAGACTATAAAGGGTTACATACAATACTAAAACCAGCTATAGAAGAACTTAAGGCTGAAGGATATAACATTGAACCTTTCTATGCAGATGTAAACGATAAATATAGAAACGCAGTAGAAATGCAAGAATACTATAGCAATATAGATATATATGTATGTGTTTCTTTAATAGAAGGAACTCCTAGACCGCTTCTAGAATCTATGAGCTGTGGCGTACCAGTAATAACAACTGATGTAGGTTTAGCTTATGAAGTTTTAGGCAAAAAAGGTCAAGAATTCATCCTAAAAGAAAGAAACAAAGAAGAATTAAAAGAAAAAATAAAAGTATTATATAATAATAGAGAATTATTAAAAGTATTATCTGATGAAAACATCAAAGAAGGAGTTAAAAACTCTTCTAAATGTACAGTAGAAAAGTATATAGAGCTATTTGATGGTATAATAAATGATACTTTATAACAAAAAACGCTAAATTTAAGCATTTTGGAGCAAAAAAGACTACACAAATAAATAAAATTGTGTTACAATATTAAAGGTTAGTAAACCAAACATATGAAGGAGGAGAAGGATATATGAGTGGACATAGTAAATGGGCAAATATAAAAAGAAGAAAAGAAGCCGTTGACGGTAAGAAAGCCCAAATTTATTCAAAATTAGGTAAAGAAATAACAGTTGCTGTAAAGCAAGGTGGTCCTGATCCGGCAAGTAACGCAAAATTAAGAGATGTTATAGCTAAGGCAAAATCAAATAACATGCCAAACGATAACATTAATAGATGTATTCAAAAAGCTTCAGGAGCAGCTGATGCGACAAACTATGAAGAAATATCTTATGAAGGATTTGGTCCTTGCGGCGTAGCTGTAATAGTTGATGCTATGACAGATAACAAAAATAGAGCTGCAGCAGATATCAGATGTATATTTGATAGAAGCGGCGGTAGTATGGGTCAAACAGGTTCTGTAGGTTATATGTTTACTAAGAAATCTGTATTTGTACTAGAAAGCACTGGTATAGATGAAGATACACTAATGCTTGAAGTGTTAGATGTTGGAGCAGAAGATTTTGTAAGTGAAGATGGATATATAGAAATAACTGCAGCACCAGAATCATACTTTAAGATTAGTGAATACTTAGAAAAGAATGGCTATACCACAGTAGAAGCTGAAATTAAAATGGTTCCTACATTAAAGAAAGAACTATCTGATGAAGAAGCAGAAAAATTCGAAAACTTTATAGATAAATTAGAAGCTAATGATGATGTTCAAAATGTATGGCACAACGCAGATATTTAACATAAAACAAACAATAAATATAGCAATAATATAGAAAACATATAGTAAAATTAAAGAAAATAATAGATAATTGGTTACATAATATTGACTTTACATAATATTTATGGTATCATAATATTATAGTATGGCTCATATTATGTAACATTTATTTTTATGGAGGTAGTAAATATGTATTATGAAAATAAAAGAACATTTTATATTAAACAATATGGACCAGCAGTAGCGGTCATTATTATATCAATAGCATTAATAGTTACTGGATTAGTTATAGGATTTACTCCAGAAGAAAATAAAGTAGCTGTTGTTACTCCCGTAGAAAAAGATGCATACGAATATACAAAGCAAGCTATAAAGGGAACTGTAAAAGAAGTAAATGGTATAACAGTAACTTTAGTATCAAATGGAGAAGAACATGAAATTAATCTAATTGGTATAGAATCTACAAAAGATACTGAAGCTTTAACAAAGAGAATGTCTTTAGACTTAACAGGTAAGAATGTTGTAGTAGACTTCGATACAGTTAAATCAGAAAAAGGTAAAACATACGGATATTTATATATCGAAAATGATTTCTATAATGAAACATTATTAGAAGATGGTTTAGCAAACCTTAGAGCAGAAAGAAACAACATTAATAAATTAGACGTACTAGTTAAAGCTCAAATAAGTGCTAGAAACCAAGGTTTAGGTATCTGGAACTAATTAAATAGAATGCAGACTAGAGAAAACTTTAGTTTTCATATATAACCTCTTATATCAGCCTCTACTTTTAGTAGGGGTTTGATTTTATTTAAATATATATATGCATAAAAAAGAGCCCACTCATTGTTATGAGTGAGCTTTTTCTCTTTACCAGTTACCAGCGGAGAGAGTCTTTGTACTCCTTATCGCGCTCTTCTTCGGGTTTAGACATCCACCAATCAGCGTGATCAGCTGTGAGAATCTTCACCAAAAGGTCTGCCTTGGGAGACATACAAGCCATCCAATCACCGTACTCATAGCTATCGATGTTCCACCAAAAGTCGGTTACGCGTCCGCGCCAGGACGTATCATTGTTTTTGGCCACAGGAATCTTTTCGAGTTCCGAGTACTCCTTCAAGGAGTAGGGATTAGCGATAAATTCCTTTACCATACTGAGGATGAGATCTGCATACTCGTTCTTGCAGAAGAGAATGAGTTCTTCACCATCAGGCGAGAAGATACCGGTATGAACCGTCACGTACTTATGGAAATGGTACATCATCCGACGGAACGCCTTGGGAATAGCACCCCATTCGAACTCTGCCGAACCCATGTAGTCGTAGCTGATGTTCTGATCAATGTTAAGCGACTTTGCAGGCTTATCGGTAACGAATCTGCCTCTTTGAATCAACCAAAAGTGTGCCATGTTTTAAATCTCCTTTTTAATTATAAATATTTTGGATTTACCGTGCTACAATAATAATTATACCATATATTTAGATGTTTTTCAAGAATGTAGTATACATAATATTACGATATAGTTATAGAAAGGAGGAGAATAATGTTTAGAATTAGTTTCGATTGTATTAAAAGTAAGTAACCGAGTATATAGTTCTAAAATATGTATAATGCAAGTGCCTTAATATGTAGTATATGATGTTTGTACAAGTTTATGTATTACGATAAGATAGAGAACGTGGATATATGCGAAGTTTATGTTGTAGATGATTTTTAAAATTATTATTTAGAATTAAAAATGTTATTATTATTTAATAAGTAAAAGCAAAGAAACATTTAAAGAGCATGAAAACTAAAAATAATAAAGTAGAATACAAAATTAAAAAAGCGAAATTAACACATAATAGAAGAAGTAGGCCATAGGAAAAGGGCTATTATTTCGTTATATGTTATTTCGCAAAATAGATATTTTGTGTATTTTGGAGAAGGAACTATTGCATATGAAGCCCTCTTCTGATATTATATATGTATATTAAGCCTTTCTAGGCTCTTTAACTAATTACGTATATATATTTTATATTTATTTATACATATATATTCTCTTACTTTGTCTTACTCTAATTATTCTACTATATAATTATATATCTGTATATACATTTTATAAAATTTTATACATTATATATGTATCTTTATATAAAATTAGTCATTTTAGCCCTATTTTCCATTTTGACGTTTTAGGGGCCTTTTTTTCAAGGTCAAACTATATGCCCCTGTTAATAAAAACGCCTTAAAATCGATTCTAGAGCGTCGTTTTTTGGAGGTATTTATGAAACATCCGTCGTATGACGATTTACCGGTAATTTTACAAGATTACCTTAAGAATTATCTAATCATTACTAAAAATAGATCTAAAAATACTGTTAATGAATATTATTATGATCTTAGAGATATTTTTCAATTTATTAAACGTGATAAATATAATATTAAAATTGAAAATTATAAAGAAATTGATATTTCAGATTTAGATTTAAATTTTTTCAAATCTGTAGAAACTTCAGATATATATAATTATTTATATGATAAAAATACTAAAGCAATTTCAAGAGCTCGTAAAATTTCATCAATTAAATCATTTTATAAATATTTATGTGATATTTCTAAAAAAATTGAAAGAAATCCAACTTCTGGGCTTGAAGCACCAAAACTAGAAAAAAGATTACCAAAATATTTAAATCTAGATGAGTCACTTGCCCTACTCCACTCCGTTGATGGCGAGTTCAAAGAAAGAGATTATGCTATCCTTACAGTCTTTCTGAACTGTGGTTTACGTCTTTCTGAACTTGTAGGAATTAATTTAGAACATATTAAAGGAGATACTCTATCTGTTATCGGTAAAGGTAACAAAGAACGTTCTGTGCACCTAAATAAGGCTTGTTTAGATGCTATTGAGGCTTATCTTAGGGTAAGACCAATCGACAAGATTAAAGGTGATGATAGACGTGCGTTATTTATAAGTAAAAAGTATAAACGTATATCTCCTAGAATGGTAGAAATAATGGTTAAACAGTATATTATAGAAGCCGGATTAGATCCTAAAAAATATACACCGCATAAGCTTAGACATACCGCAGCTACATTAATGCATAAACATGCAGGCGTAGATATTAGAACATTACAACAAGTTCTAGGGCACGAAACTATTGCTACTACTCAAATATATACTCACATAGACAGCGATGAAGTTAAATCTGCAATAGATAACAATCCATTAAATAAATTAAGATAACATACATTATTATATATAAGTAGAGATGCTTAATATTTTTTAAGCACCTCTTTATTATTTTATATTTCATTTTTTATTCTATCTATATATTGTATATCATATACATTTACTTAATTTCAGTACCGCCCCACTCTACTAAAACAAATCCCTCTCGATTTGGCCTTTCTAGCACTTGTTCTTTGACGATAAAAGGCGTTTTGAGAGCTTTATATGTCATTAGGACTCTAATTACACTATCTGGATTTGGATTAACCTCTAAAGGCATATTAGCATCAATTTCCTCTTTAGTAGCAAATCTTATATAATTGTATTTATTTGCTTCTAATATAGGTAACCAATATATAATGAATTCTTCCGCTTCATGTTCATTTAACCCTAATATGTCTAGTTTTTCTTCTAAGAATGTAGCAGAATCTTTACCTTTAACTACAAATCCTTCATTTGTTACATTAAAATCTACTATATTATTTGCTTCATAGTATAATGAGTAAAGACTTCTACCAGTAGAAAGATATGTTAAATCGCCATTTGGTTTAGCTAAAACAGACCATTTATCTTGATATTTTGGATATGTACAAGTTAATAAATCCTTATTTAAAAGCTCTACATCTATTTTAGTATCTTCAGTAGGATATAAATATATAACGGGCTTTTTAACCATCATATCACCTTGATTAAATATATCCGGAAAATCTATAATTTTAGTAATTTCTTTAAACTCATCTTCTTTGTACATAGGTACAACATTTACAATAGTTTGTGTGCTAATGTCTGTAGGAACTATTATTGCATATCCATTTGATACATTATAATTAGGAGCACCATATGTAGTATCCCATACATATAAAGCAACTACTTTACCTAAATTTTCTATATTTGCTAGCCAAGCATAGCAATGTGTATTACATGAATAAGATAGTACTATATAATTTTTATTTGGATCAGTATATTTAATATCTAAATTTCTATTTACACAAAACTCCACATATTCATCATATGTCATTACTTTTTTTATATATTCATTTGCATATTGGTTATCTGCATTTAATGTATAACGGATATTTTGATGTTCTTTAGAATATGTTCCTTCTTGTGTAAAAATATAATAATCTTTACCTTTAAATCTTTCAATTCGCATATTAGCTAGCGAAGTTGGAACTTCATCAGGAAGTTGAATTATCATATAAATAGCACACAATAACAAACCACATATTATACCTATAGAAATAAAAAAGGCCTTATTTTGCTTTTTAGAAGGTTGGTTTTTCTCAGTATTTTCATTAGTTGTAGTTTTATCTTGTTTTTTAGTATTAGTATCTATTTCTTGAATATTTTTCTTTTTTTCATCCATACAATCACCTCATATATGTGTTACAAATACATATTATCATATGTATAAAAATAAGGCAACTAAATTAATAGCTGCCTAAAGGGAATTATATAATATTTCTACATGTATATAGGAACATTCAACTCTTGACCATAATATATGGTACTATCTGTTAGATTATTTATTTTTTTAATCTTTATTATAACATTTTGTACATTTAATTCTTCGTTTGAAGAATCACATATATCTGAAGCAATACTCCATAAAGTTTGGTTACGTTCTACACGTATTGTTTTAGTTTCTATATTTCTTGAACCAAATGTAATGTTAGTAAAAGCGTTAAATACCATAAATATAATGGCTAATACTATTATATTTGTTACTACTCTTTTATAATTTATTCTATATCTTTTCATAATATTACCTCCGAACCTTTGTTCTGTTTTAATTATATATAAAGAACAATTGTTTGTCAATACTTTTAGGTATTTTTATCGAATATTTGTTCTTTTTGTTTATACTCCCTTTTAGACAAAATATCTATTTTCCGAAATTATGTCTACTACTTTCCTTGACCTCCTCCATATAATTGTGTTATAATAAAGGTGGTCAGTATTATAAGCCACTATAATAATTTAAGGAGTGTTTAATTTGAAGACTTTTCAAGCAACAGACCACAACAGTAAAATTAGGTACGACTTCAAATTTTCTAACGGAAAGCTGGTAAAACTTATGGTGAGTAAAACTACCAATAGAACAGCTTCTGTAGAAGCGTACGCAAATCCCGTAAAAGGACAGAACCCTATTTCCAAGCCTCTTTTTGACAAGGCTTTTAGGGTTGTCTGTACAGACCCTGTATTTACTGACTATAAGGGATTTCTTGAACAACTGAATAACGATGAGACATTTAGAAAGGATGCTGAAAGAATTATTGCCGGGTATATTGGTTCCATGGCAGTTAAAATCCGTAGAATGTCACTTGCGCTCGAAGAAGCGTAAAAACAAAGGCTCGCAGTAATCTGCGGGTCTTTTTATGTATTTGATAAATCCATGCATATATGATATAATGTATATACATTTTTCAAAAAACTTATTAATAATTTAAAAGGAGAAACAAAATGCAAACGTTTTCATGTGTTGATTCAAAGAAAAATCCTACTTATTACACTTTTACTTGCTTAGATGGCAAGATTGTAATGTTAGCTTGGAAAGATGGTTTAAGTGATGATTTGCCAGATTGCAGATACCGTAAACCTGGCAAAGGACAGCTTGAACTTACAACAGAATGTTTTGAAAGAGTATTCCGTTTTATGTGTGAAGATGGTAGCTTCTCAAACTTCAAAGGCTTCTTTGATGCTATAAAGGATGATGACATCTTCCTTCCTTTAGCTAAGACAATTTTAGCTAAAAGCATTTCATGGAACGCGAGTAGACTTGGTTATATGAGCAAAGCTCTTGAGTAAAAAAATAAGAGCCCGTATTAATTTACGGGTTCTTTAATATTTTTAATAATTAGGAAATGCTGTACTATAATCTACATTAGTTGTTTCTGTGTTTTCTTCTTTATATACGGCACTTTCGGCTGTAAAGTTATTTCCTGATCCTATAAATAATTTTACATTTTTAGATTCAGCTGAATCTACACGAATATATTTTTCAAAGTTACTAATAGTAGAATTGCTTATATATACTGAGTTGTTTGATTCTCCACCACTACTTCTTAGTACAAATGGGAAATATGTGCCAGAAATATCGCAATTATCTATATATACAGTTATATTAGAAGCGTTACCAATATATGTACCAGCTTTGTTTGTTCCCGCACGACCATCATCTTCACCGTTCTTTATTGTACAATCTCTCATTGTTGCATTTCTTATATATGATGTTGTCTGTGCGCCTGCAAAGTAAAATCCGCCGTGGCTATAACCTTCATACGTACCACCATCTACATATACAGTACCTGTAGTTCTAACACCTGAGTGTGCTCCATAAACAGTACAGTTCTTGAATGTAATTGTTCCTGTATTTGAAACAGCTCTAGAACTTGAGCCATAATTATTTCCTGCTGCATTTGCTGTATGGTCTGCATATGCTAATAACTTAGAGTTTGTAGCAGTTAATGTGCCATCGTTATCTATAGCGTCTGAAAATAATCCTCCTGGTGATAAAACTGTAATATCTGTATTAGTAATAACGGCTGTAGCGTCAGTTTTTATATATACTCCCACTATTGCGCCATTTGATTGATCTGTTGAATTAATTTTAGCGTTATTCACTTCTAATATAGCAGAGGAATCTACTAATATATTTATATTTTGATTATCTGTAGTTCCTATGCCATTAGATAGAGAATTATATTCTCCACCATTAATTGTACATTTTCCTGAAGCTACTTTAATAATAGAAGTATGAGTTCCATTAGTATTGGCATTAACAATTTTACTATTTGCTTTTGTTCCATTTATAGTTAGATTGATAGCGGCTGTTTCTATAGCAAGGACATCATTAGTAAGAAGTGTTTTTCCTGCTAAATTGATAGCCATATTAACTGTAGGAACTAACTTAGTATTTATAATGCAATCTGTTACTAATACAAGATTAGGTAAATTTTCCTTATCTTTATATACTGCAACGGCAGCTTCGGCTTTAGAAACTTTTTTTGTTTCATCTGAATAGTTAGATTCATTGATCACTGCTATAGCTGTTTGAATATCTGCATAATAATCTAAAGTGTATTCTTTCTCTAATTTTTCTACTTCAGATAAAACTATGTTTTCTAAATCATTTATTGTATCTTGAGTATTGTTTTCAGCTTCATTCCATTTGTTTACAGCGTTAGATGAATGATTAATAATTCCAGCATTGTTTAATGAAATTATTACGGCTGTAGCTAATATTATCATTATTATTATAGTAATAACTAATACTATTAAACTTATTCCTTTGTTTTTTTTCATTTTATTATCTCCTTTGTTATATATACATAAATATTATCATTAAATATAATGTCTGTCAACAAATCTTATTGATTTTTATATTCGTATATAGGTCCTAATTCTTTAGTAATTACATCCTTAGTAATTATACACTTACTAATATTCTTATTGGATGGTATATCATACATAGCATTTAGCATGACTTCCTCAAGTATTGCTCTTAATCCCCTTGCCCCTGTTTTTCTTTCTATTGCAAGACTTACTATTTCTTCTAACGCCTCTTTTTTGAAGTCTAATTCTACATTATCCATTTTAAGTAGTTTCTTATACTGCTTAAGTATTGAATTCTTAGGTTTAGTTAAAATATCTACTAATGCTTTTTCATCTAGTTGAGAAAGGGATGTTATTATTGGTAAACGTCCTACTAACTCTGGTATAAGACCAAACTTAATTATGTCATTTGGTAATACTTTGCTAAATATTGTTCCATAATCTATATCTTTCTTATCTTCAAGTTTAGAGCCAAATCCCATAGATTTTTCACCAACTCTAGCTTCTATAATCTTATCTAAGCCTTCGAAAGCACCGCCACATATAAATAATATGTTTGTAGTATCTATCTTTAAGTATTCTTGTTGAGGATGTTTTCTTCCACCTTGTGGTGGTACATTAGCAGTTGTTCCTTCTATTATTTTAAGAAGCGCTTGTTGTACACCTTCACCACTAACATCTCTTGTTATAGATGGGTTTTCAGACTTTCTTGTAATCTTATCTAATTCATCTATATATATAATACCTTTTTCTGCTTTAGATATATCATAGTCTGCAGCTTGTATTAAACGAAGAAGTATGTTTTCTACGTCTTCGCCTACATATCCAGCTTCAGTCAAAGTTGTAGCATCTGCTATTGCAAACGGAACTCTTAATACTTTAGCCAGCGTTTGTGCAAGTAATGTTTTACCACATCCTGTAGGCCCTAGTAACAATATGTTACTTTTTTGTATTTCTACATCATCTATTTTATCTAAGTTTCTTATTCTTTTATAATGGTTATATACTGAAACCGCTAATACTTTTTTAGCAGCATCTTGCCCCACTACATATTCATCTAGTATCTTCTTTATTTGTTCTGGTGTAGGAAGATCCGTATTCTCTATTAGTTCTTTTTTGCTTGTTAAAGAGGCACTTTTGTTTTCTTCTGACGCTGACTTTTTAGCTTGCATTTCTAGTTCTTCTTCACCAAGCATTAAATCTTCTAATATTACTTTATTACAAACATCTATACAGTCTTCACATATAAAGATGCCATTAGGGCCGGCAATCATCTTGCCGACCTCATCTTTAAATCTTCCACAAAAAGAACAAAATATATCATAATCATTGTTACCATTATTTGTTTTCTTTGCCATGTTTATCTCCTTATATTATAACTCGTTAATACTTGTCATAACCTCATCAATTAAGCCATATTCTTTAGCTTCTTTGCTAGATAGGAAGTTATCTCTATCTGTATCTTTTTCAATTTGTTCTAATGGCTTGCCAGTATTTTCGCTTAAAATTCTATTTAATTTATCTTTGATCATTAATAAATAATCTGTATGAATCTTAATGTCACTAGCTTGACCTTGAACACCACCTAAAGGTTGGTGAATCATTATTGTACTGTTTGGTAATGCAAATCTTTTACCTTTTTTACCAGCGGCAAGAAGGAAAGCTCCCATACTTGCTGCCATACCAATACATATTGTACATACATCTGATTTGATATATTGCATTGTATCATATATTGCCATACCGGCTGTAACACTACCACCAGGGCTATTGATATATAGATGTATATCTTTACCTGGATCTTCAGCATCTAAGAATAGTAATTGAGCTACTACTAAAGAGGCTGTAACATCATTTACTTCTTCAGATAAGAAGATTATTCTTTCTTTTAAAAGTCTTGAATAAATGTCATATGATCTTTCGCCTTTACTTGTTTGTTCAACAACCATAGGCACTAAACTATTTTTCATATATACTTTTTACCTCCAATAAAAACTATTTTTCTTTAACGTTTTCTACTACAACATTCATAGCTTTTTCTTGTTTTAATTTAGTTCTCATGTATTCTTTTACATTTTCATTTTCTTTCATTGAAGATGCATCTTGACCATAAGCTGCGCAAAGTTCTTCAACTTTAGCTACTACTTCTTCATCAGTTACTTCAACATTTTCTGCTTTAACTACTTGTTCCATAGCAAGATTTAATTTAATGTCTTTTATAGCTGAATCTTTGAATTGATCGTGTAATGCTGCATGGTCTATTCCTAGTATTTCCATATATTGATCTAATGTCATACCTTGGTATGCTAAGTTTTGTTCGAATTCATGAATCATATTGTGAATTTGGTTGTGTACCATTACTTCTGGTATTTCAACTTCAAGTTCAGCAACTAATGCTTCTATAGCTTTAGATTCTCTTTCAGCTTTAGCTTGAGCTTCTTTGTTTTTTGCTAATTTTTCTTTTAATGAATTTTTGTATTCAACTAATGTATCAAATTCAGAAACATCTTTTGCAAATTCATCATCAAGAGCTGGTAATTCTTTTTTCTTTATTTCATGTAATTTGATTTTGAATATTGTTTCTTTTCCAGCTAAATCTTGGTTTCCGTATTCTTCTGGGAATGTAGTTGTAATATCTTTTTCATCTCCAACTTTCATTCCAACGATTTGTTCTTCAAATCCTGGTATGAATGAACCAGATCCTATTTCAAGATCATATTTTTCTGCTTTTCCGCCATCAAATGCTACGCCATCTAAGAACCCTTCGAAATCTATGTTGGCAATATCTCCGTTTTCCACTGCGCCTTCTTCTTTAGCTACTATTCTAGCGTTTTTATTTCTCATATTTTCTAGTTCAGCATCTACATCTGCATCTGTTACTTCTGTATTTACTTTTTCTATTGTTAATCCTTTATATTTTTTAAGCTTTGCTTCTGGTTTAACAAACACTTCAATTGAGAATACTATATCCTCAGTTTTGCTTAATTTGTCCATTTTAGCTAGTCTTGGTTCAGAAACAACTTCTAGGTTGTTTTCTATAACTGCTGCCATATATTCTTTTTCAGCTAATATTCCAAAAGCTTCTTCGAATAATACGTTATCTCCATATGTTTTTTCTATAACGTTTCTTGGTACTTTACCATTTCTAAAACCAGGCATTTTGAATTTTCCTGCATTTTCTTTGAAAGCTTGGTCTAAAGCTTCGTTAAATTTTTCTTTTTCTACTACGAAATCTAATTTTACTTTTGATCCTTCTAATTTTTCTATTTTAACACTCATGTTCATATCTCCCTTTCTTCACATGTAACTATTAAATTATATCATAAATAATGTATTTTACAAGTAATTATGTAGTATTTATCTCACAAAAATTGGGAAAAAACATAAAAAAATTGTCACAATATATGTGACAATCTTTTCTTAGTTATTTTTTTAGTTCATTTAGAAAAAGCTTAGCCTTATCTGGTTCTTTGAACATAAGTGTAAAACCAACTATTACAGTATGGTTATCTTTTACATCCATCCCTTCTGGTGGTCTAGAAATAGGTGTACATTCTGCAAACTTTTGCGCTTGATTAATATAATCTAGAGCTTTGGTTAACAAAGATTGTTCTGTAACACCTTCGAAAATACCTCCAAGTTTTGGTGCTATTCCTATAAACTGAATTTCGTTAAAGCGAATGCCTACCCGCCATAGGCTTTCAATTTTTTCCATCATACAAACTCCTAATTCTTATTTAAAAATTTTCCCAACTATCTTACATTTAAAATTATACCACAGAAGCCTTAAAAGGTCAAATGAAGAGTTTTTATGTCGAAAGAAAGTAAATTCACATATATTCTATTATTGTACCTAATTTTATTTCTAAAAATAAATAAAAGGCGCATATTTCTATGCCCCTCATTTATACATTATTCTAGTGTTTCTGTAGCTATTTCTTCTACATTAGTTGATTCTACTTCTTTAACGACTTTTTTTCTAGTTGCTTTTTTTACAGGTTTCTTTTCTTCCTTAACGTCAGTAGAATTTTCTTCTACTTGAGCAAAGTTATCTTCTATAACTTTATACATCCAAGCTGAAGAACCAGTATACCAAGTCCAGCCGCCACGTCCAACATGATCCGGATTTGCATATACATCCGCGGCAACTACATAAGGTTCAACCTGATAAATATCCGTTTTTTCTTTTGCGTTACTGTGATTTATTGGATTTAGAATACTTAACACATCTAATCCTTTTTCTGGTTTTCCGATATCAAAATACGCTTTTGCAAGCCAAATAGCAGCATGTGTGTATTGACCGCCATTTTCTCTAACACCAGGAACATACGCCTTAATATACCCTGGATTATTTTTAGGGCTATCAAAAGGCGGATAAAGAAGTTTTATTACACCATTTTCTCTATCTACTAAGAACTTTTCTGCGCTTTCTAAGCTTAAATCTATTTCTTCTTTGCAGTCTATATATCCTTTAAGAGCTATAGCAGCCCAAGCTTGAGATATTAAATCTATTTTGCAATCTGGGCTATCTGGAGTTCCTATAGGAGTTCCATCTGGATAGAATGCTCTAGCGAAATATTCTCCAGTCCAAGCATAATCTATAACTGTATGTTTAAGAATATGTCTCTCACTCGCAAAATATTTAGCATCCTCTTCATTTTTCATTATATCTGCAATTTTTATAAATCTGTCTAATATATCTATCATAAAGAAAGTTAACCATACAGATTCACCGTTTATATTACTAAATCCGTCGTTCCAGTCGCCGTCGCCAATTTCTAGTAGTTCGTGTCTACCTTTTCTTGACAGACCATATTTAATAGCTCTTGTTGCATGTTCATAAACTGTTGCGTAAATCCCAGTAGCAAAGTAATCATAGAGTTCTTTATGCTCGCCTAAAGGTTTATCTTCTAGGAATGTTGCTGTTTCCGTTAAAATAGATGTATCGTTTGTTTTAAATACATATTCACTAAGAACATATGGTAACCATAAGTAATCATCGCTAAAACGAGTTCTAATTCCTCTTGAATTATGTTCATGCCACCAATGCAAAACATCACCTTTTTCAAATTGCTTATGAGCATGTTTTATAATTTGTGCCCTTGTTCTTTCTGGCCAAGATGATATTAATGCCAAAGAGTCTTGCAATTGATCTCTATATCCAAATGCTCCACCTGCTTGGTAAAGACCTGTTCTTGCAAATAATCTAGATGCAAGTGTTTGGTACATTAACCAGCCATTAGCAAGAATATCTACATTTTCATTTCCTGTTTTAAAGTTACGAATAACTTTACTTCTCCAAAAAGCTTTTGTTTTTTCATATTCAGCCAATATGTTATCATTACTTGAATATTTTTCAAGTATAGCGTTCGCTTTTTCTATTCCTTCATCTGTAGCACCAAATAATATTGCAATCTTTTTACTTTCTTCTTTTTTAGCCATACATCTAACTCTTACTGAGTGTGTATCTTCATCGTATTCTACAGAACCTTCAGTTCCATCTAACAATACACCTTTTACATAAGTAGTAACATTACCAAAGAACTCGTTATATGGGTTTTTAAAGTACATAGCATCATTTTCTACTTTGCACAATACATAAGGGCTAGATTTCTCTTTAGCCACACCCATAACCATATCCGGAGTATACTCAATAGTAACCTCTTTATCTATAGCTCTATTATTTATTATTTCAATATAATGTACTTTTACATCGTCATCTATTGGAACAAATATATCCATATTTCTTTCAATATTGCCGTGTTCTTCTCTTACTTTAGCATAACCAAAACCATAAGTTAGATTATACCCTGTATCATATATACCTCTGAATTTTTCACCAGGCACAAAATCCGCCCAGTCATTACACCAATGAGTTAATTTAAATTCACCAGCATTTTTATAGAATGAATAAACTGTTCCATATGTAGATACTAAGGTACCGAATCTCTCGTTTGTTAATACATTGCACCAAGGGACAGGAGTATGGGTGTTAAACACCTCATACTCGTCTCCTGTTATATTAAAACCACCATATCCATTATATGCTTTATAGTTCATCCACATCCACCTCACTCATAGGTTTTTCCTTTGTTTTCTTTGGCATAAATATATCTACGCCTTCAATTTTTAATCTGCTTACAAAATCAAAGATTCCTCTTTCATTTTCTGGCATTGTATTTACATTAACTGTATATATATTTCCTCTTGTATAAGTCATATATACCACTTTACTTAACACTTTGTCAATATGTGTTTTAATAGGTTCTCCGCTATATAGTTCTTCGTCCATAACAACAACTATATCTAAGTCAACCTTTCTAGATTTAACGTAATCCATAAATTCTACAACTTCTGTAATTAACGCCGAATCTTCTAGTCTTCCTATTGGAACTGTTATTATTGGTAAATCTCCTGAAATACCAAATTTCCATAACATTGCTTGACTGTATTTTGAATTCCAATATTTATTTGTATCCATATCTTTTTCATGTTCAAATAATATCTTAGATAGTATATCATTATACGCTGCTGCTCTATTTGGAACAAGTTTTTGATATTTTGCATTAACATTCTCTTTTTGTAATGAGAATAAAATTTCTTTCTCAATTGTTTCTTTATCTGCATTTACTATTGCGTGAGATACATTGTACTTAGTATCCGCTGCACCAGTTAAATAATAGAAAGTTTGAGACTCTCCTGGATCAAGAAGAATTCTTGCCCTATATGACATTACTGGCCATAATGGGTATTTAGTTATTTTACCATCATATGCATTTAAGCCGTCATCCTTTAACAACTTAGTTTTTTCAGTTTCAATTTCGTAAGCTAAGTCTATACCTACTAATTTAGTAAATACATAGAAATCATCTTCTGGGTTGCCTCTAGGACGTTTTCTTGCAACCAATGCTTCTAAGTTTTCATCATAATATTCCTCTATTAACAAATTGTTAAATGAAGGATGTATTATATTTGAATTTTCATCTGCCATTGCAAGTTCTAATTCTGTGTTTATTAATATTTCACGTCTTTCATTAGATGAGTTAAATAATGTATATTTACGTATTTCCATATCTAATTTAGGCGCTATTAATATCTTAGTGATTGTTTCTATATCTCCATCTTTTCTTCTAAAATCACTTGAAGATAATGAGTATGATACTGAATATTCTTCAGGTTCTAGATAGAATGGATGATATGTAGCTGACCAAACTTTACCAGTTGTTTTATCTGTAAATACTACACTATTTCCCAAAGTTTCATCTTTAACATATCTGTTTTTAGTTATAGCATTATTTTTATAGTAGATAAAGTTGGCACCTGTATCTTTAATAATTTCAGAAAGTCTACCGTTCGTATGAGTATTAATCATAGCTGTAGTTCTGTTCTTAAATTTAGCGAAATCTTCATAAGCAACACCACTAGTAAATGCTTCTTTTGCAGGTTCTACAAACTTGTTGTCTATTGAGTTCTTGCTTTCTTTCAATGGTACAGATAATGGCACTCTTTCTTTTAATAGAATATCACAAGCATTTATATTTGGATTCTCATGGAATCTTGTTTGTACTATTCCATTGTTTATAAAATTATTTATTGCTGTAAGAGCCATACCTTGGTGGTGGGCCATATATGTTCTTACTACTTCATATTTTCTATCTCTTCCTATATGTCTCTTTGTGAAGTCTATTGATTCATAGAATCCATAATGAGAATATGAATTATATTTCTTTAAGTGTTTAATATTGTTTACAACCTTCTTAGGCGCATATTGTAAACAGATCAATGATGAATAAGGTGAAATTACCATATTATCATTTAGGCCTCTCTTAAGACCAAGCCATGGAATACCAAATGCTTTATATTGGTAGTGTTGTTCGTTATCTTGTACTGCAAATGCAGATTCGGATACACCCCAAGGTACACCAGCTGTTCTAGCATAATCTATTTGACTGTTTAGTGCAAAGCTTAATGCTTCATCTATTAACGTATATTTATGTGTCTTAGTAAATAAGTTTGGCATAAAGTATTCAAATGAAGTTCCACTCCATGAAATTAGACCTTTAAGGTTTCCTACTTTAACAAGTTGTCTTGCTAGTGCAAACCAGTGTTTAGAAGTTATTTGAGATGTTGAAATAGCAATTAAGCTTGTTAGTCTTGATTCAGACATTAACATATCATAATAGCTGTCTACACATTTATTTGCTTCTACATCAAATCCTATCGAGAATATATTTTTAGCTTTAACATATAGTTTTGTAAAGTCCACTCCTGATACTAATTCATCACATATTCTTTGCATTTCAAGTATTTTATCAGATAATTTTTCCATTACAACTTTAGAAGTTGCCAGTTTTTTAAGTAATGGTATTGTTACATAAATACAAGCTATAAAGTTACCACTATCTACTGTAGATACAAATCTAGGTTTTAATGGTTCTAATGTTTTAATGTTATACCAGTTGTATAAATGTCCATTCCACTTTTCTAGTTTTTCTACTGTTTTTAATGTATTGTATAATCTGTTTACTGCTTCTTCAACAGGAATATATTCAAGGTCATATGCATTTATTATTGCTAAAACACCATAACCAATATTTGTTGATGAAGTTCTATTTACTATCTTAGGTCTTCTATTTTCTTGGAAGTTATCTGGTGGTAGATAATTATTAAGATCTGTCATTGTATGTTCAAAGAATTTCCAAGTTCTTTCTCCAACATCTTTAACGAGTTCTATTTCTTTCTTATCTAATTTGTTTCCGCCATCAAATATAACTTTTTTACTCATTATATATGCAGCAAATGGTGCTATTAGCATAAATATGCCCATTATTAATACAAATATGCCTTTACCAGTTGTTAGGCCATGTAATAATGCGTATATCAACATAATAGTTCCGAACACTGTGTTTGGCCACATGTTTCTATATACATATGACATTTTTTCTTTAGCGCCTTTTTCTATTGTTTCTGCTGTTGCCCATTCAAGAAGTTTCTTCTTAGAAACAAGCATTCTATATATTGATGTACAGAAAGCATTTATTGTTATCCAAGCTTTATATGGGAGTGTTATAATATTAAATACCATTTTAAGTAAGTTTGCTCTTAATCCATATATAACTGGGATATATTGTTTTTGTTTTCTTTCTGCATTTCTACCAAATATTATTTGATCAAATGTAGATAAAAGATATCCAAAGTTCATTACACAGAATGTAACAACAAATGCATATACAAATGTATTACCTTTTATGAACATTGATACTATTAATAACAAGAACGCAAATACATCTAGCATTTCTCTTCTTAAGTTATCAAATATTTTGAAACGAGATAATAAGTTTAATCCGCTCTTTGGTCTAAATATCCAAGATATGATTTGCATATCTCCTCTATACCATCTATGGTTTCTCTTCATATATGCTATAAAGTTAGATGGGAACCCATCTTGTACTTCAACATCAGATGCAAGACCTGTTCTCATAAAGCTTCCTTCTAATAGGTCGTGACTTAGAATTAAGTTCTCTGGAACTTTATCTCCTATTAGTTGTTCAAATAGTCCTATATCATATATGCCTTTACCAGTATAAATAGCTTCTTTAAATATATCTTGATACATATTTGAAATGGCGTTTGTATATATATCTAGACCACCAAATCCTCCGAAAACTTTAGAGAATATACTGCTATTTGCAGCTTCTATGTCTAGTCCAACTGCTGGTTGGATTAATCCATAGCCAGATTTAACTATCTTTTTGTTTTTAGCAAGTACTGCTTTATTTAATGGATGTGAAATAATAGCAACCAACTCTTTGGCAGAGTTTAAAGATAATGCAGTATCTTCGTCTATTGTTATAAGGTATTTAACCTTAGGTATTTCATTGTGTACTAAGTACATTGAGTTTGCTATTTGACCTTTAGAAAGTTTGCCTAAAAGCAATAAGTTAAGTTGTGTTAATGCACCACGTTTTCTTTCCCAACCCATATAGCATCCTTCAGATTCTGAATATACTCTCTTTCTATATAAGAAGTTGAATAATTTAGGTTCTGCTGGATATTTTGCATTAAGGTCATCAATTAATTTCTTACCATATTTAACAACCTTTTCATCAAGATCTACATATTCTTTTTGTGTTGATGTACAATCACCTAAAAGCATATAATACATATTTTGTGATCTGTTAGCAAGATATGTAGTCTCCATTTTCTTTATCATTTTATCTAGCTTTTCAGTTGAATTAATAACTGTTGGCATCGCTATTATTGTACTTGTTTCTTCATCTATTGTTTTAGCGAAATTAAATCTAGGAAGTGGTTCTGGATGAACAAATTTTCCTATTAAGTATGAATACAATTTATCAGCAAGTTCCATACCAAACGCAAATAATATTACGTCAAGTACTATTCTAAATCCAATTGTATAATTATCTATGAACAGCTTGTCTACAATTATAGTAAATGTTGCCGCAAATCCAAGTATTAACAAGATGTATATGTATGCTTTAAGCGGTTTAAGAACATTATTATATAGCCAAAGTCCTGTAGGATTCTTTTTCATTAACTTAATCAGAAGTATTTTATCCTCTCCTATTAAAAAATGACCAACGTGTTTTTCGTATTTAAAAGAACATTCTACAGCTTTTTTAGCTACATACATTTCTGAAACTTTGTATTTCTTCGCTAATTTTATTACTGTATTTCTATATCTAGATTTTGTTTTATGGTCACACTTTTTATATTCTTTAGTGTAATCTTCTTTTAATATTTCATCTATTCTATTAACATGAACAATAACATCTCCCCAGTTAGTAGTTGCTATTGTTTTCATAGAAGTAATTGCATTAGCGATTAAACTTGTTGTTTTAGCTATTTCATCATGTTCCTTTTCTATGGCTTCATCAATAGTAAATCCTGCTTTATTTGTTTCTTCTTTTAGCTCTTCAAGGTATTCTTCTCCACCAGCACCAAAGTCTTTTAACTTGTATGCCATATACTCTATGTAAGCAGTGTTACTTGTTTTAACACCGTTTGTCATAGTAAGCTCTTCTTTCATACTGCCAAGCCCTTTTAATGTTTTAGTCGTTACCTTGTCTGCATTTTTAGAAATAGATTTATTAATTTTTTTCTCTACTTTTAATTTTTGCATTTCTGCGTTAGAAATGTTTACACATATTCTTTTAATATATCTTATTACTGCTATTCTTAGCATAATTGGTAAAACAGATAATTCTTCAAAAGTGACATATGTATGTTTTTGGAATTCGCGTATGTAATTACTAACTATACCATCATCCACAACGCCATTATTTCTGTTTACGATTTCGCTTGCCATAAACATTACTCTAAGCGTTTCCTTTCCCTCTTGTGGTTTGACAGTAGGTAATCCCACCCTTACTCCATGTTCCAATGATATCCTTGCATTATTATATTCTTGTTCTACAATATATAAGTTATCTAGTAACCATTGGCCTGCTGAATGCGAAGGTATTTTAAGTTCGTTATTCATATTTAGCAAATCATAAGTTGACTTTATAAACTTAAAATTACGTTTGACCTCGCTATCAATTTCAAATAAAAATTCTTGCATTTTACACCTCATATTTTAATCGATTTGTCACGACATCATTATATACCAAAATACGACCTTTTGCAAGTGTTTTTAATGTTATTTTGTATGCCTTAAAAACTCACTGTTTTCAAGGGTTTCAAGCTTTTTTATGTAACCTGTTAAAATACATAAAAAAGAGCATGTATTACACGCCCTTTTTCTTCCTTTCTCTAAGTCTTGCTACAAACTCTTTGCTGTCCATAGTCCCTGTTTTTTGTGAAGGTTTAGGATTAGTTTCTAAGTCGATCTTAATTGTGTGCCTTTTTCTCTTTCTAGACACTAAATATGCAGTAGTAACTGCAAGTGCCAATGTGCCAAGTGCTACACATCCAATTTTGATAGCCAGTTTCAAACAAGCCACCATCCCTTCAAATAAATTATTATTTAGATATATAATATCTTCGAACTAGATTATATCATATAAATAGTTTATTTTTCAAATCAAATAAAGAAAAAGGCACAGAATTTTCTGTGCCTTTAATTTGCATTAAGCCGTTACTTCTTCTGCCAAAGCAGATTCTGTTTCAGCTTCCACCGGAGCCTCTGTTTTAGCCTTATCAAAGCCATAAGCATCGAAAATGGCTGCCAATACGCCATCCATCCTCTTGTTATGAGCCTCACGTTCTTCGGGAGTCATGCTTTCATAACGCTTTTTTGCTCTTGCTGCTTGTACAGCACTTGCGATTCCTACAAATGCGGTACAGGCAACAGTAATTCCACCGATTACAGCGAGCGAGACAACGATAGCTTTTTTCATAACTATCTCCTTTCAAATAAATTATTATTTGGACTAAAAAAATCCGAAAAGTATTATACCACACTCTCGGATTAATTTCAATTTTACCAATTATTATTTTTTATTTATTACATTTCGCTTGCGTCAAGTGGAGACATTTCTCTAAGCCTTGCTACAATTTCTATTAAAGAATCTACAATATACTTTGCATCTTCCATTGTATTGCATTCGCCGTAAGAAAGTCTTAAAGATCCGTGCGCTATTTCATGTTTAAGACCTATTGCAAGAAGTACATGTGATGGGTCAAGTGATCCTGATGTACAAGCACTTCCACTAGAAGCCTCTATTCCCTTCATATCTAACATAAGAAGTAAAGATTCACCTTCTATTCCTTTGAAAGATATATTTACACTACCTGCAAGTCTTGATTTTCTATCTCCATTTAGCTTAACATATGGAATTTCATTTAGAATTCTATCTATTGTATAATCTCTAAGTTCCATCAGCTTTTTGTTGTATGATTCAATATTAGCTGCAGCAAGCTCTATCGCTTTACCCATACCTACTATAGCTGGAACATTTTCTGTACCAGCACGTTTACCTTTTTCTTGGTGTCCGCCAGTAATAATTGGAGTAAATTTAACTGTTTTTCTAATATATGCTGCTCCTATTCCTTTTGGCCCATAGAATTTATGCGCAGACATAGATAACGCATCTATTCCTAAAGCTTCTACATCTATATTTACGTTTCCAACTGCTTGAACAGCGTCTGTATGGAAATATACTCCCTTAAACTTAGTTATTTTAGTTATTTCTGAAATATTTTGTATTGTTCCTATTTCGTTATTCGCAAACATAATAGAAACAAGAATTGTTGTGTCTTTAATACTATTTCTAAGTTCGTCTAGAGATATAAAACCATTTTCATCTACAGATAGATATGTTACTTCAAATCCTTCTTTTTCTAAAGCTTTACAAGTCTCTAGAACTGCTGGATGCTCTATTTTACATGTTATAATATGATTCCCTTTTGTTTTATTTGCATAAGCAATACCACGGATTATCATATTATCTGATTCGCTTCCACCTGCTGTGAAATAAATTTCACGAGCCTCAGCATTAATTGCTTTTGCTACTTGTTCACGAGCTTTTTCTACAGCATTTCTATTTTCTCCACCTATTTTATATGGTGATGAAGCATTACCATACTTCTCTGTAAAGTATGGCAACATTTCATCTAAAACTTCTTTTTTTACATATGTTGTAGCACTATGGTCTACATATATAATTTTGTCCATTAATATTTTCACCTATTATCCTTCTTTATATATTATGTCCCGAAAATAATTTTGTTATATGTTATTTAGTTATTGCATCAATACATCTTGGACAGATTGTGCTATGTTCTGCATGGTTTCCTACTTCTTCACTGTACTTCCAGCATCTTTCACATTTAGCACCTGGAGCTTTAGTTACTTCTACGTGTTTCTCTCCCACTTTAACTTCTACTTTAGATACTATTAATATCATTTCAATAATATCTTTAATAGCTTCTAACTTAGCTGCTTTAGCTTCTGATTCATAGATTGTAACCATTGCATCTAATGGGTGTCCTACTATCTTTTCAGCTCTTGCTTTTTCAAGATCTACAAGTATTGCATCTCTTAATTCATAGATTTCATCCCATTTAGCTGCTAAAGCTTCATCGTTATACATTTCGTTAAACTTAGGCATATCTGTAAGAAGTACAGATTCTGTTTTATCACAATCTTTAAGATTCATATAACCCCAGATTTCTTCTGCTGTAAATGAAAGTATTGGTGTTAAAAGTGCTGTCATAGTTTTTAATACATCATACATTGTAGATTGAATGCTCTTACGAAGTTCATCTTTAGCGTTTAATGTATATAATCTGTCTTTAACAACATCTAAGTATCTAGAACTTAAATCTGCTGTACAGAATTTATGGATTGCATTAAATACTGTATGGAATGAGTATTCGTCATATCCAGCTAGACAGTCTTTTACAAGGTTATTAGTTTTATACATAATGTATTTGTCTAATTCATCTCTAGATGCGTATTCTACATATTCTGTATTTGGTTCAAAATCTGAAAGATTTCCTAGCATAAATCTTGCTGTATTTCTTATCTTTTTGTATACTTCAGCAACACCTTTTATTATGTCGTTAGATACTTTAACGTCTGCATGATAGTCTGATGATACAGTCCATAATCTTAATATATCTGCACCAAATTCGTTACAAACTTTAAGTGGATCTACACCATTACCAAGGCTCTTAGACATTTTTCTCTTATCTTCATCAATTAAGAATCCGTGTGTTACGTTTTCTCTGTACGGAGCTTTTCCATTAACAGCAACTGATGTAAGAAGTGATGATTGGAACCATCCTCTATATTGGTCGTTTCCTTCTAAGTAAAGGTCTGCTGGCCAAGTTAAACCAAATTTATCGTTTAGAACTGCAAAATGGCTTGAACCAGAGTCGAACCAAACGTCCATGATATCTGTTTCTTTAACAAGTTCTTTACATCCACATTCGCAAGTATGAGTATATCCCTTAAGTAATTCTTCAGGAGATAATTCATACCAAGCGTTTGTTCCTTGTTCTTTGAATATTTTGTTTAATAACTCTATTGTTTGTTCATTAATTAATTCTTTACCACAGTCTGCGCAATAGAATATTGGAATTGGAACACCCCATACTCTTTGACGAGAAATACACCAGTCTCCTCTGTCTTTAAGCATGTTAAGCATTCTGTCTTCTCCCCATTTTGGATACCACTTAACTGTTTTTGCAGCTTCTAGTGCTTCATCTCTAAATTCTTTAACAGACGCAAACCATTGAGTTGTAGCTCTGTATATAACTGGTTTATGGCATCTCCAACAATGTGGGTATGGGTGAGTTAATTGTTTTGAAGCAAGTAACGCGCCAGACTCACCTAGGGCCTCAATTACTCTCTTGTTAGCATCAGTATATTTCATGCCTTCAAGTTCGCCAGCTTCAGCTGTCATATATCCTTTTTCATCTACTGGGCATATGATTTCTATATCTCCATAACGTTTACATGCAAGATAGTCTTCATGTCCATGTCCTGGAGCTGTATGTACAAGGCCTGTACCGGCATCAAGTGTAACTAATAGGTCATTATCTGAACCTAAAATTACTCTAGATTTTTTATCTAACATTGGATGTTTTAACCAAATGTTTTCTAACTCAGCACCTTTAAAAGTTTTATCTAGTACTGTGTAAGCTTCAATTCCAGCTTCTTTCATTACTGATTCTACCATTTCAGTTGCAAGTACATAGTGTTCTTCTCCTACTTTAACAATGCTATAATCAAATTCTGGGTTTACAGTAACTGCTTGGTTGCCTGGCATTGTCCAAGGTGTTGTAGTCCAAATTACAAAGTATAGTGTGCTTAAATCTACTACTCCTGTGAATAATCCTTTGTCATCTACAACGTTGAATTTTACAAATATACTTGTTGCAGTATCATCTTCATATTCGATTTCTGCTTCTGCTAAGGCTGTTCTACAGTCTTCACACCAATAAACTGGTTTTAAGTCTCTGTAAATATATCCTTTTTTATACATATCTGCAAATACTTTAATTTGTTCTACTTCAAAATCATGAGCTAGAGTTACATATTTGTTTTCGTAATCTGCTAATACTCCAAGGCGTTTAAATCCACCTTCTTGAAGAGCAACTTGTTCTAATGCATAAGCTTCACATTTTCTTCTAAACTCAGGAACTCCAACCATATCTTTGCTTATTTTAAGTACTTGTTCTACCTTCTTTTCGATTGGAAGACCATGTGTATCCCAACCTGGGATAAATGGTGCATAATATCCTGACATATTTTTGTATTTTATAATAATGTCTTTTAGTATCTTATTAAAGGCGTGACCTAAATGTATGTTACCGTTAGCATATGGTGGTCCGTCGTGTAACATAAATGTCTTACCTGTATTCTTGTTTTTTTCTAATAATTTTTTGTATACGTTTACATCATTTTGTTTTTCTAAAACAGCTGGTTCTCTTTCTGGAAGATTCCCTCTCATTGGGAATTCAGTTTTTGGAAGATTTAGTGTTTCAGAATAGTTCTTTTTTTCATTTTCCATTTCTTTCTACCTCTCTTTTTAATACTAAATTCATTATTATATACTTAAAACTTTTTCAAGTCTTGCTTGAGCTTTATTAGCTCCTAACACATCCATAATTAAGAATATATCTGGTGTGTTTTGTCTATTTGTTATAGCTACACGTATAATTCCTGTAACGTCTGCTATACTTCCTTTATATGCATCTGGATTTGCTTTATATTCTTTCATATTAACTTGGTATCCCAATCCTTCTGCCATTTTCTTAACTTCTTCAAACCAATTCTCTTTAGTAAGTCCTTGTTTGTGAAGTTCTATATAGTTAGATATAACTTCTTTAACATCATCCATTGTTAACTTTCCATTATTAAGATTAAAGTTATATCCGTTTTCTATATCTTTTTCAAATAATTCATCATACATATAGAATATATTTGGTAATATATCTTTGTATTTAGCTATATCTTTTCTAATCTTTGTTGCATTATCTCTTTCAATGCCTAATATTTGTTTTGCATATGCTAAATCCTTGTTTAATAACTCATATAAAGAATTATCATAAACCTTAGCCCATGCTAAAACTAATTCTAAAAGTTCTGCGCTATTTAATCTAGATATTACTTCTTTAGATACGTCTGTAAGTTTTACCATATCAAATAGGGCGCCTGAACTATTTAATTTGTTTAATTTAACTTCAAATTCTCTCCAATTAGCTGTTTTATTTGCTTTTCTCCAAAGCTCATAGTCTGAGTTAATTATTGTTAAAAGATATTCTATAACTGAGTCTGCAGGATATCCTTCTTCTATAAAGTATGATACTGCTGATTCAGGGTCTTTTCTCTTACTTAGTTTTCTCTTAGAACCATTATCATTTTTCATAATAGTTGGAGTATGAGCGTATTTAACTTGTTCAAATCCTAGAGTGTTAAATAAGTCAAGATGAAGTGCAGATGATGGTATCCATTCTTCTCCTCTTACTGCAATAGTTGTTCTCATAAAGTGATCATCTACTGCGTGTGCAAAGTGATATGTTGGAAGTCCATCAGATTTAATTATTACGATATCTTGATCATTTTCTGCCATTTCAATTTTACCACGTATTATATCTTGAACTTTAACTTTTCTCATATGAGAACCTAAAGATCTAAATCTAACAACATATTTATCTCCAGCTTCTATCTTTGCTATTGCTTCTTCTACAGTGTAGTTTCTGCATCTAGCAAATGTACCATAGTATCCTGGTATTTGTTTACTTCTTTCTTGAGCTTCACGAAGCTTGTCTAATTCTTCTGCTGTACAGAAACAAGGATATGCTCTACCACGTTTAATAAGCTCTTTAGCACATACTTTATATATGTATTCTCTTGCGCTTTGTTTATATGGTCCATATTCTCCTATTTCTGCAAACTCACCTGTTACACCTTCATCATTGTTTATGCCAAAAGCTTTAAGTTCTTTTACAAGTAATGTAATACCGTTTTCTACTTCACGTTTTTTATCTGTGTCTTCTATTCTTAATATGAATTTACCATTTGATTGATTAGCAACTCTCATATCTATTAATGAACCAAATAGTCCACCAATGTGTAAGAAGCCTGTTGGAGAAGGTGCGAAACGAGTTACCTCTGCACCTTCAGGAAGATCTCTTTTTGGAAATCTTTTTTCTAGGTCTTCTATTGTTTCAGTTATTTCTGGAAATATTAAATTTGCAAGTTTTACATTTAGTTCTTCCATTTTATATTCTCCTTCTAGTCTACATTTATTTTATATTTTAATTAATATATTTTATTATTGTTTTGGTTTAGCTAATTTTACTTCTGTAATTATTGGAAGTATCATTGGGTTACGTTTAGTCTTCTTGTATACAAAGTCGCATAGATTTTGTCTTAATCCGGCTTTTATACTTGACCATTCTGTAACATGAGCATGTATTAGCTTCTCTATTTGTTCTTTTGCATATTCTCTTATTTCATCAACAAGATCTTCAGATTCACGAACATATACAAAACCTCTTGTAATTATGTCTGGGCCTCCTACAAGCGCTCCTGTTGTGCTTTCTAATGAGAATACTACAAGTATCATACCATTTTCTGAAAGCATTTGTCTGTCTCTTAGAACGATGTTACCAACATCTCCTACTCCGAGACCATCTACAAGTACTACTCCAGATGGAACTTGACCAGTTAGTTTAGCAGACTTATCATCTATTTCTAATACTCTACCATTTTGAGATATGAATATATTATCTGATGGCATTCCAACTTGTTTTGCAAGTTCTTTATGGTGTCTTAAAAATCTATATTCACCGTGTACTGGCATAAAGTATTTTGGTTTAGTAAGCATAAGCATTAATTTTAACTCTTCTTGGCAAGCGTGTCCTGAAACGTGAACATCTGCTAACTGATTATATATTACTTCTGCTCCTATTTTTTGAAGTTCGTCTATTACTTTACCAATAGATTTTTCATTTCCTGGTATTGATGAAGATGAGAATATTACAAGATCGTTTTCTGTAATAGTTACTTTTCTGTGTTCTCCTTGAGACATACGAGCAAGACCAGACATTGTTTCACCTTGAGAACCAGTAGTTATTATTACTAATTGTTCTGGGTTATATATTCCTATCTTATCTATGTCTATTATTGTTCCTTCTGGTGCTGTTAAGTATCCAAGTTCTTGAGCAACTCCCATAACTCTTATCATACTACGTCCAACTATTGCTACTTTACGTCCAAACTTAGCTGCAGAAGATACAATTTGTTGCATTCTATGTATGTTAGATGCAAATGTTGCAACTATTATTCTCTTGTTAGAGTTCATAAATATTTTATCAAACTCTGCTCCAACATTTCTTTCAGACATTGTGTAACCTGGTCTTTCTACGTTTGTTGAATCAGATAAAAGAAGTGTTACCCCTTTTGTTCCTAGTTCTGCAAATCTTGCAAAGTCCATAACCTGACCATCTATTGGAGTGTAGTCTACCTTAAAGTCTCCTGTATGAACTACTACACCTACTGGTGTTGTTATAGCAAACGCTACTGAGTCTGCTATTGAGTGAGTTGTACGTATAAACTCAACTTTGAATTTTCCAAGTGTTACTGTTTGTCTTGGTTCTATTACTTTAATCTTTGCTGTTTTATCTAAACCATGTTCCTCAAGCTTAGCTGTAATAAGACCAGCTGTGAGCTTTGTCGCATAAATTGGTACATTCATTTTCTTTAAGAAATATGGTATAGCTCCTATATGGTCTTCATGACCATGAGTTATAAATAAACCTTTAACTTTTGTTATATTCTTCTCTAGATATGTTGTATCAGGTATAACAAGGTCAACACCCAACATATCATCTTCTGGGAATCCTAGTCCACAGTCTACAATTATGATATCATTTCCGTACTCAAATACTGTTATATTTTTTCCTACTTCTTGTAATCCACCAAGTGGAATTATTTTTAGTTTATTCTTCTCAAATATACTTTCTTTTGTACTGTTATGTTTAGCTGGCTTTTCTGCCTTATTCTTTAGACTTCCTTTCATCCTTCTTTTCTCTGAAGTCTCTTCTGTTTTCATTATACTTATATTATCTATATCTATATTAGATTCTTTTTCTAATTTCTTCTTTATGTCTTTATTAAGAAGCATATTAGCACCTTCTTCATAAACGACATTATCCGTTTTATTCATTCATTTATCATCCTTTCTTTGTTATTAAACTAATATTAAATTTTATTCCCCGTTTCTAAATATTTTATATATATAAATAACCGTACAAATCTTAGTATATTAAATACATACCAATTCTTTAATATTATACTATTAAGGGGTATTAAAGTCAAGAAAAACGCCACACAATTTAGTGCGTGACGTTAATTTACTTAAACCTCTTTTTTAACCTTATTTCTATCGTATTTTCTACTACCTCTCCATGTCTTTAATCCATATATATTATTAATCATATAGATTACAAACATAAGAACCATAGTAGCATTTGACGGGTCTTTTATACTTTCAACTGTCCACATAGATATATTTGCTATATTAACAATTATAAATGCATACCATTGTTCTATATGTTTCTTAGATATAGCATACATACCAAATGCTCCACATGTTATTACTATAGCATCAACTAGTGCGTAGTTCACTCCTAAATTAATAGCTATGGCATAGTATACTGTAATAATAGCTATTGCTGCCATTATTAAATAACATCTTGTCTTTACAGAATATGTTGCGACCTTTAATTTCTTGTTATCTTTATCATTACTGTTCTTACCCCAATTTATATATGTATATACTAACATTGGCAAGCAATAAAGGCCGTTATATATAGCACTACCATATACCCCATCTTTTAACATAAGATATGCATATATCGCTGTATTTATAAAGCCAAATATTTGGCTTGTTCTATTTTCTTTTGCTATTCCTAATATATATATTACTCCACATACTGAAGCTATAATTTTTATTAATTCTGTTTTTGCTATTATAGATAAAATTATTATTAACGTTACCGCCGTTAACATCCAAATTTCATGTAAATGTTTTTTCATATGTTTCTCCTTATATCATTTGTGTTTGCAAATTACTATTAGTTCTCATTATGTATTAATCCTTTTAGGATACAGTATGGAACCACTTCGTTTTTCAAAGTATTTGACAATAAATTTATATCATCGTCAATTCCAAACCACATAAATTTTTCAATTTCTTCAGAGGTTGTTACTTCGCCCTTTAATTCCCCATTATATTTATATACATAAAAATGAATTTTTGTGGTTTGATCACTTGTTGCTATTTCTTGAAAATCCATTACAAATTCAAAGCAATTTTCATCAAGTATAACGTTTGCACCTAATTCTTCATGGCATTCCCTAATAGCTGCTTGTATTGTAGTTTCTCCTTCTTCAACACTTCCGCCGATCATTTGAAATGTAGGTCTTTTCCTTGGCTTGTCTATCAAAAGCTTGCCATCCTTAAAAAACATCGTTCCAACTACTTTTATCGTTTTTTCTTGCATTAATATTTCTCCTAAAAATAAAAACTTGATACATATCCGCACCAAGTTTATCTTAACGAACCATTGGTTCGAATTGTTCTAAATGGCAGGGGTACTTGGAATCGAACCAAGCTCTGGAGTTTTGGAGACTCTTATTCTACCAATGAACTATACCCCTATGCGAAATTTATTATACTATAATTATATTATAAAAAGCAAGCTTATTTTATAAAATAAATAAAAATATTAAAGAGGGATCACCCCTCTTTAACAATACACATATTATTAATTATTATAAATTATCCTTTATTATTGCAATTAATTGGTTAATTCAAAATCATATGACCCCGTTCCTACTTTTGCAGGAGTGCTAGCTTTTAAACACACTACAGGTGTCACGCAACAAGGTCCATCGCTAAAATAAGTATCTAAAATTCTGCCATAACCAACTATTGTAATTCCGACAGGGCCTATACTATCCGCCGACGGAGAAGCTAACCAATACATATTATCAGTTGTTACATAAAACCCGTCGCTTGTTACTTCTAACGACGTCCCTGTATCATCATTTACCATATATCCATTTTCTGTTAGTGTCAAATATAATGTTGGACTATATTTTTTGCTATTCCATGCAGCTACTAGCAGTTCAATTGTTGGACCTCCAATGGCTCCGATCACATTATTTCCATAATCCGTAGTATTTGCAAAATCCGTATAGTCAGTAATCAATTGCGCTACGCCTTGACAATTATATGCTGTTTCACTACCTATTGTATCTTTTAAGACAAATTTATCAAAATTACCAACTCTAAATATATTATATAGATCTAATAATGTATTGTTTCCCGCTGGTAGTGTTGATACCGTTTTATTTGACAAGCTAGCTACTGTCGTTCCTTTGTCTAAATTAATTTCATCAGCTACATCTGTCGAAATTAAATACACATATTCACTGTTATGATAATATATTTTCCAATTATTATATGTTGTTCCATCTACTGTTACAGTATAGTCTACAGTGTCTCCATAATTAGCTGCTGTTATTAACGAACCCAGTCCACTATTTGCTACATTCTCTGTTACAACCACTGTACAGCTTGCACTTGTACTTCCGTATTTAGCTGTTATTATTGATGTTCCTCCGGCTTTCATTGTCACTGTAGCTGTATTTCCGCTTGCGCTTACTGTTGCTACACTTGTATTTGATGATGTCCATGTAAGCGAACCAGATATATTTGCTGTAGTTGCTGTTATTGTTTCTGTTGCTGTACTTCCACTATCTATTGTTTTAGATATTGTTGTTTTGTTTAATGTTATTGTTGGTGTAGTTACTGTTCCTGTTACCGTTACATTACAACTTGCTTTTGCATTTCCATATGTTGCTGTTATTGTTGCGCTTCCTATTCCTTTAAGCGTTACTGTAGCACTACTATTTGTTCCTGTTACAGTTGCTACATTTGCATTAGATGTTGTCCATGTTATATCTCCTGTTACATTGCTTGCATTTACTGTTATTGTTTTATTTACAGGGCCACTTGTTATATCTCCACTTATTGATGTTGGATTTAATGCTATTGTTGCATTTGATGTTCCTAAAGATATTATTAAGTTTGATTCTCCATCTTGCATAACATTTGCTACAAATCCCGTCTTTGTTGTTACAGATTTACTTCCATCACTATTTGTAGTTACTCCTGTTTCTATTAAGCCTTTGTTGCTTAATTCAGTAATATACTCATCTACAGTTATTTCACCAAGATTATCTGTAAGGATTCCATTTTTTATTACTTGTAATCTTGTATACTCTTCGTTATAGTTTTGTTTATTTACTGTATTCTTTGAACGTCCTATTATTCCGCTATCTTCTAATGCAATTATTGCTGTTGCAGCTAAGATTGCCATTACAAGTATTGTTATACTTAAAACTATTAAAGATATACCTCTTTTCTTTTGCATCGTTTTCCTCCTTTTTGTATGCAAAAAACAAAGCAGCACATACCTTTTAAGTATGTGTTACTTTGCTATTCTTTTATTTTTGGGTATGAAAACGCTTCTAGTATTTTTTGTACTAGAACCGTATTGTGTGTGTACAGTCGCAAGGCTTTCAGCGTTTTTCATCTTTTGTACTCCCTCTCTTTATATATTTTTATTGTATATCAAATATATTTATTATTCAATATTTTCTTCATATTATTCTTTATCTTTGCCGCTTTTCTTTACAAGTTGAGATTTAAGTAATGTCATAAACTCCGTGTTAGTTGTTGTCTTAGCAAACATATTAAATATTTTTTCTACAGTTTCAATAGCTTGCATGCTGTTTGAAGCTTGGCTTCCTATTAACTTACGTATAATTGTGCTTGCTTCAATTTCCTCTTTAGATAAAAGTAGGTCTTCTCTTCTACTTGAAGATTTAATTATATCTACCGCTGGGAATATTCTTCTTTCACTTAATTTTCTATCCAAGTGTATTTCCATGTTACCAGTACCTTTAAATTCTTCAAATATAATATCATCCATTCTACTTCCTGTTTCTATTAATGCTGTACCAAGTATAGTTAAGCTTCCGCCTTTTTCTATATTTCTAGCAGCACCAAAGAATTTCTTAGGGAAATGTAAACAAGCTGGATCAATACCACCAGATAATGTTCTGCCAGATGGTTCAACAGTTAAGTTATTCGCTCTAGCAAGTCTAGTGATGCTATCTAGAAGTATAACAACATCTTTATTGTGTTCTACTAATCTCTTAGCTCTTTCTAAAACCATTCTAGCAACTCTTATATGATGTTCTGGTGATTCATCAAACGTAGACGAAATAACTTCTGCATCTATAGAACGTTCTATATCTGTTACTTCTTCTGGTCTTTCGTCTATTAACAATACAAGCAATGTAACTTCCGGATTGTTCTTTCTAATACTAGTAGCTATTTGCTTTAATATTGTTGTTTTACCGGCTTTAGGAGGCGCAACAATCATACCACGACTTCCTTTACCTATTGGCGCTAAAATGTCTAGAATTCTCATTGTAGCGCTTCCAGATTCAGTTTCTAATTTAAGTTTCTCATTTGGATAAATTGGTATTAACGCATCAAAGCTTTTTCTCTTTAAAGCTACATCTATTCTATCTCCATTAATACTTTCTACAAATATCATAGAAGGGAATTTGTTTGCAGGTTCTGTTGTAAATCTAGCAATACCTCTTAATTTATCTCCTGTAGAAAGATTAAATCTTCTAATTTGCACCTGTGATACATAAACATCTCTATTTCCAGATAAGAAGTTATCACTTCTTAAAAAGCCATAACCATCATTTAATACTTCAAGTATTCCTTCAGTTATAAAATCTGTTTCTGGATTTTCTATTTGCATATCGTTTTTAACTTCAAGTTCTTTTTTCTCTTCTAATTTATTAGCTATTTCTTCTATAAGATATTCTTTCTTTAATCTTTCATATCCATCTACTTTTATTTTTTCTGCAATTTCTCTTAACTCTGTAAGTGTGCTTGCTTTTAAGTCTTCTCTACTATACATTCTATTCTCCTTTCGTTACTTTACATATATAATCATATTTCTTTATACCTGTTATTTCTACCGTAGTCCATTCACCAACTACGACTCTTGAAATGCTTTCTTTATTAATCTTAATCAACATTTTAGGATCAACATCCGGTGCATCCATATACGAACGGCAAACAAAATATTTTTCTTCATCGTCTACGTCGCATACAAGAACTTCTACTTTTCTTCCTATATTAGATTTCATATATTCTGCAACAACCTTTTGTTGTTCTTCCATAAGCATTTTATATCTTTGCTTCTTTACTTTCTCTGGAATATCTCCTGGCATATCCCAAGCTTTTGTATCATCTTCTTTAGAGAATGTAAAAGCACCAAGTCTTTCAAATTTAAAGTCTCTTACGCATTGTAATAATTCTTCGAAATCCCCGTCTGTTTCACCTTGATATCCTACCATTAATGTTGTTCTTAAAACAGCATCAGGCAACTCTTTTCTTATTTTAGCTACTAATTTATAAACTTCTTTTTTGTTTGTATGTCTATTCATTGCCTTTAACATATTATCTGAAATATGTTGTAAAGGTATGTCGAAATATCTGCATAGTTTAAGATTTGTTTTAAATTCTTCAATAAGTTCATCTGTTATCTTGCCAGGATACATATATAAAACTCTAATCCATTTTAATTCTTCTAATTTAGACAATTCTTGAATAAGCTTAAATAACATTGGTTTACCATATATATCTATACCATATGATGTTGTGTCTTGCGCTATAACAACAAGCTCGCGAATACCTTTATCTACTAAACCACGAGCTTCTACAACAATATCTTCTATCTTTCTAGACTTTAAATGACCTCTAATGAGTGGAATAGCACAATAATGACAATTATTATTACATCCATCTGCAATTCTTATATATGCTGTTGGGAAAGTTGTTGATACAATTCTATTATTAAAGTCTAATCCATTTTTAGTTTTGTTTAATTTGAAATATTCTGAAAAAATGTTGTTAAGATTATCATATTCATCTACGCCAATGACTAAATCTACTTCTTTGAATTCTCTTATTATATCTTGTTTATATCTTTTTGCTAAACATCCTACTACGATTAAATGTTTAAGATTACCTGTCTCTTTGTAT
Source organism: Clostridia bacterium (assembly GCA_017536445.1). GTDB lineage: Bacteria > Bacillota > Clostridia > TANB77 > CAG-465 > UMGS1649. The sequence continues at coordinate 61,258 of JAFXHJ010000010.1, forward strand.
TCTGCCATATCTAGAATAACACTTATAGCTTCTTCTTTAGCAGATTTAATAAATCCACATGTATTTACTACAATACATTCTGCTTCATCTAAATTTTGTGTAAGCTCAAAACCAATAGTGTTGAGATAACCTAAAATCATTTCACTATCTACTTCGTTTTTGCTACACCCTAATGTAACTAATGCTGTCTTCATTAATTTACCTCCAACAAATTCATTATACCATATTACGACAAAAAAATAAATATCTAATATAAAATATGTGAAAATTTACCAAATTAATAGAAAGTGGATTATACCACTCTCTATTTCCATTCTACTTTTGTTACATATATTATTTCGCAAGCGCCAGTCCCTTTGTCTGTTCTAACTGTGCTAGTATTATATTTAATAAATGTATTTGCTGTAAGCTCACACATTAGATTTACTAGATATCCTTCTATTAAAATATAATCTCCAACTTTTATTTTGTTTATATCTTCATATATTTTATCTGTACTTGCTATTAAATGATTGTTAGACCAATACTTTGTTACTTCTTCCATACCACCATGTTCATTTAAGAAGTCTGTTCCTGCTGTAAACTCTAGATGTCTATTTCCCATAGAATTCCATATAACTTTTCTATGATTATTTCCTTCAGCTAAAAAGCCCCAGCTAAGACCTATGTCTCTATGAGATACCGCATTTAGCATTGAGTCTATATCATATATACCTTTTTCATCAGGAACATAGTCATATCTATCTACTACTCTGCCTTCAACTTTGTAATTTGCTACTTTGTTTAACCCCACATTTACTCCGTTAAAGCTTTTTATTATACTACCAGATGTTCTTGTTTGTACTGGATGTGGTATATCTATAAATTTACCATCCATAACTATTTGATTTATTAATATATATACTACTACACCTAATACCATTACTAGGCAAAAAATAATGATATATATTGCTATAGGTTTCTTTGTATTTTCTTCCATACCTTTACCTCATAGAATATATATCACATATCTATTTTTTATTCAACATTATTTGTTTTCACCTAATATAAGTTTCATCTCTTCAAATCTTTTTACCTTCTTACTTGAATTTTTAATTAATTCTTCTTTAGAAAGTATTACATTTTTAATGTGTTTATAATTAGGGAATGTTTTGTTTAATTCTTTTATTTGATCCCAAATCATATCATATATTTCTTGTTCAGAAATATCCCCGTGTTTTTCTTTTACAGTATCTTCATTATATACTACTTTTACAGATAATTTGATGTCGTTTTTATCTTCATCGTCTGGAAGACCAAATACCATAGATTCTTCTACTAAATCTAATCTATTTACTAATGATTCTAGTTCTTCTGGGAATACTTTCTTTCCATTTTTTAGCACTATCATATTCTTACTACGTCCGGTTATAAATAGATATCCATCTTTATCAAAGTAACCAAGATCTCCTGTATAGAAATATCCATCTCTTAATACTTCTTCTGTTTGTTCCGGCATTTCATAATATCCAAGCATTACATTTGGACCTTTTACTCTTATATCTCCAACGCCATTTGTATCAGGATTAGCTATTTCAACTGTATCATTTAACATTGGTTTACCAACAGAACCTAATCTTCTTTCATTAGGATTTTCTGCAACTATAACTGGTGCTGTTTCAGTCAATCCATATCCTTGAAGAACTAATATTCCCAAACTATTAAATGCTTTAGATATTACTGGATCTGCTGCAGCTCCACCTTCAATGATCATTCTAAGTTCTCCACCTAGACCATCTATTACTTGTTTGAATAGTTTTCTACGAACATCTATTTTGCATTTAAGAAGTGCATCACTTACTTTTGTTGCTACTTTTATTAATTTAGTTTTACCTTGTTTTTCTACTTCTTTTGTAAGCGCTTTATACATTGCTTCTACAAGTGCAGGTACACCTACAAATATTGTTACTTTGTATTCTTTTAGATTTTGTTTTATATATTTTAATCCATCTGGGAACACTGTTTTAACACCACAAGCTAGCATAACCAACATACAAGTTGAACCAAATATATGATGGAATGGTAAGAATGCTATATTTGTATCAGTTTCACGTATATCTTCTACACAAAGCATTGCATATATATTAGCTGCTATATTTCTAGAAGTTAGCATAACTGCTTTAGACTGCGATGTAGTTCCAGATGTAAATAATAATATTCCCATTTCATTTTCATTTGGATCCGCATCTACATATTCTTTATTACCTTTCTCTAATAATACTTTACCAGTATTCATTATTTCTTCTACTGATTCAAAATCTTCTACATTTTTATCCATACAGATAAAATGTTTTAATGAGGTTTTTCCGTTTTTCTTTATCTCTAGTATAGAATCCTTTAACTTAGGATCAAATACTATTGCTTCTGCTTTACTTCTTATTAATGAATTTTCTAGTTCATTATATTGAAGTTCTTTATCTAAAGGAACTGCTATAATTCCTCCTAGTAGATTTGTTACATATGTTAATGCCCATTCATATCTGTTTTTACCAATTATTGCAACCCTTTTTCCTTTAAGTCCTTTATTGTATAGCCCTGTACCAAAGTTGTTTACATCTTTTAACATTTGTGCATATGTTACGTCTTTATATTTAGTTTCTTTTCCTACTTTTTCTTTTATTCTAAAAGCTACATTATTAGCAAATTTCTTTGCTGAATTATATATAACTCCTTTAATATCCTTAAAATCTGTTACGTCTTTTTTAACTACGCTTTTCATATATTACCTCCAAGTAGTTCGCCATACTAGATTATCACATTCAAAAAATTATATCAAGTGTTTGACTTAATTATTTAAAAATGTTATTATATTTTACGAGGTAATTATATCATGAATAACGAAAAAGAAAAAGTAAAAAATGTAAATAACCTAGATATAACAAAATTTCATATTCCTAGATGGGAAGAACTTCCTAACATAGATCTATTTCTAGAACAAGTTGTTACTTTAATTAACAACCATCTTGAACCATATATATTTATTAGTTCGGATGCTAAAGAGGAAAATGAACTTTTAACTAAGACTATGATAAACAACTATGTTAAACATGAAATTATAGAAGCGCCTATTAAAAAACAATACTCTAAATCGCAAGTAGCTAAGTTATTTGCCATTTGTGTACTTAAGCAGGTTTACTCTATGCAAGATATTAAAAAGCTTCTTAAAATGGCTCTCAAGTCCGATATACAGGTTTCATATAACAAGTTCTGTACATTATTTGAAGAAGCGTTAGATTGTGCATATAACAAAAAAGATTATATAGACAAAATATCTACTAACGAATACCAATACTTATTAAAAACCGTTCTTCTATCTTGTGCATATAAAATATATTCTAAAAATGTAGTTGAAGTAGAAGAAAAAAATAATAATATATAATGTATAAAAAATACCAGATCTTTTTATCTGGTATTTTATTTTTCTAAATACTATTCTAAATTAAACTCACCTGGTAAGAACAAGAATGATATCGGTCCGTCCAAATAACGTTGTTAACAAGTAA